>JBJETB010000001.1:0-23308 GCA_051883095.1 Anaerovoracaceae bacterium
TTTTTTCCGCAGATATCAATATTTGCGCCCATTTTAACCAGCTCTTTTTTATGAGCAAAACGGCTCTCAAAAATTTCCTCTCGTATGGTAGTGAGCCCGCCTGCTCCCGTACACAGTGTCATCAGCTGAGGCTGGCAGTCCGTAGGAAATCCCGGAAATGGCGAAGTAATCACTATCCCGGGGCTTTTTAGCTCCTTTGGTGCAATTATTTCGATGACATCGCCGAAGTTTCTTACACATGCTCCCATACTCTGAAATACCCTGAGCACCTCACCCATAAGTTCCGCCCTTATGTTTCTGAATACAGCTCTTCCGCCTGAAGCCAGCACCGCTGCCATATACGTTGCCGCCTCGATTCTGTCCTCCACGATAAAATACATGGTGTCTCTCTGCTCTGTTTCTTCTGTCCTTCCGAACATTTTCGGCAGACCTCTTACCGTAATCCTGCCGGTTCCTCCTCCTGTCACATCAAAGCCGCAGGTTCGCAGAAACCCCTGCAGGTCTGCGATTTCCGGTTCGCAGGCACAGTTTTCTATAACAGTCTCATCCTCGCCTGAAAGAGCTGCCATCATAAGGTTTTCTGTAGCTCCTACACTGGGATAGGGCAGTCTTATCCTGCCGCCCCTGCACCTGCCGCTGCACCTTATTTCCTCGCCGCGGCTTTCCACACAAAACCCCATCTGCTGCAGCCCGTCAATATGTATGTCTATGGGACGTTTGCCTATACGGCATCCGCCGGGCCTGTGCACGGTGGCCTCTCCATGTCTGGCCAGAAGGCTGCCCATGAGAAATACGGAAGAACGCATCCTGCTCATAGTCTCCCGCGACACCTTAGTGCCTTCCATGTTCCGCGTATCTATCTTGAGGCAGTTTCCTTCAAAGATTGTATCTGCCCCCAGTGACCTGAGTATTTCCTCCATTACAAAAACGTCATCTATGCGAGGGCAGTCGTGTATCTCGTGAACACCGGGTTTTGCAGCCGCAGCGGCAAGAATCGGCAGCGCTGAGTTTTTGGCACCTTTTACGCGATATTCCCCACGTAGGGGTACCCCTCCCTCTATATGGTAGCAATCCAAAAAAACACCTCCCAACTATACCTTCATAGTATGTGGGAGGCGTGTCCTTGGTTACTTTGCCTGTTTGCCCGATATTTCCATAATCGTGCTGTATATTATGTCCAAAGCGCGGTCAGGTGCACAGCTTCTGCTTGCCCTGCCCATCTCTTTCAGCTGGTCAGGATTGTTTTTTAGTCTCATTACCTGACTGATGAGAGCCTCTGCCGTCAGATCCTTTTCCTCAATGAGAACTGCTCCTCCTCTGTCAGCCACAGCCTTGGCATTATAGTACTGGTGATTTCCTGTTACATTCGGCGACGGAATCAGCACCGACGCTTTGCCGCAGACAGTGGTTTCCGCCACAGAAAGAGCCCCCGCCCGGCTGATGACCAGGTCACAGGCGGCCAGATAATTTTCCATGTCCTCTATGTAATCCTTTATACGGATATTGTCCTTTATCTCAATTCCTCGCTGAGAAGCCTGCTCCAGAATCTTATCATAATACCACCTGCCTGTGCCGAAGACCATGGCGGCACCTTCGTGGCCGTTCAGCACCTGCATCAGTTCGAAAGCCACCTCGTTGATCTTCTCTGCCCCCAGACTGCCTCCGAAGGAAAATACGATAAAGTCCTCCTCATTAAATCCCAGCTTTTTTCTTGCCTCGCTGCGATCCAGCGTAAAGAAACTTTTTCTTACCGGATTACCTGCTTCAATGCACTTTTCCGGCTCTTTGAAGTATTGCTGCGCATCCTTGAACCCGAGGAAAACTCTGTCAACATGTTTTTCCAGAGTCCTGTTGGCAAGACCCGGATATGCGTTCTGTTCATGGAGAAAGGTTCGGGCTCCGTACATCCTGGCAGCTACTATTACAGGAAAGCAAACATAGCCTCCCGTGCCTATAACCACGTCAGGCCTGAATTTCCTTATTACATGACTGGCCTCCAGTATTCCTTTGGTCACTCTGGCTCCCGTCTTTACCAGCTGCCACAGATTTGACTTGTTAAGCCATCTTGCGTCTACAAGTGCCAGTTCATAGCCGGATTTCGGGACAATGTCCTTTTCTATTCCCTCATCGTTTCCCACATAGAGAATAGCCGTCTCGGGATCCATTTCCTTAAATTTGTCAGCGATGGCAATGGCGGGATAAATATGACCGCCTGTACCTCCGCCGGTTACAATTACTCTCATAAGTCAGCTGCATTCCTTCCTGTAAAGCTCCGGCGCCGCGCCGTTATATCATATATCCGCAGATTTGGATATGTTAACCAGAATTCCCATTGCTGCCATAAAAATCAGCAGCGCATTGCCTCCGTAGCTCACGAAAGGCAGAATAATACCTGTAGGCGGCATTGATGAGGTCACAACCGCCATATTGATTACCACCTGGACTCCTACCATGATGGTGATGCCGGCGGCAAGAAGAAGTCCCGTCAGATCCTTTGCATTAATAGCGATATGACATCCTCTCCACACCAGAAGCAGGTATAATATAACAAGACCCAGAATTCCTGCAAATCCCAGTTCCTCGCCGATAATGGCCAGAATAAAGTCGTTCTGCGGCATCGGCAGATAAAGATTCTTCTGCACACTGTTTCCAAGACCGAGACCTGTCAGTCCGCCGGTTCCCAGGGCAAGAAGGGACTGGACAACGTTATATCCTGTGTCCAGCGGATCATCAAATGGATCCAGAAAGCTCAGAAACCGCTGGTATCTGTAACCTGATGTGTCTACCAAAATGAGAAGCACACCTGCAGCAACCGCACCGCCTGCAAGAGTTCCCAGATGCATCCATTTAGCTCCTGCCACCAGCAGCATTCCGCCTACTATGAAGCAGACAGTAAAAGCCGTAGACATGTTGGGCTGCATCATGATGAGTCCGCCATAAATCACAGTGACAAACATTATAGGTACTATACCCTTTTTAATATCTGTGGCCCATTTCGGGTGCCGCGAAAAATATCCGGTTATAAACAGTATTATTCCTACCTTGGCTATTTCTCCCGGCATTATGGTTATAGGTCCAAGCTGTATCCATCTGGTAGCACCGTAAGCAGATGAACCGATGCCGGGAATAAGTACCAGCACCAGCAACGCCATGCCTGCCACATATGCGATGAGCCAGAAGCGCACCCAAAAATGATAGTCTACCTTAGAACATATCCACATGACCACAAAACCGGCTGCCAGCCAGATAAGCTGCCTTTTCAGGTAATGGTACGGATCACCGAAGTTGCTGATGGCATAGTAATAGCTGGCACTGAAAATCATGATGGTTCCGAAAATGGTCAGAATCGTCACAAGCAGTACCACAGACAGATCCCCTGTATGTTGTTTTTTAACTGTCTTTTTTTCCATAAACCCTTTAATGCCTTTTAATCTATCAAAATTCTTTAATTACAGCCTGCTGACACACTCCTTGAAATGATCGCCTCTCTGCTCGAAATTGTCGTACATATCCCAGCTTGCACAGGCCGGTGAAAGAAGCACAGTATCTCCCGGCTCCGCCATCTCAAAAGCCTTTTTTACACATTCAGGCATATCCTTGGCGAATGTATAATCCTTAAAGCCATATTTATCAGCCGCTTCTGCGATAAGTCTGCCGTCCCTTCCCAGAAGAATCATGTGCTTTACTCTGCCCTCAAAGTTTCTGATAAGCTCATCGAAGCTCTGACCTTTTCCATCTCCTCCCGCTATGAGAATGATGTTCTGCTTTATTGCTCTTAAAGCTATCACAGCTGCGTCCACATTGGTTCCCTTGGAATCGTTGTAGAATTTAACTCCGTTAATCTCTCCTGAATACTCTATTCTATGCTCAACTCCGCCGAATTCTGTCAGAGTTTTTGAGATTGTCTCTCTGTCTATGCCTGCAAAATAACATATCGCAGCTGCTGCCAGTGCGTTTTCCACGTTATGGTCCCCGATAATCTTAAGGTCATCTCTGCTGCAGAACTCCACCATTTCGCCTGCTTCGTTCTTTATCACCAGCATGTCGCCCTTCAGGAAAGCTCCGAATTCCAGCTCTTCCTTTCTTGAGAAAGGAACCACTTTAGCTTTGCAGTTCTCTGTAAGTCCGTAGCAGAGCTTGTCATCGTAGTTTACAACACAGTATCCTGCCGCATCCTGGTTTTCGAAAATCCTTGCCTTGGCTTCACCATAAGCTTCCATGGTGTGATGTCTGTTCAGATGATCGGGAGTAAGGTTCAGAATAGCGGAAATCTCCGGCTTGAAGTATTTTATGGTCTGAAGCTGGAAGCTGCTGGTCTCGGTTATGAGCCAGTCGTCCTCGTCCGCCTCCAGAGCCTTTGAGATAACTGCAACACCGATATTGCCAACAACGTGGGTTTTTCTCCTGGAGTTTCTGAAAATCTCTCCCACCAGAGTAGTGGTCGTGGTCTTGCCGTTAGTACCTGTTATTGCCACAAAGTTTCCTCTGGCAATTCTGTAGGCGATTTCAAGTTCTCCCACGATTTCTGCACCATCGGCCTCTGCATCTTTTATAAAATCCAGCTCCGGATCAACTCCCGGGCTCAGAATTATCATATCAAAATCAGCCACATGCTCAGGTATCTCATGAAAGTAGCACTTTACGCTCTTTCCTTCAAGGAAGGTCAGAAGCTGCCCATCGGTTTTTTCCCGTTCTCTGGAGTCCTGTATGGTTACATTGGCACCCAGCTTCAGCATGGCCTGAGTTGCCGCAATGCCTGATTTGCCCATGCCAACTATAAGAACTCTCTTTCCCTTTATATTTTCAACATTTATGTTATTCATTTATAATCACTCCTATATGTTCATTACTAAAATGGCAAGCAGGCAGAAAACCAGAGTGGCTGCCCAGAACATGGCAACTACCTTGCGCTCACTCATTCCGCAAAGCTCGAAATGGTGATGAATCGGAGCCATTTTGAATATTCTTTTCTTCGTCTTTTTATAATATGTCACCTGAATGATTACGGACAGAGCTTCAATCACGTAAACCAGTCCGGCTATTGCGAGAAGGAATTCCAGCTTCATCATGATTGCTCCTGCAGCCAGCACGCCGCCCAGAGCCATAGAACCCGTATCTCCCATAAAAATCTTCGCAGGATTCCTGTTGAAAATAAGGAATCCAAGGCATCCGCCTGCCACAGCCCCAAAAATGACAGGCTCACCTGCAAAGCAGAACGCTGTGCCCGCGATAACCATAAATATACTTACCAATGCAGTCACTCCGGAAGCAAGTCCGTCAAGACCGTCGGTCAGGTTGACCGAATTGCTGAAGGCAACAAGAACAAATATTTCAAACGGTATATATAAAATACCGAAGTCCACATACTTATCGATAAAAGGTATCCATACCTCTGTGCCTCCTACCATACCGAAAGCTGCAGTTGAATAATAAGCAGCAAACACGGCAAATGCCAGAGAAAAACCCAGCTGCATAATTATTTTCTGTTTTGGACTTATACCTGCATTATTCTTTTTTATCGCTTTTTCGTAATCATCTATAAAGCCGATAAGAGCAAACAGGTACATCAGCACGATAACGCCTGCAACTCTTATGTCCAGACTTCCTTCTACGGCGGTAACAGCAACAGCAGCTATAGCTGCGGAGTTGATGATCGCCAGTCCGCCCATGCTGGGTGTCCCTGTCTTGGAAAGGTGAGACTGAGGTCCTACCTCCCTCACAAACTGTCTGAACTGTTTCTTTTCTAAAAACGGAATGAGCATTCTGGTAAACAAAGCGCCCAGAATCCATGCTATAATCGTTGCAATTACAGGGTATATCATATTCTGCATTTTCTTACTCCTATCTTGTTTTTATTATTTATCCTTCAGTATTTCCTTTACAATCTCTTCAAGGAACATGCTTCTCGAAGCCTTGACCAGCACCACATCTCCCTGCTTTAGCAGTCCGGAGATATCATGAAGCAACGTTTCCTTATCAGCGTAGTATCGCACCTTATCCTTGCCCATGTTTTCCATGGCTTCTGCGCCGCGGGCGTAGCCTTCTGCCGCCTCTCCCACTGCAATCAGCAGATCTGCTCCCATTTCGGCCGCATAACGTCCGATTTCCAGATGGGCTTTTTCGCTTTCGCCTCCCAGTTCAAACATGTCACCCAGAATGGCAATTCTTCTGCCATCGGCCTCTTTTTCAGTGGCCATAAGAGTGTTTATTGCCGATTTCATAGAATCAGGACAGGCATTATAAGTATCATCTATAACCTTAATTCTGCCCTTATTCTTTATATTTAACCTCTTTTCAGTAAGCTCTGCCTGCTCCAGTCCTGTTATAGCCTTGTCAGGCGAAATACCTGCAAGCTCAGCTGCAGCTACTGCAAGAGCCGAATTTACAGCATTATGTGCACCCGGTACCGGAAGCTTGACAGCATATTCCCTGCCTCCGCAGTGCAGTATATATTCTACACCTTTATCGCCTGAATCGCAAACATCTGATATTCTGTAATCACAGTCAGGACCGCTGCCTACAGTTACAACCCTGTACGGTCCCTTCACCGTTTCCGGAGTAAGCATATCGTTGTCAGCATTTATTATCAGCACGGAGTTCTCATCAAAGCATGTGGTAACCTCCAGCTTTGCTTTGAGTATACCCTCCCTGCTTCCCAGATTCTCTATGTGTGAAATACCTATGTTGGTAATGATAGCGATGTCCGGTCTGGCAAGTCTTGCAAGCTTCTCTATTTCGCCGGCGGCGCTCATGCCCATCTCCAGCACTGCAGCCTCCGTATCGGGAGCAAAATCCATTATGCTGAGAGGAAGTCCGAAGCCGTTGTTGAAGTTCTTCGGATTTCTGCCTGTTCTGAATGTGGTGGACAGTGCATAGTAAAGCATATCTCTGGTACTTGTTTTGCCCACACTGCCCGTTACGGCGATTTTTTTCCTGAGATGCAGACTGTCCAGATAATATGCAGAAAGCCTCTGAAGCGCAGCAGTAGTATCATCAACAGAAATTATATCCGCATCTCCCGGCTGAGCCTGAAATGTCTGCTTGGGCACCTTACTTTCGTCAGATACGACTATTGTCCGGCAACCGGATTCCAGCACCTGAGCCAGATAGTTATGACCGTCGTTGTTTTCTCCTTTAAGCGCAAAAAACAGATCTCCCGGCCCTGCTTTTCTTGAATCGGTGCAGACCCTGTAAATCTCATTGCTTTCGTCGCCTGAAAGCAGGATGCCTCCTGCAGCCTCTATTATTTCTTTTACAGTAAATGTTCTCATAGTTTTTTCCTCAAATTTTTCCCATTGCAGAAAGAACCTCCTCACGATCATCAAAGTGGTGTTTTTCCTCGCCCGTTATCTGATATGTCTCGTGACCCTTCCCCGCAATTATTATTATATCCCCGGTCTGTGCCTGAGAAACAGTCCAGCGTATAGCCTCCCTTCTGTCAGGAATCACGGTATAGCTGCCTTCCTCCTCTGCCATGGCCGAGATTATATCCCTGATTATGTCCATGGGCTTTTCGCGCCTCGGGTTATCTGAAGTAATGACCGAAAAATCAGCCAGCTCTGCAGCACATCTTCCCATCTCGAAGCGCCTGTTCCTGTCTCTTTCTCCACCGCATCCGAATACAGGAATCAGCCTGGCCGGCTCATATTCACGCAATGTGGAAAGCAGACTCCGGAGTGCAGGCCCGTTATGGGCGTAATCCACCAGAACAGTAAAATCCTCTTTCAGGTCCACCTGCTCGGTTCTTCCCCTCACGCGCACCCCTGCCAGTGCCCTTGCCGAAGTGTCCATGCCGATTCCCAGCGTTTCCGCACATGCAGCTGCCGCAACGGCATTGGCTGCGTTGAATTTTCCCGGCATTCCCAGAAATATTTCATGGTTGCTCAGGTTAAAGCTCACTCCCATAATATCTCTCTGCCAATGGAGGCTTATATCGGAAGCTGCATAATCCGCCATCGGATCTCCTGTCGCCGAGAAAGTAACCAGCTTTTCTGCTTCACTTTCTCCGGCAATATACTCCCAGTGCGGATCGTCTCTATTGATTATAGCTGTTTTTGTCTGTTTAAACAACCTGCTTTTCCAGTAAATATAATCTTCAAAGTTTTTATGCTCCCTGCCTCCTATATGGTCGGGATAAATGTTGGTAAAGATTGCCGAATCGAAATTAAGACCGAAGGTTCTTTCCTGCATCAGTCCCTGGGACGAAACCTCGATTACTGCAGCGCTGCAGCCTGCATCAGCCATTTTTCTCAGTGCGCTGTGAATGTCTGCAGACTGAGGCGTTGTATTTGATGCCTCTTCATAGCATCCGTCATATCCCGACACCACCGTTCCTATTATTCCCGTTCTGATACCTGCCGCTTCAAGTATTTCCCTGACCATAAAGGTGGTGGTGGTCTTTCCCTTGGTGCCGGTAACGCCTATGAGCATCAGCTGGTCTGCAGGCCTTCTGTAAAACTCAGCCGAAGCAGCTGCCAGGGCCTTTCTGGTATTCTCCGTGTAGACGGCCGTAAGCCCGTATTGTGCAGACAGCCTCTTAAGCAATGCATCTGTCTCATGGCCGCCTCTTTCCGTAACCAGAAGGCAGGCTCCTCTTTCTGCCGCACTTTCAAGATAACTTCTTCCGTCCCTTTCCGTGCCGTTTATTGCAAAAAAAGCGCTTCCGGGTACGGTCTTGTCTGAATGGTAAATTAACGCACATGCGTCCTTGTCCGGAGTACCTGCTGCGAGTTCGAAGCCGAAACCGCCAAGCAAATCTTCCAGCATCATTTTCAATTTACCTCCGGGATATATTTTATGCTCAGGTTCTATTCCTTATAGACATAGACCACTGAATTCTTTTTAACCTTGGTTCCCGCCTTAGGATACTGATCCACAACAGTGAAGTTGTCATCGTCTCTGGCCGATTTCGGACGGCTGTACTTAAGGTCCTTGCCTCCCAGAATTCCTGCCGCCTCGCTGAACTCTCTGCCTACAACATCAGGCACCACTGTATAGTTTCCTTCGATAGCCGCCTTTTCGGCATCTGTATATTCAGGAGAGATGTTCATATAGCGCAGCACATCTGAAAGTATAGATTTGGCAATAGGTGCAGCTACAATGGAGCCGTAGTATGAGCCCTTCGGACTGTCAACCACCACAAGAATAGAAACTTTTGGATCATCCATAGGGGCCATTCCGATAAAAGAACTGTAGTAGTTCTTGCCGTAGCTTCCGTTTTCAACCTTATTGGCTGTGCCTGTCTTGCCTCCGATTCTGTAGCCTGTAATTTTGGCGTTTCCGCCTCCAGCCTCAGCTACCACGTATTCCATTATCTCCTTCATTTCGTTGGCGGTCTTGGTAGAAATCACCTTTCTCACTACCTTAGGCTCATATTCCTCTACTATCCTGCCCTCGCTGTCAGTAAGAGCCTTTACGTATCGCGGCTGCATCAGCACCCCGTCATTTCCGATGGCACTGACTGCAGTCAGCAGCTGTATCGGAGTTACGGAAATGCCCTGTCCGTAGCCGATGGTGGCAAGTTCAACAGGTCCTACATTTTCAAGACTTTGAACGATTGCACCTGCTTCTCCCGGATAATCCACGCCGGTCTTCTCTGTAATGCCGTAAAGATCCAGATATTTGTAGAAAGTCTTTTTTCCCATTTTAGTGGCAACCTTGGCCATTACAGGGTTGCATGAATTTCCTACAGCCTGTTTGATTGTCTGCGTACCGTGATTTCTGTTGCTCCAGCAGTGAAGAGTCACTCCTGCCACAGTTATGCGTGAATTGCAGCTGAAGGTCTCCGTGGTGGTGATTGCTTTTTCTTCGATGGCCGAAGATGCGGTTATAAGCTTGAAGGTGGAGCCCGGCTCATATGTATCGCTGACTATTGGATTCCTCCACATTTTAGACAGGACTTCAGATTTGTTTTCTGCTTTTTTGTATTCCTCTGCGTAGGTTTCATCTGTAGGGACAGTAGCATTGTTAGGGTCGAATCCGGGCGTTACTGCGCTGGCCAGAATGTCTCCTGTCTTGGGGTCCATAATCAGACACATAATGCGCTTGGCTCCGGTCTTTTCCATACCCTCGTTTATTGCCTTCTCCACATAATACTGAATGGCCTCGTCAAGGGTTGTAACCACATTGAGTCCATCCTGGGCTTCGTGATATTCCTCCCGTCCCTCAACAAGCTCGTTTCCTGAAATATCGGTATTCTTAACCCATCTCCCCGGTACACCGCTCAGATACTCATCGTACTGTAGTTCAAGGCCTGTTCTGCCCTGATTATCGTCATTGACGCTGCCCAGAACCTGAGATGCAAAATTGCCCAGCGGGTAGTTTCTCTTGGTGCCCTCCGCCAGTTCAAGGCCGCTGTACTTCAATGCCCTTATTTTATCAGCCGTCTCCTTGTCAAGATACTTTGCCAGAGACACCATAAGTGTTTCCTTGGTGGCATTCTGCAGAACCTTTTCTTCGTCCTTATCTATGATTTCGGCTATCTTTGCACACATCTCCTTTATCTCTTCATCGGTCTTCTCATATGTGAACTGAGACGGCCATACCCAGAGAGTGTAGCAGGTAGTGCTGGTAGCCAGCTCTTTGCCGTTCCTGTCATATATGATGCCCCTCTTGGCCTGGATAGTCGTATCGTTTGTCTGCTGAAGTATGGCCTTTTCGGTATACTCCTCTGCATCCACTATCTGGATCCACGCTACTCTGAATGTAAGTGCGACCATAAGCAGGGCAACAATAAAGAACCCTATGGCAACTCTTCTCTTATGTACTAAATTTACCGGTGCTTTCATTGGGCTTTATACTCCTGTTTTTTCTCTTATCAAACAGAAAGCCAGACCACCAATGGCTGTATTAAGTTGTCTGGCTCGCCTGTATATGAAATTATTCTAAGACTATTTATATTACCGCAGAAGCGATTCTATGACTTGCCGTAAGCCTTCTCCCTTATTTCTGCACTGAGAGTGTCTCTCACAACTGCGTCTTCTTCGATATATATGCACTGATTTGCCGTCGGGTATTTCATTTTCAGCTTGTTTATAGCATACTCCTCTACTGACTCTATACCGTTTGCACCTTCAATTTTAACTTTCAGTGCGGTTATCTCATTTTCGATAGTGCGGATTTCCTTGTTGGTCTTATTAATTGAATACTTGATTTCTGTAGCTTTGGCACTCATCCAGACCGTTCCTACGAGCAGAATACCCGCAATGACAAGTAAAATAACGGAACGCACTAAAACTGCACGGGACACAGGACTTTTAGGCTGTGTATGCTGAACCTCTCTGATTTTTCTTTCTTTATCGTGTTCTGATGTTCTGTCTCCGCCCTTCTGAGGGTAGCTTTTTCTTTCCGGGAACTGCTGTGCATATTCTCTTGCATAAGCGCTTGGCGGAATGTATGAATAGTCAGAAGTATATGCTTTTTCTGCTGATGTCATGTCTTTCCCTCATTATCACCTGGCATTAACGGTCTTTGCTGCGGCTATATTTTTTCAGCCACCCGCAGCTTGGCACTTCTGGCTCTGGGATTTCTTTCTATTTCCTCTGCCGTCGGCGCTATAGGCTTGTTTGATTTTTTCTTTATGTCTCCCACCTTGCCGCACACGCATACCGGAAACTCTTTCGGACAGGTGCACGGGTTGATTCTTCTGTTTATTATATCCTTTACTATACGGTCCTCTAAGGAGTGAAAGGTTATGATGCAGAGCCTTCCTCCGGGTGCCAGCACATCGCAGAACTCATCTACAGCTCTTTCAAGCTGTCCAAGCTCATCGTTGACCTCGATTCTTATGGCCTGGAATGTTCTCTTGGCCGGATGAGGCCCGTCACGTCTCGCAGATGCCGGTATGGCTGCCTTTATAATTTCCACAAGCTGTCCTGTGGTCTCGATCGGCTTGTCCTTTCTGACTTTTACTATAAAATCAGCTATTCTGGAAGCCCATCTTTCTTCCCCGTATTTAAAAATTATGTTTTTCAGTTCTTCAGCGCTGTAGCTGTTCACCACGTCATAAGCTGTAAAATCATCATCCTGACTCATTCGCATATCCAGCGGGGCTTCCTGCATGTACGAAAAACCTCTTTCAGGGTTGTCCAGCTGAAATGATGAAACTCCCAGGTCCAGCAGTGCTCCGTCTATGCTGTCAATCTCAAGCTCTGCCAGCACATCTTTAATATCTGAATAATTGCTCTGAACAAAAACTTTCCTGCACGGGAATGCCTCCAGTCTGGCTCCGGCCGCCTTAAGAGCATCTCTGTCACGGTCTATGCCTATCAGCAGTCCATCCTTTCCCAGTCTTCTGCAGATGCCCTCGGAGTGGCCGCCGCCTCCCAGAGTTCCGTCTACATATATTCCATCGGGGCTTATATCAAGTCCCTCCATACATTCATCAAAAAGTACAGATGTGTGTCTGAATTCCATACATCTCACCTGCCTTAGAATTTATATTCTACCAGGGCTCTGGCAAAATCTTCTTTTTCCATCTTGCTTTCGTTGTCCGGTGAATCCCATACCTCACGGCTCCATACCTCTATTTTCGACTTGGCGCCCATGGTAACCAGCTCTTTTTCAATTCCGGCATATGTCTTAAGTTCCTGCGGAATTATTATTCTGCCCTGCTTGTCAAATTCGCATTCGACTGCATTGGCACAGAAATGCCTTATAAAAGCTCTTACCTTAGGATCTGATTCCGGCAGCTGTGAAATTTTCTCCATCTGTCTGTCCCAGTCCTCAAAAGTATAGATGTAAAGACAACGGTCCAGTCCCTTAGTCAGAATGCATCTGGAGCCCAGCCCTGCCCTCAGCTTGGAAGGCACTATCATTCTGTTCTTTTCATCTATTGAGTTGTAAGACGTGCCCATGAACATGCCGGCTTCCTCCTGCGCGAAATGACAATGCTCCAGAATAAGTTTTTTATATTACCACTATACACCACTTTTAAACACTTTTCAATATAAAATTTAGTTTTATAAGAAAAACGTCCCCACTAAAATGTGGAAATTCTCTGTCAGATGACCCTGCCGACACCATCTGCACAACCTCGGCATATAATGACAGTACCTATATTTATGAAATGAGGTAATTAAAAAATGGGTTTTTTAGAAAACGATTCTAATTGTACTACGGAAAATCTTGTTTTTCTCAACAAGGTTTTTTTCGATGATACCGGTTCTTCATGTCCTCTGATTGTGCCGCTGTCCACTACAGCTTCAGGCTTTACTCAGCAGCTCATCATCGGAGACAGAGACAGGGACAGAGACTGCGACAGAGACAGAGACAGAGATAGAGACTGCAACTGCAGAAGATGCAGAGAACGCGACTGGGAACGCGACTGGAACCGCAATATGACACGCTGCAGCGACTTCAACATCTGCAACGCAAAATTTACCGTAACCAACTCCTGCGTAACCATAACTTCGGCTGTCCAGGCAAGGAATTCCTCCTTTGATGCTGATGATGTAACTATTGACGGATTCCCGGTTACAGACCTGGATTTACAGAACGGCAGATATTTTGCCGACCTTTCAGGAATAATGGCCGATATAACAAGATGCCCTTGCACACCTAGATGTACACACATCTGCGACGATAACTGCTCACACCGCCGCTGTGATAATGACTGCGACATGGACTGCGACAGAGATGAACATTTCTTCCTGGCAGAGGTCCCGGGACCTTGGGAGCTGCTTTTCACCATAGTTCTGGAAGGCTTTGTTTCCAACGGCACATGTACCAGAGATTTCAAGCTCTGCATCAAAACAAGAAATGACTCCACCGGCAGATGTCCTGTAACGGTAAGGGCTTCCAGCAATTTCGGCCTGCAATGTGTGAGAATTCCTTGTCAGAGCCAGGGTATCGCTCCAGCTCTGCGCTTTAACTTCGAGGGCTGCGCAGTACTTCTCAATCCTGTAATCACCGTATCCAAAGAATCAGAAGAAGACTGTCCTTCAAGGGATGTAAGAGTAACAGGCAGCCTTGTATTCACTCCTAAGATCAATCTTCAGGTGGTAAGGCCTTCACTTTTTGCTCTTAATGCCGAAGAAGTAGATGTGTGCTGTGATAATCTGGGTCAGTGCGACCCTTGTGCACCTCGTTCCGAACGCTGCTGCGATGATGATGACGACAGACGATGCAGAGAGCGTGACAGAGACAGAGACCGAGACTGCGACAGAGATGACGACAGAGACCGTGACAGGGATTGCGGCAGGGACAATGATGACAGGCGCAGAAGAAGACGTGACAGAGATAATGACGACAACAGGCGTAGCCTTCAGAGTATAAATCAGATTCCGGCATGCCAGTGCTGCGAAACCAACGGTTTCAGATTCTAGGCTTTAACCGTAATCAAAAAACCCCGCTTTAAAGCGGGGCCTACATAAGTACAACATTATTCTTTCAATATTTGTTCTTTTTTCCTATAGAGTTCTTATATTTATTCTTTCGATGGCTGAAAATGGTTTCTTTTCGCGGGTTGGCAGTCTTTATAACCATTTTGATAAGTTTAATCACACCCAGCACAACAAATACTGCCAGCAGCACACAAATGGCAGCTGCAATGATTTCATTCAGATTCCAGCTTCCGTCAAAATCAATCAGAAGCCTGTCCTTTAAAAAATCTTTCATATTTCTTACCTTTATCCCATATTACAAGCCAAATCCTTATGCTCTCTTATTATACAACAAAATTTTGCTTCATGTCAAATATCATATTGTAAATCTCAGTCCGGGAAAAATCCCTCTGCGAAATCGTTTCCTGTTGCAAAAGAGATAAAATCCACTCTTGCTGCGCCTGCCTCCTTCAGTACCCCTCCACATTGATGAGCCGTTGCTCCGGTGGTATATACATCATCCAGCAGAAGGATGCGGCTGCCGGCAATACGTTCTGCATTCCCGTGGTTAAGTGAAAATGCTCCTTCCAGATTGAAATACCTGTCCTCTGCGGACAGGCTCCGCTGGGCTGCGGTCCTCCGATGCCTTATGAGGGCTCGCGGCAGCACAGGCACCCCGATTCGCCGTGACAGGTGCCGTGCCATCTTCTCAGCCTGATTAAAGCCGCGAGCCTTTTCTTTGTCCCGGTGCACCGGCACCGGGACTATATAATCGAAGCCGCCGATATCTCCGGCCGCCAGGCGGTCAGCCATTATCTGTCCCAGGGCCCGCGCAACATAGGTCCTGCCGTCGTATTTCAGGTCAAATATGAGCCTGCGTTCGTACAGGCCGTATTTAACGCAGGCGACGGCAGAGTCCAGGCGGGCCGGGCGGCCCAGGCGGCGGCTTTCGGCTTCCAGATTGATGCGGATATTGCCCCAGTTAATGTGTCTGATACAGTGATCACAAATGCTGTAGCTCCTGGTTTTGTCGACTGCCTTTCCGCAGCAGAGACAGTAGGTACTCAGCGGGAAAACCATCTGCAGCAGCCCTTCTGCTGTGCGGTAAGGCAGACCGTCTCTTCCATATAAATAATCCATAAATACTCCTCTCACTTTCTCAGAATCTTTTGTATTATAATTACATTATAAATAATTTATGTAATTTTTTCAAGTGATTTTCTTTTCTCTGTTTCTACTTGTATGGTTTGACAGGCCTTACTTGGTAGAGTATAATTGAGTGGACTTTTTAATAACACGAGGTATACACAATGACTGAAATAAAAAAGCGTCCGACCATGCTTATGATTCTGGACGGCTTCGGTTTGAATCCCGAAGAAACAGGCAACGCCATAAAGGCCGCCCGGACTCCTGCACTGGACCGAATATTTGCCGGTTATCCCAACGTGAAACTAAATGCCAGCGGCCTTGCCGTAGGACTTCCGGAAGGACAGATGGGAAACTCTGAAGTAGGGCATCTCAACATCGGTGCAGGACGCATCGTGTATCAGGAACTTACGAGAATAACAAAGGCGGTGGAAGATGGCATCTTTTATGGAAACGCTGCCCTTAACTCGGCCTGTGACCATGTTCTCCGTGATACAACATGGGAAACAGGCACCAGAAAACCTGCCCTGCACATTTTCGGCCTGCTTTCCGACGGGGGAGTTCACAGCCATATAGACCATATCAAGGCAGTCCTGATGCTTGCAAAAAAACGTGGTATAAAAAATGTTTTTCTTCACTGTTTTATGGATGGCAGAGATGTTCCCCCTACATCCGGCATTGAATATATGAAGGATATCGAAACCTTTATGGATAAAGAAAAAACAGGGCGTGTCGGTGTCGTTTCCGGAAGATACTACGCCATGGACAGAGATAAACGCTGGGAAAGACTGCAGAAAGCCTATGACGCCCTGACTCTTGGTCTGGCACGAAAGGCAGATTCAGGCTGTGAGGCGGTGAGAGCAGCTTATGAATCCGGTGAAACAGACGAATTCATTATTCCGACCATATGCTGCCCGGAAGCAACTGTACAGAATGGTGATGCAATAATTTTCTGCAACTTCCGTCCCGACAGAGCGAGAGAGATTACAAGAGCGTTCGTTGACACCGATTTCGATAATTATGCTTTCAGACGCACCTCTAATCCGAAAAACATCAAATATGTATGCATGACACAGTACGATGCGGAAATGCCGGGTGTTGAAGTGGCTTTCCCGCCTCAGACCATCAGGAACACGCTGGGAGAATACCTTTCTTCGCTGGGACTTCACCAGCTTCGGATCGCAGAAACCGAGAAATATGCCCATGTCACCTTCTTCTTCAATGGCGGTGTGGAACAGGCCAGCCCTCTGGAAGACCGTATTCTGGTGCCGTCACCGAAAGTTGCAACATACGATCTTAAGCCTGAGATGAGCGCACCGGAGGTTACGCAGCAGGTTCTTGAAGAAATAGATGCAGATAAATACGATGTTATAATACTTAACTTTGCCAATGCCGATATGGTCGGACACACGGGAGTTTTCCATGCGGCTGTCAAGGCTGTGGAGACTCTGGACGGATGCGTGGAACAGATAGCAAAAGCCGTTCTCGAAAAAAACGGTCAGATCCTCCTGACTGCTGATCACGGCAATGCCGACTGTATGGTGGATTCCGATGGCAATATCGTAACGGCTCACTCCACCAATCCGGTTCCGCTGGTACATATCTCAGCAGACCCCTGCAGTTTTACCGAAGAAGCGAAAAACGGCTGCGGAAAGCTCGCGGATATTGCGCCTACGCTGCTGCGCCTGATGGGGCTTAAGGCGCCGTCCGATATGACAGGCAGCTGTCTTGTCGAATAGAAATCTATAAAAAAGGGACTTCAGCATTAACGTAAAGAAAAGATTAATGCCACAGTCCCTTTTATTTTATTCGCACTTATCACTGTTATTCAGCAGGCAGCCATTTTTCTATTATTGCCTCCGCAGCCTTTATGCCGTCTACTGCAGCCGACATGATTCCGCCGGCATATCCTGCTCCTTCACCGCATGGATAAAACCCGTCCAGCACCCTGCCGCCGTCCATGCTGCCCACCAGTTCACCGTTTCTGGCAAACCTTACAGGCGAAGAGCTCCTGGCCTCTACTGCTGTCATAACCGCATCGTCTCTGTCGAAGCCTTTGAGTTTACGTCCCAGGTGCGGCATGGCTTCTCTGATTGCCGCAGCCGCAAATTCCGGAAGTGAATTTGCCACCGACTCTGCATCTGATTTTGCCTCTTCAGACAAAGTTTCATCATCAGGATTTCTGAACTGACCCCAGTTGCATTTTGGTGCTTTATATCCTCCGCCGCCGTTTATAAAGGCAAGCCTCTCGTATTTTTCCTGAAACTCTACTCCCGCCAGCACGTGGTCCGAGCCGAAATCGCTGACCCGCACATCGCAGAGCAGAGCACTGTTGGCAGTGCCGCTGTCCCGTCCGTGGTAACTCATACCGTTGGTAACAACACCGCCTTCCTGAGAAGATGCTATAACCACCTTTCCTCCCGGGCACATGCAGAATGTGTATACGCCCCTGCCGTTTTCACAGCGGTAGTTAAGCTTATAATCCGCTGCAGGAAGTCCCAGCTCTGATGCCGGCGCTCCGTACTGAGCCCTGTCTATCATTTCCTGCGGATGCTCTATCCTCACACCTATGGAAAACGGCTTCTGCGCCATATCTATTCCCTTTTCATAAAGCCATCTGAAAGTATCCCGTGAACTGTGACCTATGGCAAAAACTGCAGCCTCACATCCTATCACTTCGCCTCCCGCCGATATTACTCCCGCAATCCGGCAGTCCCGGCCTGTTCCGCCCTTTTCTACAACTATATCACTCACCCGGCATCCGAAGCGCACCTCTCCGCCGAGACTCTTTATTTCTTCTCTGATGGTTTTTACCACATTTCTCAGTACATCGGTGCCGATATGGGGCTTCTGACGGTAAAGAATGTCCTTGGGGCCTCCTGCCGCCGCCAGCTCCTCCAGTACCTTTCTTATACGCGGATCTTTAATTCCCGTAGTCAGCTTGCCGTCGCTGAAAGTGCCTGCACCGCCTTCGCCGAACTGGACGTTTGATTCCGTATCAAGTTCCCCGGTCTCCCAGAAATGTTCCACTGCAGCTGTTCTGCTGTCAACGTCCTGCCCACGTTCAAGAACCAGAGGCCTGTAACCGGCTCTCGCCAGAATGAGAGCTGCAAACATTCCGGCAGGGCCGAATCCCACTATTACCGGTCTGTGTGCAAGAGTTACCGCATCAGGCCTGCTGACAGCCTTTTTATAGCTCATATCCGGTGCTTTTTCCAGCCCAAGACGGGGGTTCGCTTCCAGACGACGATCCGGTTTCAGAGTGAAATCCACCGAATACACCAGACGTATCTCATTCTTATCTCTGGCGTCGATGGATTCCTTCGCAACCTTGTACTCATCTATGGTGCAGCCCTTTGCAGCATACCCCAGTTTTTTCAATATCTTTTGCGGCAGCCTGTCAAGAGGCTCTCCCGGTCTCAGTTTTATCTGATGGATTCTGTACATCTGTCCGCCATTCCCTTTCCTGCGCGTATTCCTGTGAGCCATGCATGGTGCAGGTTGTAACCGCCGCAAGGGCCGTCATAGTCCAGCACCTCGCCACTGAAAAACAATCCCGGAACAAGTTTTGACTCCATGGTCAGACCATCTACCTCGTCCACAGGCACTCCTCCTGAAGTAACCTGTGCCTCATTCCAGCCCTTGAGCCCACTGACTGTGAATCTCATGTCGCTTATGGCCTTCTTCAGTCTGACGAACCTGACGGCATCATTGACAACAGATGTTCCGGGCTCTTCCGGCTCGATGCCTGCCTGACTGAGCGCCCTCAATGCCATAGGTCCTTTGACCAGAGTTCTGAGGCAATCCGCCGCTTCCATGCCCTCTGCAGTCAGTTTAACTGTCAGAATATTTTCAAGTTCTTCAGTTCCTAAATCAGCTGTAAGATTGAGGGCA
This sequence comes from Anaerovoracaceae bacterium, assembly GCA_051883095.1. Lineage (GTDB taxonomy): Bacteria > Bacillota > Clostridia > Peptostreptococcales > Anaerovoracaceae > SUG1106. Next base: position 19,362 of record JBJETB010000001.1, read on the forward strand.
ATCTCGTACTCCGCTCCGCGCCTGATATGTCTCGACATGTTCATTATGCATATTCCGGAAAGGCTGTCTGCCCTGAACTGTACCTCTCCTCTTTCGCTGAAAATCATTTGTCCGTTTCTGTAAAGGGAGGCCTCAGCTTTAGTCCTCACACCTTTCAGATTGCTGATGTCCTCGCAGACCTCCACTCCTGTCAGTGCAGGAACCAGGCTTGTCACACTGTGTCCCAGCTTTCTGGCCATAACATATCCGTCACCGGTTGTTCCCATGGACGCGTAAGATTTGCCGCCTGCTGCAATGAGCACAGCACGGGCATGAACTTCACGTTTTTCGGCGCCAACGAAAAGAAGGAAGCCGCCCCGAGGCTCTGCTTCCATTCCGATAATTTCACTATTCAATAAAAAATCAACACCATATGACAGAACACGTGAAGTAAGAAGCGCGGTAACCTCACCTGCTTCCTCTCCATAAGGATACAGCCTGCCTTCCTCGTCTCTGCGAACAGCGATACCTGTGCTTCCGAAGAAGTCCATAACCTCTTCAAAATTATCGCATCTGATATTTGAAAGATTGCATCTGCCGTTTCCCGTCGCACTCAGCTTCTTGCCTGCAGTCTCTTTTTTCTCAAATACAGCCACCGACAGATCCGGCCTTCTCCCTGCAGTCACTGCAGCTGCAAGTCCTGACGCACCGCCGCCAATTATTGCAATGTCATAGCTATTTTTCATCCTGCTTTTCCTCGTCTGAACCGGTCTGCACATTATCTGAGCTTTCCGTACCTTCCTCCGTTCTGCCAGGCTTAGGAGCAAGGGTAGGATCCAGCAGTTCCTCCGGAGTGCGCTCTACCGACTTGAGCTCTGCCTGTGCCGCCTTGGCTGCCTTGATGGCTTCCTTGGCATTGGCATGAGCCTCCTCGAACTTGGCCGCAGCCTCCTCCAGCATTTCTTCCTTTGTCTTGATAAATTTAGGCTTTACGGTTCTTATAGTAGCACCTACATGTATTATGTTAATACCCTGCACAATTACGCAAAGCCCTATCAGTGTGACAGACGCAAGGTTGAAAATCTCACTGTCAAAGAAAACGTATAATCCAAAAATTATGTTAAGAAGCCCGATAATCAGATGATCGTAGAAAGCATTGCCTCTTTCCTCCACGTGCTCCCAGGCATGTACAAAATTTCTGATACCTGTAATGAGCACCCAGAGGCCCAGAATCATGGGAACCACAGCATCTGCCGATATTTTATTCAGCAGAATCAGAACTCCCAGCACGAATGTGGTCGTTCCGTCATTTAATATCCATGATCTCTCTTCATTATCTCCTCTATAGCTGCTGTATGAAAGGCACTCTACAATGCCTGCTATTACAAACATTACTCCTGCTACAAAAGCAACTGATAAAAAAGTAACTCCTTCGTTTGCCACTAGAAAGACACCTGCCCCAATGAACAGAAGTCCCGTCAGCATAGTCAATATCCTCACTGGTCATTCCTCCTTATCATCTTTTACATTATACTTGGAAAACCCTTTCAAGTCAAGAAAGGAGGTCTTTCTTCACAAAAAACCCATACAAGCTACATGTGCCCGAGCAGCCTGAATCTGCTTTTTCTGTTTTCTATAATACCGTCTCTCCGCATTCTGGCGATTTCCGCGCTCATGGCACTTCTGTCCACTCCAAGATAATCCGCCAGTTCCTGCCTGTCGAAAGGGATTTCGAACTCGCTTGAGTTTCTGCGTTTAGCCTCAGCCATAAGATATGTCATAAGCTTTTCCCGTGTGGTCCTGCATGATATGATTTCTATCTTTCTGTTTAATATTATGTTTTTTTCAGCTACAACACGGAGCAGATTGCTGACAAGTCTGCTCTGAATACTGTTCATATCCTTTTCTCCGCAGCAAAGCATCCGCCGGCAGTCAATCAGCATTATCTCGCTGTCCTCTGACGCCGCAGCACTGACAGGCATCTTCTCTGCTCCTGCAGCCGCAACCGTCTCTGCAAACAGTTCACCTGGCTCCACTTCCGCTACAATGCTCCTGTTTCCGTAGTAATCCTCCCGTATGATGCGCACGCCCCCTGAAAGCACCAGACCCATATACTTTGCCGGCTCACCCTCAGAAATAATAACCTGATTTTTTGCTGCAGTTATCACCCTTGCCTCCATGCTGTTCAGCATTACCGCAATATTCTCAGGCTCTATTCCTGCAAACAAAGCGCACTTTCCAATAATATCTATATATTTTTTCATAAAATCCTCCGATTTTGTTGTATTTACAACATACTTTCCATGGAAATTGTATTATAATGCAGGAGAAAAGTCAAATGAACACATTCTTATTATACGGAGGAAACATAAATGTTAAGAAAAATTATCAAAATAGATGAATCAAAGTGCAACGGCTGCGGCGCATGCGCATCCGCATGTCATGAAGGTGCCATCGCCATGGTTGGCGGCGTGGCGAAACTTATGAGGGAGGACTACTGTGACGGTCTGGGGGACTGTCTCCCTGCCTGTCCTACAGGAGCCATCACCTTTGAAATGCGTGAGGCTCCGGCTTATGACGAAGCAGCAGTAAAGAAAGCCCAGCTGGAAAAAAAGCTGATGCAGGAGCTGGGCGGCGGCATGCCATGCGGATGCCCCGGCTCTCAGACAAAGGCCATTAAGCATGAAACTGCTGAGTCTAAGTCTCAGTCTGCGCCTGCATCCTCGGCCGCACCGGCTCAGACAATAGCAAGCCGTCTTTCCACCTGGCCGGTGCAGATAAAGCTTGCCCCTGTGAACGCACCTTATTTCAGCGGTGCTGATCTCCTTATCGCCGCAGACTGCACTGCCTATGCCTACGGCAATTTCCACAACGACTTCATTAAGAACAGAGTGGTTCTCATCGGCTGCCCAAAGCTGGACGACGGAGACTATTCAGAGAAGCTTACCGCCATTATCGCCAACAACGATATCAAAAGCGTTACTGTGGTGAGAATGGAAGTTCCTTGCTGCGGCGGAATCGAAGCTGCTGCCAGAAATGCTCTGCAGCAGAGCGGCAAGTTCATCCCGTGGCAGGTTGTGACTGTTTCAACAGATGGAAAAATATTGGCATAATGATACAGCTTTCATCTATCAGATATAGCCCTTATTCTATCCTCATATGAAATAAAAGCGCCGAAGGATTGTGCCGATTTCACAGCATCTAAAATGGCAGCTTCAGCAGCACAGACGGCAAGTATGCCAACAGCATCCGGGGAAGTATGAACTTTCCCGCTGCATAGAGCAAATACTGTATCTCCATCATATATGGAGTGTGCTGGGTGTACTGCCCTTGCGATGGCATTTTGTCCCTGTGCAGCCAGCCGTGCCGCCTGCGCTTTTGTCAGCGCTGCATTTGTCATAATGCATCCGATGACTGTATTTCCGCTGAACAGGTCTTTTTCCGATGCATATGAGTCCAGAATAACGGATTCACTATCTGCAAATGTAAGTCCGTCTTCTCCGCGAACACCTGCAATTATTTCGCCTTTCTCTATAATATCGCCCACGCAGTTTACAGCAAACACCGCACCTGCAATCAGATCTCCGTGACGGAAAGCAGCGGCTCCCACACCGCCTTTCATAGCATGTTCCGGTCCAAGGCTTTTTCCTATGGTTGCACCGGTACCGGCTCCATAATTCCCACTTTGGAATGACTGGCGCGCAAAGGCATTTTCACCGGCTTTCCTGCCCATCTTGGCATCAGGCCTTACATTACAGCTGCCGCATTTCAGATCAAAAAGGATAGATGCGCAGACATTAGGAACAACTGTAACACCGACGTCACGCCCGATTTTCTTTTCTTCCAGCAGCTGCATCAGCCCTCCCGCTGCATCCAGACCGAAGGAGCTTCCCCCTGAAAGCAGAACCGCATGGACCTCTTTGCGGTTGCATAGCGGATTCAATGCATCCGTATCCCTTGTGCCGGGA
>JBJETB010000002.1:0-22892 GCA_051883095.1 Anaerovoracaceae bacterium
GAGCACTCCAGCCATAGTCCTTTGAAATCTCAGTGATAGATACAAGGTCCGGACTATTGAGAACTACATCGTAATAACTTGCCTTCGGCTGCATCTCGATAAGCTGCTGTTTCTGCACCGCATTCTCAGCTTCCAACGCTAATCTCTGCATACGCTCAGCCTTATAAGCCTGAAGTGCTTCAATCAAAGCGTCCGGATTATTTAGCATGTCATCTACTGCGTACAACCCGTGTCTTCTGATTGCAGGAAGGACCTCCGATGTAACCCATCTCTTGAATCTCTTTGCCGCAGGAAGCTTGCTGGATAAGATAAGACTGTAAAGACCTGATTCGTTGATAAGCCATCCTCCACGCTGACCTAAACTCGACGCTGTTTTGTCGTTGAGTTTATCTTCCTCATCGACATGCATAGCAATCGCTTTGTTCGGATCTGCATATCCAAGAATCTCTGCAACATCCTTACCCACAAAAAATGGCTCCCCATTGATCATTGTGCTGCGGACTGAGCCAAACTCCGCATTCTGAAAAATCTGTAATTCCATTGAATTACCCTCCTTGAAAAAATATTTGTGAGGTATTTCCTCAAGTCACAGGCAAAAAAAATCAGGGGATTTTTAACCTCCCTGAAAAAAATGCTCAAAAAAAACAGCCACCTATCATTGGTGACTGCTCTGACTGTTATTCTCCCATATTACTTTTTATCTCTTTCAGAAAATCTTCCGGAGACATCTTCTTTCGCTTTTCTCTTCTTTCTATCGTTTTTTTCAACCGGCTTTCATGGCAGGAATCACACAGTGTTTGAACCCACCCAATACCAACATCGGAATCATTTTTCAATTTTCCTTCTGCACCACACACCTCGCAGGTATGTCTGCTTTTCTTTTCCGCAGATCGAACTATAATCCGGATATCCTGTCTAAGCCTTGCCCTAGTATCATCTATATCACCTTCTGCTTTAGGTTCAAACCGTATACTTTTCCCAGTTGCAAGGTTGTCAAAAGCAGCAATCCCACAGGGTGCGTCCGTATATCCATAATAAAAGCGAAGAGTACCAAACTTCTCTTTTATCTGAGCTGGCTCAAAATCGATATCATATATTCCGATGCCGTCTTCTGCATATCGTGCGACAATCGCTTCACAACACTCCCTAAGCAGCTGGTACCATCCACCAGAACATTCAAATCCCCAGCGTTTATATAAGTTGCACTCTTCTTCGACATTGTTCTGTCTCATAAAAGGAAATTCTTCCTGTAATTTTATCTTCCAGTCCTTATCCATAAACAAGTTCCTCACTTTCCACTTATTTGGAATCTGAGATATTCCTTGAAATCTTCGTATGAATATTTACCTTCGAGATGGAATATTATTGGTATGCATACATCAGCTATCTGCTGAACACTGAAGTTTAAAATATGATCCAGTGCTTCCTGGAAATACTCATCCAATAATTCATATCGAATGAGGAAACCGTTGAATATATCCCCATCTTCCTCATTCAGAAAATAATTGTGTTCAAAGAGGCTATTGCAGTCCCAGTGAAGGTGCAGATTCATATAATTGCACATTCTCGCTGCTTTAATGGCTTTTTCTTCAGTTTTTGCAACCGGCTGGCAGTAATAGGACTGGCAGTAGCAATATTCTTCCATAAATCTCACGGAAGTCTCAATCCTGCCTCCAATCACATCCTCTATATTACATGATAAATATATAGTATCAAGTTCATCCAAAGAAGCAATCTGTCCAGTTTCGTTAAGCACTGTGTAATTTATATGTTCTGCATTTAAATAATTAGTAAAACCTTTCTTTGCTTCGGCTTTTGTCATTTTCATCATCTCCTATTTAATTAAAAAACTCCGTAATATGTGCTTATTGCCCAGGGTATAAAGTAGCTCATAAAACCAAAGACCATTAGACCAGCTATTGATTTCAACCATTTTAATTCCCGTTCTGCAATAAAGAGACTCTGTCCAAAAAAGCCTCTCTTCTCTGTCCTTTCCAAGGGTGAATGCATAAGTCATTTCTGCTGTAACCGTATTTGGTTGGATAAAGTTCAAATTTTCCTCCAGCGGTATCTTGCAGAAGCGGCTTATACCGATTAATATAGCTGGTTTCCAGTTCCAAGCGTTTTGCTTGAGAATTCTCTTCTTCCAGCAATTGGATCTTGATTTTCCAGTCCTTATCGTTGGAATTAAGTCCTGTCCAATAGGTAAGATATCCGTTTCCGATCCAGCGCTTGAGATGCTGCAAGATCCTTTCATAGCAGTTCTGGGCAACATACGAGGGGGCTGTTGGAACAACGCCTGCCTGACCGATATAAGCTGGGATAACCGTCCCATTGCTCTGGTTCACGAAAGAGAGCATGTAAACTCCCGATATAAAGCCATTCCCTGTGAGCAATCCCTCTGGGTCCGAAACAATTTGTGCAAGTTGTGAGGCAGCGCTCTTTTTCCAGTTTTCGTAATACATTTGCATGTGTGGATCCTCCTTGTGATTAGATTAATAAAATGGCCGGTACAATGCCCCGACCGAGGCAAGCATATTTAGTTTTATTTTCTCGTGATTGTACCATTAGCTACTGCGGTAGATCTGCCAGAGGTTCCGCCTATGGATCCAATCTGCTGGTATCTGTTGTAACCCATATTGGCCAAAGCATCTCTGTATGCTTTAGTAGTCATGGAACTTCCAGAATTAGGTAATACACGGTTTACAAGGTACTGATAATTATTCATTTTTTTCCTCCTCGTATAATAAGTTTGTAAGCAAGAAAAACAGCTTACAGACTTATTCTTTTTTATGTATAAATGGTAAGGACATCTAAGAGGAACTCCCCTCATCCCGATTCCCATATATACAGTCAATAGTTACATTTCAATATAGGTAGATCCTGTGGTATGATATCAGGTAGAGTCTGATGTCCGAAGGCACTGCTGTTCCTCCTTTCAGCCGGCTTAGTCCGAGACTGCTTCTTTAGCATTCAGCCTGGCACATACGGCACATTCCGCTGACACAGAATTTTCATCCCCAGCCGTTAGCCCCAGCAAGAAAGGCTGACTGGGTGCATGCTCATTGCGCGAGGTTTCGGTCACCGTATGCAGCACAGGATAAACCTTTTGCTTCAGACTTCACAAATCCCCATCGGAATGGAGGTGATATCATGTTAAAGATCAACTATTTGTCCACTTTGTTTGTTGGTATTGATGTAAGCTCAAAGACCAATGCCGTCTACGCTATGGACTTTGAGGAAAACAAATACATCTCATCATCGTTTGGCAATAATCAGCCGGGTGCCGATAAGCTTGTAAATATGATTGCTGAGTGTATGCAGAAGCATAAAAATCTGGATACGATTCTTATCGTGCTGGAATCTACCTCTGTATACAGCGTGCATATTTCAAACTTCCTGTCGACCAGCGAGGTTCTCATGCCCTACAAGCCTTATGTTTTCTGTGTAAACCCAAAGGCCACTTCGAATTACCGAAAGTCCTATATCGGAATGGAAAAGACAGATCCCACAGATGCTTATCTCATCGCTGACTTTGGCAGGGTAGGCCGTACGAAAAAACTGGAGCCATGGCGCGGCGGGCAGTTCATAGCACTTAAACGCCTTACAAGGCACCGTATGCACCTTTCTGAGTGCATCACCAGAGAGAAGACTTATATGGTCTCTAATCTTTATCTGAAGTTCAGTGAACTTCAGCTCCTTGAAGGTGATGACAAACCCTTTGGCAGTCTCTATGGAGCCACGTCCTCAGCTGTCCTGACGGAATTTTTGTCTCCTCAGGAGATTATCGATATGCCGGAAGAGAATCTGCTTACCTTCCTTGCGGAAAAGAGCAGGAACCGCATCTCTGACATATCCAAAACTTCCGAACTTCTGCGGAAAGCCGCCAGGGATTCCTACCGGTTAGACAAGTGCATGTACGAACCACTGAACATATCACTGGCAAGCTCGTTTAACTGCATCCATGCCTATCAGAAAGAAATTAAACTGATAGAACAGGCGATTGAGAAATGCATCAACGGAATGAACCCTAACGCCCTGATCATCCTTCAATCCATACCTGGAATAGGTCCGGTATGGGCATCTGGAATTCTATCAGAAATAGGCGATATAACAGCGTTTCATTCATCCGATGCCCTTGCCAAATACGCCGGGCTTTACTGGCCTAAGGGTGATTCCGGAGATTTCACTTCTGAGGACAACGTTATGTCGAAAGCCGGAAATCCTTATCTTCGCTATTATCTTTGCGAAGCGGCAAACAGCGTCAGGAAGCACATCCCTGAATATGCTGATTTCTATGCCAGAAAATATGCTGAGGTAACCAAACATCAGCACAAAAGAGCACTCGCGCTTACATCTCGTAAATTTGTACGACTCGTTTTTGGATTGCTGGTCAAAAACCAACTGTACACCGGCGAAAAGCTGGACACCGAATATAATATCGAATCGAACTGACATTCGGTTTTCTATAGTATATACCGAAGGTCTATTAAAGTTACCCTTTTTTCTGAAAAACACATCAAAATCTTTTAAAAAAAGTTCTTGACATATCACCAGAATGCTAAATCCAATAATGTAGGTCGATGCAATGTACATTGTTATATTAGATAGTGTATATCGTAACAACATAAATGTCAAGAAAAAAATTTAGGTTGATGCAACATACATTTTGCAACAACCCAAAAAGATTTTAGCTATTCTTTTTTACATACATTGCCACACCGGCTTTATTTAACAGTTTCCCGTTTTCTCTTTTAGCTCTTAATACATTTTCTACTTTCCCTGCCTTTACTGCAGCATTAAAGCTTTTTCCAATCCGGGCTCGCACAGGTGATGGGCTTATATGAGCCTTTTCTGCTGTTGATATAATAAGATCATTGAACGATGGAAGTTCTGCAAGTAAAAAAGGAACATTTGGAGGCATTTGCTTTGCTTCGTAACAAATGCAATTTAACACTGCTTCATAATCTATTGCCTCATCCTTTAGATATAAATCTTCAAGATTGCCTATGACAAGACTTGTTGGTGGAATTCCCTTTTTTTCAGCCTCCTTTGCAATAGCTTCAAAAAGGCGATCATCCATGGATAAATACAATCTTTTCATTCTTTGACACTCCTAAACAACTTTTCTTTTAGTGTATATCGTTACTACCCAAACTTCAAGTGATTTTTAATCTTTTTTATAAAACTTTGTTTCATATCCATCGGCCCTCAACACTAATCCTTCCGCCCAGGGCGGTGTCCTTCCCATCTGTTCACAGATTGCATCAAGGGATACATCCTCCCTGCACTCAATAATCAGTTCATCATGTACATGAGCACAGATCATACAATGCGATAATGTTTTCATTGCATAACAGAGAATATCCCTTGAAATAGCCTGAACGATATTCTCCACGAACTTCGGACCATAGCTTTCAATACGCTCCCATTTCTTAGTACCGCCAACGCCTTCATAAGTAACCGACTCAGAATCAAATCTATTCAATCCCATTCTCGGTTTCACATAGGCAAGCCTTCTTCCTGACGGAAGTTGTATAAATAACATCCCTCTCTGGCAAAAGAACCTGATACCATTAACATCAGCCTGCTTTTTCTGCTTCACTGCAGTTTTAACCGCACGGTCAACATCCCACCAGAATTTCACGATATTAGGATTGGCGGCTCTCCATGAATCAACCAGCGGCTGCAATTCCTCTTCTGCAAGTCCCATCTCAATAGCACCCATAGATTTAAGGGCTCCAACTGATCCGCCGTAACCAAGAGCCAATTCCGCAATCTTTCCCTTCTGTCTCAAATGAGCATTCTGTCCATGCTTTTCCACCGGTACTCCAAACATCGCAGAAGCAGACGCACAGTAAATGTCACCATTATTCACAAATACTTCTGTTCTCCACGTCTCACCGGCAAGCCATGACAACACACGTGCCTCAATTGCAGAGAAGTCTGCTACCGCAAACTTATTCCCTTCCCTTGCCACAAATGCAGTTCTGATAAGTTCCGATAATACATTTGGAACCGAATCATACAACATTGAAAGAGCTTCGTAATCACCATTCCTGACAAGTCCTCTGGCCTGTTCCAGATCTTCCATATGATTCTGGGGAAGATTCTGCAGCTGAATGATACGCCCCGCCCATCTTCCGGATCTGTTGGCACCATAAAATTGGAACATACCTCTGGCTCTGCCATCAGCACAAACTGCATTCTGCATTGCCTGATATTTCTTAACGGATGATTTTGCCAGCTGCTGCCTAAGCTGCAGGGCATCCTTCACATCACCATCCACCGCATCCATAAGCTTTGCTACATCCTTTTTCCCAAGTGATTCAACGTCAATACCCTGATCAGAAAGCCAGACCTTCATCTGAGCCACACTATTGGGATTATCAAGATCTGTAATTTCTCTCATTGCTGCCCCAAGTTTTTCCTTAGATAATTCATCCAGCAAAATTGCATTCTGTACCATCATCAGATCCAGCTGAATGCCTCTGTCATTTATCTCCTGATCAAGCCAAAACTCTTCCCAGACAAAATCAGGCACCGGATATTTCATAAGCTTCTTCTGAATGGACTGTTCCACCTCAACATCCCTTTGGTTATAAAACTTAAAGAGTTTCCATTTATCTTCATCGTGCTCTGGCAGGTTGCGTGTCCTGCCTCCATTGCTTTTGGTTGCCTTGCAAGGCACACAGAAGTATCTGATCAAATCCTTACCCTCTTTCAGCTTCTGTTCTTCCAGTCCAAGCACCGCACCGACACCTGCAAGAGATAACGGCAATCCCATAAAGGCTGACCATATCATGGAACACTTCCATCCCCTTGGATTCAGATAATTTCCCACGGTATCTCCATCCACACTATAGGAATCAAAGTATTCAGAATGATTTCTTCTGAGCCATTCTGACAGACACACTCTTTCAAAATTACTGTTAAACGCCCACTTGGTTATATTTTCATCAGCAAGAGCAGCCAGTATTTCCACCGGTATCTCTTCCCCTGCTGCTAAATCCACCACAATCACCTCACCGCCATCAACCGCATACCCAAAGAGCAGGATGTCAAAATCAGGTGCCTCCACATATTTATAAACACCACACTTACTAAGGTCATTGCTGGAAAATGTTTCAATATCAATACTGATAGAATTCATAAAACCTCCCATCCGAAAACGGACACCAGCCATAAGCCGATGCCCACTCTCATAAAAACTAATCTGCTTTTGTCTCAGCATCCTTTGCAGCCTTCTCTTCATGTTCCTTCTTCTTTTTCTCACGGCGGTCATGAAGTTTGTCTGCGATTATTACTCCAAACATGGAAATAATAGAGATTACATTGATTGTCGTGCAGGTAATCAACACCTGCGAATATAATATTTTATCCATTTCGTTACCTCGCTTTTCTCATATCAGGCGGCAGCATAGCCACCGCCCTTCATTGTCATCAGTTACATGATTATGAAAGAAAATCATCATCTTCCTCAGTATCAAAATCGTCCTCGGCTCTGGACTTGCCGCCAAGAGGCTCACCGTCTTTAATCTTCTGGAGATTGTTAAGACCACAGGCAATACCCTTGTTGCCGTTGCTGTTGAAAGCATAGAAGTTGATACTCGCTCTGCCATACACACCGCTGTAAACCTCGCTGCGGTCTAAGATAGGCTGACGGTCTGCATCTACGATTCCCGGAGCAGTGCCGCTATTTGCATTGATGAAATAAGAGTCAGCATAAGCCTCATCATCAGGCCTCTCTGCATCACCATCACGAAGAGGTGTCTTAAGAACAGAGAGTGCAGGTACGGACTTGCCGTTACCCTTAAGCTTGCCCTGGCCTTCATCATATGCTGCCTGGATAGCCGCCTGGATCTTCTCGATTGTCTTTGTGTCTGACTTAGGAATAATGAGAGATACGGAATACTTAGGTGCTCCGCCGTTGATAGACTTAGGCTCCCATGCATTAACATAGCTCCATCTTGTATTTACTCCTGTGATTACCTTTGTTGGATTAATAAACTTAGCCATTTTGAATTTTCCTCCTTAATTTTCACTAAAATCTTCAAATGCTGTATTGATTGCCGGTCTTTTATCCGATTCCGGCACAAGTGCAGGCTTGCCCTGAGGCTTTGTAATATATTTGCCAAGCACTTCTTCAAACTTCTTCTTACCCATAAGGGCTGTCATAGCCGTAATGCCAAGCAGTTTCTTCTCATATGGATCAAAACCTGCATCCTTTACTGCAAAAGCAACTGCATCATCATCGGTGTACTTCCTGTTTGCCCTGCCTTCCACTACTTTGAAACCTTCGTAATGAATACCAGATAAAGCCTGCTGCAGAGCATATTCCTTGATATCAGCAGCCCATGAAATCAGACTGTCAATCTTAGGAAGGATTGCTGCTACCTCTGTTTCTTTCAGAGTAGGCGGCATCTCGAAATCATACTGTGCAAGTTCCAGGTTATATTCAGCACGCTTACGGCATGTTGCTTTTACCTTACAGAACTGACAGTGTTCACCTGCCTTAAATTCCCCCTTGCCTTCATAAGCAAGTTCCGCTGTAGGCTTAAGAACCTCATCCGCCCATAAAAGCAGCTCCTCTTTTGTGATATTGTAGGTGCTGACATTCTCACGTCTTGGCTGGAATATGGTCATCTGGATGGAATTGATATCATAGATACCAGCAAATAATTCCAGAGCACCAAGTGCATAGCACATCATCTGCGGATTCTTTTCAGCTGATACCAGCACTCCAAGACCGTGCTTGTAATCAATAATCTGAAGTACATCATCAGCAGCAATCACACAGTCACCGGTGCCAAAGCCATTCTCAACCCATCTTGAAAAATCGAGCCTCTGCTCTATCAGAACCTGTGGATCTGGACAGTGTTTCTTTGCTTCCTCAATCTGTTCCATTACGAAACTGCAGTAACTTTCAGCGCAGTCCTGCATCTCCTGGTCATAATAGGTAAGGTTCTCTGTTGGATCAGTGACATCCTTTCCCAGTTCCTTCCCAACCAGATAGGCACACAGTTCATGACAATCCGTACCCTGCTGTGCATAAGGACTTGCTCTGTCCTCCTGCTCTGAACATAACTTTGCTGAAGGCGGGCATTCCAGCCATCTGTGAGATGCTGATGCCGATAAAAAAGCATGTTTAGCCATTATCCAAGCACCTCCACCTCAGCCACGATTGCTGCATATTCAGAAGGATCAATCTCTGAAAGCTTTTCTGCACCGTGGCTTACCAGAATCTTCTTAATATCAGCCGTATGACCCGCTCTGGACTTTTCAGCCAGAATTGTTCTTACCTCTGTAAAGGTAAATTCCTTTGCCGCTTCCTTTACCGGTTCTGCCTTTGCTTCAATCTGCTTTGGTGCTGACTTCTTAGCCTTAGTCTCGATTGCAGGTTTATCAGCTTCCGTCTGGAATTCAGATATGATCTCCACAATCACCTTTGAAATAACCGACACCTTCTCGGAAATGCTGATCAGATTCTCAGAGATTCCAATCAGGTTCTCACTGCAGGTACCAACACCCTCAATGATTTTTGAAATGTTTACCTTGGACATGCTGCACACTCTCCTTTCTCTACTTCATGGATGTCCACCGATTCCACTGTCTGACCTGGTGCTAACAGATACACCTGTGTGAAATCTCCGAATAAAAACTTGATAAGTCTTGTCGGAAGCTTCACATTGGCACCCTTAAGCACATTTGCGGTCTTGCCCTGTGGATCAGAAACGTTGATGACTATCTTGTGTTTTATTGCCATCGCTTCTTACCTCGCTTTCTGTAGGAACTTGTCTTCCTTACATGTCACAGGCAAAAAAAATCTGGGAGTTTTTAACCTCCCAGCAAAAAAATTCAATATATTTTTAGACACCAGCTTTGATAAGAGCGATTATCTTATTACAAATCTGCTTTACATTGGCAGGTGAACAATCCAGAATCTTTGCAGCCTCTGTGTAACCACGCTCATCCAGAAGTACCAGCTGGTACACCTGCTTCTGTCTTTCTGTCATGCTCGCTACCACATCCCTTAATCTCTGGACTTCCGGTGATACCTCTTCCTCATCAAAAGGATCATAAGAAGCACCTGCAAGAACATTGCTCTTGTCCACATCTGGTTCATCTGAATCTCCAGCTATATAATCTAATGAAAGATTCCAGTTCATGGTGTACTTCTCTCCGGGATGTGCCTCTTCCCATTCCTTCTTAGCTGCCTTCTGTTCTGCAGTCATAGGTGGATGTCCGTTCTTTACATTAAGGTAAACTTCATGGTCATCCATAGCATGGAGCGACTTAATCATCACCTCTGTGATTCCATCCTCACCCGGCTTAATCACGTTATAAGCGGTTCTGTAACCACCACGTCCATCCTCAACCTGTACCGGATAACGATACACACCTCTGTCTGACTGTCTTGTTTTCTTTACTCTCATAATTGCCTCCTTAGCTGACCTGGAGGCAGTGAGAGCAGAATACCCGATATGAAAACTGGACCCGAAGTACCCAGTGACCAACAAAAATGCGCAGGAAAACAAGGGTACCTACATTCCGCTTTCAGCAGTTGTCTTTATCACAACTGTTGTCTGCGTTATGTCGTATCCTGCCTCACTGCGCACATGTGGCCGATATGAATTTTTATTTTGAGTATCCTCTTGGATACCCATCAGAGCCTGCATCCGCAGATGTAAGTTCTGATCCGTAACCAAGTCCCCCTACTTTCCTAAGCGGGATTTTCCTGAAATTTTCCGGTGAAAAGAAAATAAACTTCAAACCCCCCACCTAATGGGTTATTAGAAAAACTTCTCTTCACTACTAACCGAAAATATCAACCCCTCACTTCTTTAAGGACAGTTCCGATGTCATTTATCAGTGCCCTCACAGATATAGGTAAAAGTTGTGGCTCTTTTCCGATAAAACAACAAAAAAGACCTGACAAAGAATAGAGTTTTACCTCTAAACTTCGTCAGGCCTTGGTCGCTATAGTTACCTATGCGCCGATTCGCTCAGTACGAACTTTTTTCTGATGAAAGCTGACTGCCACAACCGCTTTGCATATCGGACATTTTATCTTGATAATGCCCTCTACTGCAGCTGGGTCTGCGTCAAACAATCTTTTATTTTTACAACACGGACAAGCCACATGCACTTCCTGCATTCATTTTTCGCCTCCTATAAGAGGCCAGTCAAAAGGGATTGTCAAACTGACCGTTGATAATATACACCAATCATTCCTTTGCACTGTTCCGTAGCTTAGACCTAATGTAGCGATATGGTTATTATATCGAACATGCGTTCTTTTGTCAATTTGTTTCGGTTGTAATCGAAAAAGTCCTGACGAAGAGTATTCAGTTGTTATTCCCCGAAGGGAACAGGCAGGCTGATCAGTTTAGACCTGTCACTGCCTGTTGTTTGGAAAGAATTATTTCTTCTTTCCAGTCTTGGTCTGTGCTAAAGCTGATCCCGCAACTGACTTAGCTTTACTGCCATAACGTCCATCACGGAGAATCTGAGATGCTTTAGTAGCAACAGTTTTTGAAGTCTGTTTCTTATTCATGACCGTGTCCTCCTTCCCTAAAAATCCACTGTTTTCATGCCTCTTTCATTGTAAAAAATATAAGAATTCATTAAAATACGCCCACTTGGGGCGTTGTTGGGGTAATGTTGGGATAGGTTTGGGATTAATATTTAAAGACAAAAAAAATACCCCCTGCCATCCCTGACAAGAGGTATTCTTCAAAGATTAACTATTCAACAAACAGTTCTGGAATATTAAATTGTATATCCTGGGCCTCGGTTTCTACGCCCAGATTTCCACATTCTAAGATGCTTCGTTTAATTTTTCTTTCGCCATCCACTACGATGAAATACTTCTTAATATTCTTCGGATCAAGAATGAATATCGATGCTTCACGAGAAAACCCATTTTGCTGTAGAAATATGGTATCTGGATTTGTTGTTCCATATTCTATGTATTCATACCAGTCATTATCAAAATACTCTATGTTATTGTGCTGCCGCTTATATTCCAAAGAGAACTTTCTAAAGTAATTACTAATACTAAACAGCAAAACATTCTCTATTGTTCCAAGCGATTCCGCAATAACATAGTTCAAATGATAAGGATTGTTCTTTTCATAAACATCTGCATATTTGACCTTTCCAAGCCATACACCTGTTTCCGGATTATTCTCCTTGTACTGAATAGCATAATGAATAATAGTGCTAAGACCATTTCCTCTGATCCATCTGAGAAGGATGGTTGCATACCATCTCAAAATACCACCTTTTTTACTGTTAGCATAAATTGGCTTTCCTAGAGTCTCTTTCTCATAGATTTCCCATTTGAACACATTCCTCAATCTCAAAAGGAAGTCAACAACCTCCTCAAAATCCGCTTCATCGTCCTCACCGGAAAGCTCCGGATATTTTCCGTATTTTTCATCCGATATGAGATCCTGTAACTGATCATACTGGTCAAATGATAATGTGATATCATCATTGGTCTTCTCTTCTGGAAAGTTCTCCTGTATTTTGCGAATCTTTGCATCATCCAAATAAGGTTCAAATGCTCGTGTAACTGGCGTTGAATTACCAGAAGCCAGATCACGGGTGAGAATTAGTGCAAACTTCCTGAGTGCTTCAAAATCTTCTTCTGTAGCGGATTCATGCGTTTTAGACATCTGGACATCACCGCTAACCAAGTCGTCTATCATCACCTCATAATGTTGCTGATTCCTCTTGATGTCTATTGCTGTTTCCTGCTTTGGCACATCATCCTTCAACAATTTCAGAAACTGTTCTGATTTTAATTTTTCATCCAACCGTACTAAAATTGCATTTCCATACAAATTATATTTAATGCGACCCACTCTTCCAACAAGGTTTCTAAACTTAACCTCATCCATATTACTGATACCATCTTTATAACTCGTTATAAAGAGATTATCTGCAGGGAGATTTACTCCCTCAACAAGAGTACTCGTGCAGAAAATTGTCCTGAGATCGCCTTCTGCAAAACTCCGTTCTATTCTCAATCGTATATTTGAAGGAAGATATCCCACATGGTAAGCTACACCCCTTAAGATGAGATCCGCCAAGAAACACTTACTGTGGACTTCGTTACGGATTTCCTGTGCAAGTGTCTTCAATCTTTCATTGTTTTCAATAGGTGTTATATCTTTCGCATAAGATACTGCATAATCAACCACCTTTTTTCTTGAACTGCAATAAACAACATTCTGCTGACCACTTCCCACACGCTTTACAAGTTCAACCAATCCTTCTTCTGCCGGAATATCCCAAAAGCAATTTTCTTTCCGTGTATAGTCATTGAATCTGTAAGCTTTTCTGGTACAGAAATCAACGAAGTATTTGAACTGACAAACCGGTGTATATCTGGATGCCAGTTTTTTCATATCTTCCAGATGCGTGCCTGGAATAACACTCAGATACACTTCGGGATTTGGAATATTGGGCGATGCAAATATTATAGTTGGCAGTTCCTGCTGCTTTGCAAGCTGTATCAGCACCTTATAATAATACGATGCTCTTCCACCTCTATCTGATATTTTATGAGCCTCATCAATAAACAGAAAATCCACCTTGATTGAATCATGTTCAATTAGCATGTGATGGAGCCGTTCCGGAGTCATCACAAAAATAAAATGATGCTTCTGCTTTAAGACAATATCACCTGCCGCCGTTACTACTCTATAATTAAGATCTTTCAGCTTGGTCTGAAGACTACCGATTATATTGCTTCTTACTTCATTAATCAGAGCTTTTGTTGGAACCAAAATAGCATAATTAATCTTTTTAACTTCCGGATTCTCAATTTGTTGCTTGATGTATGTTTGGACTACGAAAGACTTTCCCATTGAAGTCGGACCAGAATAACTGAAAAACTTTCCCTTCAACTGTTCAAAAACCGATTTCTGGTCACGAAAAAAGAATTCTTCTTCCATTCCAGGAATCTTATGATTGCTTTTGTCATATTCGTAAAAAATCTGATCAAAGACATCCACGTTTCGATAACCTTTGACCATTGGTGTTTTTAGTCCACGATAATTTCCTACCGCTGACAAGACCGATCCCAGATTATATTTCACAAGAGGCTCATCAGGATAAACCAATTTCAACAAGATTGCTATTTCCTGTCCCCACTGCTGATTTCTTTTTGCTGTTGGAGAATACGTACACTTTGCAAGCAGATCCGCAAACTGCATCGCATCCTGGATATTCACATCTTTGATAGGTAACTCTGTCCCCAGCAATCTTACCGAATAATTGTAAAACAGGTTATCATATATCTCTTGTAAATATTCATTGCTCTCAATATTATAATACAAGGCTTCAGCCAGAGAAGCATTCCGTGGTCTTTTCATCAAATAACACCTCCTCCGCTGAGAATCTCCTTTATGATGCTTTCTTTTTCGTTTGGTGCATCATTGAATGGAAGGACATAAAAATAAAAACTGTGTCCATCCAGATTATTATCAATGATCTTCTGCATTATGTATGGTTGTACAGCAGCTATATCTTTTTTCAGCTGTTCTTTCACAGCTGTCTTATATTTGTTGCTGTCCTTCTCTGGTGGCTGCACATCAATCGTATATCCCAGGAATGCTCCAAATGCCATATCTGGTTTATAACTCCCATTCCGATTAGGTGTCATCAACTCGACCATGAATTTTGTTGCTTCCGGATCATAAATTGTCCACTGGCAGGTACTGTCCACAATTTTAAGTTCATCATCATAGTTATTTTCGATTTCAATAATTTTCTCAAAAGCCCTGTCAATTGCCAATTTAAGTTGCCCAGTTATATCCGATGCCCCAAATACCAGTTGATGAAATGGTTGACCTGAAATCTCTTCCCTGAGCAAATGAACACCATCACTTTTGCTGATAAGTCCACCATTCAGCTCATTTATCTCCAGTTTGGTCATTATCTTTGGTGCATCCAATGCCTGCTCCAAAAAAACATAAAGAAGAATTTCTCCCAACACTGTTTCTACACTACTACCATAGGCACTCATAAATTTCAGCATCGCATTTGAACCAACGGCAACATCACTCTTCGTAATCCCCTTAATTTGTAGTACCTTTGCCCTTGAATAGACATAGTTTCCGATATTAGAAACTATAAAGCTTTTCAGATCTCTAAATCTAAATTTGCAGTTTACTGGATCAATATAGAACATACTCGCAGTTGTAGGATTAGCCATCCCTGGTACTTTTATGTCTACTGCTTTATTGAAGATACAATCGAACCGAGGATCCTTTAGCGTCCGTTTCAAAGGTGAAACATCGTCCTGCTCAAGGTCTGGGTTCTCAAAGATAATCTTCTGTCCATTTCCTACAAAACTGTCAACATAATCCTTCGGAATCTCTTTGATAGACTCCTTCAGTGCAACATTATCACATGAAATAGAATACTTCAGAACAGAAGCCATAATAGCAGATTCTTCAAAAACATCATGACTCAATATAGCTTCTTTTTCAAATCCGGCATAGCCAACAATCGTAGAAGGCAGCATATCAGTATCATCTTCAAGGATGTCTTTGACAGCTCTAATTATCGCTTCCCTCTTATCTGTTGCAATACCCTCGAGAATATGCTTCTTCACGCCCTGATTGACATCCTCTTCGTCCATATCTCTGGCATTATCGACCAAATCCTTCGGAACTGGATCATGACCTGATTTCAGATGGCTTGGAAGCGCCTTATCATAACCATCAATATTACAATTAAAGGCCGCAAAAATCCTTCGACAAATATCACGTACCTGATCAGATTTACGTGCTCTTGCCTGATAGAGAAGATTTATCATTGTCCCAAGACATATCTTCTTCATTCTGCGACCTCCTTTCAAATAATTTTCGGCATATATAAGCTTTTCTTAAAGCTTTGGTACCAGAGAATTATACTCTATGCTGTTTTTTGTAACATCCCACTTTCCCACTCTCATTTTCTTTATCTTCTTCCCGTCTCCAAAATCAAGAAGATCTTCTCTTTTAAAAGAATTTAGCAACTTGTTTAGGCTACCAAGATCTGCAGAGGAAAGAAGAAAAGCTTCGTCAGGATCTACCAGCTTGCAATAAGCCCATAATTGTCCTAAATCTCTTAACGTTAATCGCGTTTTCTTCGCTTCGATAAAAAAGAGTTTTATATCTTTTCCCTTCTTAGCTATTGCCAAAACATCAATCTGTATATCCACTCCATTAGCCATTTCACGCACTATATCATATTTTGCTAATACTCTATCCAATCGTTCAGCATGCGCATCTACAGCAACAACATCATATTTTTTGTATTTGTCTTTCACATACTGTTCAAGCCAGCTACGCATTGGCTCATACAATTCTTCCTCTCGCATCAACTCTCATCCTCTCCGTAACCTAAATCCTTAGCAATATCGGTCCAGCTATCATAGTGCTTTCCCCTTATTTCTTCAGGAATAAAATCATCATCTTCTCCCGGATGATGAGGTTTTTCCTTTATTCTCTGTGTAAGTTCCCAGTAATATCTGTGAAGTCGCGCAGTTGCATCTTTTCCAGCCATAACATATGGCTTCTTCTGCTCCTCAGCAAAATAATCTAAAGCCTGCTGTTTGTGAAGGACAACAAAACCGACCGGCTGATACTCTAATGCCCACACCTTCACTTGATGCTCCTTTTTCCAGAAATCGGGCTTTCCTTGATTGTACTTTTTTAAGTTTCCATCTCTCATGTTGGGATGAGCCCAATCAATTGCTTGAACAGGAATATCTATACTTTTTAACAAATTGCAAAAATCTATGACAAGTTCCCAATTATGCGGAATTTCAAAATAAACACGATAGTTAGGTTCTGTAAAAGCATAGTTGCTTCGCCGGATATACCCAGTTACATCCGCAAAACCCTTTACAAATTGTTTTCTCTCATCATAAGTGAAAGAAAACACTTCTGATGATATTCTTGCATTATCTGATGACGTTGCTCCACCAAGATATCGGAGAATCTCCCGCATAAGATAATCCTCGTTAGGCTTCCTGAATGAAAGCAGAGAGACGTTCGCATTTTGAGTAAATGTCAGTGCCGTTCCTAATAATGGTTCCAATACTTCACGTATGTCCGTGATGCTTGCCCTGACATAAATACCAACGTCATGTTGAAACTCTGTTTCCAGTTTCTTATGAGGAATATCAATCGTTATTGTTGTCTCTGTCGCACCTCTTTGTATTTCACCATTGCCCGTAACCATCCCCAGCAAGTATGACATTTCCACATTCATCTTATTTCCCTCCTACAACAAATGTTGCCTCTTTCATTTGCTTCGGATGAAAGAGCTTTTCATACGGATCTATGATTGTAATAATATCTGGAGATTCTCCACTTAACAATCTCTCAATATTATTAATCTTAATCAGAGCATAGCGGTTACTCCTTTTTTCCATTTCTTGCATTTCTACGGATGTCATATTAAAGTACGGATATGAACGCTTGCTAGTCTTAACCTCTATATAAATGGAATACCCTGTTTCAATCTTTAAGACTATATCACAGCCCTTTCCGACGGATTTATCAACCCATTTTTTTACAATTTCGTGATATGAACCTCGATTCTTGATATCTGGAAACACAATATCTTCTTCCGCATTTTGAAATCCCTGATTAAACCATTCCACTTCATAGTTAACATCGAGCGGAACCCCAAGCTCGCATAGCAACGTTTCATCCTTGATGTGCAACAGATAAGCGATGTACTCTTCTCCAACCCACCCCAGCTTCAGCATTTGGTTTGAAGTAAAACCATTTGCCTTATCATCTCCACCATCATTTTTTCTTTCGGTTCTTCTTGAAATTGTCCTTTCCTCATACGTTAAGGCATTGGGACGAGACAAATCATCCTCTGTTTTGACTAATTTTTCAATATCCTGGACAAAATCTCTGTAACCATAAAATCCCTTATCAAAAGAATCAAATATCGGCCGTTTATATTTTCTAAATACCAAATTTCTAATACTATCGCTATCTTGCACACCTTTTGTGAATTTAAAACCGTATTCCTTTACCAATTCATCAATAAACTGCGTATTGTTTATCCTATTGCCATATGTACCGTCTATATGACCTCTCAGGAATTCCGGACACCCTTCAGTATCATTTAAATATATCCTAAACTGCTTTCCATACTTATCAGCTTCATATGGATATTCGTCCGAATACATGTTTCTATATTCTTCTCTGAATTGTTCAGTCTTTCCTTTTGGCACAGTTGCCTCAATAGCACTTATAACACCCGGCACAGCCAGATATCCTATTGCTTCCAGCTTGTCTTCTATTGAGGGCCATTCCCAATTTGCCATAGCATCACCTTTCTCTTTCTGCCTGTTCTAAAGCAACATTTTTTGTTATCTTGAATTACACCTTCACTCATCCATAAAAACTGCATCTATTTGATCCGCAATTGCTTTTGCAAGCAGTGGTGGAACTGCATTCCCTATTTGTCTTCTAACATATACTTTGGAACCATAAAAAATGAATCTATCATCAAACGACTGTATCCTCGCTGCCTCCCTCGGAGTTATTGCCCTATTTAAATATGGATGATTATTTGTTCCATTTGATGAAGCATCAAACCTTGTATCAATGGTAGGGGATACCTCATCCCATTTTAATCTTCCCCATGTCGTTTTGAATTTTTGATTTCCATGCATCTCCGAAGGCAAAAATTCTTTGCCTTGTTCTGGGGGAATCAGCTTTAATTTATCTATTGCTACCTGCTTATGATTAGATGCTTTATGATTATACAGTTTCTTGCTTCCGTTCCTCATAAGCTTTTGATAATCAGTTTCAGGCTCTGTAGTATAATCCTGTTCAAAATCGCCCTCGTTTGATTCAAGATATGAAAGATCTCCAATTGCATCACGAACCGTAATATGTTTTTTTGCCATAGGCTTTGGCAAAGGAATCGCCTTTCCTTTACAACAAATAAAAATAGCACGTTCCCTAGCCTGTGGAACTCCAAAATCTGCAGCATTCAACACTCCGTATTCAATGAAATACCCTAATTCTTCAATTGCTTTTAATATTTCTTCCTTGAACCACCCGTTGGATGTTAGTAATATACCTTTTACGTTTTCTATAACAAATATTTCCGGTTGTATTTCTTTAACCAAATTTAAATACTCACGAAACAGAAAATTCCTAGGATCTTTTAATCCTAACTTCTTTCCTTTCATGGAATATCCCTGACAAGGCGGTCCTCCAATTATCATATTTACCCCAGCCTCTTTGGATAGAGCAATGATCTTTTCCTTAACAGATGTATCTGTTATATCTCCAACAAGCACCTCTGCCAACGGCATATTCATTTTAAAAGTTTCTGCCGCTTTTTCATCAAAATCTAAGGCTACAACGGTACGGAAATGAGGATTTTTATCCATACCGTACGAGAACCCACCAGCACCGCAGAAAAGATCTAAAACCTTAAAGTCCATGATTTTTCTCCTCGTGATTAATTTTTCGGATTAAAATTCTCTTGAACTGTTCTTTGCCATTTATCTTAGGCTTGAACAAATCAAATTCATTATCAGATCCATGATTAGCTTCTCCCACTATTTCAAACTGAGATCCATTATAATATTTTAAGAAGGTTATGGGCACACCCATTATTCCATCATAGTCCATCGGTATGTTAGCTACTCTACTCACGTTTATGGCATCATAATCATCATACCTGGGATATTTTTCCGCATCATACTTCTGGGTAAGTTTGAGCTCCTGATGGCGCTTTGGAATATCAAGATTGGTAAGCCACATGGCATTTCCAAGACTTCTCCATTTCTGTCCAAACTCATCAATCCAAAATCTGGTTTTTCGAGGTTCCGTATCATTCGGAACACGAAATGCCATATCGCCAAATCGATATCCTACCCAAGCTTTGTTCTCTTTGATATAAGGAAATATCTCCTTATATGTTATTGCATTTTGATTACCGATAAGTAAAAATTGCTTATCATACTTTATGAGCAACGAAAACAGTGCCGCAAATAGACTAAACGGTGGATTAGTGCAACATATATCGCATTTTTTTAGATATTCTAAACATTCATCAGAACGAAAGTCTCCATTGCCCCTTAGTTTTTTAACTCTTCCCTTCTTTCGAAGAACTTCTTTAATGGTATCATCGTCAATTTCCACACCTGCTTTTCCAGGCATACGAGAAATTTCAAGAACATATCCATTCCGTGACGTAAGTGGTTCACCACTTTCATCTGTAAGAGGCAACGTCATCTGAACATTATCTTTTATCATATCTATTTTAGACGCACTGTATGATGTACAAATAAGTTTTTTTATCCTTAATCGATTGAAATTTCTCAAAAAATAATATGAAAAATTTGACTCGAATGGATCATCACAGTTGCATAAAACAACCTTCCCCTTGAACTGACCTTCATAGTGAGCTAACTCCTCTGCTATGGTTTCGTACGTTGTGTACCACTCGTCAGTGTCAGCGGAATATTTTGCATTATTCAATATTGAATTACTTGACATAGTATCAGCCTTTCTTTGAGTTAATTTTGCTGTCATTCAGCATTTGCACTTTTTCCGCTATTTACCCATGCATCTATCTCAGAACATTTGAATTTCCAAAACCTTCCTATTTTATGGGCCGGCACCTCGTTTTTAGGATTTCTAATCCAACTGCGCAAAGTTACTGGCTTTATTCCAAGATAATCGGCGGCTTCATTCAGGCTAATATATTTTTCTTTATTGAGAGTATCCATGTATTCTCCTCATCACTTTCTCATAATCAATTAGTATTACTTAAAGATAGTCTACCATAATTACACAGTTATTTCAATAATGTTATTTGTTATTTGTTTATATTTCAATGTAATTTGTCACAGATATCTTATTCATTTTCTTCCACCCATCTGCCACTTATCATGGCTCTTAATCCCTCTCACCGCCTGCCTCAACGTATTCGCCCTCCCATGCCGATGGTATGGATGAGAAGCCTTATGTTTATGAAAAATAACCACCGAGCCTTCCCCCGGATATTCTGGATTATGAAGATACCATATATGCCCAGTGTTTTTGGACATAATGGTCACATCATAATCATCTACAGAAATGATTGAGAAGTATTTCGAATCAAGGCACTTCAAATCTTCCGTATTAAACAACCTCTGCCTCCTTCCCTTCAAACCATGCTGCCAAGGCCTGCTCCACAATTGCAGCCATCTGCATTGAATCCATTCCATCAAAATACTTACTGCAGATAGACTTAGGAAGCTTGAAGCTTACACCGGCATTACCATCAGTGTGTTTCACTTGCAAGGCTTCAAGAATTTCTGCCATCTTCTCTTCTGTCAGATTTCCGGATGCCTTACGGAGCTTCTCTGCATATACCGGCTTGACCTTCAGGCTCTGACGTTCCACAATGTTCCAGAGCATCTGCTGCTCTTCCTCCGTGAGATAGGACACCTCCACTGCTGCCAGCAGAGCAATCTTGTTTTTATCCATCAGATTCTTAAATGGCTGAATCAAATAATTAAGTCTCAGATATCTTGCCGCATTTCTGCTTGAAAACCCATACTCTTCCGCCATAGCATCCCGATTCTTTAACTTGTGGCCATTATGACCACAAGTTGATTTCGGTTCAATTCCATTCAGTATTTCTAATTCTCTGATAATATCATTTCTCTTGCCCTGGCAACACACCTTGTCATAGTGTGCCGCCATAACTGTTGCCTTCTCCGATGGCATCAAATCATTAAAAGATCTCTGCATCAGATTTGTCTCAATGACATACACATAAGCCTCTTCATCAGGCAAATCCGCCTTTACGATTGCAGGAACCTCTGTAAGTCCTGCAAGTTTTGCTGCATTGGCTCTGTTATGTCCAGAAAGCATTTCATATCCCTTGCCCAATTTTCTTACGATGACCGGATTCAGAACTCCATGCTCCTTAATGCTCTGAACCATATCCTGCAGCCTCTCACCCTCATACAGATGGAATGGATGATCATGAAATGCCTGGATATCCTCAATCTTAATCTGTTCTACACCGTTTTCTACTTTAACCTCTGTAGTCTGCGCCGAAGTATCCTCAGTCAACAGATCCACCGCATCAAATATCTTTCTCTTACCTGCATTAGCCTTCATAAGCAATCAACTCCTTTGCCAAATTTTCATAAGCTTCACATGCCTTACACTCCGGAGCATATTCCAGAAGCGGCTCACTATAATAAACAGACTCTCCAACCTTTACTGTATTTGGAATCTTACTGTCAAAGATTCTAATCTGCCCTTCAAAAGTATCTGTCACCTGCTCTGTAATAACCTTGCAGAGATTGGTTCTGGCATCGCACATAGTAAGCAGAATTCCTGCCACATCCAGCCTGTCATTGATACGGTTCTTAATCTTCTTCACAGTCTTAAGAAAGTCCTGTAAGCCCATCATTGCCAGAAGCTGAGGATTTACCGTAATAATGACTTCATCTGCCGCCGCAAGCGCATTGATGTTAAGTGCTCCAAGTGTCGGAGCGGTATCAATGATAATCGCATCATATCTGTCCCTGAGCGGTTCCAGAATGCCTGAGAGCATCTTCTCTGCTCCCATTTCAAGACGGAGTTTTGCATCTACTGCCGACAGAACCATTGATGACGGAATAAAATCGACTCCGTTTCTGCTCATGATATATTCCTCTGCTGCAGGAAGTTCTTCATCCTCAATCTGTGCCATCATCAGATGACCGATTGTCACAGGAACTGCTGCCGGATCTTCCACACCAAAGCACGTTGTCAGATTTGCCTGACTGTCAAAATCAACCGCCAATACCTTCTTGCCAAGTTTCTGTAATGAATAAGCCAAATTGTATGTAGTGACTGTCT
>JBJETB010000003.1:0-22246 GCA_051883095.1 Anaerovoracaceae bacterium
CGTAGAAAAAGCCACGAACATCACAAGACATTCATGGCTTTTGTCTACAGTCTGACGAAGGCCCCGCTTTTACAAAGCAGGGCCTTCGTTTATCTTGTATGCTTAAATGGAAAAAAGTATGCTTTATTTCGCTTCGTTCTTAAGTTTTCTGTCAAAGAGCCACCAAACTATGACACCTATGATAGGTACAGCCAGACCTAAAAGTGCGGTCTTAGGGTCTTCAACCAGAGTGTTGATCATAAGGGCTCCGAAGAGAACAACTGCAATGATTACAGTTACAGGATATCCCCATGCCTTGTACGGTCTTTCCATGTCAGGGAACTTCTTTCTGTAGATGATTACAGCCAGAATTACCAGCACATTGTAAACCATGCCTGCGAATACTACCAGTGAAGTCAGCTCGTCCAGGCTCTTCAGAAGAACCAGCACGATGGAGATTACAGCCTGTGAAATCAGAGCAACGTGCGGAACTGCATACTTAGGGTGCAGCTTTGCGTGATTCTTGAAGAAATGTCCGTCAAGAGCCATTTCATAGTAGTATCTAGGGAATGCTATGATCATTCCGTTTAATGAACCGAAAATAGCTATAAGCTGAGTGGCCAGAATGAGTCCGCCGCCTGCATTGCCGAAGAGGTTCTTGGCAACTTCAGTACCAAGATACAGGTTATCAGCCTCAATCATGCTTACTACCTGATCATGCGGAAGCACTCTGTAAATAGCGAAGTTGAACAGAGTATAAAGCACTGTGATTGCGCCGATACCGATGATAAGCGCTTTAGGAAGGTCTCTTCCCGGATTCTTCATCTCTTCTGCAACAGGATTGAGGTTGGTCCATCCTTCATAAGCCCAGAGAGTGGCAACCGTTGCAAAGGCAATCATAGCCAGCATGCTGCCGAAGCTTACTTCTGTACCCTCCGGTACAAGTGATAAATCAGGACTCTGTTTTCCGAGGAACAGACCTGCTAATAAAATAATTACGATAGGAATCATCTTAGCTACCATGGATACATTCTGAAGCATGGAACCAAGCTTAATTCCCAGGCAGTTATATGCAGTAAGTCCAACAATAAGAACAATTGCAACTACCTTTACTGCTGTGTCTGATAAGTCCGTGAAATTTCTCATAGCTGTCGGAAGAGCAATGGCAAGAGCTGCTATAGAGCCTGAGCCGCTTATCAGCCAGCTTGTAAATCCGAAGCTGTATCCAACAGCAGGGTGGTAAGCCTTGTTCAGGTAAACTACCATGCCGCCTGACTTAGGGTCGCAGGCACCGAGTTCTGCAAAGCACAGTCCGCCAAGTATGGATACAATACCGCCGACTATCCAGCAAAGCAGTGCAAGACCCATACTCATGTTGGTTCTCTGCAGTACGTAAGAACCGAGATAGAAAATGCCGGAACCGATCATAATGCCGCCTATAATACTGATACCGCCAAACACGCCGATTTCTTTTTTCATCTGCACGGTACCCGTAGTTTTGTTTTCAGTACTCATATAAAGTTCTCCTTTCTTTTTAGTTATCTAACTCACAGACATATTAAGCAAGATGCATGCCATTTTTGTTGGATAATCCAGGCACCCAAAACCCCAGTATATTATTCATATTACTCGTAATCCCCACCAGTCTTTATCATTTTATCCTATTTACGCGCATTTAATCTTTTTTATTGTTCTTTAGCGTATAGTAAAAACGGAGCCCATAATGAGCTCCGCTTTCTGTCCTGATGTATTAGTATGTCAGGTCGTTAAGAGGCATTGTTCCGTCACCTAAAATGTTGCATCCCTTCAGGTCTGCATTTGCAGCTGTAAAGCTGAGTTCAGCGTACATAGGAATCATGTTTACGTTTTCAAATAACTTCATCTGGATATCGCCTACAAGCTTGGTTCTTTCGTCAGTGTCAACTGTGCCCGCAGCCTTTGCTACTAAATCAGCATAAGCATCGTCATTTCCAGGTGCGTTAAGGTCATAGTAGCAGCATTCGAAGATAAGCATAGGTTCTGCCCATGATAACCATTCGATACCTGCATCGTAATCATCGGAGTTGATGTTTTCATATACGTAGTTCCAGTCAATTGCTTCGATGTTCATCTTGAAGCCTACTGCCTTGAGCTGTTCAGCCATAGCTTCAGGAATAGTAGTGGAATCCGTCCATGCATACCATGTAAACTCAAGCTTCTTTCCGTTCTTTTCACGGATTCCGTCTCCATCAGTATCCTTCCAGCCTGCTTCATCTAATAATTCTTTAGCCTGTTCAGGATCGTTTGCAAGGTTTTCCTGGAAATAATCCTTGGCATCCTGGTTGAAGTTCTGTACAGTATCGTAAATCATGGAATATGCAGGAGCGATAAGTCCGTCAACTACTTCTGCCATTCCGTCTCTGTCGATAGCAAGAGCGAGAGCCTTACGTACATTGATATCAGAGAATACAGGGGAATCGGTATTCATTTCGAAATAAGTAATGTTAGGGTAAGTTGTGTCGAGAAGTGTAATATTCTCTAAATCTTTCAGTTCCATGTACTGGTCGGTTTCAACTGACATGATGAGGTCTACATCGCCGCTCTTTATTTCTTCTGTAGCAGTGAAGTTTTCTACGTTGAAACGTAACTTAACAGTTTCAAATTTGCCTGCGCCTTTGTTTTCAACAAGCGGGTTGTTGCATACATATCCGTCGTTTCTTACAAGGTTTACTTCAGAACCGGAAACGTAGCCGCCTTCAGCTAAAGCGTACATTCCGTAAGGGTGGCATCCCCACATAAGTTCTTCGTCGCTCATGGAGTCAAGCTCGTCCTTGTCGATTACTGTAACGAAGCCTGCGCAGAAATAATATTCCATGTCGGATCTGAAGTGTGAAAGATTAAGTGTTACCTGTCTTCCGTCTACAGACATGGATTCGATGTTGTTGTATCCCCAGTTGTAAGGGCTTACATCGAGACCGTGCTGGATGGAAGCAACAACGTCTTCAGGTTCAACCTGTTCGCCTGTGGAATAGTACATTCCCTCAGGTACGTTAAAGGTTACTGTCTTGCCGTCTTCGCTGATAGCCCAGTCTGTACAAACATTGTCTTCCATAGTGTTTGTCTCAGGGTTCCACTGGAAGAGAGCACTGGAGTTAAGTCCCTGTCCGCCTGCAGTTTCGTCAAGCTGATAGGTGTCAAGTCCGTACCATTCGCTGTCGATTATGGTCAGATTAGTCTTGGCAGAAGCGTCATCTCCGCCGCCTCCGCATGCTGCCATGCAAAATACCATTACAACGCATAAGCAGATTACGATTAATTTCTTTTTCATGTTTTCCTCCTTCTTAAAACAGGATATAAGCTTGGTTTATTGCAAATATTATTACAATCAGTTTAAATGAGTTTCACCGGCTTCAGTCCTCCAGCGGATGGAAGCAGGCAACCTGATGTCCCGGTGCCACCATGGTATCCTCAGGCATTGTGGTTCTGCACTCTTCGGTGACATATCTGCACCTGTCGCAGAACCTGCAGCCCGGTCCGATTTTAATCAGGCTTCCCGGATCTCCCGTCATGAGCTCTTTTTTTCTGTTCCTCATATTAGGATCCAGCACGGGAGCCGCATCCAACAGACCTCTGGTATAAGGATGCTTGGCATTATTGGCAATCTCCGAGGTAGGTCCGAATTCCACCAGACGTCCCAGGTACATTACAGCGATTCTGTCGCTGATATACTTGATAACATTCAGGTCGTGAGTGATTACCAGGTATGTCAGGTTCAGCTGCTCCTGAAGGTCCAGAAGCAGGTTGAGTATCTGGGCCTGTACCGATACGTCCAGCGCACTGGTAGGCTCGTCCAGAATCATAATTCTCGGATTGAGAGCCAGGGCTCTTGCTATGGCAATTCTCTGGAGCTGTCCGCCGGAAAGCTGGTGAGGGTAGCTGTCCAGATATCTCTGGTCCATTTTAACCATCTCCAGAACTTCCTTGGCCTTTTGTCTAGCCTCTTCTTTAGGAACTCCATGGATTATCATAGGACGCATGATGGAGCTTTCCACCGTCTGTCTCGGATTCAGGTTTGAAGCAGGGTCCTGGAATACGACGGCCACTTCGCTTCTGAGTTTCTTCATTTCCTCTCCAGAAGCCTTGGAAACGTCTATTCCGTCGATGATTACAGTACCCTCGGTTTTTTGGGTCAGGTTCAGTATAACGCGGGCCAGCGTTGTCTTGCCGCTTCCCGACTCTCCTACAAGTCCGACGATTTCGCCTTCGTTGATGGTTAGGGAAATATCGTCTACCGCCTTAGCGAAGGTGGTACTCTTCTTCAGAAGGCCTTTGGAAATAGAAAAGTATTTTTTCAGGCCGTCAAGTTTAATCATAACTTTTTCTTCCATCTTACTTTTCTTCCTTTCCAACCATGTGGCAGCGGCAGTAATGTCCTTCGCCCACAAAAACTGCTTCAGGATTTTCGTTGAAGCATATTTCCTTGGCGTACGGACAGCGGTTAGCAAATCTGCAGCCCGGTTTTTTCTCCGTAATACGCGGTACGGAACCGTCTATCGTCTTCAGTCTGCCCTCTGCTTTGGTCTTGCTCGGCAAAGCCTGCATCAGGAGTTGTGTATAAGGATGGGTCGGATGTGCGAATATCTCGAACACGTCTCCGCTTTCAATCATCTCGCCGGCATACATAATGCCTATCTTGTCGGCAATTTCGGCAACCAGTCCGAAATTATGGGTGATGAGCATTATGGCCGTATTGAATTTATCCTTAAGTTCCTTCATTATCTGAAGTATCTGTGCTTCTATGGTTACGTCCAGAGCTGTAGTCGGCTCGTCGGCTATGAGCAGCTCAGGGTTTCTGGAAAGCATCATGGCTATCATGACACGCTGACGCATACCGCCGGAAAGCTCATGAGGAAAGCTGTTTACCCTTTCCTCGGCATCAGGCATCTTTACATCCTTGAACAGCTTTATTACTCTGTTCCATGCCTCCTGCTTATCAACCTTATCAAGCAGAATAGCTTCAGCCATCTGATCTCCCACCTTATATACAGGATTAAGAGAGTCCAGAGGATTCTGGAATATCATTCCTATCTCTTTACCTCTGATGGCTTCCATCTCCTGACGGGTGCATTCTCGGAGGTCTTTGCCTTTGAAAATAATTTTTCCGCTTATTTCCTCATTGCCGCCGGGCAGAAGATTCATGATGCTGTGGGCTACAGTGGATTTGCCGCAGCCGGATTCTCCGACTATAGCGAATACCTCGCCCTTGTTTACGACGCAGTTTACATCGTTTACTGCAGAGAGGTAACCGTCCTTAACCTTATAGTCGATGGACAGATTTTCAAGTCTCAATAATTCTTCACTCATAAGTCTGTCCCCCTCTTTACTGTGATTTCATATGCGGATCCAGCAGGTCTCTCAGTCCTTCGCCCAGAAGGTTGAATCCGAAAGTTGTATATACAAGCGCAAGTCCCGGGAAAATGCTGAGCCAAGGCGCTCTGCTTATGTTCTCTATTCCCTTGGAAATAGCAAGGCCCCAGTCAGGTGAAGGCGGCTGAGAGCCCAGACCCAGGAAAGACAGAGTAGTAGTCGACATGATTGTTCCCGGAAGGTTCAGGGAAACCATTACAATCAGCGAAGGAATTATGTTTGGCAGAATGTATCTGACCATAAGGGAGAAATTGCTTTCTCCAAAAGCCTTTCCTGTTTCCACGAAGGCCATATTCTTAAGAGATAAGGTCTTCGCTCTGACGGTACGCGCGTAGCTTGCCCATGCAACCAGAGAAATGGCGATTACCGTGTTGGTAAGACCCTTTCCTATGAGAGTTACAACGGCCAGCGCCAGAATGGTTCCCGGAATACACCAGGTAAGGTCTGTCATGAATGAAAGCACTCTGTCCACCCACTTGCCGAAGAAACCGCAGGCGAGGCCTACCGCAACGCCTATTACCAGCTGAAGTGAGCCGCCCAGGAAAGCCACCCAGAGAGCGATACGGCTTCCGTACACAACTCTGGAGAACATATCTCTTCCCAGTTCATCAGTTCCGAACCAGAAATCGCCGGAAGGTTTCTCAAATCTATCTCCCACATTCTGCTGTGCATAATCGTATGGAGCAATGAAATCTGCAAATATGGCTATCAGGATAACGCTGAGCAGAATAACAAAGCCGATCATGAAATTTTTATTTTTCCAGCATTCGTATACTGTTTCTTTAAATTTACTTTTTTTAGTATTAGTGCTCACTTAGTTGTCACCTCCGCTCAGAGATACTCTGATTCTAGGATCCAGAATGCCCATAACGATATCGCTTATGAGGTTGCAGATAACCGTCAAAATGGCAATCAGGAGAAGAACCGCCTGCACTACAGGCATATCCTGTACTATGATGGAGTTGAGGAGCAGATTACCCATACCCGGAAGTCCGAATATCTTTTCGATTACAACCGCTCCGCTTATGAGCCACGGAATGGACATGAACACCAGTGTGGTTACCAGCACAAGGGCGTTTCTGAGAACATGCTTTATCATAACGGTTCTCTTAGGAAGTCCCTTGGCATAGGCAGTGGTAACATACTTCTCGTTGAATACCTCCAGCACCTCTGTTTTGGTGATACGCAGGGTTCCTCCCATGCCCGACAGAACTGTCGTTGCCACAGGCAGTATGTAGTTCTTTATGCCTGAATATCCGCTGATAGGAAGCCACCCAAGCTTGACGGCAAAGAGCAGTATGAACAGAGCTCCCAGCCAGAAAGCGGGAACCGCCGTCATCAGAAGGGAAAAGTTAACCGTAAACCGATCAAAGAACCCGTCCTTTTTCATGGCGCAAAGCAGACCCAGCGGCAGAGCGATGAGAAGCTCAATAACCAGTGACCATCCGCAAAGCTTGAGACTGTACGGGATTCTCGCTCCCATAAGGTCCCAGACATCGCTTTTATATCTGGTTGATCTGCCGAAGTCTCCGTGAAGAACACCCTTTACCCAGTTTTTGTACTGAGTGAAAAACGGCTGATCATATCCCAATTCGTGTGCAATTTCAGCCTTTCTCTCCAGAGATACCTTACGGTCTACAACCATATCCACCGGATCTCCGGGCATCATGTACATAAGGCTGAACACCAGGAATGATACGCATATAACCAGAACCATTCCCAGCAAAATCCTCTTGATAATATAATCCCTAATAATTACATCTCCCTTCCTCAGATTTTTTGATAGACTCTATTGTAACACCTTACAGCCCACGCCTTTCCGTCTCTTAAAAAGAACCGGAAGGTGCTGACTCTTCGGTCAGGATTATTCGCACTGAATGCGGCGAAAACAGTTCCTCCGCAATACCTGAGCACAACATCTCTGCCGCCGTAAACGGCTGTCAGTCTGCCGTCTTTGCAGCTCACAACGCAGTGAGAAGGCAGACCTTCTTCTGTCATGAAATCTCCAACCAGGGCCTCAGGTACGCTGAATTCACGTCCGTCGGGCTCTGCCCAGTCAATACGCTTATCCAGAGGCTGTCCGCAAAGGAAGTTGTAGCAGGCCCACTGGAATTCTTCTACATCAACATCCCCTTCGTTACAGAGAACAGCGGCGCTGTATCCGCCCTCCATGAAGCCTCCGAAGCTGGAAACTCCGTGAAGTCCCCCGGAATGTTCACAGACCTCTTTTCCGTGAACTTTTCTCTTTCTCAGTCCAAGGCAGTAATATGGCTCATCTCTCAGCGGAAACTCTCTTCCCGTCATAAGCTCCACGGCTTCAGCCGGAATTACCTGCTTTCCTTCCCACATGCCTCCCTGTGAGAGCATCTGGTAGTAGCGGCTCATGTCCCCTGCAGTGGACTTTACACATGCGCATCCTCTGAAAGGCGGGAGGACGGACCAGTTATCATCCCATATAAGGCTTCCGTCATCCTCTCTCTCGAAGAGGCTGGTTATATTACCTCCGGACATTATGCGTGCCTGGCTGCAATCGCAATCCAGAACTGTGCGAGTCATTCCCAGAGGCTCGAAGACTCTTTCCCGGAGAAATTCTTCCAGAGTCTTTCCTGCTGCCATATCCACCACATAGGACAATATGGCATAACCTTCATTGGAGTAGCTCATTATTTCGCCCGGTGCTCCCAGAGGTCTGTAGCTGCCCTCTGAAATGTATTGGATTATCTGCTCTATTTTATCCATCTTGTTAGGCGCCGTTTCCAGCATGTAGCTGTACCACTCGCTTTCTCTCTCTATGCTGTTCATGGCTATGGACCATTCGAGAGGCGGCATAGGCGGCAGCCCGGCCCTGTGCATAGCTATAGTCTTAAGCGTAACACACTCATCAGGCGCTCCCGGAATGTGAAAGTCAGGGAAATATTTCACCACAGGATCGTCCAGGCTCAGCTTTCCTTCTGTATGAAGAATAGCGCAGGCCAGAGAAGTCATGGACTTGCTCATAGAAGCAATTCCAAAGACCGTATCCCTGTCAACGGGTATTTTTTCCTCGTAGTTTCTATAGCCGAGGCCCTTTTCAAGGATGACGCCCTCCGGCCCGCGGAGAGAAATGGACATTCCCGGGTATCCCCTTTTTTCAAACAAATCCGTAATATATCTTTCAAAAGTTTCTAAATTTCTTTTCATTTATTTAATAATCTTTTCTTTCTTTCAGTAAAAGCAATACGAATGTTAATGAATAATAATGCAAATTTTATGCCTATTGTTTGCTTGTTGTCTCTCTTGTTTTTTGCCGCTGTTTTAGAGCCTTTTTAAAAGAACGGGCTCTGAAAGCATCTTTTATCAAAGAGTTTTTCAGGAATTTTTCAAGAATTAATCCTATTTAGTCCTATTTTTATTTATTTACTTCTGATGCTTCAGCTTTTTACCGCTGAAAAGAATTACCTTTTCCGCCAGAACCTCCATAGGGTCCACATAGTAATCGCCAAGTCCGTTATCATTCTTTATGATCGGAAGTTCCGTGCAGCCCAGTATGGCCCTGCTGCATCCGGCATCCTTGACGGCCTTTTCGATGCGTTCCCACGATGGCTTGTCCCAGGGCAGGCCCGCCTTGACTCTGTCGTAGATCTGATGCATGACCTCTTTCTGAATCTCCGGCTCCGGTGCGTAAGGAACCAGCCCTGCTGCTTCCATGTGTTTCTGATAAAGGCCGGTCTTTATGGTTCCGTCAGTTGCCAGGACTGCCACCATGGCCCCTGGTTCCTCCTCCGCAATCTTAGCCGTGGTTTCCTTGATCATGTGTATGATTGGTATGTTCAGCTTGTCAGCAATCATGTCGCCGAAGAAATGGGCTGTGTTGCAGGTTATGGCTATAGCCTCGCAGCCGCAGTTTTCCAGTGTTCTGGCATCTTCAAGCATTCTGCTGTAAACCTCATCATATTCGCCTTTAAGGATGGCTCCTGTTCTGTCCGGCATGCCTGAATCGCTGTAGATTACCATCCTTACATGCTCCTGATCGCAGGACGCGTCGGTCATCTCCGTAACGTATTTATAAAACAGCTGGGAGGCCATTGGTCCCATACCGCCGATAACTCCTATTTTCTTATCCATTTTATCCTTCTCCTCTCAGTATCCATCTCGCACATGGCTCCCATAGGTATAGTAATCATCGGGAATCCGTGGCCCGACTGGACATCGTACATAACAGGAATGTCCAGATCCTTCACCGCATCCATAATCGCTTCTGTCACGCCGTAGTTCTCGTCTTCCAGCTGACAATCGGTGAACTGTCCCAGCAGAATACCCTTTACTTTATCCAGTTTTCCGGCGTTTTTCAGCTGATAGATGTTGCGGTCCATGTTGCCGATGTGGCCTCCGATTTCTTCTATAAAAAGTATTCTCCCCTCGGTTTCCATCTCGTATGGCGTGCCCAGAGAAGCGCACATTACACACAGGTTTCCGCCTGTCATAATGCCGCTGGCTCTGCCCTCTCTGGCAACCTTTAACGGCATGCCTTCGGGTGCTCTGTATTCGTAGTCGCCTTCGCACGTGAGCGCTTCAAAAAGGGCTTTTTTGCTTTCATCGTCAAAGTGTTCCAGCATGTTGGACGAAACCATAGGTCCGTGATATGTGATCAGGTCGCATTCCTGATTGAAAATCAGATGAAGTGTCGTGACATCGCTGTATCCCAGGAAGATTTTCCTGTTATTTCTGATAGCGTCCAGGTCCAGAAATTCCACTATACGGTTTCCTCCGTCGCCGCCTCTCAGGCAGAAAACAGCATCTACTTCTTTATCTTCAAACATCCTGTTAATCCACTCTGCCCGCATTTTTTCGTCTCCTGCCATGAATCCGCCTTTTGAAGCTGCAAGATTGTCTGCGGCCTTAACACGGAAGCCCATGTTTTCGAGCATTTCAATGCATCTGGCCGCCCTATCGGCAGGTATGGCGGAGCACGGCGCCACAAGTCCTATAGTGTCTCCGGGCTTAAGTCTTTCAGGATAAATCATGATAATTCCCCCTCGTATTTTTAACTTGTCGCAATAAAAATGCAATTTATATGCCACTTCCGTTTCGCTGCTATGTCACCGCTGCGTCACTGCGCTCGCCGGCGATTTCATCGGTACGATTTTTGCTTAATATGTTGTCAATCCATATTCATAAAGGAGCATTAATATGAAAAAATTTTTCCTCTTGCTGATTTCTCTCTGCATGATGGCTGCGTGTACGGTCGGTGCTTTTGCGGAGTCAGATGCTGTTTCTGCGGATACTGCTTCTGCTGACATCGACCAGGCGCCTCATAGCAAAGCTGCTATTTTATATGAAGCAACTACCGATACTGTTTTCTACAAAAAAAATGCTGACATGGAGCTTCCTCCGGCCAGCATGACCAAGGTTATGACTGCTGTTTTAGTGCTCGAACAGAATCCCGAACTCGAGGGAACCTTCACTGTATCAGAAAATGCCGTAAAACAATATTACTGCAGCAGCATGGGCTACCCTCACCTCAAGGCCGACGAAATCATCTCCTACAAAGACTGCATGGCCTATATGCTGATTCCTTCGGCAAACGAAGCTGCCACCGCCTTCGCCTTCGAAATCGGCGGCGACATGGAGACCTTCATTCAGATGATGAACGATAAGGCTAAGGAGCTGGGCTGCACCGGCACCCAGTTCAAAGACCCTGTCGGTCTTTCCGCTTCGGATCACTACACCACTCCGAGAGACATGGTTAAAATCTGCCGGTATGCCATGTCCTTCGACAGCTTCCGTGAAGCCGTTTCTGCTGATTCCGTCACGGTTCCGGTATCCAATATGCGTGACGAAAGTTATGAATGCTATACTACAAACTACGTCAAGTTCCCAGATGACAGGTACGAAAGCCCTTACTCTCAGTACGTCACCGGCGTCAAAACCGGGTGGACTCCGGCTGCGGGCTGGTGCTTCTCAGGCTGCATGGAAAAGGACGGCCTGGTATGGTATTCCGTGGTCATGGGCGGCGACGAAGAGTGGTATGACGAAGAACGTATAATACAAGGCGATTTCAGGGATACCATCAACCTGTACAGCCTGACCGAGGGCGTCACTGCCGAACAGCTTGAAGCCATGCACAGCGCCGGTGCCGGCAGTGGCTTTTGGGGCGTCGTCGGTGGCGGCAGTGCTGCAGGGCTTGACGGCGAAGCCGACGGCGGCGCTTTCGCCCTGCCTGCAGTGGCCGGAGTTGTGGCGGCTGCGGTTGTGGCGGTTATGGCCATTGCTCTGATCGTGCGCGCCGCCATGAAAGGCAGGAAAGGCAAGAAATGCCCGAAGTCTGATTAATTCGGCTGCACGGTGCCTCCGGCAGTGTCCGAGACTGTGATGTTGTTCGGTTTGAGCTGAAATCTCCACCATTTTTGCGGTTTTTTGCGAAATGGTGGAGATTTTTCGTGCTTTCACTCTTACTGAGTTCAGTGGGAAAAATCCTCATCCGGCTCAAGCGTTGAAATTTCAACGTTTTACATATTATTACATGTAGCCAGGCAGTCAGCGAGACGTGAATTTTTCCACCAAAATCGCAAAAACGGCCAAAAAGGTGGAGTCTGGCATGTAATTCATGGCTGTCATATAGAAGATAAAAAACAGGCAACCGGCTCATCGCACCGGTTGTCTGCTTCCTGTTTATCTGCTTCCCTATAATTATTTTTTCTCAGCGATGGCCGCCTGTGCTGCCGCAAGCCTTGCGATAGGCACACGGAACGGTGAGCAGGACACGTAGTCCAGTCCTATCCTGTGGCAGAATTCCACTGAGCTCGGGTCTCCTCCATGCTCTCCGCATACTCCTGTGTGGAGATTGCTGTTTGCTTCCTTTCCAATCTTTATCGCCCTCTTCATCAGCTGGCCCACTCCCTTCTGGTCAAGCTTTGCAAAAGGATCGTTTTCGAATATCTTGTTCTCATAGTATGAGCCAAGGAACTTGCCTGCATCATCTCTCGAGAAGCCGTAGGTCATCTGGGTCAGGTCGTTGGTTCCGAAACTGAAGAAATCAGCCACTCCTGCTATCTCATCTGCTGTCACGCAGGCTCTAGGGATTTCAATCATGGTTCCTACCTTGTACTTAAGCTCTGCTCCTGCAGCTGCAATTTCTGCATCGGCGGTCTCTGTTACAATCTTCTTTACAAAATCCAGTTCCTTCACATCTGATGTAAGCGGTATCATTATTTCAGGCACCATATCCCAGTCAGGATGTGCCTTCTTCACCTTGAGGGCCGCACGGATTACTGCCTTTGTCTGCATCCTTGGAATTTCAGGATAGGTTATGGCAAGTCTCAGTCCTCTGTGTCCCATCATAGGGTTGAACTCGTGCAGCGAAGTGATGATGTCCT
This sequence comes from Anaerovoracaceae bacterium, assembly GCA_051883095.1. Taxonomy (GTDB): domain Bacteria; phylum Bacillota; class Clostridia; order Peptostreptococcales; family Anaerovoracaceae; genus SUG1106. Next base: position 12,741 of record JBJETB010000003.1, read on the forward strand.
TTATCTCTTCCACTGTTTTTCCCTGTGCATCTGCCAGCTTCTTTATGTCTTCCTCTTCTGTAGGAAGGAATTCATGGAGCGGCGGGTCGAGGAAACGGATGGTCACAGGATATCCTTCAAGGGCTTCAAAGAGGCCTTCAAAATCTCCCTGCTGATATGGCAGTATCTTTTCGAGGGCTGCTTCTCTTTCCTCTACTGTGTCGGAGCATATCATCTCTCTGAAGGCGGCTATTCTGTCCTCTTCAAAGAACATGTGCTCAGTACGGCAAAGGCCTATTCCCTCTGCTCCAAGCTCGCGGGCTTTCTTCGCATCGGAAGGTGTGTCAGCATTGGTTCTCACCTTCAGTCTTCTGTACTTGTCCGCCCATGCCATAATTCTTCCGAATTCTCCCGCTATCACTGCATCTGTTGTCGGGATGATTCCTTCATAGATGTTTCCTGTGGTTCCGTCAAGAGATATCTCTGAACCCTCTGTAAAGGTCTTTCCTCCCAGGGTGAATTTCTTGTTTTCTTCGTCCATATTTATATCTCCGCAGCCTGATACGCAGCATGTTCCCATGCCTCTCGCTACTACTGCCGCATGAGATGTCATGCCTCCGCGCACAGTGAGGATTCCCTGGGCCGCTTTCATCCCCGTAATGTCCTCAGGGGAAGTTTCAAGACGTACAAGCACAACCTTCTCGCCTCTAGCCGCCCATTCCACTGCATCATCTGCGTTGAAGACAACCTTTCCGCAGGCTGCTCCTGGTGATGCTCCAAGGCCCTTTCCTATAAGTGCTGCCGCTTTAAGCTCTGCTGCATCAAACTGTGGGTGCAGGAGGGTATCAAGGTTTCTAGGGTCTATCATGGCCACTGCTTCTTCTTCGGTTCTCATTCCTTCATCCACCAGGTCGCAGGCTATCTTTAAGGCTGCCTGGGCTGTTCTCTTGCCGTTTCTTGTCTGGAGCATGAAAAGCTTTCTGTCCTGAATGGTAAATTCCATGTCCTGCATGTCTCTGTAGTGGTTTTCAAGGGTTCTGCATACGTCCTTGAACTGCTCGAATACCTCAGGCATTACTTCTGCAAGGGACTCTATAGGCTGTGGTGTACGTACACCTGCTACCACGTCTTCCCCCTGGGCGTTGAGCAGGAACTCTCCCATGAGCTTCTTTTCTCCTGTTGCCGGGTCACGGGTAAAGGCCACTCCTGTTCCTGATTCATCGGACCAGTTTCCGAAGGCCATTTCCTGTACATTCACTGCTGTTCCCCATGAATACGGGATATCGTTGTCGCGGCGGTATACGTTGGCTCGAGGGTTGTCCCATGATCTGAATACAGCTTTGATTGCTCCCATGAGCTGTTCTCTCGGGTCGTCAGGGAAATCCTCTCCTATCTTTTCCCTGTATTCGGCCTTAAACTGGTCTGCCAGCTCCTTAAGGTCTGCTGCTGTAAGGTCCACGTCCTGAGTAACACCACGTTTTTCCTTCATCCGGTCGATAAGCTCTTCGAAATATTTTTTGCCTACCTCCATAACCACATCCGAGTACATCTGGATGAATCTTCTGTAGCAGTCTCTGGCCCATCTTTCGTTGCCGGTCTTGGCGGCCACTACCTCTACAACCTCTTCATTGAGACCGAGATTGAGGATGGTGTCCATCATGCCCGGCATGGATGCTCTTGCTCCTGAGCGCACTGATACCAGCAGCGGATTTTCCTTGTCTCCGAACTTCTTTCCCGTGATTTCCTCCATTTTAGTTACGGCCTCATCTATCTGAGTCTTTATCTCGTCGTTTATCTGACGGCCGTCTTCGTAATATTGTGTGCATGCTTCTGTAGTTATGGTGAATCCCTGAGGGACAGGAAGACCAAGTCTTGTCATCTCCGCAAGGTTGGCGCCCTTGCCGCCCAGCAGATTTCTCATGCCCGCTTCTCCTTCAGAAAACATGTATACCCACTTCGCCATTTTTACTACCTCCTTAGTATTTTTATGCAATAATAGTATTGCAATAAGCATGCCATCCTATAAGATGCCTTTTGGGGGGCTGGCTGGGCTTTCTTGCTGATTTTCCAAATGGGCGATTTCTTTTTCTTTTTGCAAAGAAAATCGGACAAAATGAAAATAAACACCATATGCTTCCTGTTAGGATACTTTATTTTACCGTATAATTTACATTTACACCCTTCAATGAGATTTTCTCGTCTCCGAAGATGGCCGTTTTTTTCAAAAGTGCTCTTTTTCTTTGCAAAAATACAAAAAAATCAGCCAAAATGAAAATTCCCCGACCAGATTAGATAATATGCCTGGCACACAAGAAAAAAAATCGCCGGAGGACATCATCTGCCTCCGACGGTTTTGCTCGTCGATATGTAATTAAACTATTTCAGAGGTGCTAAGCCGAGGATTTCTCTTGCTTCAGCAGGAGTAGCAACTTCTCTGCCGAGTAACTTAGCGAGCTGAACTACCTTTTCTACCATCTGGCCGTTGGATTCTGCCAGAACGCCCTTTTCCATGTAAAGGTTGTCTTCGAAACCAACTCTTACGTGTCCGCCGAGGCAGATTGTAGCAGCAGCGATGTGCCATGCGTTCTTGCCAAGGCCTGTTGCAGTCCAGGTTGAACCTTCAGGAATGGATTCTACCATGTATACCAGGTCTCTGATAGTAGCTGACATCTGAACGCCGAGAACGAAGTCCCAGTGAATAGGCTTTACTAAGTAGCCCTTCTTGTAAGCTGTCTTCATAGCGATGTCGATCATGCCCTTGTCGAATACTTCGCATTCAGGCTTGATGCCTCTTTCCTGCATGATCTTAGCGAAGTTAACGATTGTATTGTCAGTGTTTACGAAAATTTCGTCTCCGCCGAAGTTGCAGGTACCGCAGTCAAGTGTAGCCATTTCCGGTGTAGGAACTACTTCTGTGGACTGTAATCTTTCCAGATCAGTCATACCAACTGCTCCGCCTGTTGAAGGCTGGATGATTGCATCAGGACATTCCTTTCTGATAGCATCGATACATTCCTGGAATCTGCCCTTGTCCTGAGTAGGAGTACCGTCGTCCCATCTTACGTGAAGGTGAATAAGGGAAGCGCCTGCATCATAAGCTGACTTGGCCTCTCTTACGATTTCCTCTACTGTGTAAGGCACGTTAGGGTTCTGTTCCTTAGTAACTTCTGCACCGCAAATACATGCACTGATAATTAATTTTTCCATGTTTATCTCCTTTTTTCTTAAAAATATTAACAGAAATTTAAACACGAATTACTACATACATTATTATTATACCATCACAGGTCGCGATGTTCAAGGGTAACTCTGCGTCCCTGCTCAGTAAAAATTCTGTGAAGCTCGTTGGCCACCGCTACAGAGCGATGATGACCGCCGGTGCAGCCTACAGCTATGGTGAGGCTGTACTTGCCCTCCTTGATATAGCACGGAATGAGCTTTTCAATCAGTTCGGCAGTTCTGTTGATGAACTCCTTGGTAATATCGTGTTTCAGTACGTACTGAGAAACTTTTTTGTTGTTTCCCGTCAGCTTTTTTAGGCTGGGCACATAGTAAGGGTTAGGGATAAAGCGCACGTCCAGAGTCCAGTCGGTTTCAAGGGGTATGCCGTGCTTGTAGCCGAAAGACATGATGTTGAGGACGAAGGTGCTGTCCTTGCCGCCTTTGGTGAAAAGCCTGTCCAGCTCCGCATTCATCTCAGCCACCTTCAGGGTGGAAGTGTCGATGATGTAGTTGGCGTAAGCTCTCAGCTCGCTGAGCTGTCTGCGTTCCTCCTCTATAACCTCTTTGGTGATAGCCGCCGTGGAAAGCGGATGGGTCCTGCGGGTTTCGTTGTATCTCCTGATGAGTGTCTCGTCAGAGGCCTCTATGAAAAGGATTTTGAAATCCACATTCTGATCTGCCTCCAGGGCTGCTATGCTGCTCTTAAGGTCACCGAAAAACCTGCCGCCCCGCACATCGATTACGAAAGCCGCCTTTTTTACGTTCTTGGCACCGGCCAGAGAAAGGTCTATGAAATTTTTTATGAGGGCCGGGGGCATGTTGTCGATACAGTAATAGCCCTTGTCCTCAAACCAGTCCGCCGCCTTGGTTTTGCCGGCGCCGGAAAGTCCTGTGATAATTACTACTTCCATCAGATTTCCTTTATGTTCACGATGCGTGCCGGGTCAAGCCCTGCTTCCAGAGCTCTGGCCAGGGGTCCCTCGAAGGAGCCTACCTTTGACGGAATGTGCGCATCGCTTCCGATTATAAATTTGACATCAAAGGCAGCGGCGATTTTTATCTCATCCACTGTCAAGTGATGATGCTTGTCGTTGATTTCGATAAGAGTCCCCGTGTCGGCGCAGGCTCTGGCGATATCTTCTATATCAAAAGGCCCCTTGTCCCCCGGGTGTGTGAGCACGTCTATGTGGCTGCCGTGCTCTTCGTTGTAGTACAAAGCGTCCAGAATCATGGCCGTATTCTTCACCTTCAGTGTGGAGGTGTCGCCGCCAAAAATCCCTGTGTGGCTGTTCAGATAGTTGGTGACCATGCCTGCATGAAGGATGCCGAAGTGGTAGCCTGCCAGCAGGATGTCGTAGTCTTTTCTTTCCTCAGGAGCTACGTCCAGGAAAGGCTCCACCCGCAGTGTGTTGGCCTCTACTCCAAGGAGTATCTTTATCTGAGGATATCTCAGCTGCAGCTCATCAATTTCGGCTCTCATCTGAGGCAGCTTGTTTCTGTCGATGCCGTAGGTCAGGTGTCCCGGTCCGTGGTCGGTGATGGCGACAGACTCAAGACCCTTAGCAACAGCCTCTTTGACGTTGTCCTCTATGGTTCCCTTGCCGTGGGAATAAACTGTATGTGTATGATGGTCGAAGACCATTCTGTATTTAGAAATTATCTTATCCAATAATGCGTACCTCCGGTTCCAGCATGACGCCGAATTTATCATAGACAGTGTTCTGCACCAGAGCTATGAGCTGCAGAATGTCTGTAGCCGTGGCACCGCCAATGTTGATAACAAAGCCACTGTGGAGAGTAGAGACCTGTGCGCCGCCAACTGTAAGTCCCTTGAGCCCTGCGTCTTCGATGAGCTTACCGGCGAAATATCCTTCAGGCCGCTTGAAGGTGCTGCCTGCCGATGGATAGTTAACAGGCTGCTTGGCGTTGCGCCTTGCATTGAGATCTTTCATCACCGCCGCAATTTCTTCCTTGTTTCCTACAGTAAGATTAAAGGTCACATCGGTTACTATCCAGCCGTTCTCCTGCAGAACGCTGTGACGATAGCCAAATTCCATTTCCTCGTTTGTAAAGTCTTTTTCCTCTCTGCCATCAGGTGAAACAGCGTGAACTGAAGCCACGATATCCTTCATCTCACCGCCGTAAGCTCCTGCGTTCATGAATATGGCTCCGCCGATGCTGCCCGGAATGCCGCTGGCGAACTCCATGCCGCTAATGCCCTCTTCACGCATGAAAATGGCAACGGTGGACAGGAGCATTGATGCGCCGCAGCTGACCAGAACCTTTTCGCCCGGCTTGTCAAGGGCAGCCTTCTTATGGTCCTCGCTTTCAATCCCCGTATAGCCGAAACAATCCCCCAGCCTGATTACCAGCCCCTCGTAAACGCCGTCCTTAAACAGTGTGTTGGAGCCGTTGCCGAGAAGTATGTGGGGAATGTTCTCCTCATCTGCAAACTGCAGAACCGCCTTAAGCTGCTCTTTATTTTCAACCTCAACCAGAGCCATGGCTTTGCCGCCGGCCCTGAAGGAAGTGTATTTGCTCATGTCTGCATCTTCTATTATGCGAAACTGATGATCAGCGACAAAAGAACCCTCCTCATCCTTTTCTCCATCATAGAATTTTTCAGGTACGTCATATTTTATCCCTTTGAGAAGCTCCGTCAGCTTCCTTATTAAATCTTTCTTTTCCAAAAAGATCCTCCTTGCTCGCATTATATTTGCTGAAATCCTCGTAAAGCAGGGTATCCGTCTCCATCTCTCTGTTTTCCAGTTTCCTGTTGATGGCCCTGCTGATATAGGTATAGATGATGGCGAAAACAGGTACGCCCAGTATCATGCCCACGAAGCCGAAAAGCCCGCCGCTGACAATGATGGCGAACATTACCCAGAAGCTTGCCAGCTTGGTGGTCTTGCCCAGAATCTTAGGACCGATGATGTTTCCGTCAATCTGCTGCAGCACCAGAATCATAAGGGCGAACTTCAATGCTGCTACAGGTTCGATAATGAGCAGAATAATGCCCGACGGTATGCCCCCGATAAATGGTCCGAAAAACGGTATGATATTGGTGACACCCACAACTACGCTTACCAGCATTGGCAGCGGAAGCCCCAGAACACTCATGGCCGCAAAACAAAGTATGCCCATTATAATGGAGTCTATGATTTTGCCGTTGATAAAGCCGCCGAAGGTTTCGTTGCTTAAGGTTCCCAGCTCAAAAATCTCGCTTGCCATTTCCGGCTTGAACACTGCCAGCACCAGCTTCTTCGCCTGGGCGATAAACTTTTCCTTGCTGTTGAGTACATAGACGCATATTATCAGTGCCACGAAAAGGTCGAATATCACTCCCACAGTGCCGATGACGCCTACGGAAACGTTGTTAAGGACAGCCTCCGCACCGGGAACCATTTTTTCCTGTACCCAGGAAAGCACAGTGTCTGTCAGTCCGCCCAGCTTGCCTTCGAGGAAAGCCATTGCCTCTGGGTTTGCCTCAAGGTTACCTCTCAGCCACTGAATGAAGCGGCTCATGGTCTCCGGCAATCCCATAACCAGGCCCATTATGCTTTCCCACAGGTCAGGCAGAATCATCATGATCACGCCGCCTACAGCAACTATGAGAACCGTCAGGGAAATGAAGGTTGCGATGACTCTGGCCAACCTCAGATCGTTTATAGGATTTTTGAAACGTCCCTTGTTAAGCTGGTATATGAGTCTGGTGGTTCCATTATATATAGGGCAGAGCAGATAGGCCATAACCAGGCCGATGTAAAATGGCATGAGTATATCGTTTATTCTGGCAAAGCCCGCGGCCACGACAGAAAAATTATTTACTACATAGTATGCCAGTATGAGGGCGACGCCCACTGCAAAAAACATGAGCCCCTGCTTGACATACTGATTTTTCATAGAAAGTTTTTTGTTCCGGTTTGTCTGATTCATCTCAGTTTCCTTCTCTAAGATTTGGCTGTTTTACAGTTCAGAATACTATGTTGTAAAAAATAATCAAACCCTTTGTTTTTTACAACATCGCTCTTTTTTTAGGGTGACCGTGAGACCTCAGCAGGTCTAGATGTTGTAAAATTTTAGCGGTTTGGAGTGCTATGTTGTAAAAAATGTTGGTTTCCCCGATTTTATACAACATTCCGTTGTCACCATCAAAACAAGTGCATATGCATATGACTCTGTATAAAGATATTATATCCAAGGGCGGCAGGGTTTTCAAGTGGTCGAATGTAAAAAGGAGAACCTATTTCAGTTCTCCTGGTTTTAATTTACATTTTGTAATTCAACAAATTTCTCTTCGAATTCATTTTTAGTATATGTATGTACGTCTTTGAAGCAATATCCTTTAAATTTATTAAGCCCAAAGCGAATGAATTCTTTTCCCCCTTTTTCTGACAATATTCTGGCTATATCACATCTTGATTCAGAATCATTAATATGGTTTTTATCCCTATCCTCTGCATTATCCGGAGGATTCTTCTCCTCATTATAAACCAGTATATAGTCCATCTCTTTTCTTGTAAAGTTAATTCCCTCATCGATAATATCGGTAAAGACCAACAGGCTATCATAAATTTTTTGATCAAGCTCATATGACTTAATCTTACCATTTTTAAACTCAATAAAAGTTAATCTTTTGTTCTCATTATTTATGCACAACGCATCATTGGAGCATGGTGAGCTTATTCCCACATCAGCGCCATACTTCGCCATTACCTTATCATAGTTGACGACCTGCAAATCTGACTCCGTCATATATATCCACTCGCCACTGCCATCATCTCTGGAAGTCCTTTTTAAAGTTGTAAAACTGTTTTTAAATATCTCATATGAATTTATTTCAAACATTGCTATATCTAAAGTCCTCCAAATCCTGCAGCGGTTTAGCAAGTTGTCTATAAATAGCTTCTGTGTTTTCGGTCACATCGTCTATCTGCGTTTGGCCATTCTCCACTTTTGCCTGATAATACTTACATTTATCTGCAATCCCGTGTTTAGCCGAATAAACCTCAATAGCGCTTAAAAAATAAGGGCTATGAGTATTTAAAAGAATGTGCAAGGAAAATTCTTTTTGAAGCAGCACGATTAGTTCAGCAAGAACCAGCTGCCATTCCGGATGGAGATGTATTTCCGGTTCGTCTAAGATTATAGTGCCGTGTTCTTCGAGTGAACCGTTCTGAAGTAGTGTCTTTATAATTACAAAAGTTTTTAACCCTGTTGAAAGGTTCTCAGCATTTATAATTTTATTAGTTCCCGGAATGCGGTACCCAAAATGTCCAAATTCAGTTTCAGCAAGATCTCCTTTGCATACTTCGCCTATTTTCGAATAAATATTATCCAGTCTTTCTTCTGTTAAAATCATTTCGACTGCATTATTATTATTCTTACCTTTTGCTAACATTTCTCTTAAATGCAAATCGTGTCTAATATATAGATTAGGGAATTTGAAATTACTAGTTATTCTATCCAGTACAAGCGGATCGTCCAAATAAATTACCTGCTTTTCAAGATTAAAAGTATTATTAAGCTCAGTTACAGAATTTTTTTCAATTGAAATCTTGCATTCTTCACCTTGTATCGTCAAACTAATATCTGCTCTTTTGCCAGAAAAAATACTATTAATCTGCCCATTAAATTCAACAGTCATTATCTTTGAGAGAATAGCTCTAGTAACCTCATCATCAGATATATCAAGGATTTCTTTTATTTTATTAATCTCATTATCTTTTTTATCTAAAACAGCATCGTTAAAAAATTCAGTGCTTTTCCCTCCGCCTTTTAAATCAAAATTCCTTAATTCAGATATCCAGTCTTCATCTGAATTATATTTTTCTACAATCAATGCAGCTGTATAACGAGCAAGTCTCCTGTTGCCATCCCATTGAACGTCGGACAGCTTGTTATTAACCCTAATCAAAATTTGCGACACAGCGCGTTCTTTCTCTTGCACCAGTTTCTCCTGCAAATGATTAAAACCGTTAAAAACGCTGTAAAGAACCTTTCCTACGGTGCTTTTTCCAGAGTTATTTTCTCCCGCAATTACAGTAATTCCATTTATTTCAATGGTTGCATTTTCAATTATACCAACATTGCTAACTTTTAGTTTCATCTTTTTTGCTCCTTTGACAGAGATTCATTTGTCTTAATTTTACATTGCTTTTGACCCTCCGTCAACTACAATAATTCGACAAAATTCAACATTTCAAAACAGGAGGCCGTAAATGGTAAACCACATACGTTCTTCTCAGGACCTCGCTTTTTTGAGATAATTGTGGCAGTTGAAAAACTTTCTCAACTTTTCACAC
>JBJETB010000004.1:0-91777 GCA_051883095.1 Anaerovoracaceae bacterium
GGCAGTTCGTGTGCATGCGCGAAACCGTAGGCGGACAGTACAATGCCCAGAATGTCTACAATATGACACCTACCCAGGAGCACTATGACATCGTGGACTGGGCGCTGGACGGAGGCAGGCTTCAGGGGGTAGACCAGTCCCTGTTCTTCTTCAATCCCTACAGCGATACCTGCCCGACATACTTTCCCACAAGGGTCGGAGTAATACATAACCGGGTAGGCGATCATTGTTTTTATATCCCCACTGAACTTTACAAGGATACATAAGGAGGTTTTTTTATGGCACCATGCGGTGGAAATGTTGTTACACCAAAGATGATCAGGAAAGGAGAAATACATATTGGCGACAGAATAAAGTTTGAAGAATCGGCAGCAGTTTCTGCTTCAGCAAACGCAGCTTCGGTCCCGGACGCAGCTGAGAGTGCAGTCGAGGTGCAGACAAGAACGGCGCCAGGTATGCAGATGCAGGGAATTCAGGGCTCTCAGGGCACTCAGGGCACCTTTACAGACGACAACGGTGTTACACGGAGGCAGACACAGGCACCACAGATGCAGCAGCAGCCTGAATCTCCCCTTAGCTTCAGCGGCATGACAGACTATGTAAACTCCCTGGCCGCAGCAGGCAGCCAGAGTCCCAGCTTCAATGTGCCGAGCCATCCGATGGTACCTCCTGAATACGAGCAGACCATCGACTATGACTCAATCCAGTACATGAACGGCTTTCTCCGTACCCAGATAGGCCGTTATGTGAGAGTTGAGCAGCTTATCGGCTCAGGCAATACGGAAGAACGGTTCGGCTTCCTTGTAGGCGTGGGAAACAACTATCTGCTGCTTCAGGACATATCCAACGGAAACATACTTGTAGTGGACTTCTACAGCGTCAAGTTCGTGTACATCTATTTCGGAGAACCGGTATTTCCTAACATTCCTTTAGGGCCTGCCGTTTGAAGTTAGCAAAGTAAGCAAATCCCCGTGTGAAGCGCGGGGATTTCATTATTCTCTATAGTTCACAATTACAATACCGACGCATACCAGAATTAAAGCCAGTACATTATTCAGAGTGAAGAAAGACTCATTCAGGAATATGGCAGAAAAAATGGATCCGAATACAGGTATGGTGAATCCGAATATGGCCACCTTTCCAACCGGATTGTGTTTTATCAGATTTGCCCATAATGTGAATGCTGCCGTTGAAATCAGCACCAGATACCCGAACAATGCAATTGATTTCAGATTAAACCCTTCCAGATGTCCACCGAGCCCAAATCCGATAATAATCATAACTACACCGCCGAATATGAACTGATAAGCCGTAATCGCGTTGGGAGTCTCTCTTGATGCCAGAATTTTCTGGGTAACAGACGATATACCATAAGCGATGGAAGAGAGAAGAACGAGGCATTCACCGTTAAGTGCAAACCCGCCGGACAATCCTCCGTTTTCAAAATTTACGGCTATTACACCTGCAAATCCTATTATACAGCCCATTATTTTGCGTATGGATATCTTTTCATTTTTCATCATAAAATGAGCTGCAATGATTGCAAAAAATCCACCTGATCCATCTATTACAGACCCCTTCACGCCTGTGGTATTGGCAAGTCCTATATAAAAGCACACATACTGTACCGTTGTCTGCAGAAGACCCTGTGCGAATACGAAGGGTACTGATGCTTTTTTTATCGTTACAAATCTTCCTTCAATCACACTCACAATGATTAAAGTGATTATTCCGGCTGCAGTAAATCTGTATCCTGCAAAGAGTATGCGGCTTCCAACCGAATCAATGCAGAACATTTCATAACCGATTTTTACACCCGGAAAGGCACTTCCCCACAAAGCGCATGAAATCAGAGCGAACAGTATAAGTGCCCAGGTCCGGGAGAAGACAGATTTTTTTTCATTAATTATTTCTTCTTTTTTTGTTTGAGCCATTTCCACTCTCCTTATTTCATTCAGATAACGACTGAAACGACTAGTATATGATATAATATCTGTCTCATGAAAGCAACATTTTTTAGCGATGATTACATATGCGCCGACAGGCCCGTCTACTTCTTTAAAAAATTTGACAGGCAGGCTAAATAATCCGTATGCGGACGGAAACACCCCAGATGCTGAACATGCATTTTATACATTTTTGTCTCACGAGAGCATTAATTTCAGCCTTTGCGGGTTTCGTGTGACATTTTTGCATAAAAAGCTCGTTTCAGCTGCAGTTTATCTGAACACCTCCAGTACCTTCTCAGCTGTTTCCTCCGGAGTAAGTCCGTTCATGTCCACCTCGGCATCGCACCAGCTTCTGTAGAGAGGCAGACGCACCTGATAAAGTCTTTCCAGCGGCTGGCTCTGGCTGAGAGGCCGGCCATCTGTCGGCAGCAGCGATAAATCCCGGTTCAGGAAAACGATGAAGCTGTTCTCTGCCAGAGAATAGTAGTTTTCCTCGCGGGTTATGATGCCGCCTCCTGCTGAAATGATAACCCCTGTTTTCTGTGACAGTTCTGCTGCAGCAGCGCTTTCAAGGTCGCGGAAATACTCTTCTCCCTCATCGGCGAAGATTTCCGGAATGGGCCGTCCGTCCCTGGCTATAATCATTTCGTCAGTATCAAAAAGCTCACGTCCCAGCATGTCCGCCAGAATAGTGCCCACAGTGGTTTTGCCCGTTCCCGGCATGCCGATAAGCAGAATATTCTGTTTTTCACTTCTCATTGCACTGGCAATTTTTTCGGTGATTTCATCTCGTGCTTCGATTACTTCGTCCGTAAAGAGCATGTAGGAATACACCGCCTGTGATACAAGCATCTGAAGACCGGAAATAGGCTCCATCAGCGACTTCCCGGCCTGACACAGCAGGTTGGTTCTCAGCGGATTGTATATAAGGTCGACCACCCATTTTAGCTTGGTAAAGGTACCCGGATATACCAGCGATTTGCCTGTGTCAGGATACATTCCCACCGGGGTGGTGTTTATAAGAATATCTGCATCTTTATGTTCCGGCAGGTCTGAGAAGGTCACATCTCCCCTGCGGCTCATTACCACAATCTGGCCGGCACCCATATCCTTAAGCACAGCACACACAGCCTTGGAAGCTCCTCCTGCCCCCAGAACCAGGCACTTGGCTCCCTCTACCTTGACTCCGTTCACATCCAGAGTATGCATGAATCCGTAATAGTCGGTGTTATATCCTATAAGTCTGCCGTTTCTTCTTACAATAGTGTTTACGGCTCCGACGGCTGCCGCCTCGTCAGAAAACTCGTCCAGGAAAGGTATGACGCTTTCCTTGTAAGGCACAGTGACGTTAAGGCCTTCCCAGTCGTCTCCTTTGATAAAGGCTTCCAGCTCATCAGGGGTTTTTTCGAACAGAACATAGTCATAGGTTCTGCCTGCGGCTTCGCCTATCTGGCGGTGTATCTGGGGACTGAAGCTGTGGCCCAGTTTTTTGCCCAGCAGGCCGAATGGTCTTCCCGAATGAACGTCAGGCTTATGGGCGGCCTCATCTTTATCTTCAGACTGGATCTGCTGCGCATTTTTCTCCTCTGACAGCAAAGCATCCAGCACCGCAACTGCTGCTGCCGCTTCTACACAGGCTGACGTCTGATACACTGTGCATGCCGATTTCTTTCCTTTTATCGTTATGTATTCCGGCTTCATGGTCTCAAGATTGACGCTCACCTGCTCCTTGCCTATGGAAGGTGAAGGGCTCACAGCTGCTCTGAATACCACAGGCATACCTGTAGCCACACCGCCGAGAATGCCTCCGTGGTTGTTTGAAGCAGTCCTTACATTGCCGTCTTCGTCTACAATGTAATGGTCGTTGTTTTCCGATCCGGAAAGGGAAGTTCCGGCGAATCCGCTGCCGAATTCCACTCCGCATACACCGGGTATGCCGAATACAGCCTGGGCAATATGCCCTCTCAGGCCGTCAAAATAACTGTCGCCGCAGGAGCCGGCCTCCAGTCCCATTACAGCGCACTCCACGACTCCTCCTACCGAGTCCTCCTCCACTATGGTGGTGTCAATTATATCATCAAAGGTCAGGGGATTCCTGCTTCCGCTGATTTCCGAAATATCTGAAAGCACCTCTACGCCCCGCTTGGCCAGAATCTGTTTCGCCAGGCCTCCTGCTATGCAAAGTCCCACAGAAAGCTTTTCGGAAAACCTTCCGCCTCCCGTAATATCCGCATCGGTTCCGTCCTTCATAAGAGCAGCGAAGTCACCATGCCCCGGTCTCGGCACGCGTCTGTACTCCTCCCACTCAGCCTCGTCCAGAGGCGGGTTTTCCACTGCAGCCTCAACGGTGCTTCCTGTTACTATTCCCAGTTCGCTTCCGAAGCTGACCACACCTGTTTTCCAGATTATCTCACGTTCCTCTTCTGCTGCATCATCACTGCCGTAGCATCCTGTCCTGTCATCCCACCTTCTTATCAGGTCGGAAAGCTGTCCGTAGTCGATAACGGTTCCTTCTGGAACTCCTTCGATTTTTACGGTCATTTCTTTAAGGGCCGGAGTGCCGTCCAGCGTTACTCTGAATTTTTTTCCGAATGTGCTTGCCATCAATAACCTCCATTATATTATATATCCAGCCAATGAATTCAATGATAAAAGGGCGGCCTACGCCAGCCCTTCATCCTCAAGCATCCGGTAACCTACACCAAGCTCGGTGAAGATATATTTCGGTTCTCCCGGATTTGCCTCTATTTTACGCCTTATATTGGCCATATTTACTCTTAAGATCCTGTTGTTGTCATCTGCATAAGGGCCCCACACCTGATCAATAAGTGTGTCGTAGGTCATCACCTTGCCTGAGTTCTTAGCCAGAAGTGACACTATCTTGTATTCCACTCTGGTCAGGTGAATCTCGCTGCCGTCCAGGATAACACGGCGTTTTTCAAAATCAATAACGAGTCCTCCTGCCGAATACGGACGGTTTGAGTTTACACCATCACTGACAATTTTGTTATTATGCCTTATAGCCGTACGGATTCTGGCCAGGAGCTCGTTGGTGCCGAAAGGCTTGGTTATGTAATCGTCGGCTCCTGCATCGAGTGCTATGACTTTTTCCTTTTCCTGAGTTCTGGCGGAAATCACGATTATAGGCAGGCTTGACCATTCCCTGGTTTTTTTTATGATTTCCACACCGTCCATGTCCGGAAGGCCAAGGTCAAGAAGCACCAGATCCGGCAGAGACGAGGTTATGAGAGCCATGCCGTCCTTTCCGTTTGAAGCGGTGGTTACCTTGTAGTCGGAGCTGCTAAGGCTTTTGCTTATAAAATCGCAGATGCTTTTTTCATCCTCGATAATTAAAACTGACACTTTCTGATACATTTTCAATTCCTCCTTCTAATCCTCAGTCTCCTTCGGGAGCGAAAAACAGAATTCAGCCCCCTCCTCTTGATTTTTCGCAACTATCCTGCCGTTATGAGCCAGAATAATGGTCTTGCAGATAGACAGTCCTATGCCCATTCCCTTGTATCCGTCCACGTTATCTTTTTCACCCTTGAAGCCTCCTCCGTCAAAGATTGTTTCAAGGCGGCTGTCGTCGATGCCTACACCGAAGTCGCGGATATGGACATAGACATTGGCCTCGTCTTCATCTACGGTGAGCTCCAGAGGTTTCCTGCTTTCCGAATGGAGCTGGGCGTTCTGAAGGATATTGAGTATTACCTGCTGTATAAGCATGGCATCCATCATTACCATCAGAGCATCATCGGGCTCCGGATCAGGAACTGTAACGTGAACCTCTGCCTCCGGAAAACGCTTTTTAAACTGAATTACGGCGGCTGCCACAACCTCGTCCACCGGCTCCAGCGACTTGGATACGCTGGCAGTGTCATTGTCGATACGGGTGACAGAAAGGAGGTTCTCAACCATGTTAAGCAGCCAGTTGGCATCGCCTTTTATGCATTCCACCAGTTCTCTTTTTTCATCCTCCGAAAGCCTGTCCTCCATTTCCAGATAAGACGAGCTGTTTCCGATTATACCCGTCAGCGGCGTTCTCAGATCGTGTGAAACCGCTCTGAGAAGGTTGGCGCGCATTTTCTCCTTCTGGGCCTCCATGAGAGCCTTATCCTGCTCCGCAATCTCCTTTTCCTGTTCCAGAAGCCTTCTGGACTGTTCCTTCATGTTGGTGCTCATGGCCGATGTAACGATACCGATTATGAACATTCCCAGGAAGGTCACCTGATAGCCTTCGAGAGTAAAGTTGAAGTTCTGATATGGATAGGTGAAAAAAAAGTTTACACTTAATACACTGGCGACAGCGAACATCAGGCCGTAAATGTAGCCGTCGGTATATCTGGTGATTATGAAAACCCCCAGGGTATACAGCATGGCTATATTCAGCATCGGATCTGAAGCAAGCTCGTTGAAGAAGAAGGAAGCTATCGTTACTATCGTGAAAGTCCCCAGAGAAATGACGGTGTCCTTTCTGTGGACACGTACCAGTTCGTCACGTGAAGGCATCACAACACGATCTGCAGATTCACTTTTCTTACTATTCAAGCGCTTCTCCATTGCATTTTCCTCCACCCATATAATATATCAAAAGTGCGTTAATATAGTGCTTATTTTTATGATAACAAAATGACGGATTTTTTCAAGGGCTTTTCACCAAACTGCATCCCTTTTCATAAAATAAAATATACTGATATGGAAGGAGCAATGTTTTGATTAGAGATCCTTATATAGGCATGCCCCTGACTATGGGAGGCATGCAGATTCCGTGTGAATCATGCAGAACTGACAGACCCATGCGCCAGCAGCGTATGGACACAGAAAGACCAATGAACCGTATGCCGGACTCCGCTATGGGAGCAGGGGCTGCAATAGGCTGCGGACCTTTAGGCGACTCACCGCAGCTCGACTGGCAGGGGGGAAGTGCGGGTAACTCTATTGGTTTTGACTCCATGTATCTGGGAAGTCTGCCTCTTGCCAGCGCCTACGTGCCGTTCCAGCAGTGGAAAACCACTTATTCACTTGATGCCGGCCTTGAGAGGGGAACCATTTTCCCTGAGCTCGATCTGCCTTTTGAAGGCTATATGAGAAAAGGAGGTGCTGCAAGATGAGCAGAGATGAACTTATGAGCAGAATACAGGAGACGGGTTTTGCTGTCTTCGACACGGTGCTTTTCCTCGATTCTCATCCTGCCTGCCGCGTAGCTCTGGACTTCTACAACGAAAACAAACATTTATACGAAGGTTATGTGGCAGAATACGAGAAAAATTTCGGTCCTCTGAACATCGGCGGCGCCAATGCCGGTGCAGACAGCTGGACCTGGATACAGGGCCCTTGGCCTTGGGAACTGGAGGCATAGTATGTGGAATTACGAAAAAAGACTGGAATATCCGATTAAAATCAAGAATCCGAATCCTGCACTGGCAAAGTTCATAATAAGTCAGTATGGAGGTCCTCACGGCGAGCTGGGCGCTTCTCTGCGCTACCTGTCGCAGCGTACTTCCATGCCTTTCAGGGATGTGGCCGGTATATTAACCGATATAGGTACTGAAGAACTCGGTCACCTTGAGATGGTCATGACCATCGTTCATCAGCTGACGAGAGATATGACAATTGAACAGATTAAGGAAGCCGGCTTCTCAGAGTATTTTGTAGACCATACCGCCGGTGTTTATCCTCAGGCAGCCTCAGGTACCCCTGCTTCAGCTGCAACTCTGGCGGTGACGGGAGATGCCATCGCCGACATCAGCGAAGATATGGCCGCAGAGCAAAAAGCCCGCCTCACCTACGATAACATTCTGCGTCTGGCTGATGACCCGGACGTCATCGACCCTATCCGCTTCCTCAGAGAACGTGAAATTGTACATTTCCAGCGTTTCGGAGAAGCGCTGAGACTGGTTCAGGACAGACTGGACAGCAGAAACTTCTATGCCATCAATCCCGAATTCGATATGAAATAATTCTGTCGGCAAAAGATTTTGTCCTTTCCTCAATGCCCGGGAGCTTTAAAGCCGTTCCCGGGTCATTTGCTGTTTCCAGCATGGCGAAACGAGGAGGCAGGATAAAGTTCTTATTCATATTGATGGCTCCGATAATCTGCTGAGCCACTATATCTCCACCGCTGTAGCCCGACACCACTATGGCATAGATCCGCTTGCGGCTGAAATCGCTGGTGCGGAAAAGCGCCGTCAGCCTGTTGATAAAGGCCATGATGTTGGCGCTGACCGAATCGTTGTAATTAGGGCAGATGAGCACCAGCACGTCGCTTCTGAGAATGGCCGGGTATACTTTCTCAACCATGACACCGCCGTAAAAGCAGCCTGCGTTTTCACCGAAGTGGAGGCAGTCCTCATACTTACAGCCGCGGCAGTCCAGTACCTGTCCGTTTCTTATGGATATTTCCTCTATATCTGCCCGGCCTGCCAGATGTCCTGCAGTTTCCCGCCAGAGGCTGAAACTGTTTGAGGTCTCCCGGTTTCCTGCGTGTACGGCCAGAATCCTAGGTCTCTGAGCATCCTCCCGGCAATCAGCATTCTCAAAAGACGTCACTTTCTCAATCAGCAGCCTGCAGCTTTTTTCATACGAGGCTTCCAGACTTTCCTTCCAGAGCCTGGCGTTCACCGCAAAGTTTGCCAGGCTTCCTGTCGCCTCTACCAGAGGTTTTCCCGGAAAAGCGCAGCCTGCCATATTGGCGGCAAACACAAGTCTTCTGCCCAGGTCCTTGGTGAAAAGCTCACCGGCTCCGTCAACTATCACGCCCCCTGCGGAGCCCCGCAGAGCATCATCATGAGTATGGAGATACCCGAGCACCTTTGCCGCTTCAGTGTTCACACCGCTTTCGTCCAGGTCTGCCGCAAAAATTATTCTGCTGTTTCTCAGCCTTCCGGCCTCTGCTGCCGCAGCAAACTCTCCGCTCCCGCAAAGCACGGCCACATGGCAGTTTGTTTCGCTTCCGGCAAGAGCCTCGGCTGTGATTCTCTCCATGCGTGACGGTCCCTGTCCTGTACAGCTGCAATCACCACTGCATGAAAGCTTGATCAAATATAAATCCATTTTTTCTCCAATGACTCTAAGATCTTTCAGACCAATGTTGTAAAAAATTAAATGAACCATGATTTTTTACAACATTACACCTTGTCCAAAGCCTTTGGAGGCCGGCTCGAGGTCGTAATGTTGTACAAATTCCACGATTCTTACGATTTTTACAACGAAAATAAGGATTGCGTTGTAAAATTTCAGTAAATTGATGAAATCTTACAACATTCACGGCTCTGCAGGAATAATTCAAGGGCCGTAATATGTGCAATGTTGTAAAAATCGTCGTTTTGAACATATTTTTACAACGCCTGCAAGCTGTCCGGCAAGCTGCTCGGCAAGCTGTCCGGCATGCTGCCGCAAAGTCTCAGTTAATCTCGCAGAGATTCCTATAGGCAGTCTCGATTCTGTCGTACAGCTTCTGCGGCAGAGGAAGGTCTTCTATGATAATCTCCCCGCTGACAGGGTCTATCCTGTTTTTTATGCCCAGGAAAGCGCCTTCCGCGCCATTTCCCAGATACACGGAGCTGTAGTTCCACTCTCCCCGCAGCGTAAGCAGCAGGGAAATGGCTCCTGATGAAAGAGCCGGCGCAATGTAAGGCTTGAAGCCCAGCTCACGCACCTTAAGGTTGGCCTCCACAGTAAGGGCCGTCAGCTCACGCGATATTTCATCATCATAATTTTCAATGCTGTTGGCGATAACAAGATCGCCGCCGTGAGGTCCGAAAGCCCGGCCCTCAGTAAGATATGACTCGAAGCGTCTGTCGCCGCGGGCATAATACTCTGCACGCTTGTTCATTACGCCAAGGCCGTATCCCCTCACCTGCCCCGGCTTAAGGCCGCTGCCATCTGCGGTGCCGGCATCTCCTGCGCCGGAAGCTTCACCGGAAGCCATCAGCGCCGCTTTGCACAGCGGGTCCACAGGGTCGGAAACCACTGCGAAGATTCCCTTGAAATTCTTTTCACCGGCCATGCGTCCATAGTGGGAGACTATTTTGCTGTTGGCCTCAAGCTGCATCATGCGCACATCACCGGACGCGCCCACAGGCGGCACCGCCTTGCTGGCACAAAACACGAACATATCGCAGTCAAACAGGTCCTCTTCATCCAGGCATACCACCTCCGGGAGATTTTTTTCTCCAAAAGGCCAGCCTATCTGATTCATCTCCATTTCATATCTTGACATCACGTCACGGTTCACATCGTAAATTCCGATGCGCTCTATGAGTCCGCCGCCCAGGACCTTCAGGCCCATAAGCAAGGTGGCTCCCACATCTCCCAGAGCCAGAAGATTCACCCGCAGCCCTGAGTGTCTGAGAGGTTCTGCCAGCCTGAGTTTTGAGGCTTCAGGGGCCAGCTCCCATATGCTTCTTTTATCTGTCATCTGAACATTTTCCTCATTCTTATAAGTCTTTCGATGTCCTTTTCCACATAGGCGGAGGCGGCTATGTTTTCGTCGAATACCACATGCTCTCCTATGTCAGGACGCTTAGGCTCGGTTATGACTTCCCCCAGCCTCTTTATTGTCAGCTTTCGCTCGAATACGTTCTGGTACTCCTCCTCCAGGGTTCTGAGAATGCTGCGCGCATTTTCGAGGCAGGTCATAGAGTAATCATAAGTGCTCTTTCCGGAAATATCGCCCATGAAGGACGGCACGGCATATGGAAGCACCAGATTCAGCGAAGGAATCATGCCGAGACCGGAAACAGGCTTTTCCTCGTCTTTCATGCTGTCGCCGCCGATATACGGATATACTGCTGTCTCGTCTATCCAGCATTTCATGTTCGGCAGGAAGTATGCGCTGTCCACAGTCCTCTCCTTGATGGTCATCAGGTCGCGGCCTCTTCCCGTCTGTACGCCCACTACCGTATCCACTACATCTACCCCTGTCTTTTTGAGGATAGGGTCTATCTTGTTCATACGGTAACCCTTGTGCAGAAGGTCGTCAACCAGGATTACCGGTCTGTTGAAGGACTTGATGGTACGCACCTGATCCTCCAGGTTGGAGTAGAAGCTGCTTTCCTCGATGGTAAAGGACGAAACGTCTCTGTTAAAGTATTTCTCTGTGTGGAGAGCCTTGGTTACAGTGTTCGGTACTGCCACGCCCTCCAGAACCTTTCCGAAAGGCACCACCATATAAGGTCCGTAACGCTTCTCCGGCAGAGGAACCGCCGGCACGCCGTTTAACCTTGCAATCAGGTTTATCATCTTGTGATGCATGATTCCCGAGTTGTACGAAAGCACCAGCTCACCCGGGTATATCTCCGTAAGCTTTGCAAGGAGTCTGTTATGAGCCTCCTCCACGGCTTTGAGCACGTGAGGATCCTTGTTAAGGGGGCTTTTGATTATGGTATCCACATTTTTGAATACTATGACAGGCGAACGCATATCCACAGCATAAATAGGTCTGCGTCCTGCAGGGGCTATATTGACAAATCCCTGCTTTTCCATTACACGGACGGCGCTCCTGCGCATACCCGCCTCCTCGCACGGATGGTAGACCACATAAGTATAGTCGCGGGCCAGCAGTTCGGAAAGAAGTTCTACCAGTATGGTCTGACCCAGATTGCCTATGGAGCTGTTTCTGCTGAAGAAAAGCCCGCCGATTACGGCAACGGCTCCTGCAGCCTTGCTCCTGATAAATGCTGCGATATCCTGATCGCCGAAGGTTGTGAGAAAATCTATGCTGTCCAGCCTGCTGACGCCTGCCGCCGCTACGATTCTGCCGCCCTGCAGACCGTCACGAAGCACAACAGTACTTACGTCATCTCTGTCAAGGTATGAAAGAACCGCATCCATATCATATCCTCTGCCTCTGAGTTCATCCTCTAGACCGCCTATGGCGCTGCGGCCTCTCTGAGTGAATTCCTCAAGCATGATTTCCTGAGCCTGCAGAATGTGCTTATATGCCGGTTCTCTGAGGTAGAGGCTGTTTTCGTAAATATAGTTCTGTGCCACAGGGTCTATCAGATTGGAGATATCACGGTTCATATCGATGTTTTCTCTGATTCTGGTGGAACTGATATCCTCGTAGTATTCCTCCAGAGTGAGGTTGATAATCTTGCCTGTAACCGGATAACGCACAGGCCTGGTTCCGCCTGCTCCCGCCTGCTCCTGGGACTGCCTTTTGAAAATAATGTGGTTGAAGGAGTGAATGGAGTTTTCCACCGGCTCGGCTCTGTAGCATGATGCATTCTCAATCACATCGCTTCCTGCCACGAAGAAAAGCTCCTTGCCTGCAAATATTTTTTTCAGCTCTGCCAGATCCTTCGGATTGGCGATGTTCACCGGAATATCGTCCGGGAAAATATACATGTTTTCCTCGTCTGCAACTGACATGTTCAGTATTTTACGTCTCTGCAGCCTCGGCTGGGTTTTCTTTGACCAGCTGAATTCGTCGAGAGCCAGATAAACCTCGCAGCCCATATCTCGTATCTCTCTGGCGATGGCCTTATGGCTCAGGCTGAAAGGGTCAAAGGTACCCGGGAAAAATGCAACCTTGTCAGGTTCCGGCACATTGAAGCTTCCCACTTCCAGCTCATACCTGCTGATGAACCCGTAAATCTGGTTGAGTACGGCAGCATTATAGAAAAATCCCAGTTCCGTTTCCTCCATGCTTTCGTACAGAGTCATGAGCTTCTTGCCGCAGTGGCAGAATATTCTGTACTTTTCATCAAGGCTCAGCTTGTCAGAACCGAAAATATGCATGCCGAAGGTCCAGAAGGCCTCCTGGCTGATGGTGGTGCTGTAATTTGAAAATCCACGCACTATAAGGTTGACCAGCTTATACTTTCTGGCCTCCGTGACTTCTTCAGTCTCCTCTCCCCCGAAAAGTCCACGGTAAATGCAGTAGTTTTCCATGACTACTCCAAAAGTGTGAAGCACTGCTGCAGCGACCTGGCCGTTGGCAGCTTCAAGGAATTTTTCAAGGTCACAGATAAGCTCATCCAGCTCTCTCGGAGGCAGGTGAAGCATTATCACTCCCAGATAGTTAGGAATATATTTTGAGAACTGGTAATCTCCTATTTCAAGGCCCTTGCCCAGTTCCACGGCTATTTCATTCCGCTGCTCCAGAGGCATGCGGTCTATTATTGAAATCAGGCCTTCGCCTGCAGCCTGACGGACGATTACAGTTTCGCTTACCTTGACCAGATTGCCCAGATGGGTGGCCACATGAAGAGCCTGTCCTGCTCCGCCGATTTCCTCAAGTGATCTCAGCATGAGCTGGATGTTGGCTACCTTGATGGTCCACGGAGTACCTGCCTTCAGGTTATCCAGGTACATTTCCGAAAGTGTTTCCTCGGAAAGCTCCTTTGCCGGGTCATGTCCCAGACATTCCTTAAGTTCTCTGTAGTAGTCACTGCCCTGTGCAAAATGGTAGTTTACACCCAGTGCTGCCATCTTCATGCCTGCATCCTGTCCCTCTGCAGCTTTCTGTGCGAAACCGAGAATCGTCTCTATCTGAGCTTCGCTGCAGAATTCCGGGTCGATGGCAAGGCTGGTCTGCAGTAATGCCTCACGGTTAAGCTGCGTAAGGTCTTCTTTTTTATACCATACCAGCAGGCTGTCCAGATAACGGCATCTCAGCTCAGGACGGCACGCTGCCAGAAGTCCTGCGGTAACTGATTTAAGGCTGTTTTCAACCCATTTCTTATGCTGCTCCGTCAGCTTATGATCCGGCATCAGTATGGTGCTGAGCGTGTCCTCCCACAGGGAAAGATTGGTCACATCCTTGCTCGGCAGACTTACACCTGCAGGCAGCTCCTTTTTATATTCGTCATTGAAGCGGGCGATTATCTGACCGATTATTTCTCCCGCCTGGCTTCTTATATCGCTTTCTTTGTGCAGCAGAAGCTCTGTAAGGAAACGCAGTGTCATCAGCTTCTGCTTTTCTGTCATATAGGTGGAATACTCACCCAGGATGGATACATAGGTTCTCAGGCTCTTCCACTGTTTTTCGCTGCGGGCTCTTTCCAGCAGACTGCCGAAGTCCTCCTCCCGGTTGAACTTGTTCATAAGTCTTATGTTGTGGTCGATGGCCGCGTACTTATATTCCCTTGCCGTTTCATTGCCTGTGGCGAGGGCTGCATCCTTTCCGGCAGCCGGTGCAGGTGCAGCAGGCTCCTTTACAGGTATCTGAGGGAGTACGGTATCCACACCCAGAGCCTTCATGTAGTCCTCGAAGTCCTTGAGCTTGTTGTATACCTTGCGGTAGCGGTGCTCTTTGGCCTCATCCACATTATCAAGCTTATCAAGAATAACCTGGAAAGCATCGTCCAGGGTATAAAAATGCACTATTTCTACACCGTCACTGTTTCTGCTGCTCTTCACCCTGAAATCGGCATATATGAGCAGCAATGACTCAACTGACAGGTTCTCAAGCTCCAGGTCCCATGTGGAGTGATTTGCCGCAATATGGCCTATCATAGGCATGTTGAATCTGTTGAAGCAGATGTCCGTGTAGTAGTAATGGAGATACGGAATTCTTCTCTCCTCGCTTTTTTTGCATCCGTATTTGCCTATATCGTGGCCTGCCGCTGCTCCCGAAACCAGTCCCAGGTCTACAGGCACCTTAAGGCTCTCAAGCTGGCGGGCCGCATGCATGGCCACATAGTGAACGCCAGCAATATGACCCAGTGTATTAAACGGTGTCAGTTCTACACCTATACGCATAAATTCATATATGAAGTTTTTTGCGGCAAGTTCTCTGAGGCGAAGGTATTCTCTGTTATATCCCTTCTCCTTTATTTCTTCTATTCCGAGAAAATGAATATCAATGGTCGGGTCAAAGGGCGCAGTGAGCCCCTCACAGTTAAAAACAGCCTGAAGGAGCTGCAGCAGAAACAGACTGGCTCTGATGGATTCCCTGTCTGCAACGGAGCATGCCGCTTCACCGGATGAATTAAGTTTCTCAGGAAAGAGATTTCCCAGCACATAATTGTATGCCGTCTGCATTCTCTGACGGGAATTATCGACGCTGCAGAACATGGCAAGGAGAGGCTCCGCTGCCTCTGCCACCTTTTCCACGCTGAACCTTCCCCTCTCATCTGCACTTTTCTCTATGGCATCGGCAGCTCCGCCCAGATTTCCTCTCCCCAGAAGCTCCTTCATCTCGCTCTGGCTCATCCCCATCTGTTTAAGAAACCACTTTTCCGTCAGGTGCTCGTATATTTTCTTATAAACAATTCTGCCCTTTTTCATCCTCTCGCACATCTCCCGCAAATTCGTTGTCATAGGCGACCTGTTATTTCTTCGTCTTAGCAGATACCTTTGTAAACGGTGTATAAATCAGCTCTCCATCCACCTCGCGTACACCGCGTATCTTATACCAGTAGGTGGTGTTCGGCTTCACATCCCTGAAATTCGTAACTGTCTTTTCTTTTGAATCTCTGGTAGTGTATATTTTTTTATATCCGGAATCTTTCTTCGTTGAACGGTATACCTGATAGTAGTCCACGTCATAACCTGTAGTCTTCTTTTTCCATTCCACCTTTACCTGACCGGAAAGAACCGTGGTTTTGACGCTGGTTATCGTTGTCTTTTCTATTCTTTCTATGATTGCAGCTTTCTTCTCGGCTTTCTCGGCTTCGTCCATGGCGGATACCGTCAGCGTAACAATCTTCTTACCTTCCAGCCATCCGGCTGTCTCCGATGCGGTTACAGTTATTTCAGCAGTTCCGGGGCCGACTACAGTCACACCGCCCTTGCTGCTTACCTTTGCAACTGTCTCATCCGATGACTCATATGTAATCACTCCGTCGCCGTCGGAAGATGCATTGAGGTTGAACATCTTATCAAGTTCCTTGCGGGAGTACTTGGTATAACCGGTTTTTACGGTCTGTTCCGACTTGATTACATTGATTGTTA
Organism: Anaerovoracaceae bacterium; assembly: GCA_051883095.1. Lineage (GTDB taxonomy): Bacteria > Bacillota > Clostridia > Peptostreptococcales > Anaerovoracaceae > SUG1106. The sequence continues at coordinate 15,855 of JBJETB010000004.1, forward strand.
CAGTCTTGCTTCCTGCTGCGTAGTTTGCCGTCTCGGAAGCGGTGATTGTAATTACAGCTGTACCGGCTCCCTTGACGGTCACCTTTCCGCTGCTGCTTACTGTGGCAACACTTGTATCAGAAGATTTGTAGCTTATCTTGCCGTCTCCGTCAGTTTTAACTCCTGTAATAGTGAATGCCGGACTGCCCGGATTTCTTGTATATTTTGAATATTTTGATGTCACAGTCTGCTGAGGCTTGGTCACCGTCAGCTTGATTGTCTTTGTGGCGCTTTCCACATTGCTTGTAGATGCCGCCTTTATGGTTATCGTAGTGGTTCCCTGTTTCTTTACGGAAACGGTTCCGTCTGAAGATACAGATGCTACACTTGTGTCGCTTGAAGAATAAGTTACCTTGGCGCCGCTGTACTTCAGGGAAACCTTCAGATTGTAATCCGGCTGGTTGATTCCCACCTCTGTCTTTGCATTTCCCACGGTTATGGTCTGTTTAGCCTTGTTTATCTTATAACTTGCTGTTTTAGTTCCCGTGTAGTTGCCCTTAAAGGTTATCTTCACGCTGGCTGTTCCCGCATTGGTTGCGTTGGAAACGGTATATGTATAGTCTAAATTGTTTTTAAGAGTTCTTCCTGATGCCTCTTTCACCGTTATGCTTGACGGTTTCTGTTCGCTGCCCGTATACGTTTTGTCGGCAATAGCTCCTACTGTCACTCCTGAAAGATTTGTCGACGACTTGATTTCAAATGGAGTCAGATTATAGTCCGTATAAAGTCCTTTTCCCATGACCATTACATAAGCCGTTCCTGCCTGAGTGTTGTTTACATACCTTACGTTATAGTCGACGCCCTCGGTCAGAGGTATTCCGCCCGAGTACACCGTTACAGCCGGTTCGAAGGCTTTTCCCTCTGAATATGTATATGTGGATGAGCCTTTTATCACAACCTGTGCATTTGCCAGTGAACAGGCTGATGTTGCCTGGGGATTTCTGTCTATGTACCAGTAATTGCAGTCATTGCTGGCATTGATTCCCGAAACGGTTCCCGATGAGGCATACTGCCACCATACATAGTCCCCGGTAAAGTTGCACTGTGAGTTATATTGGGCTGCCCATATAGGATATTCCTGGCCCAGAGCCGCTCCGTCTATAGTATTGTTGAGAAAAGTCAGATTGGCGTAGATGCCCGGCTTGTAACCCAGAAGCTTCACTTCCTCACAGAAGGCTCTGGCGATTTTAGTCGCCTTGGCTTTGCTCAGCTTGGCTTGGGTCAGTCTGCCCGAACTGCCGCCGCTGAACTCGTAGTCCATAAAAATCGGCAGATCCAGTTCATAAATGCCAGCCTGGTGCATAAGCTCCACAGCATATCTGGCCTCCGCTACAGCCTCCATTTCGTCGATGGCCTGGGAGAAGAAATATACTCCTACAAGCATGCCTGCCGCTCTGGCTCCCTCGATGTTCTTTTTAAAATTATCGTCAGAATACATATTTCCGGCTGCGCCGTAGCCTCTGCCCCCTACTCTCACGATGGCGAAGTCTATGCCGTCAGCCTTGGCCTGCTGCCAGTCAATGGTTTTCTGATACACGGACACATCCAGACCGTTGACCATAACGCTGTTATCAAATCTGCTGTTATGGGTATAGGTTTTTCCCGTATATCTGGACACCGAAGTGCCCGCATAGGCAAAGGCCGTTGTGAAGGCCAGTGCCGCAATTAAAATCAAGCTGGTCAGTAGTTTTTTTCTCATTTCAAAATTCCCTCCTGGTTTTTTCTCGTATTATGCCCCCTGCGCATACTTATGCAGTTCCTCTTCCTCGAGGATTCTGTATGCTACCTTTCCTACAAGAGTCTTAGGCATGTCATCCCTGAACTGAATATCCGCAGGCATGGCATACTTGGCCACATATCTGCTGCAGTGCTCCAGAATCGACTGGCGCGCTTCCTCCTCGGTTACCTTAAGGCCCGGTTTGAGTACCACGAAAGCCACAACCTTCTGCATCTTCAGCGGATCGGGTACACCTATGACGCAGCTCATGTGCACGTATTCATGGGCATCAAGCACGTTTTCTATCTGCGACGGATAAACGTTGTATCCGCTGGTGACAATCATTCTCTTTATTCTCTGACGGAAATATATGAATCCGTCCTCATCCATCATGCCCAGGTCTCCTGTGTGAACCCAGGTAAGTCCGTCGGCATGACGTCTTAATGTATTTGCTGTTTCTTCAGGATTATTTATGTACTCCATCATTACCGTAGGCCCGGCAAGGCAGATTTCGCCCTCTTCGCCATAGGCCACCTCATCCTCTGTGCCCGGTTTAACTATCTTATAGAAGGTATCCGGGAAAGGAAGGCCGATTGAGCCCTCTTTAGCCCAGTGTGAAGGCGTCAGACAGCTGGCCGTTACACATTCAGTGGTGCCGTAGCCCTCTCTCACAGGAATCGTGGCATTATGCTCTCTGAGGAAAGTGTCAAAACGCTTTTTGAGTTCTATGGAAAGTGAGTCTCCTCCGCTGAAAACGCCCTTAAGGCAGGACAGATCCACTCCGTCAAGAGTTTTGAGCCTTAACAGGGCCTCATACAGAGTAGGCACGCCTGCGATGAAATTCGGTTTATGCTTTTTGAGCAGCTTGGCATAGCTCTGAGGATTGAACCTCGGTATGAGCAGGCATCTGCCGCCGCTTGCCAGCATGGAATGTATGCATACGCCCAGACCGAAGCCGTGGAAAATCGGCATAACCGCCAGCATCTTGTCCCCCGGTTTGAACATAGGGTTGGTGGCGATTATCTGCTGTGAAAGGGCATTGAAATTCAAGTTTGAAAGCAGAATACCCTTAGTGGTTCCTGTGGTTCCGCCGCTGTAAAGGATTACTGCAGGATCCTCGCTCTTTCTCTCCACATGAAACGGCCCGTGGTAGTTAGATCCGTCTCGCAGGAATTTTTCCCACCATACTATCTCAGCATTGTCAGGCACCTTTTTAATCTTGCGTCCCTCTGCCAGATAGTATCCTTTTCTCTTGATAGGGCTGAGCACATCCTTTATGCTTGTTAAAATCAGACTTCTCAGCGGCACGTTGCCTCTGATATTCTCAAACTTTCCGTAGAACTGGTCCAGAGTGATGCAGACCACGCTGGCCGATTCCTTAAGATAGAACTCGATTTCCTTTTCACTGGAAAGAGGATGTACCATATTGGCTATGGCACCTACCTTGTTTATGGCATAGAACATGATGACAGCCTGAGGAGCGTTAGGCATGCAGATGGTTACTCTTTCACCTTCCTTGACGCCTATAGCCGCCAGTGCTCTGGCACACTCGTCCACTTTTCTGATAAAATCCTTGTATTTAACCTTGCCTCCCATGAAATCATAGGCTATGTAGTCAGGATAATTAACCGCAATCTGAGCTACCTTATCGTACATGGACCCCTGAAAATACTCAAGGTGTGCAGGTACTCCTCCCAGATTCTTTATCCACGGTGCTTTTACGTTCAAATTGTCTGTGTTATTCATAATCTACCTCTTGGTCTGCCGGAAGCTCCAGAAGCTCCGGATGCTGTAATAAGTGCTTTAATAATTTGATTGTTTTTGAATAGTAGAAGCCGTCGGCAATTCTCTCGTCTATGGTGAGGCCCAGGTCGATGGTTTCCTTCATTGTAACGTTACCATCCTTGTCGTAGAAAGGGCTGAGTTTCTTTTCTCCGATGATTACGAAGACAGAGTTGGTGCCCCAGTTGGACAGGTGGTGATAGCCGGATTTAAGTTTTATGGAACCCAGGTTTGTAATGAAGCAGGTCGCGTAGTTCGGATCTTCCTTTACCAGAAATTCCGGTACTCTGCCGTAAAAATCCAGCTTTCTCATCAGCCACATCATAAAGGTGAGAACAGGCTTGGGAAGCTTCTTAAAGGCTTCCATGCCCGCTGTTGAATTATCAGGTGCATCGCCTCTGCAGCTGTGTATTTCGTCCAATATCTTCTGATGTACTGTCTCAATGGTCGTATCAGGTTCAAAAGGAATAAATGCCAGAGCTTCATGTGCCTCGTCATTAAATTCTTTCTTAACCACAAAACCCATAGTCAGCACATTCCTCTGATAAATGCGGTATCCCTGTATAAACCGGTTCATCTTCGGGCGCAGCGTTATAGTCTTTACCAGGGCTGCTATAAGCACCTGGAAAAACTTATACGGGTCACCCTCGTTGTTCCTGTTCTTTTCCTCGAGATATCTGTTTATGGGCTCCAGATCGATTCTTTCGCTGATAAATGCCTCGTTATCAGCCCTGTTAGGGTAAAGGTAAGGCACTATCGTGTGAAGAGCATCAAGTTCCTTCAGCCATACACCATCACGACGATCCCCGCGTTTTCTTTTTATCTTGTCCATAGTTCTCCTCTTGTTCAAGTTCAAGTTAATGTGTATGTGCAAACACTTTTACATTATACCACCTTTTTCGACTGATTTCCAGTTCGGGGATGTATTAACCATTTTTTGCCAATAAAAAACGGCACCCGTCTGGATGCCGCCCATTATTTAATTGAACAACTCTTTTATCTTTTCTGCGAATCCGCTTTTTTTCTGGTAGCAGTCCTCTGTTACTGCCTTTCCCATATCCTCGATGGCCTTCTTCTGCTTGTGGTTAAGCTTTGTAGGCACTTCCAGATTTACCTTCACATAAAGGTCTCCCTTTGCTTCGCGTTTCAGGTACTTGATGCCCTTCTCGCGGAGACGGAAGGTGGTTCCAGGCTGAGTTCCCGCAGGAACCTTATATGAAACCTTGCCCTCCAGGGTAGGCACCACTATCTCAGCGCCAAGTGCCGCCTGGTCGAAGCTGATAGGAATCTCCAGATACAGGTCTGCTCCCTGACGTCTGAACATCTTGTGAGGTTTGACATTGAGCACGATGTATAAATCTCCTGCCGGTCCGCCGTTATATCCCGGCTCGCCCTGTCCTCTTATAGGAATTACACTCTCATTGTCAACACCTGCAGGAATGTCCACAGTGATGGTCACATTCTTGCGGACACGTCCTGATCCCTTGCAGTCCGGACAAGGCTCCTCTATAACCTGGCCGGCGCCGCCGCACTGATCACAGGTAGTAACGCTCTGGAACTGTCCGAACGGTGTTCTCTGCATCTGGCTTATCTGGCCGGATCCGCCGCACTTCGGGCATGTCTTCTTGGATGTACCCGGTTTGGTCCCCTCACCTTTACATGTTCCGCATGCCACATATTTACTGAGTTCTATAGTCTTCTTCGTTCCGAAAGCCGCCTCCTCAAAGGTTATGGTGATAGCCTTCTGGAGGTCCTTGCCCTTGCGCGGGCTGTTGGCTCTGCGCTGCTGTCCGCCGCCTCCGAAGCCGCTGAAAGCACCGCCGAACATATCGAATATATCATCAAATCCGAAGCCGCCGCCTCCGAAACCGCCGGCACCTCCGAAACCGTTAGGGTCTACGCCAGCGTGACCGAACCTGTCATACTTGCTCTTCTTGTCAGGGTCGGACAGCACGCTGTATGCTTCGTTGACTTCCTTGAACTTTTCTTCAGCCTCTTTGTCCCCCGGGTTCTTGTCAGGATGATATTTCATAGCCATCTTTCGGAAAGCCTTTTTTATTTCATCATCGCTTGCGCCCTTTTTCAAGCCAAGCACTTCATAGTAATCACGTTTTTCTGCCATAATTTCCCTCTTATCAATACGCAGGAAATTCGCCCCGGTGAAGGGCGAATCCCGCTTCATTTATCAGCCTTCTGCTGTCTTATTTTTTATTTATCGTCATCTACAACTGTGTAGTCTGCATCCACTACATTGTCATCTGACGGACCTGCCTGAGCTCCTCCCATATTAGGACCTGCACCTGCTCCCATGTCAGGGCCTGCTCCTGCAGCACCTGCAGCTGCCTGTGCAGCCTGAGCCTGCTCATAAAGCTTGGTTGAAATGATGTGGAACTTTTCTGTAAGAGCCTCTGTCTTTTCCTTGATCTGGTCTGCAGTTCCGTTGTTGAGAACGGCCTGAAGCTGATCCTTGGCATCGGTAATCTGATTCTTTTCATCCTCAGTAATCTTGCCGTCGAGCTCCTTCAGTGACTTCTCTGTTTCATAGATTAAGGATTCAGCTCTGTTTCTCAGTTCAACCTCTTCCTTTCTCTTCTTGTCTTCTTCAGCGTACTGTTCAGCTTCCTTTACCTTTCTGTTGATTTCATCTTCGGAAAGGTTGGTTGAGGAAGTGATGGTGATTCTCTGTTCCTTGCCTGTTCCCATATCCTTTGCAGATACGTTTACGATACCGTTGGCATCAATATCGAAGGTAACCTCGATCTGAGGGATTCCACGAGGAGCCGGAGCAATACCTGTAAGCTGGAATCTGCCCAGAGTGGTGTTGCCTGCTGCCATTTCTCTTTCACCCTGCATTACGTGAATGTCTACTGCTGTCTGGTTGTCGGCTGCAGTTGAGAAGATCTGGCTCTTCTTGGTAGGAATAGTTGTATTTCTTTCGATGAGCTTGGTAGCTACGCCGCCGAGAGTTTCGATGGAAAGTGACAGCGGTGTTACGTCCAGAAGAAGTACATCGTGAACTTCGCCTGTCAGTACGCCTGCCTGAATAGCTGCACCAACTGCAACGCATTCATCCGGGTTGATGCCCTTGAAAGGCTCTTTGCCTGTAACCTTCTTAACAGCTTCCTGTACTGCAGGGATTCTTGTGGAACCGCCTACCAGGATAACCTTTGCGATATCCGCTGTAGTTACGCCGGCATCTCTCATGGCCTTGTTCATAGGTTCGATGGTTCTCTGTACCAGGTGTTCTGTCAGCTGATCGAATTTAGCTCTTGTAAGGTCTACGTTCATGTGAAGAGGACCGTCTGCTGTAACTGTGATGAACGGCAGGTTGATGTTGGCTGTCTGTGAGGAGGAAAGCTCCTTCTTAGCCTTTTCTGCTGCTTCCTTCAGTCTCTGGAGAGCCATCTTGTCAGCTCTTAAGTCCACACCGTTTTCCTTTGCGAAGTTGTCTGCAAGGTAGTTCATGATAACTTCGTCGAAGTCGTCGCCGCCCAGGTGAGTATCTCCGTTGGTTGCCAGTACTTCGAATACGCCGTCACCCAGTTCGAGGATGGATACATCGAAGGTACCGCCGCCCAGGTCGTATACCAGAATCTTGTGTGAACCTTCTTCTTTATCAAGGCCGTATGCCAGTGAAGCAGCTGTAGGTTCGTTGATGATTCTCTTTACATCAAGACCTGCAATTCTGCCGGCATCCTTGGTTGCCTGCTTCTGTGCATCTGAGAAGTATGCAGGAACAGTGATAACTGCTTCTGTAACCTTTTCACCCAGATAGCTTTCTGCATCGTTTTTAAGCTTTGTAAGGATCATTGCTGAGATGTCCTGCGGTGTGTAATCCTTACCGTCAATTGTAACTTTATAGTTCTCACCCATATGTCTCTTGATGGATGAAACTGTTCTGTCAGGGTTTGTAACTGCCTGTCTCTTTGCAGTCTCGCCTACCAGTCTTTCGCCGTCTTTCTTGAAGCCTACTACAGAAGGAGTGGTTCTCATTCCCTCAGAGTTTGCGATAACTGTAGGCTCTCCGCCTTCTAATACTGCTACACATGAATTTGTTGTTCCTAAGTCAATACCGATTACTTTTGCCATTTTATTTTCCTCCCTTGTTGTCGTCGTCTTTAGTTTGCCACCTTGACCATGGAAGGTCTGATGACTTTATTATTTAAAAGATACCCCTTCTGCAGCACTGCAGTGACCTTGCCGCTTTCATATTCGGCGGAATCCTCTGTTAGTACCGCATGGTGGAAGTTCGGGTCGAAATCCTGACCCAAAGCTTCTATTTCAACAACCCCTGCTTTTTCAAGCACACCCTGGAGCTGTTTGAAAATAAGGTTCATTCCTTCTACGAAGCTGTCGCCGCTGTCGCCGGCATCCAGAGCCCTTTCGAAGTTATCTATTACATTAAGCAGCTCGCTTACGATCTTTTCGTTTGCGAATGCATAAATGTCATTCTTTTCTTTTTCTGTTCTGCGCTTGTAGTTCTGAAAATCCGCCATCAGCCTCAGATATTTGGTGTTAAGCGCCTCTTCCTCTTCCGATGGAGCTTCTTCACAGGCTTTTTCCTTTTCGTCAGAAGCATCATCCTCTGCAGTTTCTTTCTCAGCGGCTTCCTCCGCCCTATCTGTTTCTGTTTCTGCTTCGGCTTCCTCCGTGGCATCCTGCTGCTTTTTCAGTTCCTCGTTACTCATTTTTCTTGTTACCTCCGCTTTCAAGTTTAAATGTATCATTAAGATTATCTGTCAGATATTCGATTATGGATGTCACCTCACCGTACTTCATTCTGGTCGGTCCGATTACACCTATCTTGCCCACCAGCTTGCCGTCCACATGGTAGCTTGCGGTGATCAGCGAGCAGTCCTGCATGATGTCATCGGGATTTTCCTCACCTATGGTAACGATTATTCCGTCATCACGCTCGATAAGTTTCTTGGTCAGCTCCTCCTTCTGGCTGAGCATTTCAATGAAGCTTCTTGCCTTGGACAGGTCGCTGTACTCCGGAATGTCGAAGATGTTTGTCAGACCCTCCATGTAAAGGTTTACATTAAGCATGTCCTCCAGAGTCCTCATAAAGTTGGGCATTACATCCTCCGCCAGACCGCTCATGGCCACGATATCAGTCTCAAAGTTGGCTATGATGTTGTTTGTCAGTGCCTGGCTGATGGTCTTTCCCTTGTAGTTGTAGGTCATGGTCTTGGAAAGCAGCTGCAGGTTTTCTTCCGTATAAGGCACGCTCATGTGAACCGCCTTGTTTGAAACCTTGCCGCTCTCTGAAACAATCATCAGAACCACTGTATCCTCGTCTACAGGAAGCAGATTTATGAACTTCAGCACGTCTTCGTTCTTTTTTGGTGTAAGAGCGAAGCTTGTCAGATTCGTGATTTCGGAAAGCACGCTGGCTGCGTGCTCGATGGTCTTTTCAAACTCGTCTGTGGTGGAGTGAAGTCTCTCCGCTATTATATTCTTTTCCTCTCTGGAAAGCTCTTTCTTTTCCATGAGGGCGTTTACATATAATCTGTAAGCCTTGTCGGAAGGGACTCTTCCGGCCGAAGTGTGCGGATGTGTAAGATAACCCAGCTCTTCAAGGTCTGCCATCTCGTTTCTGATGGTGGCCGGGCTGTACCCAAGCTCCGGTTTCTTAGAAAGAGTTCTGGAACCGACGGGCTCTGCAGTTCTCACATAGTCACTGATGATGGCCTGTAAAATCTTCAGTTTTCGTTCACTTAATTCCATGATGTCTCTTCCTTTCGTTTTTATCGTTAGCACTCTTTACCTTCGAGTGCTAATCGCTATATATAATATACCCCCAGGCTCCTATAAAGTCAACATTTTTTAAAAAGTTTTTTGTGTATTTTAGGTGAAGATTTAAAGTTCAGAAACACTTCTGAACTCATAGCCCTGCTCTTTCCAGCCGTCTATAAGCTCTCCGAGTATCCTGCTGTTGGTCTTGGATGTGCTGTGGAGCAGAACAATGGCGCCCGGATGGATTCGTTTATTCAGAAGGTTGACAGACTCCGTCTCATCAGGCTGATCGTTTTCAAGCCAGTCTACATAGGCAAGACTCCAGAAAACAGTGGTGTATCCAAGCCGTGATGCCTGTTCGAGATTGGCCTCGCTGTATTTCCCCTGAGGTGGCCTGTAAAATTTAGGGAGTTCTTTGCCCGTGGCTTCTCTGTATGTATCCTCCAGTTCCATGATTTCAGATTTAAATGCATCTTCGTCTGCTATAGCCGACATGTCCGGATGATGCATTGTGTGATTGCCCACTATGTGGCCTTCAGCCTCCATACGCTTTACCAGCTCGGGGTTTTCTTCTATATAATTTCCCACCAGGAAAAATGCCGCCGGCACTTTCTTTTCCTTTAATATATCCAGAATTTCGGCCGTGTAGCCGTTTTCATATCCCGCGTCGAAGGTCAGATATACGGGTTTGGAGCTTTTGCTGTCATCTTCTTTCACATCTGCGCTCCCTATATAGTATGCATTGTATTTTGCCAGATACTCCGGAGTCGCATTCCCCACAGGCGGCTGTCCTTCCTGCTGAAAAGAAAGACCCCAGTTCCCGTCTGCCGCCGTCTCCACAGCCTCATTTTCGCTGGAGCTGTCTGTGACGCTCATATGGCCGCCCGGCAGTATTTTGCTCAGAGGCGCCGCAGTCACGCCCATCAGAACTGCTATACATCCGGCCCCTATGCTCGTATATAAAACTATCTTCTTTAAATCAAATTTAAACATAAAAAATCACCTCACAACAGCTTATGAGGTGATTTTGTCCTTTATTATTTCTTATTTTTTAATTATTTTTTCTTTATTCTGTCCACGATCAGTACCAGTACCAGGGCACCAAGTCCTGTAGCGGCAGTTGATACGAGAAGCATAAAGCCCGGTCCCGAAATATCCAGCATGATTCCTCCCAGGACGCTGGCCAGAGTGGCCGCTACCGTAGTCATAACCGTATAAAGCGCCTGCCCCTTGACAGCCTCCCCCTTTGCCATAACCTCTCCTATAAAGGAAACCATGGCCGGCAGAAACAGACCGAAGGAAAAGGTCTGCAGCAGGTGAGCCGCATAAATCATGGTTACGCTCTCTGCCAGATATATAAGAAGCACTTTCAATGTAAAACAGATTGCAGCAAACTTAAGTATAAGCTGGCAGGAGAATCTTTCTTTTATTTTGTCAAAGAAAAACAGTGCCGGTATTTCCAGAAAAGCCATTACAGAGAATATTCTCCCCATGTCCTCACTGGTTCCGCCTACGCCCTCTACTACCTGCAGCATGAAATTGTTAAGTATTGAATTACTGAAGAATACTCCTACAACAGCAAGATTAAGTATTACAAAAAGCTTGTTTCTCTTTACGAAAAGCGCAAGGTTTATTTCCTCTTCAGCCTCAGCGTCCGCTGCAGGAAGATGCTCACCTCCGCAATCCACAGGTGCAGCTGAACCGGCGGAGTTTTGTCTGATCATTCTGTCAGACTGAGTCCTGGTAACCCAAAGGCTTGCCAGAAGCATCAGAAGAACTATTTCGCCTGAAACAGGCAGAACTCCCACTCCCTTTGCCTCCACCAGAGTCCCCAGGAATCCGCACAGCACCGCATAAGCCAGAGAACCGACGCTCCTGCATGCACCGAAATTGATATGTACGCCCGTTTCCTCCAGCTTGAAAGCCAGAGAATTAAACAGAGGCTGCAGTGTGGTCATCCACGCCATAATCAGTACATATACCACCCACAGCGCACCGGACTTCTGCTTCATAACGAACAGCAGCAGTGTCTGTATCATCAGCAGTACGGCCGAGAGCTGTGTTACTCCTATAAGGGAAAGCTTTTTCGAACGATCCGCCAGATCCGCAACCAGCGGCTGCAGAAATACAGCAAGTATGTTTCCTACGGCAAGAATTATCCCTATTTCTGCATTGCTGTAGCCTCTTGCCAGCAGAAATGCAGAAGCAAAGCTGCAGGCAACGCCGTAATACATCCAGTATGTGCCGTGAATACAACCGTATTTTATGTTAAGCAGTTTTCCCATATCGCAACTTTTCCTCACTTGTTTTACGGATTAAATCCGCTAACGATGATTATAGCACCCCTCCCCCTGTTAGTCCACTGCAAAAACAAAAAATCCGCCTCGCTCACTTAAAGGCACGAGGCGGGCTCTTTTACTTTTTTATGCCTGATTATGTATTCCCAGCTTCCTCTGCAGCCAGTCTTTGCCGTCAACATATCTCGATACGATGTATGATACGACATAATCCCCGGAAGAATTTATCATTGTGGCAGGCGGGTCTACCAGATTGCCGATTGCAACCAGAATAGGGAATGCCAGTTCCATCTGTGCAGGGAAGAAAATTGAACAGATAATATATTCTCCTATATATCCTCCTCCCGGTACTCCCGACATGCCTACTGACGAAAGAACCGCCACAAGTATAATCGGAATCAGCTGCCCCCAGGTGAAATCTATGCCGAATACACCGTAGACAAAGGCGATTTTAAGCACGCAGGAAAAGCATGAGCCGTCCATATGCATAGTCGCACCGAGAGGGATTACCATTTCGGATACGTCCTTTGAAATGCCTGTGTCTTCTGCAACTTCCATGTTTGTCGGGATTGTGGCAACAGATGAACACGTTCCCAGAGAAACAACTGCCGGCCTTGCTATATGCTTGAACATGACTTTTACGGCGCCCGGACCCCCTCCGAATCTGGCGAAGAGCGGAAAAGCCGTAAAAATGTAAATAAAGCAAAGCGGATAGTAAACCAGCATTGCGCGTCCGTATGACTGTGTAATCATGGAGCCGTAATCGGCCACCAGACCTGCAAATATAGCAAAAAACGCTATTGGCGCATAGTAGGTGATTATCTTTACGAACTTGAGCATTACCTCTGTCAGCCCTTCAAGAAATCTGGTAATCGTACCTTCTCCGCTCTCTGCCAGATTGGCGGCAAAACCGAAAAGCAGTGAGAAAACTATCAGTGGCAGCATTGCTCTTCTCGTAAGCAGCCCCACAAAATCGCTTGCTGTAAAGAAATTCACTATCATATCGGACAGCGTGGCATATTCGCCCATTTCCTCTGCAGGTATGTTCTCCCAGGCCTCAAGCACCGGCGGAAATATTTTCATCAGAATGAACATGATAAAGGCTGCAATGGCACCTGTTATAACAAACACAGCAACTGTTGTTCCCAGGATTTTGCCTGCCCTTTTTCTTGACCTCATTCCCGCCACCGAGCTTGAAATAGAGGCAAACACCAGCGGCACCACGATACAGAACATCATGTTGATGAATACCGTTCCGAAAGGCTTTAGCTTTACAGCGAACTCCGGTGCCGCCCAGCCGACTATACAGCCTGCAATCATGGCACCCAGAAGAATCGCCAGAAACCGATAATTCCTTGCTATTTCTTTGTTTTCCATAAAAAATTTCCTCCTGACCGTTAAAAAATCTTTCACATTGATTTTTATGCCGTGCAGGAGGATTTTATGAGTTATTTAATTATTCTGATACCGTTCTCAAGCTCTTTTTCGAACTCTTTTCTGTGATGCAGCGTGTAGAGTCCCGGGAAACCGCCTGTGTGGATGAAGATCACCTTTTCACCCTGCTTTATCTTGTCCTCGCGAACCATGTCTACGATTCCTGCGAAGCCTTTGCCGGTGTAGCACGGGTCAAGGAGTATGGCTTCTTTTCTTGCCATGAGGTATATAGCCTCGCGAACCTCTTTGCAAGGATTATTATAGGCGCCGCGTGTGTAGTCCTTTTCAATGTCGAAGTCCTCCCTGGATGCGTTTATAGGCATTCCGTATTTTGACTTCATCTGATTGAAATACTCTACAATGCGTTTTTCCTTGTAATCGTCAAAAGGTGAGATTGCAATACCTGTCAGGCGCAGAGATGAACCTTCATTTTTAAGTCCGCAGTAAAGGCCCATGTATGTGCCGATGGAACCCACCGAATCGATTACTCTGGCATCTTCAATTCCCATTTCTTTCGCCTGGCGGTCAAGCTCCACTGCACAGTCGTAATATCCGAGGGCTCCCGTTTCGTTGGAGCCGCCTACAGGAATGAAGTATACCTTTTCGCCTTTTCCTTCGTATTCCTTTATTATCTGCGGGCAGAGCTCGTCGAACTGCTCGTTTTCATCGCGGCCGTCATCAGCTTTTACAATCAGGTCACATCCCATTATTCTATCGAGAAGAATATTGGCGGAAACTTCGCCGGGATAATCGTCTATAGCGATAATGGCACATTTGAGTCCCAGCTTGGCAGCTACTGCCGCTGTAAGTCTGCCGTGATTAGTCTGTATGCCTCCCACGGTAACGAGCATGGTCGCTCCCTGTTCGAGAGCCTCCTGAGCCAGATACTCAAGCTTTCTCAGTTTGTTTCCGCCTGCACCGTAAGGTGTCAGGTCATCTCTCTTTATGTACATCTCTATTCCCAGTTCCTGCGAAATGCCAGGCAGATACTGTATCGGTGTCTCGTCTACCAGATGAAGCTTTTTAACTCCGAATGCCATCTCAATTCCTCCTGTTTTCTATAATATAAACATTCTGGCCGTCATCATTTCCTGAATGTCTCTGCCGGTAAATTTAACTGTTCTCGGGTCGATCTGCTCTGCTCCCGGATAGAAGGAGCCTCTCAGAGCGCGCACGCATTCCTTGAAGCAGATTTCCATTTCAAATGATTCAGGTGATTCCAGTCTGCAGCGGTCGAGCTTCTCAAGACCTGCTTTAACTCCCTGCCTTATGAGCTTAAGGGCTTTTTCGGGTGCCATGTTGAAGGTGGCATTGCCCAGTCCCTCCTTGACACCGGCAGTTTCAATTTCAGGTACGAGCTCACGAGCATGGCGACATACTTCAGCATCTCCGCTGATAAATACCACCGGCACATCATAATATGCTGCCACATATGCGTTCATGTCAAACTCAGCCGCTTGTCTGCCGTTGATTTTTACGTAAACATTATCTGTATTCATGGTATGTGCCAGAGGGTTTCCCGCAAAGCCCGCCCCTGTATGATATCCGATAAATACGGCCGCATCAAAGGTTTTATCTATGCCTGCCATCATGGATTCAGGAGTATTGGTCCAGCCTCTTATGAATGTTACACATTCTGGGAACTGACTTATATCCATATTTCTAGCCGAATCATGGGCATCCTTGATATAAATCTCATCAGCCCCTGCTTCGATAGCTCCCTGGCATGCCGCAAGAGCCTCAAGAGTCATCTGTCTGGCCGCAGCTTCATGCTCATCGTGTCCAAGTTCAGTCTCATTCCAGTTGGTAACTCCTGTTACACCTTCTATATCTACACTTATGTATACTTTCATTTCTGTATTCTCTACTCCTCTCCGGAAAATTTAGCAATAGTCTTCTTAAGCTCAGGCAGAGGAATCTCCTCGTCCTTGAGGATCATGTTCTGCTGAGTTTTTACGCTCAGGCCGATCTTTGTCACAGTGACGTATGGCACGTTAAGGATCTTTCCGGCCTTGGCCTTCTGCCTGCCGCTGTAGCTGTTCTTAGTAAAAGAAAATCCGGTAACGTCATCCTTAGGCACCATGAATTCACTCTCACAGCACGGGCACTTGAAATAGTAATTGTTGCTGCCCACAAGCTTCCACTCTTCCTTGGTGAGCCATTTAGGTTCTTCTGTTTTGCAGAAAGGACAGCTCCCTATTTTTTTGTCTGCAAAATCCTGAGGAATGTTACAGACAGCTCCTTCTTTTCTAGTATATTCTTCCGCCATCTTTTAACTCCTTGAATATATCCCTCGCGGTGTGGCGCATCCATTCGTCAGCCTCAGGCACGAAGGTCTCATTGAAAATAATAACCAGTACGAAAGGGTGGTCGCCTCTTATGAGGGCAGCATCGGCAGTAATTCCTCTGGCCCCGCCGGTCTTGTTGCCTACAGGAGCTTCGTCTTCGATGTACGCAGGTATAGCGCCTCTGTCCTGCTGCTCGGCCAGAATGTCCCAGATTGCATCAGAAACCTTCTGATTTACGAATTCTCCCTTGTAGATCATCTCGAGACAATATCCTATTTCCTCAGGTACTGCTTTATTATTATACCCCTTTTCCTGCATTTCGTCATCATAGAAAAGTCTTTCAAGGTGAGTTTTCTTAAGACCCATTTCCCTGAATTGCTCGTTGAGCACGTCGATTCCGTAGTGGTCTATGAGCATATTAGCCCCGGTATTGTCGCTGATTGTGATTGTCAGATTGCAAAGGGTCTTAATATCTACCCAAGGCTCGTCTGTGAATGCATTAAAAGCTCCGCAGCTTGGAACCCTTTTGTCATAGGTAACCTGTATTTTTTCGCTGAGGTCTGCCTTGCCTTCCTCCGCCATCTTATATATGGCCATCACTGTCGGCAGCTTGATAATGCTGGCAGGATGGAACTCTCTATCTTGAAGGTGTCCGGCAGTTTCTCCTGTGGAAAGGTTCTTAAAATATACTCCCACAACGCCCTGTAATCCTTTTACCTGTTCTTTCAATTCCATAATATTTCGTTTCCTTTCTCGTAGCAGAAAACACAACCCAATGCCGGATTGTGTTTTCTTATAAACGAATTTATCGTTCGATTTTAAATGTAATGGATGGGCCCTCGCTGTCAATGGTGCACTGTGCACCCATAGGCAGGGTCATCATCGGCTTGCCGTGTCCCGACTGAACATTGTAAAGTACAGGAATGTCAAGCCCTTCGAGTACATCTCTGAAGCAGCAGATGCTGTCATATTCCGGCATATCTTCGTTTACTATTTTAGTAAACTGCCCAAGAATCACACCGCTGCATTCTCTGAACTTGCCTGCATTGCGCAGGTGGTAAGCCCACTTTTCTATCTTGCTGATAGGCTCGCAGACTTCTTCTATAAATACGATTTTGCCCTTGGTGTCCATTTCGTAAGGAGTGCCGATGCTGGCTGAAAGCAGCGACAGGTTGCCGCCTATCAGCTGGCCTGTGGCCTTTCCTTCTTTAAGAACCTCAACAGGAAAACCTTCCGGATTTTTAAATTCCAGAGTATTGTCTGCATCCAGCGCGTCAAAGAGGGATTTTTCTGTCTCCGCATCGAAGGAATCCACCATATTGGAGGAGACCATCGGGCCGTGGAAAGTAACAAATCCGCACTTCTGTGTAAAGGCCAGATGAAGATTGGTTATATCGCTGTAACCCAGGAAAATCTTCGGATTTTTACTAATCAGGTCATAATCCAGATATTCCATTACACGGCTGCTGCCGTCGCCTCCGCGGATGCAGAATATAGCCTTTACCTCAGGGTCGGCAAACATTTTGTTTAACCACTCTGCTCTGACTTTTTCGTGTCCTGCCATATATCCGCAGTAGTTGGTATCGAGATTGTCGGCTGCTTTTACCTTATATCCCAGTTCTTCAACCTTTTTAATACATTCCTTTACTCTGGAAGTTTCGGTGTCCGAGCTTACTGCAACTATGCCGACGGTATCGCCTTTTTTTAATTTTTCAGGATATTTCATCTTATATTCCTATTAGAACCACATTAAGTTTACAATTACGCATGAAGCGATAAGTGATGCTAAGTCTCCGAGTAATCCGGATGCAACTGCATGTCTGCTGTTGGATACGCCTACAGAACCGAAGTATACAGCCAGTACATAGAATGTAGTTTCTGTTGATCCTAATGCTACGGAAGCAATTCTACCAATCTGAGACTGAGTACCGAATGTGGTAACAAGTTCAGTCATCATACCAGTAGCACCGCCGCCTGTGAAGGATCTCATTACAGCCATCGGAAGAACTTCACCAGGACATCCGATAAGATTGGTTACAGGTCCGATGAAATCGCAGAATGCTTCAAGTGCACCGGAAGCTCTCAGCATACCGATGGAGCAAAGCATTGCTACCAGATAAGGGATAATCATTACTGCAGTGCTGAAACCGTCTTTAGCACCTGTTGTGAAGGAAGAATACATAGGAACTTTCTTCACTAATGCATATATGGAAACCAGTAAAATTACAACCGGAATTGCCCATACTGATATCTGTTCAAATACATGTGTCATTCTTCTCTACCTCCTACCAATTTACTTTTTCGGAAAGGCCGCCCTTAAGAACATAACCTTCAGGAAGAACGATCGGATCGTCTCCGATGTATTCATCGTTTACTTCCAGAGTTCCGGCAGCGATTTCTCTTTCGATAACGTTTTCAAGCTTCCATCTCTTGGTCTTCTGGAAAAGCAGTGAGCAAGTAACACCTACAACAGTGGAGATGGTAGTTGCGATGATGGTAGGTACGATGATTTCAGCAGCGCCCTCTGCCTGGATTGCAGCACGGATACCGATTGCAGTTGTAGGAAGCAGAGTGATTGAAGTTGTTGAAATAGCCATCAGCATGCACTGAGCATCAGTTGCGATGTTCTTTGTCTTGTTAAGAGTCTGCAGTTCCTGCATAGCCTTAAGGCCGAAAGGAGTAGCAGCATCGCCGATACCTAAGATATTTGCTGCGAAGTACAGAGCCATTGCAGAGTTTGCAGGGTGGTCAGCAGGTACTTCAGGGAACAGAAGTCTCATTAACGGAGCGATAGCTTTACCGATTTTTTCACATAAACCGGAATCTTCCATAACTTTCATAAGTCCACAGAAGAATGTCATGATACCGATAAGACCCAATGCGATATCAACGCCTATCTGGGCAAAATCGAAGATGTTCTGCAGCACGGCATCCATTGTTCCGGTGATACCGCCGGCAACTACGCCGATTATCATGAATGCTGCAAATAAGTAGTTCATCATAATATAATTTCCTCCTTAGTAGTATTGCGCATATTCAAATAAATTTCTCAATCTGCGCTTTATAAGTTCTATAAGGCCCGCCCTGTTCCGGCAGGTGTATACTCAGATACTGCAATTCCTATGCCAAAAAATGTCGAATCAGAAAATCTGTTTTGAAATGTGTTAAGAATGTGTTTGCTTTGTGACATTCTTTATTTCGAAGAATTCACACTTCACTTTTCTTTTATGGCTGCCCTGCTGATTTCAGTCCCGTTTTTAGAACTAAAAATCCTAAAATCGGGACTCTTTTCTCTGATCTGTCAGATTACCCCTTGGGCCTGTCCCAAAATACTGCTTGCAATTAGGCACATTTCTTGCTTTAATATTTGTATGCGTTTGTATTCGCGAAAATATTGAATCAATTGAATCAGGAGAATCATCATGAACGATAAAATCAAAATCACATATACATATCCAACCATAGTCCGTCAGATCATGTATCTGGCCATTCTGTTCTATGTGCTGCTTCACTGCGGTGTGACGACAGAGGTCTTGATCTACAAGGTTGAAGGTTTCTACGAAAACATTATACCTTTTCCGACATATGTGATGTATGTACTGGCCATCGCTTTAGTTACAGCATTGTTCTTCGGGTATAAATTCTGTTACAGCGAATTCGACCGCGAAACACTGGTATTTCATAACCGTCTCCTTCGAAAAGAAAAGACTCTTGATTTAACATCAGTAAAGTTTGCCATCTTTGATACCTTCGGTGTCAAGTTTTATGATAAAAAAGTCGTAGATACAGACAAGGACAAGCCTATATTCAAACTTCCGTTTTACCGTCTCGGGTTCATCGACTCCAGGGAACTGGATCTGCTGTATCAGATGCTTCGCCAGAGGGGTGATGTAGGCGTAGTCAAGACTTATAAAGTGCTTCTGGGTTATTCTAATCCATGGAAGCTGCTGATTGTATTCTACGGAATTTTCACCTACGCTTTCCTGATGAACTGCGTAACTCCTGTGACCGCATTTCTCGTGTTATGGCAGAGTCACGGGATTGCAGGTTAATCCATAACGAAAGGAGAATGAAACAATGAATGTACCACATTATGGAAATCTTGTCAGGCTGCTGGATCTTGACCCCGACTTTGTAATAGATCTGCGCTATGCCCGCGAGGATAATTTCACAGGGAAAGCAGTATACGACTTCAGTGACTGTTTTATCGACTTCCATACTGCGAATCAGCTTATCGCTGCTAAAAATGAAGCAAAAAAGAACGGCTTCCGCATTAAAGTATGGGATGCATACCGCCCGGTAAAAGCCCAGCAGCGTTTCTGGGATATTCTGCCGGACAACGATTTCGTGGCTTACCCTCCTGATATGGAGACGATTACAGAATTTAAAAACTCACATATGAACGGACAGTGTGTTGACGTGACATTGACGGACATGGACGGAAATGATATCCCCATGCCCAGTGAATTTGATGACTTCACAGAAAAGGCCCGCCTTGACTGTCCGGAAACAGCAGGCGAGGCCAGAAAAAACGGTGAATATCTGCGAGACATTATGGTGGCCGCAGGTTTTACCCCTTATTCCGGAGAATGGTGGCATTTCTATGATCATAACACAGAGCCTGTAAGATACAGTATTGATGTGCCGGTTAAAACACAACCTTAATTCTCAGGCCTGTGTTTCATGTTCGTCACTTCCGGAGCCCTCTTCTTCCCCATCAATGGAGGCAAGACGAGCTTCTTCCTCCTGCTTTGCCTTAAGCAGTTCCATCTTCTTCTCACGCTGCTGCATAAGAGATTCCATCATGCTTACACCAGGCCTGCGGAGGATATATATAAACGATACGATAATAAGTATTAGTCCTAAAACGATTTTAATTTTTCCAAACATGATGCGGTAATTCCTTTCTTGTGAGTATATCCGCATTATAAACGACTTCACATATCAAATCAAGGAGGTATTTACTTTGAACGGACATTTTTCTGTTATCAACAAACGGGGTCTGACCGTTGCCGGTGTTTTTATGGGCATTACTATCGCTGCATTTTTAATCTCTCTTTTCATGAGAATTCAAAGCGGCAGCAGGCTATGGCTTATCCCGATCATATTTGCCGCTGTCCTGTTTTTATTCGCCATTCGAATGATTTTAAATATATCATCGGAAGGAATAGATGTCAAAGACGGCATGGTGATACTGCCGGATTTAGAAAACCCTGCCAGGGGAAAACAGCCTAAGTTCAGCATTGCCGATCTCAAGGGAGTCGAACTCAGAAACGGCGAAGGCAAGACTCTTGACCCTGAAAATGATAACCTTTTAGGCGGACGTGTGGTATTCTCAGTAACCGGCGGCAAGGAAGAAATCTATTATCCTATTGCCATTACCGCAAAGCAGTACAGAGATATCCACGACGGAATGCTGGCCATGGCAAAAGAAGCCGGAAACCGCGGCAAAAAATAAATATATTGCTCAAAAACAACCTTGCGGTCTTTGAAACCATTGAAAAATGATGTGGCAAGGTTGACTCCTTTGTCTCTATCAGGAGGCTCTCAATCTAAAACAATCAGAAAAGTCATCCTTTTTGCGATATTAAATGCTGAAAAGGATGACTTTTTGTAATTGTATGTAATTAAACAGTTGTGGCGAAATCAAAACAAGGTGATCGAGTCAACCTTCCGTACCCTGTAACCATTGAAAACAGGTCTTCAAAGGTTGACTTTTGACACTTTTAATTATGTTTACTACTCAAAAATATCCTCGAATTCCTTCACATCGATTTCTTCGCCCTTGTTTCTGCGTTCCAGCGCATCCATAACGCGTCTGAAAACCTTTTTGTTTATAGGGTACTGCTTGATCATTATAACCACCAGAATCATGAAAAGGCCCGGTATGAAGGTGCAGCAGTTGCTTACCCAGGTCAGCGCTGTCTCCGGCTGTGATGCCGCATCTCCAACGAAACCGGCCATCTCCAGCACTATACCCAGTCCCTGGGTGGCTATTGCAATAGAAAGGGACTCTGACAGAGCCTGAAGTGAAATAACAGCCCCTGACCTCTTCTGCCCGCTTATCAGTTCTTCAACCTCGCATACATCGTACAGCATGGAAGGAAGCAGCTGCCAGTAGCATGTATTGGCAACGGAATAAATCAGACATACGACTATCATGGCAGCAAGGGAATTTACACCGATAAACCTTGATGCCATCATGGAAACACCGGAGATTCCGATGCCGCACATAAATACTGTCTTCTTGTCGAAAATGCCTGCAAGCTTGGCGATGAACGGCACGAATACCACGCCGCTTACAGTTATAATCAGCATTATAAGAGATATTTCCTTCTGGCTCATGCCAAGATTATAGGTCATGTAGAATACACGGTCTGAAGAGAACATGGTGTTTGCTACAAGATAAACGATGCTTGACCCTATTATAAACTGAATAGGTTTAAGCTTCAAAATCTCAAAATACTCCTTGAACATTCCCGCCAGCTGTTTTAAATCGAGGAATTTGCCTTTTTTCTCAGGTTTGACGAAGTTCTCCTTGCTCACATCATCTTTTTTGATAGTCAATGAACATAAGAGAAGAGCAGCGGCACTGCATATTCCTGTAAAGATTCCGACTGTCTGCCATGACTGAGCTGTGCTCTTTCCCAGATTCATGCAGTAATCCACAATTATGGTAGGCAGAACCATACCTATGCACATGCCCACCTGGTTAAAAACATAGGCATATGAACGGAGGACAGTTCTCTCATGGTAATCCTCTGTAAGGTCGGAACCCCATGCCATATAAGGGATAAACTCCGATGAAAAGCTGGTCCAGAACAGAACGATCATGACAGTATAATACACTGTCTTTATGGCCATGCTCGCTTCAAAAGTTGTAAAAAGCAGACTTGTGGTAACGGCCACAGGGAAGGCGGCCATCATAAGAAATGGCTTACGTCTGCCGAAACGTGTTCTGGTTCCGTCAGATTTAAAGCCGACTATAGGACCGCACAGAGCCTCCCAGATGGAGCCTATGGCGGTAATTGTCCCCGCTATAGCAGGGCTTATGCCTGCCACGGTAGTCAGATAAAGCAGCAGGTATGTACCGGACAAGGTATAGAGGGCATTGTCACATATACCCCCTATACCGTAGGATAACTTGGTTCTAAAAGGTATTTTCATTTTTTCTATTCACCTCTCGTTTCTATTATTATTTTAAAGTATACAGTTACCGTATAGTCAAGAGGTTTTTACAGAAAAAAACAATAAAAATGTAATTTTTACCTGCCGATAACGTCCTTTATCACGCGAAGAGCGTTTCCTCTGCATATTTTATCGATTTCATCATATGTAAATTTGCCTTCCATGCGTTCAAGTAATGTGGTGAAGCCGCTATAATTAATCAGTTCACCGTTATCATCGATGCCGTCAAAATCTGAGCCGAAGCCCACTGCATCGATTCCCGCTTTATCCTTCATGTACAGCAGGTGTTCGATTATCTGGTCATAGGTTGCATGGTCTGAGCCCTCCTTCAGGAAAGAGCATTCAAAGTTTACACCGGCTATACCGCCTGCATTTCCAATGGTCCTGAGCTGGTCATCAGTAAGATTTCTTCTGTGATTGCAGAGAGCTCTGGCGCAGGAATGAGATGCCACGAAAGGCTTTTTGCTGTGTTTTGCCACATCGTAGAAGCCGCCTTCGGACATGTGGGAAACATCTATAATCATTCCCAGCTCGTTCATCTTTTCCACAACTTCGATGCCGAAAGGCTTAAGTCCCTTAAGATGGGCTTCCGCGTCATCGCTGCAAGGGAAACCCACAGAGTTTTCAAAGTTCCACATAAGAGTGATCAGGCGCACTCCCATATCGTAAACTTCCTGAACTCTTTCAAATTTACCATCGATGAATACTCCGTCTTCAACTGTAAGCAGCGATGACAGCAGGCCCTTTTCCTCGTTTTCAAGAACTTCCTGTGCAGAGTAAACCGGCCTGATTATGTCGCTGTATTTTTCCATCTGTGTCTGATAATAGCCGTAGATACCTTTAAGGATATCGTAAGGGTCCATGGTTTTCATTTCATTTCTTGAAAGATACATGGCAAAAAACTGGAGCAGGCTGCCGTTTTCCTTAAGAAGTTTAAGGTTGATTGAAGTGTCTCCGTCATAGAAACTTCTCTCCGGCTTTCTCCATCCCTCAATCAGAGTATCACAATGCATATCTATTATTCTCATGATTTTTTTATCCTCCTGTGTTATTATATATGTGATATGCAAACATATAAAGCAAATTTTGTGCCAGTCGGCACGAGAATTGCAAAGAATATTATACAAAGACGAATCAAAGCATCGGAGGTATGTTATGAATTACGATATAAACCAGATAAAAAAGCTTACAGATGCAGTCTACGATGATGCTGTAGCCTTCAGACGCAGGCTACATATGAATCCCGAGCTTTCTGAGCACGAGGAAAAAACAGCGGCCGCAATCTGCGAAAAGCTCGATTCTCTCGGTATCGAATACCAGTCAGGGATCGCAGGTCACGGCATAAGCGCAGTCATCTATGGCATCAATCGTGAGCATGGCGTTGGAATCCGCGCCGATATGGATGCCCTTCCTCTCACTGAAAAAGCTGAAATCCCATTTAAATCCCAAAACCCGGGTGTAATGCATGCGTGCGGTCACGATATACATACGGCAGTTCTTTTAGGAACGGCAGAGGTATTATGCCAGATGAAGGATAAACTGCCCGGATCTGTAAGACTGTTTTTCCAGCCTTCTGAGGAGACCATAGGAGGTGCCAAGCAGATGATAGAGGCAGGATGTCTGTCCAGCCCTGAAATCAACAGCGTAATCGGCCTTCACGTGGACACCGGCGTAGATGCAGGCAGCATTGAATTCATTCCGGGTCCTATGAACGCGGCATCTACGGAATTTACCGTAACGGTTACGGGCAAGTCATGTCACGGCGCCCATCCTACAGACGGAATAGATGCCCTTCTTCCTGCCTGTGCCATGGTAACAGGACTTCAGTCAGTGATTACAAGAAGAACAGACCCGGCCGAAGCAGTACTTATTACTGTGGGAACCTTTGAAAGCGGCACCAAGGAGAACATAATCTCAGGCGAAGCCAGATTTTCCGGCATTATCCGCTCGCTGCAGATGCATAACATGGCACCGGTAAAGGAACACATTGAGGCGCTCTGCATGGCTACAGCTCAAGCCTACGGCGCAACCTGCAAGGTGGAGTTCACAGACAGCTATCCGTCTCTGGAAAACGACGACACCCTTCTTGAGTGGGTTATGGATGCAGGAAAGCTCGTCCTGGGAGAAGAGCATGTGAGAATCAATAAAAAACCAAGCCTGGGTGCTGACGACTTCGCATATTTCTGCCACTCAAGCCGCGGTATCTATTACAATATAGGCACACGACGTCCCGGCGAGGAACATGCATATGCCATACACAGCGACTGCTTCAATCCTGACGAGGAATGCATCCGTACAGGAATACTCACCGAAACAGCCGCAGTTATGAAAATTCTGGAGGAGGAAAGCAAGACATGGTAACATCAGACGAAAACAATCAGGAATTGCTTCGTGACACCCGTGTAGAGGTGGATCTGAGCAGAATAGCATACAACATGAAGCAAATAAGAGAAATGGCAGGCCCTGAAGTAGATGTAATGCCTGTAATAAAAGCCAACGGTTATGGCCATGGCGCAGCAGCCATCGCTCCGACACTCATTGATGAAGGCGCGACATATCTGGCCGTGGCCACACTTACAGAGGCTCTGGAGCTTAAAGCCGCCAACCTGTCGTGGCCTGTCTTTATCATGGGTCACACCCCTGACAGGCTTCTTCATCATGTAGTTGAAAAAGACATCACTCAGACCATATTCTCTTTTGAACAGGCTGAGATTTTAAATGAGCTTGCAGGAAAAGCCGGTAAGCGGGCAAAAGTACATATCAAGGTGGACACAGGTTTTCACCGTCTCGGCAAAGCCCCTTCTGGAGCCTATGCAGATGAGGTCTGCCGCATATCTGAACTGCCTTATGTGGAGGTTGAAGGCATTTTCACCCATCTCGCCCTGACAGGTGATAAAGAAAACGAAGAACAGTTCCGCCAATTCACCGACTTTATCGCAGAACTTGAAAACCGCGGCTGCAGCTTCAGATATAAGCATATTGCCGACAGCATCGCATGTGTGGATTTTCCGGAATACAGACTCAATATGATACGTCCGGGAGCACTGATTTACGGCATGGTGGGCTATCATAAAGGCCATCTGGATGTAAAACAGGCAATGACCTTCAAAACCGCAATTTCTCAGCTTCATCATGTTCAGAAAGGAGAAGGTGTCAGCTACGATTACCTTTGGAAAGCAGACAGAGACAGCATAATAGCCACTCTTCCTTTCGGTTATGCCGACGGCTATCCCCGTAATCTGAGAGACAAGGGCTATGTGATTATAAACGGAGTCAAAGCCCCGCTGGTAGGCGTAATATGCATGGATCAGTGCATGGCAGATGTAACCGACGTGCCTGATGTCTGTGAAGGCATGGAAGCGGTAATCTACGGAGATGGAAGTGACGGTTCCATGACCATCGCCGAAGCCTCGGCTCTGGCAGGAACAAATAAAAACGACATTATCGCCCGCATTACGGCAAGACCGCCGAGAGTTTACACAAAATAGATCAAATTTAAAACCCGCATTACACACAGTATGCGGGTTTTACTAAAGGTAGACTTCTATTATCGGGTTTTATAAATCATTTCTCATTAAGTCTTCAAAGCTTTCGCGTCTTACGGCTATATAGCTTTCGTTTCCGCCCTTAAGCATTACTACCGGCGGCTTTGGCAGCTTGTTGTAGTTTGATGCCATGGAGTAGTTATATGCTCCTGTAGTACATACAGCGATGGTATCATAACGTCCAATGCTTGACGGCATCATAACATGCTCCTGAATGATATCTCCTGACTCACAGCAGCGTCCAACTATTGAGCATTGGAAATCACGTACTTCATCCATCTTGTTTGCCGGAAGGCATGTGTAGGATGAGCCGTAGAGTGCGAATCTCGGATTGTCCGGCATACCGCCGTCGATGGAAACATAGTTCTTGTATCCAGGGATAACTTTAACTGTTCCTGCAGTGTAAAGTGTCATTCCTGCATCTGCAACGATGCTTCTGCCAGGTTCCATGTGGATTTCAGGCACTTCCATATTAAGTCTTGCACAAGTTGACTTGATAGCATCTGCAACCTGACCAACCTTGGTCTCAATGTCAAGATACGGATCTTCTTCAGTGTAGCGAACACCGTATCCTCCGCCAAGGTCAAGAACTCTGGCTGTATATCCCAGCTTATCTCTCATATGTGCAATGAACTCCAGCATTACTACCGCAGCTCTTTCGAATATATCCTCTCCGAATACCTGTGAGCCGACATGGCAGTGGAATCCGTCAAGAATAACGTGCTCCTGTTTAAGTGTGAATTCAACAATTTCATCAGCCTGACCCGTTTCAATCGGAGTTCCGAACTTGGAGTCAACCTTGCCTGTAGCAATGGCCTCATATGTATGAGGGTCGATTCCCGGTGTCAGCCTCAGAAGGATTTTCTGCTTTATGCCTCTGCGTGCAGCTTCGGCTTCAACTGCTTTTACCTCTTCCACATTATCAGCTACGAAATAACCGATTCCGTTTTCAATAGCATAGGCGATATCATCGTCTGTCTTGTTGTTGCTGTGGAAATATGCGTGAGAAAGATTGTATCCGGCCTGACGTGCCACATAAATTTCTCCTGATGACACTACGTCAATACCCATTCCTTCTTCAGTCATAATCTCATAAAGGCGCTTGAAGCAGTTGGCCTTGGACGCATACAGCGGCTGGGCATCCGGCCCGAAATGCTTCTGGAAAGCTTTCTTGTAGCTTCTGCATTTCTCACGGATTTTATCTTCGTCCATGAGATAAAGAGGCGTGCCGTACTTTTTTGCAAGCTCTACTGTGTTCTGTCCGGCAAAGTACAGAACACCGTCTTTTACTGTTATGTTATCGCAAATCATAATGTGCCATTCTTCCTTTCATACACTTTATAATACAATTGTTTGTTTTACAGGTCCTCATCCGTAATTTCTCCCTTTGCTACGATATTAGTCGGACCGGTAAGATAAAGGTTTTCAACCATGTCCCCTGACATTTCAACATCTACAGTCAATCTTCCCCCTCTCATATCAACCTGAACATTTCTGCCTGAAACCTTCCCCTGCATGGTGAGAATGGTGACCACAGAACCGGTTCCGGTTCCGCAGGCATATGTGAAGTCCTCCACTCCTCTTTCGTAAGTCCGTTCAAAAACGAGATCAGGTCCTATGACTTCGCAGAAGTTTACATTGGCGCCCTTCGGGTATCCTTTATAGTTTCTCAGCCTGCGCCCCAGTTCCAGAAGCTCTGATTCCGAATAGCTTCGCAGATTCTCAAGAGGAACCACGCAATGAGGAATTCCCGGGTTTCCCAGTTCCACATAGGAACAGCTGTAAATCCTGCCGTCCACCTCTATGGCCTCATCAAACCTCAGATTGCACGGGTCGTTAAGACGTATCCGATACAGTCTTTTTTCTATTCTTTCTCCTGTGACAATTCCTGCCGTGGTCTCGACCCTTTGTACAGGTCCTGCCAGGCATTTTTCATATCCGTACCTGCAGATACATCTTGCGCCGTTTCCGCACATTTCCCCCATGCTGCCGTCTGAATTGAAAAACAGCATCCTGTAATCTGCAGCTGCGTTCTCTGTAGGTTTTTCCACTGCCATAAGGCCGTCTGCCCCTAAAGAGAAGTGTCTTTCACAAAGTAGCTTCGCCAGACGCGGAAACTCCTCTGCCGGGATTTTTTCTTCAATGTTGTCGATAATGATGAAGTCATTTCCGGCTCCGTTCATTTTCCAGAATTTCATTTTAGACCTCCCGTTTTCAGGATTGATTTTTAATTTTTCTCTTATCCATTTAAATGAATAAGCAAAAATAATGCCAACTTCATTCCTGTATCAGCCGCAAAAGAAAAAAACAAAAAAGAACCTTGAAATTTCAAGGTTCTAAGGTTTCCGCACCCTTTCATCAGCCATATTTTTTTACCCGACGCCAAATCATCATAGTCATGTGACCCTGCCATTTCACTTTTTTTATTCCGTTTTCGGGACTGCCAATCTCCAATGCAGGACTATTTGTTTATTTCATATTTCTTCAGTTTCTCGTAAAAAACGGTTCTGGACAGACCAAGTTCATCCATGGTCTTCTTACGATCGTCGTTGTTCTTAAAAAGTGTATCCTCGATGATTTTTCTTTCTTCGGCCTCCAGCCTTTCCCTGAGTGTCGCATCAGGTCTGGCATCGGTCTTTATCATGAGGTTCTCCGAATAAATCATGCGCCCTTCGCATACGGTAATTGCACGCTCAATGATGTTTTCCAGCTCACGGACATTGCCGGGCCAGTCATAGCCGGAAATGATCTCAAGAGCTTCCTCCGAAAACTGCTTCATCTCCATGTCATATTTTTTGCACAGATCCTCCAGCACAGAA
The DNA here is from genome assembly GCA_051883095.1 of Anaerovoracaceae bacterium. Classification (GTDB taxonomy): domain Bacteria; phylum Bacillota; class Clostridia; order Peptostreptococcales; family Anaerovoracaceae; genus SUG1106. Next base: position 44,703 of record JBJETB010000004.1, read on the forward strand.
TTGGCAAGAATGTAAAGATCACGCTTGCGCTCCCTCAGGGCTGGGATATGAATAGGAAAAACGTTGATTCTGTAATAAAGATCCTGCCTGAATCTGCCCTGCTTTACCTCTTCCTCAAGGTCACGGTTTGTAGCTGTAATTACCCTGACGTCCACGTCTACAGGCGTGGCAGAACCGACTCTGTAGATTCTCTTGTTCTGCAGGACATGAAGAAGCTTTACCTGTATTTCAAGAGGTATTTCACCTATTTCATCTAAAAATATTGTGCCTCCGTCTGCCTTTTCAAAATACCCGATACGTCCGCCAGGGTCTGCTCCCGTAAACGCCCTCGGAGCATAGCCAAAAAGTTCGCTTTCTATAAGTGATGGGGCGATGGCATTGCATACCACTTCAACGAAAGGCCCCTTCTGGTTGCCGCTGTTGTGGATCTCTCTTGCCAGTCTGCTCTTACCAGTTCCGCTTTCCCCGGTAATTATGACGTTGAATTTGGTCTTGGAAGCCTTATATGCCAGCTGTTTTACCTTTTCCATGGCCGGAGAACTGCCTATGAATCCTGCAAAAGCCGCAGCGCCCTCCTCATCAGGCAGATAGGACTTCATCCTCGATCTCTTCTCAACCTCCGCCGTAAGAGGATTAGCCTGCCTTGCCGTGTTTTCCGCCACCTCATTATCCTGCACGAAAACATAAACTCCGTCACAATCGCAGTTCTTCTTTATTCTTATCAGATAGCAGTAAACCATCCTGCGGTAGATTTCATATACACCTTCAAGACGGGCTCCGTCTTCGCACTTCATGAGATCTTTCAGTGCGCCCAGGAAATCATCTCCGTTCAGTATCTGATCTGCTTTCATTCCTATGGGTGAAATCATTTCATGTACCTGTCCCGGAATGTTCTTGCCTGCGAACTTTTTGCCGCGGAGGAGTTCGCCTGCCTCTTCGCCTCTGTATCCGTATCCTTTTGCCTGAAAGAACTTTACATTTCCTGTCATCCCGTCTATGGCCACCATATAGCCTATGCTTTCCAGATAGTTCATGTAATATTCCTTGCCGTTCAGGGTCACACTCATGCGGCGGTTTTCAAAATCTATTGCTGCTTCGATGCTGAATCCCAGGTATCTGTGTGAAAGCTCAACTCTGCTGTCAGGAATATAGTCGCTGAAAGTCTTGTAGACCGGCTGAATCTTCTTATTGTTATAAACGCCTATAGCCAGAACGATGCTGCCCGGCTTTATTTCTTTGCTGTGAATATTAAGGATCTTAAGGTCCTCAGGAGTCATCTTGTCATCGTTTCCCAGATCGTTATCCAACAAAACCACAATATCTCCGCTTGTCAGCTCACCCTCGGGATGGCTCTCGCCATCGAGAAGAGTCACTCCCATCATTTCCTTTGCCAGCGGACTGTACTCACCAATGGTTCCGTCTTCTGCCACATAAATCATACCGTAGCTGAGTCCTTCGGCGGCGGTTTTTAACACGTCTGTGCTGCATCTGCGGTTTTCTGATGCTTCTGTCATGATTACCTCCTTTATTATAATACCACGGCCGGTATTTTAATTTGATTGTATCACACATTTTTTTCTAATTCAACAGAGCATATGATATAACTTAAAAGGGTAATAATAGAGGTACATAACATTACAGAACCGTATAATATAAAGGGAGATTTTATGATGAATCAGATTTACGATATTATAATAATCGGCGGCGGGCCGGCAGGATATACTGCAGCACTTTATTCTTCACGTGCAGGGCTTGATACCCTTGTAATAGAAAAAATGTCCGCCGGAGGCCAGATGGCGCTCACCGATAAGATAGACAATTATCCCGGCTTCGATGACGGAATCGACGGATTCTCCCTCGGAGAAAAGATGAAAACTGAAGCGGAGCGCTTCGGCACTTGTACAAAGTCTGCTGCGGTTCAGTCAGCAGACCTTAAATCAGACCCGAAGGTTATAAAAACATCCGATGATATCTGTTACGGACGCACCGTTGTCATTGCAACAGGGGCTGAACCCAGGGAACTTGGAGTTGACGGTGAAAAAGAACTTGTCGGCCGCGGAGTGAGCTACTGTGCAGCCTGCGACGGTATGTTCTTTAATGGAAAAACCGTAGCTGTAGTCGGGGGAGGGAATACTGCAGCAGCGGACATCCTGCTGCTCAGCCGCGTTGCATCCAAGGTTTTCGTGGTGCATCGGAGAGATACCATTAGTGCTTCCAAGGTGTATCACGATGCTCTTATGTCTGCTGACAACGTGGAGTTCTTCTGGAATTCTCAAGTCATCGGAATCCTGTCTGACAGTAAAGTTACGGGAGTTCGCATGAGGGATTTGGAGACCGGAGAAGAAACAGAGCGTGCCTGTGACGGCATTCTCGTTGCCATTGGCAGAAAACCCGCATCAGAGCTGGCTGCCGGTCAGCTTGACCTTGATGAAAGAGGCTACATTGTAGCTGACGAATCCACAAAAACAAACATCCCCGGCGTATTTGCCGCAGGGGATGTGAGAACCAAAGTGCTTCGTCAGGTAATTACAGCTGCTGCCGATGGGGCTATGGCCGCACATTACGCTGAAGAATATCTGGCGAGTAAAAACAAGTAGGTATATTTTTACATTTCCAAATCGTTTTTAGTTTTAATAATTCTCTGAATTGATCTCAAAGTATGATTTTGGATGAGCACATACCGGGCATATCTCCGGTGCCTTTGTACCAACTACGATATGGCCGCAGTTTCTGCATTCCCAAACCTTTACTTCGCTCTTTTCAAATACTTTTTTAGCTTCTACGTTGTGAAGAAGAGCTCTGTATCTTTCCTCGTGGTGCTTTTCGATTGCGCCTACCATGCGGAACTTGATAGCCAGTTCAGGGAAACCCTCTTCCTCTGCAGTCTTGGCAAAGCCTTCATACATGTCGGTCCATTCGTAGTTTTCGCCATCTGCTGCGGAAAGAAGGTTTACAGCTGTAGCGCCGATGCCGTTAAGTTCCTTGAACCACATCTTTGCGTGTTCTTTTTCGTTGTCAGCTGTTTTCTGGAAAAGGGCTGAAATCTGTTCATAGCCTTCCTTCTTAGCAACCGATGCAAAATAAGTATATTTATTTCTTGCTTCTGATTCCCCTGCGAAAGCAGCATGAAGATTTTTCTCTGTCTGTGTTCCTGCGTAAGGGTTACCTTTGTTTTCCCTTTTTTCGTTGTTAGGAATCATCTGAAGGAGTTTTTTGGCATCATCCACAGGAAAATCCGCAGCAGGAGGGTTATCGGCCAGATTCTTCAGTATCTGGTGGACATTATTGCTTTGAGGAAGCATAAACCCTGCCTCACGCATAATATCCTCAGCCATAAGCCTTTCCGATTTCGCCACTGCCTTCATCAGACGACATAAACCATCCTCCGGGCTTTCTTTCGCAATCTGTAACGCCATCTTTTCAGCATTTGTTTTGCTCTCTGACATTCCGTTAAGTGCCGCCTTGACCCGATCCGTTTTAGGCTGCTGCACCGGATATTCGGTTGGAACCAGGCTAATGGCACCACTTGGACAAGCTTCCGCACAGGTGCCGCATCCTATACATTTTTTTACATCGATGATACTGTCTTCTGTGTCAGTTGCTCCGGTAGGGCATACATACAGACACATACAATCCTTTGTACATAATCTTAAATTTCTTACAGCTACTTTACTCATTTTTATGCCCTCCCTTCAACTTTTTCGAACTTCCATGCAGGTACTTTGCATACCGGACATAATTCCGGAGGATTATCACCTATGTAGACAAATCCGCATGTGGTACATACCCATATACTTGTTCCTTCAAGCAATTTCTCACCTTCGTTTAAATAGCGATTTACCAACGAAGAAAGCATTCGGGTGACCTTTTCTCCCCATACGCATACCCTTGCTGCACCTCTGTCTTTGTTTGCATCTGCAACAGCTCTTATCCCCGCATAGTTTTCAATATCAGTCATAAGGGCGTCAGCAAGATTATGTATCGATGCGTCGTCAGATTCAGGAGCAGCTGCAGCAAAATATTCCGCAAGCCTTCCAAAAAGTTCTGCTTCTTCTGCTTTATACTGTTTCTCACATCCGCGTGCAAGATTTGAGCAGAGCGCTGCCATCTGGCCTGCCGAAAGCTCTCTCAGATCATCTTCCGGCGGAATTGGAGCAGGTTCCTCTTTCGGAACAGGTTCCTCTTTCTTAAGTGGGCTTTTTCCCTGTTCCGGTGCAAAGTCTGATTTTGCTGCACCGCAAAGAGGACATTTCCATTCATCCGGCAAAGCGCTGAACGGGGTTTTCTCCCTTTCCTCATCATAGATATAACCACATACCTGACATACATATTTCATGATTACCATCCCTCCTCTGATTTATTTATCCATACCGCATGGGTAAGAATATTCTGCAATTGTTTTCTCCTTTGACACAGCTTCGTAGAAACGGTACCCTCCGGAAAAGTTGTAACAGTCAAATCCTTTCTGCATTAATATCCTGCATGATATGTAACTTCTGAGACCGCTCTGGCACATTACATATGTCGGTTTTGTCTTGTCAATCTCTCCCAGGCGTTCTCTCAGCTCATCTACCGGAATGTTAATAAAACCATCTGCATGGCCATTCTCATATTCATACGATGTTCTCGTATCCAGCAAATTCACACTGCCGTCTCTCGGAAGGCAATCAACCTCATCCCAATGGAACTGCTTCATTTTGCCGGTCGCAATATTTTCTACAACAAATCCCGCCATGTTTACAGGGTCTTTTGCAGATGAATATGGCGGTGCATATGCAAGATCAAGGTCCTTCAGCTCATCAGCTTTCATCCCCGCACATATTGCTGTTGCCAGAACATCCAGGCGTTTGTCCACACCTTCATATCCCACAATTTGTGCCCCCAAAAGCTTGAGGCTTTCTTTTTCATACACAACCTTCATGGTCATAACCTTGGCACCGGGATAATATCCTGCATGAGAAGATGGTGAAAGTACGATTCTGTCGCAATTTATGCCTGCCGTTTTAGCCGCTTTCTCGGTAAGTCCTGTAGATGCCGCTGTCATATCAAAGAGCTTAATTACCGAAGAACCCATAGAGCCTTTATAGTGACTGTCATATCCGCATATGTTGTCTGCAGCAATCCTTCCCTGTTTATTTGCAGGTCCTGCCAGAGAAATCACAGCGTCCGTGCCCGTAACCCTATGTTTAACCTGCACCGCATCACCTACAGCGTAAATGTCCTCTGCCGATGTTTCCATCTTATCATTTACAATGATTGCACCTTTAATGCCAAGTTCCAGACCTGCCTCTTTGGCAAGTGATGATTCAGGAACAACACCGATTGCCAGTAAAACCATGTCCGCTGTCAGAGGCTGATCATCCTTAAGCATCACTTTTATTTCGTCATTTACAGTTTCAAAGCCGATCACATCTCCGCCTAGTTTTAATTCAATTCCTTTGGAACGAAGCTTTGCATGAACCAGCGCCGCCATATCGTAATCCAGTATATTCAGCAGCTGTTTGGGTCTTTGAACGATTGTAACCTTTACGCCCATGTCGCACAGATTCTCTGCCACTTCAAGGCCGATAAAGCCTCCGCCTACAACAACTGCACTGCCCGGTTTTTCTTCTTCCACATACTGTCTGATACGGAATGTATCTTCCACTGTCCTGAGTGAAAACAGTCTGTCGCTGTCAACTCCCGGCAGATCCGGTATAATCGGTCTGGCTCCCGGAGAAAGAATAAGTTTGTCGTATGACTCTTCGAATACCTTTTCTCCATCCATGTCATGCACTGTAACTGTTTTTGCCTCAGGATGAATTGAAGTAACCTCATGCCTTGTCTTTACTTTAATGCGGAACCTTTCCCAGAAGCTTTCCGGCGTCTGCAGGGTGAGTTCTTCCGGATCTTCAATCACACCGCCTATGTAGTACGGCAGGCCGCAGTTGGCATAAGATACATATCCGGAGCGTTCAAATACAATGATTTCCGCTTGTTCATCAAGCCTTCTTATTCTGGCCGCTGCTGTTGCACCTCCTGCAACTCCACCGACGATTACAACTTTCATATGACTACCTCACAATCTTGCCGCGATATCCTCCGATACCACCTATGTTAATAACCTTTTTATATCCCATTGACTCAAGTGCAGCTGCCGCCTGACGGCTTCTTGCTCCACTCAGGCAATAGGTATATATCGGTGTAGAAATGTCCTTAATATGCTGCTTCGCATTGCCGATTGTCTGAAGAGGAATATTGATACTGCCCTCAATGTGTCCTTCTTTATATTCCTCTTTCGTTCTTACATCAAGCAAAACGGCACCCGCCTCTTTTTTGTACTGTTCTACGCCTTCGTTGATATCTGTTCTTCTAAATAAATCCATAAAACTCATTTTACCAAGTCCTCCTATGCTAATAGCCTACTAAAAAACCATTATTATTTCTGTGACCTGGTCACATTCAGGAGAAAATTTATTCTGCTAATTTTCTCAGTGCATCCAGGTCTTTAATATTGATTGCTCCTCGTTCCACTTCTATCCACCCTTCATCAGCGAATTGTCTCAGCATTCTGGCAACTACTTCTCTTGCGGAATTTACTTCCTTAGCAATTAGTTCCTGGGTCATCCGTATCTTTTTATTACCCGTTTTTCCATATTCATTCAAAAGAAACCTTGCCATGCGTTCATCAAAATGTGCAAATAAAATCTGCTGCAGCACCCATACAACTGATGAAAATCTATTAGTCGCAAGTTCAAAAGAAAAGCATCTCACTTTGATGTTTTTCTCAATTATTTCCTGATATGCTGCCGCATGAACTGCAATTATTTCGGTCTCCTCTTCCGTCATAAGCTGAACCTCAAAGGAGATTTCTCCAATAACACAGGTTGCAGACAAAATGCAGCTTTCCCCCTCACATATATGAAAAAGAGTTATTTCCCTTCCCTCTTCAGAAGACATATATACTCTGATTGAACCCTTTAGCACATGAATCATACCTAAACAGGCGTCATTAAATCCGTAGATATATGTCCCTTTTTTATATTTTCGTATTGTTGTACCCTGTTTAGCGATATCTTTTTCCTCATTAGTCAGATCATGCCAAAAAGGCAGCCGGCTAAGATAATCGTCCATTATCATTTTTAATTCATCCTTTTCTTTTTAATATATTTCAAGGGGTTTCCGTTATATGTCGATTATACCATGTTTGATTCTTCATTACAACAAAAAACGCCTATCCTTCAAAAACTTCGAAAGCAGGCATTTTACTTTTTTATATTATTATTAGCAGTCCATCTGTCCGTCAGTCCGAAAATTTATCTCTCACTGCCGTGACAGATTACATGGTCGCAGGCAATGCGGTAAGTGATCAGAAAATACAGTGCATACACCCCGGCAACCGTAATGGAAATCAGCGCTGCGGTACCCATGGCATGGCCGCCGCTAAGGCCCTGGAAATTCCAGATTTCATAAACCTTTCCGAAGACCAGCCCCAACGGCACAGTCATAACGAACGGCAGTGCAAAGGGCATCAGGAAGAAGGCGCCTATCTGCCTGAAAAGTGTACGCTTCTGCATTTTTTCATCGGCCCCCAGGCAATACAGTACAGCGAAACGTCTGCGTTCATCGTTGAGAGTGGACAAGGTTTTTACAGACAGGATTGCCAGCGCCATGCACACGAAAACAGTTGCAACATAAAGCGTTCCTATAATCAAAGTTCCGGCATTGGCATTATTAAAAAGGCGGAAATATTCCTTAACTCTGTAATCACATTGATCCTCCATGCCATCTTCCGTTTCACGATAATATGTCAGATCCTTCACCAGAGATTCTGAATCAGGACGATGGTTTTTCAGTGTGTAGGCAGAACAGGTGTCTGAAAGCTTCATACCGCTGACCGCCTCGTCAGGAATTACGAAATACATCCATTCCCGGACAAGATCCGGATAATCAGTGCTGCTCTCAGCCCAGGTGTAGTCCTCGCCATTAAGGGTTATCCTCTGTTCGGATAGATCTGTATCGCAGATTCCCTGAACGGGAGTGACCACCAGATATTCACCTTTCAACGTGACAGGATCGTGTCCGCAGCCGGAAAGCAGTCTGTTGAACTGGCTCAGGGGCATGAACTTGTCTGTCCATTCCATTTCATCAGCTCCACGGAAATTGCTGCATATGGTTTTCTCCCCCGTTGTGTAAAGCTGATAATCAATCTGTGATGTAATCGGGCTGTATTTTTCTATGGTTTTCCTGCCCTCTTCCATGGAGATTCCATGCTCTTCAGAAAGATCGAACATGGCCATCACATCATAAGGGCAATCCTTTTCCAGTGAACGGTCTGAATATATTTTTTCTCCTAAGGACACATTGGCCATAGCCACTGAGAAGCACAGCAGCGTAGCCAGCGCACCGATCATAAGGGAATTCATAGTCATCTTTGCTGACAGACCGCGCAGTACCACAGTGTTGGTTCCTTTATTCTTCAGTTTACGGCTTCTCAGCAGAATTCCGGCCAGTGCTCTGGACAGAGTGAGGTGAGAAAGAAAAATCATCACCAGATCCATCACCAGCCAGAAAAAAAGCCCAAAGCCTTCCTGGCTATGAAAGGTTTCCATCATGGAATGATAAGTAACAGCGAAGCTGCCGATCATCCCTGCCATCATCAATACTGATAAAACGCACCACAATGCCGGGTGCTTTTCACTTTTTTGTGCGGCTTCTTCCTTAAGCAGCTCCGAGATTGTGACTTTTTTAAGATACCGCAGAGAGCCAAGGGTGGACAGGATAAACAGCCCTATGCTGACACCGATAGTGAGCAATATCCCTTTGGCAGAATAGGAAGACACGGTAAATGGAATATCCATAATCGCGCTAAACAGTGCCACAACCAGCTGGAAAAGCACAAGACCTGCTCCAATGCCGGTAATCAGAGCAAGGCATGAAATAATCCAGCTCTCGCGGATAAACAGGGACTGAATATTCCTTCTTGTCATACCCATGGTAAGGTACATGCCGAATTCCTTTTTGCGCAGCTTCAGCATGAACCCTGTGGCATAGCTGAGTACCAGTGCCGTGACCAGGCATGCCAGGATTGTGACCAGGGTGAACATGGTGCGCATATCGTCTGATATCTCTGCCAGATGCTGCACCCGATTGCTGAAGCTGAGGTTATTGACGGCAAACATCAGAGCAACGCTCAGAGCTACCGTAACGAAATAAATCATATAGCTTCGAATCTGACGTCGTATATTCCGAAGTGCCAGCTTAGCGAACATCCGACTCACCTCCCAGTACCGCCATGGTATTGAGTATTTCATGGTACATGGACTGACGATCCCGATCTCCGCGGTGCAGCTCGTTCCAGATTCTGCCGTCTTTCAGGAAAAGAATACGGGATGCATAGGAGCCTACCACAGCGTCATGGGTTACCATGAGAATAGTAGATCCAAGTTTCTTATTCATCAAATCGAAGGTCTGCATCAGACTTTTTGAATTGGCACTGTCCAGAGCTCCGGTGGGCTCATCTGCCAGAATGAGTGCCGGTTCCGCAATCAGTGCTCTGGCACAGGCGACCCTTTGACGCTGGCCGCCGGACAGCTGTCTTGGAAACTTATAAAGCTGTTCTGTGATTTCCAGAGAAGCGGCAGCTTCACGGAGCCTTTCCTGCGTCTCCACGGCCGGCCTCTTCTGCAAGTTAAGGGGCAGAACGATGTTTTCCTCAGCCGTCAGCGTGTCCAGCAGATTGTACTCCTGAAAAATGAAGCCCAGGCGATCACGGCGAAAGGCTGCAAGCTCCTGCTCCTTCATTGAAGCGATATCCTTTCCTTCCAGGACGATGCTTCCGGAACTCGGGCGGTCAATAGTTGCTATTACATTTAGCAGGGTGCTTTTGCCGGAGCCGGATGCACCCATAATTGCGGTAAATTCTCCGCTTTCCATGGAAAAGCTGACGCCGTTCAGCGCCTTGGAGACTGCATCTCCGCTGCCGTAGTATTTAGTTATATTTTTAATTTCAAGTAAATTATTCATTTGTTATCACCGACCTTTCGCGATAATTGTAACGTGAAAGCTTCGGATTTGTTCTAACGCTATTCTTAATGAATCTAACGTTTTTGTAAGATTCCTTCCGATTCAGGACGGAAAACTAAAACTGAAGCGTGTAAACCTATGCTCTTCCGAAGAAATCTCAAGCCCGATATTCAACTTTTTGCACAGCTCGCTGACGATATACAGACCCATACCGGTGCTCTGACCACGGCTCCGTCCTGCGGCTCCTGTAAAGCCTCTCTCAGTCACGCGGCTAAGCTCGTAAGAAGGAATGCCGGGACCGTTATCTTCAAAGATGAGGCTGTTCTCTCCCAAGGTAATGTTCACCTGACACCCCCTGCAGTATTTGGCACAGTTGATGAGCAGCTGCTTAAGTATGAATACCAGCAGTTTGGAATCGGTATAGGCTGCACATTCTCCTTCAATGGCAATGCTTATGTCTGCCGAAATCAGAAGTTCCATCTCTTCCCGGACAGACTGATCACAGATCTTACGGATATCCGCAAGGCTTATCTGTGTATCTTTTTCTGCCGTTCTCAGCTTGGCGTATGTCAGAATGGTCTCCGTCAGATTATCCGCCCGCCTGAGCTCACGCCGCAGCCTGGACGGCTCACCACCGTTGGCAAGAATCAGTGAACATGCTGTGAGAGGTGTTTTAATTTCATGTACCCAGCTTTCCACATAGTCACAGTAATCCTGCTTTTCAGCCCTGGCCTGCTCTACCGCACCTATGGCGGAGCGTGATATTTCTTTCATCAGCAGATAATATTCCCGTTCTATAGGGTCCCTTGGCCGTTCCAGTGTTTCCGCTATCAGATATTTTTCCGGCATGGCATCCAGTCTGCCTTTCAGCATGCGAAGCCGACGGTCTGCACGCTGCCATCCCATCACAGTACAGAGCAGCATAATCAGAAAACCGCTGAGCAGCAGAATGCATATCAGTTGGGCTGATAAACCGCAAAAGTAAAACACCATGGCCAGATACAGCCCGCCGATTCCGGTCATGCACAGTGACACGGATTTTGCGCTGATGTAATCTCTGAACCTCATAATCTGTACCCCACTCCACGGACAGTTCGGATGAAATCCGAAGCCCCTATCCGGCTGAGCTTTTCCCGCAGTCTGCCGATGTTGACATACAACGTATTTCCGTCTATGTACATTCCGTTTGTCCACAAATCTTCTATAAGCTCGTCCCGGGTGCACAATTCCTTCTGCATCAGGCACCACAAAATGCGGGCTTCGTTTTTTGTCAGTTCTGCGGTATTGCCTTCGAAACCGGCTTTCATTCCCGGCAGGTCAAGAGTCAATCCCCGTACCGACAGTGTTTCGCTTGCTGCGGTCTTAAGCATTCTTGCGATACGCGCCAGCAAAACGGCGGAATTGTAGGGTTTGCGTATAAAATCGTCTCCACCTACGCCAAAAGCCAGCAGTTCATCCTCCGGGGTGTCTCTCGCAGTAAGGAAAATTACCGGTGTATCGGTGGTCTGCCTGAGCTTCCTGCAGCGGGCAAAGCCGTTTTCCCCCGGAAGATTCACATCCATCAGAATCAAATCGCAAGGCTGTTCATCCACCGGATGGTAGCCGTTGGCAGACAGCAGCATTTTCAGTTCAGAGCGTATGCTCTCGTCGTCTTCAATTATCTGAATACGTTTCACCGGTTATTACCTCCTGTTTATTGTCAAGGTTTTTAGAATAACTGACCCGGAAGTTTCAGTTTTTCCTTAGGAGGAAACTCCTTGTCGAAGGCTTCCACTTCTTCTTCGTCCACAAAATATCCCTGCGGCGGCGCGTACTCACCTGTAACACCATCTAAATAACCCGGAATCAGTTCCTTGCACAAAAAGAATGATGCATCTTCGCCTTCCGGCAAACCGTGATAGCGAATGCCGAATTTGCCTGCTGTAGTAAAACCGCTCTTTCCGTAAAAGTCAATGTTTCCTTCAAAGCAGACAGCGCCACATCCAAGTTCCTTCGCTTTTTCCAGGGAATATTCCAATAAAATCTTTCCATACCCCTTTCTCTTCAGCTCAGGAGTAATGCAGATGGGTCCCATAGCCATAATTGGTATGTCTCTGCCATCATCAGCTTTGATATTTGCTCTCATAAACATATTCTGACCGATCAGCCTGCCGTCCTTTTCCATAACAAAATCAAGTTCCTTTACAAACGCCGGATCGTCCCGAAGCTGATTAAGCACATAATGCTCCAGGCAACCCGGGCGATATACGTTCCAGAAGCTTTCTCTTACCAAGTTTTCTACTTCCCGATATTCTTCTTTTTTCTCTGAACGAATGATAATATTGTTTGTATTCATTACTTTTCCCCTCCTGATTCTATGACATGATTCTTCACAAAGCGTTCCGTATGATTGCGGATCATTTCAACATAATCCTCATTTTCTCCTGTTTTATCAGACATACTGATCAGCAGGAAAAGGGGCGCATAAAATTCTATAGCAAGCATTCCGGGATCTTCCTTTTTTAAAATGCCCTTTTTTATCAGCTCGCGGAGAAGATCTTCCATATATGCAACCGGTCCTGCGACAATACACTGGCTGAAAAGCTCCGCCATTTCTTCATTCCGATATTGTTCCAAAGTCAACATCTTACGGAAGTGAGATGCAAAATCATCCTCTGTCCAAAACTTAAACTGCTCAATTGTGTACTTCTGAATATTCTCCACCGTTGCATTTTCATAGGCATACGGCATTGTATCATATTTTTCTGCCGGCATCTGATGGGCATTGGCTCTTTCCGCATCAATCCGTATCATCCTCTCAACAATGCTGTCAAAGATGTCACGCTTATTTTTATAATGCCTGTACAGAGCCCCTTTAGTCATGCCAAGCTCATCGGCAATATTTCTGACAGATACGGCCTCATAGCCATCCCTTGCGAATAGGTGCAGCGCGGTCATTAAAATTTTTTCCTTAGTATCAGCCATGTTTCGTGCCTCCAGAAGTGTATGTGCTTGAGTTTATGTTTCAAAGTTCGTGAACGGTCGTTTACACTTATTATAGTTAACGATCATTTATCTGTCAAGTGCAGCTCTCCCTTTCATAGAATGTTTTCAGCCCACTCTGCTTCCTTAAATCCAACAAGAACCTTGTCCTCGCTGACAAGAATAGGGCGTTTCACAAGCATTCCTTTAATTCGTCATATGTGGGTTTTTCCTCGGCAATATGACGCTCTGTGTACTCTGCATTATATTCATCCAGCCATTTCTTTGCCTTCTGGCAGGTTGAACATTTTGGATAACAAACAAATATCATAATTTTCACCTCCATCTTACCAATTAAATGTTACCATTTGTATGTTCGATAATCAATATACGATTTAAATATCACACTGGACAGAAGTTGCCGATGAAGAAATAAAGGTTTTACTCTGGCAGGGCTCCTTATTGCAGTGGCAATCCTGTCCGTGCTTGTGGCAGTCAGCATTCCTTTTTTTAAAGATGTACTCAAAAAATGCCCTCATCTTACAGAAAACTCTCCAACACCGAAATTACTTTTCAATGTTGGAGAGTTTAAACTTTTCCTATTTATATTCTTTTAAATACTCACATGCAAATCCAAAAATCCGTTGATCAACACATGAAAAATATACCTTTAACTCATAATCTGGGTTTTCATTCAACCAATTCATCACTGAATGAATTCCCATTTCAATCGCTTTTTTCTTTGGAAAACAGAATTTTCCTGTAGATAATGCCGGAAATACGATGGAATGTATTTCATACTCTTTTGCCAGATTCAATGTATTCTTATAACACTCCGCAAGCAAAGATTCATTATCTTTTCCATAAACCGGGCCAACTGCATGAATCACATATTTTGCGTTCAGTTTGTATCCTTTTGTCAGCTTTGCCTGTCCAGTTTCACAGCCGTTTAAGGTCTGACATTCTGCCCGCAATGCAGGTCCTGCCGCTCTATGAATTGCACCATCAACACCTGTTCCTCCCAAAAGAGTTTTATTAGCAGCATTTACAATACAATCCACTTCCATCTGCGTGATGTCTTCATCTGTAATTGTAATTCCGGCAATCGGTCCATACATATTCACTGGATAACTCTTTTTAGAAGCAGGCAAACCTTCTTCATGATATTTTCTGCGCAATTCCATCAAAATCTTTCCCAAATGGTTTTCACCTTCACCGGTTGTGTGATCAATTCCCCAGAAAACGTCTCCCCAGGAGTTTCCCTCTTTCAAAGGTTTGTCACCTGTTTCCAGAAGCCGAATTGCCAGTTCAGGATGCTGAAAAAACTTTGCTTCCACAATTTTCGTCATCAGATCTACTTTGACTTCATCCCAGTCCTCACGCATTTCTACTTTCCTGCCAAATCTTTTCGCTTCATCGGCATACATATTTGCGAATTTTAATTTATCTTCCGGACGCTTGCATTTCTGAGCCTGATACACAGCTTCAGAATTGTAATATGCAATACCTTCAAATTCCATTTTTGCAGGATAGAAATTACTCAAGAAGTCATATTCTTCGCGGAAATAATCAATAGAATCACGATGCGTTTCATAATATCCCATTATGTTTCACCTCTTTTCTTAATTTGTGTTCTTAATTTGTGTCCTTACTTTTTTAAACACAAATCCATTCTATCCTTACCCGTTCCAGGTAACCCGGACATAAGAATCACTTCTCCCCATGTATTATCATAAAGAGTCTGGTCCGGCATCACATTTCTGCCACTCAGATATGCATGTTTCGTATAAGAAGTCATAAAATTGTATGGTCCATTCTCACATCCCTTTGTAGACATGTCACGACTTCCACATGGCTGGTCCAAGGGAACATGTCGCACGGTGTGGCTTCCCTGAACTCATAACCGTTTTCGGTAAGCCATTTTATATCTCTTGCAAGTGTAGCCGGGTCGCAGGAAACATAAACTATTTTTTCCGGCCCTGCTGTGACCACAGCTTCAAGCAGCCTCTCATCACATCCTGCTCTCGGTGGATCAAGTATTGCCACATCAGCTTGGGAAATTCGTATCGCCGGATCTTTGCCGCCTTCTGTGCCGTGTGCGCTGTTCTCTGCACCTTGCGCGCTTGCCATGCCCATCATCTTAGGCAACTCTTCTTCTGCCTTGCCACAGACATATCGTGCATTTACGATGCCATTGATAGTGGCATTTCTGTTGGCATCAAGGACGGCGCCCTTTACGGATTCAATGCCGATAACCTGTCCCGGTTCAGCCGCACTTTCCCTGGCTTTTTTCTTCATCTCCCTGGCGCAGAAAAGCCCTATGGTTCCCACTCCGCAGTAAAGGTCGAGAACAGTTTCTCCACCCTTCAGGTCCGCATATTCCAGAACCTTGTCGTAAAGCTTCACCATCTGCTCTCTGTTTACCTGATAGAAGGAAAGCGGTGAAATTTCAAACTTCATGCCGCTGACTTCTTCCGTGATAGTAGGCTTGCCGGCTAAAGTGATGTACTCTTCTCCCAGAATCTGTCCGTCCAGGTTTTTCGACTTGTTTACATTGATTACAACGCTCTCCAGGCTGAACTCCACCCCTGCCAGCGGGCCGTCTTCATAAACAGGCACATTGTATATGGCCTCATCCAGCATTTCCACCAGCTTCTGAGCATTAGGAATCGCTTTGCCGTTGATGACCAGTATCACCATCACTTCACCTGTCCCGGCGGCGGTGCGCACTATCATGTGGCGCATGAGGCCCTTTTCCCACCTCGGGTCATATGACGTGATGTGGTCCTCAACCATAAACTGCCTCAGGGCCTCCGCCGCCGCCATGGCCGGTTCCGACTGCAGCCAGCAGTCGCTGCAGTCGGCCACCTCGTGGCTGCGAGCCCCAAAAAAGCCGACCCGGGGCTCGTGAACCGGCTGCACGATTCCGCCTTTCAGAGTAATCAGGCCTCCCGTGCTCACAGGCATACTGGCCTTGTTTCTGTATCTGAAAGGCTCCTCCATTTCCATAATAGGATATACAACCGGATCGGTTATTCCGCCCAGCCTTTCCAGTTTATCGCGCACCTGTTTCTCTTTCAGCGCCAGCTGGCCGTCATATGACAGCTGCCCGTAAGGGCAGCCTCCGCATTCACCCTGCTGCTCACAAAAGCTCTCTATCCTGTACGGTGATTCTTCTAATATCTCTAACAGCTTTCCGAAGCCGTATCTTTTCTTCACTTTCTGAAGCTGGACCTGAACTCTGTCACCGACCACTGCGCCGTCCACAAAAACAGCGAACCCGTCAGCTTTGCCGATTCCCTTTCCCTCCTGGCTCATATCTTCTATTGTCAACTCTAAAATCTGCCCTTTTTCCATTGCGGACTACCTCTGCTTCCTTTACTTTTTCTACTACCATTGTACCCCAGATAGCTTGCTTATAGCAAATACAATTTAATCATTCTTTCAATGAAATCTACATCTATGCTGCCCTCCTCGCTGTCAAAGCTCATGAGCAGGTTGTCCCAAGGATTAAATCCTGCCTCATGGAAGTCCACCATTTTACGGTACATCCTCTGTCTGTACTCCTCGCTGAAAATCATGCCGAAATGCTCCCAGATAAATATTTTGCCGTCCCGCTTTCTCCTTATGACAAAATCCGGATAGATTGTCCTTCCGTTTATGTGCAATGCCACTTCGTATTTATATTCCAGTCCGTTGGAGTCCAGCACCATTGCCACCAGAACCTCCGACTTGCTTCTGAAATACACGCCTTTGTAATAATGCCTTCGTTCTTCCTTTTTATATATGTTCTGCTCTTCCTCGAGCAATTCCCACTCCATAGGATTAGGAAAGAGAGGGGCATAATCTCTCATCAGACGCTCCAGAACCGGTATATCTTTTTCAATATTATGAATCTGCGACTTCAGCCATCTCTTTTCCATCAGAAGCTGCCGGAGCCTGGGATCGTCCTGCAGACTAATGAGTTTTCCATTATTGCTTGCATAGTAATATGTATGACCTTTTGCGAATTTATGAACCAGACTTCCTTCCGGCATGACTGATATATCGCTTTTCACCTGCGCATTTATTCTTCTCATATACTCGAGCTGCGTTTTCGCTTTCTCCAAAAAATTCATTATAGCCCCTTTCTTATCAATTATGTTATATTTTTACATAATTATAACTTATGTTTCAGGAAAAATCAATCATATATTTTAATTTTATCCAGTAAAATTTTTCTGTAGAGGCGTTATTGGAGCCGTTGGGATATTATTACAGTGCTTGGTTTTCAATTTCCGGCGAAATGTTTTCAAAAAGAAAACCAAATCGAGATTTTGGAAAACCAAAGGCCTATTCAGGCCTAATTGCGTAGAAGAAAACGGCTTTTTGACTACAGTATTTATAATTTTTTTAAAAATTTTACATAAAAAAACTAGTAAAATGGAAATATCTTTGAATTGGTTTTCTAAAACCGCCAAATCGTTTTCAAAAAGAAAACCATACAGAGCATTTTGAAAACCTCCGACAAAACCATAAAAAAGAAGGCGAAGAACCTATCGGCCCTTCGCCATCATATCAATACACTATTAATTTAGCTGCACGCTTCCTTGTACTCTCGCTCGTCGGCAGCGCGCTTTTCCTCTATAGCCTCGGCCAGAATCATGTCTTTAACCTTCATAAGACGGGTCTGGTTGCCTCGCTCGTTTTCGTCCAGCTTCATGACGATATACTTGATGGTCATCTGAAGCTGAGGAATCTTTACGTATTCCAGAGCGTTTACACGACGTCTGGTTCGTTCGAGCTCAGCGGCCAGCATAGCGGCCTCCTTTTCCTTGGCGGCCAGCTCCAGCATAATCGGGAAGACCTCCGCCATGTGACGGATGGCTGAATCCAGCTCGCCGGAAGTGCCCGCATAGCCGTAAGGGAAGATGTCCGTCTGATCCTCTGCAGTTGTCTTGAAGTCAAACACGGGAACATCAACACTCATGACATTTTTGCCGCCTACGGAAAGCTCCACTCCCTGCTTCGGGAACATGAGCGCTTCCTCCAGAACCTCCTGGCTCATAACCGCACTGGCAACGGAAAAACTTTCGTAAACCTCCGCCAGGGCAGCCTCGGCCCGCGCACGAAGTTCCTTGTTTTCGCGGGCCAGCTCCAGGAAGCCCTTCATAAGCTCGTCACGCTTATCCTTCATCAGCTTATGGCCTCTGGTGGCAGTGGCGAGCTTTTTCTTCAAGGTGGTGAGCATCATTCTGGTAGGATTTACATTTAACCTTTCCATCTTGACCTCCTGTCTATCCGAGATACTTCTCGATATATTCGTCCTTGATTCTCTTCAGCTCGCTCTTTGGAAGCATCTTGAGAAGTCTCCAGCCTGTGTCCAGAGTTTCCTCGATAGTTCTGTCGGTCTCGTAACCCTGGGAAACGTATTCTTTCTCGAAGGCCTGGCTGAACTTGGCATACATCAGGTCAACATCGGTCAGAGCAGCTTCGCCCAGGATTGTAACCAGTTCCAGACATTCCTTACCGCGGGCATAAGCAGCGAAAAGCTGGTTCATTGTGTCAGCGTGGTCCTCACGGGTTTTGCCCTTGCCGATACCCTTATCCTTAAGTCGCGACAGGGACGGAAGTACGTCGATTGGCGGCTTCAGACCCTTACGATACAGTTCACGGGAAAGGATAATCTGTCCTTCTGTGATGTATCCTGTCAGGTCAGGAATCGGGTGAGTCTTATCATCTTCAGGCATGGTCAGAATAGGAATCATGGTGATGGAACCGTCGAAGCCTTTCTTTCTGCCTGCTCTTTCATACATGGTTGCAAGGTCGGTATACAGGTAGCCAGGATATCCACGGCGGCCCGGAACCTCCTTACGAGCTGCGGATACCTCACGGAGAGCTTCCGCATAGTTTGTGATATCTGTCATGATTACCAGAACGTGCATACCTAAATCGAAGGCCAGATATTCAGCAGCTGTAAGAGCCATACGCGGAGTTGCGATACGTTCTACTGCAGGGTCGTTGGCCAGGTTCATGAAAAGCACTGTTCTGTCGATGGCTCCGGTCTTTCTGAAGTCGGATGCGAAGAACTCGGCTTCCTCGTGAGTGATACCGATAGCCGCAAATACTACAGCGAAGTTGCCTTCACCGCCTTTAACCTTTGCCTGACGGGCAATCTGAGCAGCCAGGTCTGCGTGAGGAAGACCTGAAGCCGAGAAAATCGGCAGCTTCTGTCCTCTTACCAGTGTGTTCAGTCCGTCGATGGCAGATACGCCTGTCTGAATGAACTCAGACGGATAGTCACGAGCTGCCGGGTTCATAGGCAGACCGTTGATATCGAGCATCTTTTCGGCGATGATTTCAGGGCCGCCGTCCTTAGGGCGTCCCATACCGTCGAACACTCTTCCCAGCATATCCGGTGAAACCGCCAGCTGAGTGCCGTGTCCCAGGAACTTTACAACGCTTTCCTTAAGGTTGATACCGGTGGAGCTTTCAAAAAGCTGAACCAGCGCGTTGTCGCCGTTTACTTCAAGCACCTTGCAGAGTCTCTTTTCTCCGCTCGGCAGAATTATTTCTCCAAGTTCGTCGTAGGTTACGTTTTCTACATTTTTAACCAGCATCAGAGGACCTACAACTTCGCTGATTGTCTTATATTCCTTAATCATCAGTCTCTGCCTCCTTGCTTACCAGCTCTGAAATCTCAGCTCTCATGGTATCCATAAGCTGTTCAAAGCTTGTGTCTATATCCTTTTCCTCGATATATTTGAAACGGCCGATGCTTTCGCGTACATCCAGAGAAACAAGCTTGTTGAAGTTTGCACCTTTGGCGATAGCGTCAAGACCCATTTCATAGAAGGAAAGAATCAGTTTAAGCATTTTGTACTGCTTGTTCATTGAGGTGAATGTGTCTACCTCGTGGAAAGCGTTCTGATGCAGGTAGTCTTCACGGATTGACTTGGAAACTTCAAGCTTCAGTCTGTCCTCGAAGGAAAGTGAGTCCACACCTACCAGCTGAACGATTTCGTTAAGTTCAGCCTCCTCCTGCAGCAGATGAATGGTCTGAGCACGCATCTTAGGGAATTCCTTGGCTACGTTTTCCTCATACCACTTTTCCAGCTTGTCGATATACAGAGAGTAGCTCTGCAGCCAGTTGATGGCCGGGAAGTGTCTCTTGTATGCAAGCTGTGAATCCAGGCACCAGAATACCTTTACGATACGAAGTGTTGCCTGTGATACAGGTTCGGAAATGTCTCCGCCCGGAGGAGATACAGCTCCGATAGCGGATAGTGCTCCAAGTCTTCCCTCTTTACCCAGGGAGACTGTACGGCCTGCTCTTTCGTAGAACTGAGCAAGTCTTGATGCAAGGTAAGCAGGATAACCTTCTTCACCCGGCATTTCTTCAAGTCGGCCTGACATTTCACGAAGAGCCTCTGCCCATCTTGATGTGGAGTCGGCCATGAGAGCTACGGAGTAACCCATATCTCTGAAATATTCTGCGATGGTGATTCCTGTGTAGATGGAAGCCTCACGGGCAGCTACCGGCATATCGGAAGTGTTTGCGATAAGCACGGTTCTCTTCATCAGAGATTCGCCTGTGCGAGGGTCCTTCAGTTCAGGGAATTCCATCAGTACGTCTGTCATTTCGTTTCCGCGCTCACCGCAGCCGATGTAGACTACGATATCAGCGTCGGCCCATTTTGCCAGCTGATGCTGAACTACAGTCTTGCCGGAGCCGAAAGGTCCCGGAACTGCTGCAACACCGCCCTTGGCGATTGGGAACATTGTGTCGATAACACGCTGTCCTGTTACCAGCGGCATTTCAGGAACAAGTTTTTCCTTATATGGTCTGCCGCGTCTTACAGGCCATTTCTGCATAAGAGTAAGGTCGCGTACTGTGCCGTCAGCCTGCTTTACTCTGCATACTGTCTCCTCTACGGTAAAGTCTCCGGCTTCGATGGATTCAACCACGCCGCTGACTCCGTAAGGAACCATGATTTTCTGTTCAACTACTACTGTCTCCTGAACAGTACCGATTATATCTCCTGCCTCAACTTCGTCGCCGGCCTTTACAGCAGGTACGAAGGTCCATTTCTTAGTTCTGGAAAGGGCAGGCACCTTGATGCCTCTTGTAATATTGGAACCGCACTCTCTTACCATTTCCTCCAGAGGTCTCTGGATACCGTCGTACATGGTCTCGATAAGTCCAGGTCCCAGCTCTACGGACAGCGGTGCGCCTGTTGAAACCACCGGCACTCCCGGCCCGATACCTGCTGTCTCCTCATATACCTGAATGGAGGCGCGGTCTCCTCTCATTTCTATAATTTCTCCGATCAGACCCTGCTCACCTACGTGAACAACGTCGAACATGTTGGCTTCCTCCATACCGGAAGCTACAACCAGAGGACCGGATACTTTCAATACTTTTCCCTGACTCATTCCTATTCTTCACCTCCAAATAGTATATCTGCTCCCACGGCTCTTTCCACCGACTTCCTCACATTGGTCATGCCTATGCCCAGGCTTCCGTCCTTGTTAGGAATCGGTATGATTGCCGGGAGTCTGGAGTCTTTATACTGGTCGATTTCCTCGCCCATATACTGATAGAGCTGTTCTGTCACATATATGATGGCGAAGTCCTCTTTTGCTATTTTCTTTAAAACCTTTTTTGCCTCATCGGCAGCGTCGCAAGGGAAAACGTCAAGGCCCACGGCTTTAAATCCCAGAATACTCTCGCGATCGCCTATAACACCTATTTTATACATAAGCTTCCCTCAGCCTTTCCCTTGTAATCTCCTTCGCCGTACCTGCCAGCATTCCTGTCAGTATCATGCGAAGGTTCTTTACTTCACTTTCCTTGGCTACGAGAAAGCCGCATACCGGTTCGATTCCGAAGGATACATACCGAGCATCCTTTACGTACTTCATCCTCATGTCGTCGCAAAGCTTTTCCAGCAGGGTGTATTTTCCCTCGTTCTGCACCAGCAAAGCTCCCTGCGCAAAGACCTCTCTGAATCCAAAAGGCGCCAGCTTGTCGGCAAGCTGCTGATATCCCTCTTCGTAGGATGCGGTGAAGACTCTTTCTTCGATATCTCCTCCAGGCATGAATACCTTGCGGAAGAATTCCCACGGTTTGCCGATTTCTCTGAGTCTGATGAAAGTGTTAACATTTAAAATATCTATAAGCAGTCTTACGTAACCGATGATAAAATCGTTTTGCGTAAGCTCTGCACGTCTGTGCATCTCCTTGTAGCAGGCCTTGTCGAGGATGATGTCGATTTCCTGAGGGTCTCTGCCCTTGGAGAAAATCTCTGCAGCCTCGGTGAGAGCCTCCTTCATTTCGGTGGACAGGAAGACATAGTTTCTCTCCCTCACAAGCTGTGTCAGCTTTTCCGCCGGCATGAGCCCCGTATCCACCAGAAGCGGCGCCGGGTCAATTCCCAGAAACTCTGATTTCAGCAGGACCTTGGCGTTGTGGTAATCGCCGGGGAGAAGGAAAAGTTCTATTTCCTCCTTGTCAGGCACTATGGAGAACACCAGCTTGTATACTCTGTCAAGCTCTGCTCTCAGAACCTTCTCAAAATCCCTTGGATTAGCCAGCTCCTTGCCGTCTCCGTATCCGAACTCACCCAGAACGGCCATAGCCTGACTGATTTTGTCCGAATCAAGAACTCTCTCAAGGTCCGAGCCCGAAAGAACAGTTCTCTCATTTGACTTTATCACCGCACAAGGAAATGCATACTGGTCTTCTTTTCTTTTAGTCATAAGACACTCCTTCCTTATGCAGGAAACATCATTCTGGCAACCTCTGCCGTAAGCTCAGGTCTGGCTTCCTCCACCAGCGCTTCAATTGTATTGTTGATGAAGGTCTGACCGCACATGAGCATATATCCTCCTCTCAGAGGACGGGTTTCATCTGACAGACTGAAGCTTCCGCCTTCTATACGGCTGTTAAGCGCATCCACAACCTTCTGACCTATGTCAGCTCTTTCTTTTTCGTTGAAAATCAGCTGGCCGCCGGTCATTCCGCTGTTTGTTCCCAAAGCCGTGAGAAGCTCCGTATATCTGTCTTTATCCATGGCGATTATGTCGTCAACAGCCCTGTCAAAGCACTGGCCTATGAGCTCCTGCTTTTTGGCGAGGAAAACCTTGCGGCAGTCAATGTCTGCTACGGATTTGCGGCGGGAAATAATCTTTTCTTTTTCTTCAGCTCCGCGTTTTCTGCTGTCTCCGACCATCTCATCCGCCTTCTTTCTGGCTTCAGCAAGGACTGCATCGCTCTGCGCGGCAGCTTCGCTGAGAGTCTTATCCCTGAGTTCCTGTGCCTCGCTGATAATCTTCGATGTAATCTTTTCGATACTCATAGTAATTCATCTCCTAAACTTTCTGATAAATGCTCCGTCCCGGCTCATTAGATTTCGATTCTGAGCCAGATGAGTACGGATACCAGAAGTGCGAAGATAGCGTAGGTTTCTACCATTGCGGTGTAGATAATACCTTTTACCATCTGATCCGGTCTCTTGGCAGTGAGCTGAAGAGCTGCTGCCGCTGCTTTTCCCTGAGCTATACCTGACCAGATTCCAACCAGTCCGATAGGAAGTCCTGCTGCCAGGAAGTATGCACCCTGAGGAATTGTCAGGGCAACCATGTTGCCGCCCAGAAGGCCGATTTTAACCATGATAAGGAAAGCGATAATCAGGCCGTAAATGCCCTGTGTTCCCGGAAGGGCCTGAAGGATGATCGTCTTACCGAATTTTTTAGGGTCCTCAGCTACAACGCCTGCAGCCGCCTGACCTGCAATACCAACGCCCATAGCGCTTCCGATACCTGCCAGAGCTGCGATTGCTGCGCCGAGCAGTGCCAATGTATTACCATCAATTAAACTCATCATTTTTCTAATCCTCCAATTTTATATACTTAGTTTTTCTGCGGAAAGGATCGAAAGGCTCGCCTCCGTCTTCATAGAACTTTCCGAAGAATTCAACATACTGCAGTCTGCTTGCATGAATGAACGCACCCAGAGCATTTATCGCCAGATTCAAGGTGTGTCCGAAGAGGAAAATTATCGTAAGTGCGATTAATCCTCCTATTCCGCCGCCGAACAGTGTACCCATGGTGTTTACAACCTGGGCGATTACGCCGGTAGCCAGGCCCAGAGCCAGAAGTCTCGCATAGGAAAGAATATCCGACATATAACTTGTAATGTTATATATGTTGGAAAGACCTCCGGTAATCTTGCCGAAGCCTTTGTTATGACGTCCGCCTGTCAGCAGAAGTCCCGCACCGCCGATTATGGACATGTACATTCCGACGGTCGGCAGAGAGTCACTTATAGTGCCTCCTCCAAGCCATGCAATCAATCCTAATATAGTCACATACCAGAAGCCCTCGTCACAGACAGCATCCAGCCACTTGCCCTCTTTAATCTGCATATATGCCTTGATGCCCATGCCGATGAAAAGGTGAACGACACCCAGGGCCAGGGAAAGTATGAGCAGCTTCATAGGGTCATCCAGCGGATTGAACCAGAGCGGTGACACTGCCACCTCTTTGCCCAGGAATGTTCTGGTGAATACAGGTACTATGTCGCCGAACCATCCGCCGAAAAGCGCTCCCCATATTGTGGTGGAAATGCCGCAATAGAAGAACAGCTTAACCATCTTATAGGTCATTCCCTCAAGGTCAAACTTCTTAAGGGCCACAAAGCAGCCCACCGCCATGAGGATGCCGTAGCCTGCATCGGATAGCATCATTCCGAAGAATACCGCATAAAACAGTGCGAATATTCTCGTCGGATCGAATCCGTGATAAGCCGGCAGCGAGTACATTTCCGTTACGGCCTCAAAGGGCACCACCATTCTCGTATTTTCCATGAGAACAGGCACCTCTTCGTCATCGAGAGGTTCTCTGAAGGTGTAATAGCATCCGTTCTCATCAAGTATTGCAGATGCTTCAGGAATGCACCGTTCAGGTACCCAGCCTTCAATAAAGAAGGTCTTTCTGGTTTTTAAGAGCTTAGCTCTGATTTTTTCCTTGTCCAGGTCGATGGCCAGAATATCGGAGTATTCCTCTATTCCATCCTTCATACCTGCTGCGGCTGCGGCTTCGTCAGCCGTCTCTTTAATCTCTTTTTCTAATACATCTTTTTCCCCTTCAATTCTCTTCAGATTTTCACTTACCGTTCCGGTCATTCCCTTAAAGGTAACCTGTGAAAATCCGGACTGTTTCAGCTCGGCCAGGACATCATCCTGCCTTTCCTCAGGAGTAAGCACTGCAGTGTAGAACATATCCTTGTCGCTTCCTACAACTTTAAACAGCACCGTTCCGATTTTCTCCTCCAGATGTGCACTGAGCCCTTCCGTATCTGCCCCTGCAGGCAAAACGCCTGTGAAAAGTGCAGTGGTACCGGTACCCGTGACCTCCAGCGGAGGATCGTAATTTACCCAAGGATTAAGAGAGGCCGCATCCTGATTCAGCTTGTTAAGCTTTTCGTTGAGAGAATGAATTTTTTCGTTCAGGCCGAGAATGTAATCAACATTCTTTTCGTTGGTATTCTCGTCTGCGAGCATACGTCCCATCTGAGATTTCTTCACACTTCTCCGGGTCTTGAAAAGAGGGTGCTTGATATCACCGTATTTTTCAATGACTTCCAGAGACTGCTCCGCTCTGTTCAGCTTTGCCTCTATAGCGCTGACCTTTTCACGGTCTTCGTCAACAGAGGTGTTGTCTGCCCAGATTTCCTCAGAAAGCTTACCGGACTGGTCGGTCAGTTCCACTGCTCCGAAGTCCATCAGCTGATTCATCAGCTTCTCTTTTTCAGTGTCAAGGCCAATTACTGCAACTCTCTGCATTTTAATTATTGACACTTGCTTTCACTATCCTTTCCGATATAAATTTTACAACCCGGTCTTGGTTTTTTCCGGCTTCTTCAGCCATCTGTGCGCATTTCTTCTCTGCTTCCAGGATGGCCTCCTCATAGTTCTTCTGAGCGATTTCATGCCCTTCCTTAACCTGACCTTCGAAGCAGTCCTTAGCTTCTTCTTCGGCCCGACCTATGAGTCTGCCGGCTTCAGTGTTTGCTTTATCTACCATCATCCTGGCCTCGGTACGAGCGTCTTTTTTCATTTTTTCCGCTTCATTCTCGGTCTCTCTGATGACATTAAGTTCTTCGGTAAACACTCTGCCGCCTCCTTTTTTAATATTTCTCAAGTCCATTTTTATTATTGTCAGAATTCCTATTTATAAAATCGAATTCTCCCCCTTATATCTAATAATACCACACTTTTGCAACTTTTTCACTAAACAAAATTCAAAAATTGTACAATTATTTTTTATATATTTCAAAAAGCAGCCGGAGAATTGTGACGCGGCTGCTGATTTTTACGGGTTCATATTTCATATATACATTTACAGTTTTGAAGCTATCTCCTCGATTTTCATGAGTCTTTTATTAATGCCGGATTTTTTCAGAGGCGGGTCGCAAAGCTCTCCCAGGGCTGCTATGGAAATGTCCGGATGCTCTACCCGCAGCTCTGCGGCCTCACGCAGATTATCCGGCAGGCTGGCAAGACCTTTGGTGTTCTGTATTTTTTTGATGGCCTCAATGTGCTTCATGGATGCCTCGATGCTCCTGTCCATGTTGGCGCTGTCGCAGTTGCTCATCCTTCTGGCAGAACCGACCATTTCTTTCTTTATGCGAGTCTCCTCCATGCTGAAAACCTGGCTGCTGGCTCCCATAATTGCCAGCATATCGCTTATGTAGTCGGCCTTTTTCATATATACCACATGCTTTCCGCGGCGCTCCGCCACCTTGCATGATAAATCCACAAAGGAGTTTATAAGCTTTTTAAGGTCTGCAGCCATGGTGGCTGAATCAAGGACAAACTCCAGGTCATAGCTTTTTTCCGGATCGCTCATGGTGCCTGCTCCCATGAAAACTCCTCTCAGGTAAGCCTTCTTGCAGCACTTGGTCCTGACGATACCGCTGTAGATACCATCTGAAATATAGTTGTTTCCCTCTCTGACGAGAAGAATTCCCGTCTCCCTCAGAATCTGTTCGGAACGGTTATCCGCATCTATTGTTATGCTGTAGGAAAACTTCTTGCTGCTGCGGCTTTTGCCTACGGCCTTTCCCTCGCCGATTTCCAGCTTAGTCTCGATGCCGAAATAGTCCTGAATCAGTTTCTTGTAGTGACGGGCTACTGCAGGATTATCTGTAGTGATAATTATTTTAAATTTTCCGAAGCCTACCAGCCCTATGCTGCCAGCTACACGGAGGAATCCGGAGATTTCAGCCAATATGCAGCATTTCTTTTCCGGTTCTATTCTGGCCAGCTCGTTTTTTGTTTCAGATGCAAAGGACATAGTTCCTCCTTACTTTCCCTGCTGCCTGCACCATGTCTTCATAACCAGGCTGACCGGCAGGAGCTTAACGGCTCTTACCTGCATTCTTACAGGAAAGCCGAGAATAGATACTGTCTTATTCTTTCTCAGATCCTTCATGGCTCTTTCTATAACCTGCTCCGCAGTGTAATAGCGGTCGTAGTATTTGATGGTATCGTCGTGTACGGCATGGTCAAAAAACTCTGTTTTTATCCAGCCCGGGGCAACTGCCATGACATGAATTTTCTG
Organism: Anaerovoracaceae bacterium; assembly: GCA_051883095.1. Taxonomy (GTDB): domain Bacteria; phylum Bacillota; class Clostridia; order Peptostreptococcales; family Anaerovoracaceae; genus SUG1106. The sequence continues at coordinate 72,276 of JBJETB010000004.1, forward strand.
TGCTTTAAGTTCCACTCCCAGCGCCCTTGAGAAACTCATCACATAGGCTTTGGATGCTCCGTATACGTTTATATACGGAACCGGCTGCCAGGATGAATTGGATGCCAGATTGATGATGTGGCTACCCTCCGGCATATAAGGTATGCTCATGTGGCACATGGCAGTAAGCGCCCTGTCGTTAAGGTCGATGATATCAAGCTGCCTGTCCATGTCCATTTCGGTGAAAGTACCGAAGAGTCCACAGCCTGCCGCGTTGACCAGCACCTGTATTTCCGGCTTCTCTTCTGATAGCATTGTTTTGTATGTGCTGAAGCTTTCTTTGTCGGAAAGGTCCAGGACGACAGGTCTTACCTTTGTCCGGCACTTTTCGCCCAGTTCTTTAAGCTTTTCTTCCCTGCGTGCTATGACCCAGATCTCGTCCAGACTGAATTCTTTATCTATGGCATACACGAACTCTCTTCCCATACCGCTGGATGCGCCTGTGATTACTGCAATTTTCATGTGTTGCTCCTTTTTAACTATATTTTTATTTTTATTAACTATAAACCTTTTTTTATTCCATGTAAAGTTAAAGTGGCTTATTAAGCCTTTTCTTTCGTTCCTTCCAGTCAGGCATGAACTGCTCCATAAATCCGTAAAACTGCTTCGAATGGTTAGGATGTATGAAATGACAAAGTTCATGGACCACCACATATTCTATACATTCCCGAGGTTTCATAAGCAGCTTGCGGTTCAGAGTTATTATGCCCTTGTTTACCAGGCAGGAGCCCCAGCAGCTTTTCATGGTTCTTACCCTCAGCTTCGGTTTCTTCACTCCATAAGGAACGAATAACGGATAGAATTCATCGAGGATTTCGGTGAAAACCGCCGGATTTTTAAGTGAGCTTTCCTGTCCCTCCTTTGATTTATCAAGTTCCCTCTGAAACTGTCGTTCAGCTTCAGCTGCCTCTTCAAATCTTTTCATCGCCTCTAATATAAACTCTGCCTTGCTGAGCACAAAATCGTCTATCTGCGATGCGTCTACTCTCGAGCTTGCGGACACCTTTACACTGCCGTCAGGCCTGACTCTCAGATTAATATTCTTTACCTGCTTCCGCTCAAGAATATATTTTATATTTTTTTCTCCTGCGCATACGGTGCGCTCCTGTATTTTCGTGTTCATATCAATATTTTAACCTAATTTCTGCCCATGTCAATGTCTCCCTCTGCGATTTGCATCGTGAAGATATTTGTATTAAAATATCATACGTGACAATAAAATTTTCATAGGGGTAAGGGTTTGGATTATACAATGAAAAATAAGGCAAAAAAGAGATCAAAAAATAGAATAAAAACGATTATCAGGCTGGCTTTAACCTGTCTGCTGCTGGCAGCTCTTCTTATAGTCAGCCAGAAGTTTCCCGATCTGTTTACAAAGGAAAATTCCTCTGCATCAACATCAGCTGCAGAGGATATTCTGATGCAGATTCCCGAGTATTCAGGAGAACCCTACGCTGAAATAAACGAAAACGTCCCGGACTTCTCATCTGAAAAGACGGCCGGGGAATCCCGTGAAAGCTACAGTGACCTTGACCGTCTCGGACGCTGCGGTGCAGCCTTCGCCAGCATAGGCAGAGACCTGATGCCCACTGAGGAGCGCCAGTCCATCGGAATGATCAGACCGTCCGGCTGGCATACCGTGCGCTACGATGATCTCGTAGAAGGCAAATATCTTTACAACCGCTGCCACCTTATAGCCTACCAGCTTTCCGGCCAGAATGCCAACGAGCTTAATCTTATAACAGGTACCAGATATATGAACACAGTCGGTATGCAGCCTTTCGAGAACCAGGTGGCAGAGTATGTCCGCACCACAGGAAATCATGTGCTTTACCGGGTAACTCCCATTTTCAAAGGCTCTGATCTTGTAGCCCGCGGCGTACAAATGGAAGCCCTCTCCGTAGAAGATAACGGAAAGGGCCTGTGTTTCAATGTATTCGTTTATAATGTCCAGCCCGGCATAATAATCGATTATGCAACGGGAGACAGCCGCAGAGCCTAAATCAGCCCGTGCTCCCTGGCTTCGTCCCTCAGCTGGTCTCTGAAATCAGGATGTGCAAGGCTGATCATGGCACGCACACGGTCTGACATATTAAGATGCTTCAGATTCACGCAGCCGTACTCGGTAGCGACGTACTGCACCTCTGAACGCGGTGTGGTTACAGCTGTGCCTGCAGGGAAATTCAGACAGATTTTACTCTGTCTCTGTCCGTTCTTTTCGAAGGAAGATGCCAGAGCAATAATCGACTTGCCTCCTTCGGACCACTGCGCACCCTTTACGAAATCAATCTGTCCGCCCACAGCGCTTTGCTGGCTCCATCCCATGGAATCAGCGGCAACCTGTCCGAAAAGGTCCACGGACATGGCGGTATTTATTGACATCATTCTCTTATTCTTGGCGATATTTCTCGGGTCGTTTACCAGAGGGAAAGTTCCGATATAAAGATCGGGGTTATGATCCATGAAATTATACATCTCATTTGACCCCATGGAGAAAGCAAATACACTCAGTCCATCCATAAAGCCCTTGTTTTTATTAGTCACATTGCCGTTTTTCATCAGCTCCATCATAGGCTCGTTGAACATCTCCGAAAAGATTCCCAGATCATTCTTTTTCAGAAGCCCATATCCTACAGCAGTTGAAATCTTTCCGAGTCCAAGCTGAATTGTAGCACCGTCAGGCACTTCTTCCATTACAAGGTCAGATATTTTCTGCGAAATCTCGGCCACCTCATCCTTCGCAAGAGGGGAAACAGGATAATCGGCATCTACTATTGCATCCGCCATTGACAGCGGTAAAAGATGCTTTTCGCCATTCATTATATAAGGAACCTGAGCATTGCATTCGAATACGATATTTCTGGCGTTCTCAGCGAGATATGTATACATGCATCCGCCGCTCGGTCCGCATGATACCATACCGTTTTCATCGGGCCTTGAAACCTGGAAAAAGCAAACATCCGGCTTTCCCACATACTTGCACCAGATCTCAATCTGGCTCAGGTGAAAACATGTAAACTCAAGTGGCATCCCATGCTTTCTGTGAGCTATTCTTTCCTGTGCACCCAGGAAAAAGGTCTCAACGTGGAAAGGGTTATGGCCGTCGTGATCGGCACTGAACATGCGGGAAGGTCTTACTGACATACTGCAGAGGATTGCTACATCTTCCAGTTCATCTCTCCTGTCCCACAATGCATCCAGCATATCATAGGCAAAGCTGCTGGCAGTGCCCACATACACCCTGTCACCCGATTTTACCAGTTTCGCTGCTTCCGCAGCGCTCATCATTTTTTCCTTATATCGTTCTTCCACCATTTTTACTAACACTCCTTTTATATCATTTTTTTATTTCATAAATGTTCCCAGGATATTTCTGGCCAGCGACGCACCTACATTGCCGCCCAGTTTCTTGCCGAAATCACCGCCTACGGTTTTTCCCAAAGTCTTGCCAAGTTCTCTGCCGATGGTGTTGGCCGCTGCGTTGGCCACGCTCTTCTTACGCTTTGCAGCTTCTCTTTCTGCGGCTGCGGCCTGTTTTTCGGCTGCCTTAAGGGCGGCTGCTTCCTCTTTGGCTGCGGCTGCGGCCTGCTTCTGAGCCTCTTTTTCGGCTGCGGCGGCTGCAGCCTGTTCCTGCTTCTGGACAGCTTCTTCTTTCTTCATTCGCTCCATGAACTCATAAGCGGAGTCACGGTCTATCTCATCCTTATATCTCAGGTACAGATTGCTCCTTAAAATTTCCTGCTTCTTTTCCTCGTCGGAAATCGGCCCCATCATGGACTGTGGCGGCAGGATCTTGCATTTTTTTACCACTCCCGGTATGCCGGCGGCATCAAGCACAGAAATAATGGCCTCTCCGGTTCCCATCGAGGTAAGCACCTCGTATGTATCAAACTCCGGATTTGCTCGGAAAGACTGAGCTGCAGATTTTACCGCTTTTTCATCTGCAGGGGTATATGCTCTCAGCGCATGCTGAATCTTGTTTCCAAGCTGTCCCAAGATCTCATCAGGAATATCCTTAGGCGACTGGGTTATAAAGTAAACGCCCACACCCTTTGAACGGATAAGCTTTACCACCTGTTCTATCTTGCTGCGGAGAGCTTTGGAAATGTCCTTGAACAGCAGGTGAGCTTCATCAAAGAAAAATACCATGCGAGGTTTTTCCATATCACCAACCTCCGGCAGAGTCTCAAAGAGCTCAGACAGCATCCAGAGCAAGAAAGTTGAATAAAGAGTCGTGTCGTGAACCAGCTGGCGACAGTCCAGAATGTTTATGCTTCCTCTTCCGCTCATATCACTTCCGATAAACCAGTCTGACAGGTTTAATGCAGGCTCTCCGAAGAATTCTTCACCTCCTGCAGCTTCCAGAGCAACCACGTTTCTCAGAATGGCCGCAACAGACTGCTTAGCGATATTGCCGTACTCTGAAGCCAGCTCAGCGCTGTTATCCGAAACATACTGAAGCATGGCCTTAAGATCTTTGGTATCTATGAGGAGAAGATTGCGGTCGTCAGCAATCTTGAACACGATGGTGAGGATATCCGACTGAGTGTCGTTGAGGTCCATAAGCTTGGCAAGCAGTATAGGTCCCATCTCAGAAATTGTGGTACGGGCAGGGATTCCCATGTCACCGTAGATATCCCAGAAAACAGACGGATAGGCGTGGTAATTGAATCCGCACTCTGCCAGGCCGAATTTCTGAATGCGTTTCTGCATGTCCTCGCTGTCAACCCCCGGTCGGCACATTCCCGAAAGATCGCCCTTTATATCAGCAAGAAATACAGGTACTCCGGCATCGCTGAAAGACTCTGCCAGAACCTTCAGAGTAATCGTCTTTCCTGTACCTGTTGCACCTGCAATCAGTCCGTGGCGATTGGCCATCTTAGGCTCAATGCATACCTTTTCTCCATTGGATTCACCGATCCATATTTTATTATCGTAAAACATTTGTTACCTCCTTATGTTATGTTGTAGTGTTGTCATTTCTTTTTCCGCGCATAGGCAAGAGTCTGCTTAAGTGCGGATTCTTTTTCTGTGCCCGCCAGCCGCAGCTTGTGTGCATAGGCGAGAACATCGGCAAAATAATCCCCCGGCTCCAGTCCGGCCTCCACTAGGTCTCTGCCTGTCACATAAGGTTTTGCCATGGTCTCTTTGTAAATATCGTATCTTTCAAAGAGGAAATCAGGGTCTCCTGTAAAGGGATTGTCCCCCGACATTACCGGCTTGTCGGACATGGCAAAATATATTAAATCGCCCGGTGCCGTCGCCTTGTCAAACATTCTGTTGGTCACCTTAACAGCCGATTTTGAAGCGGCGACTACATTGGGCTTCATGTGGAGAGGAACCATATTGAGAACATAGCGTATTGTCTCTGTATTTCCTGTAATTCTGCGCAGAAACTCTTCTATCAGCGGCAGGCCCTTTATCTCATGGTCATAAGAGTGAATACGGCCGTTTATCTTCTCTGTGGTTATGGCCTTTCCGAAGTCATGAGTCAGAGCCAGAAGCATGAAGGGATACGGTTTTTCAACTTCTGAGCGATATGCTGCAGCCCTGTCCAGGACCTCCATGGTGTGTGTCCAGACGTCACCTTCAGGATGGAACTTAGGGTCCTGTTCCAGTCCGATAAGTGCTTTCAGTTCAGGAAACCATATGTCCAGTCCTCCGGCGCTGCGAAGAACCTCAAAGAATACAGAAGGCCTGCTGCCTTTGAGCAGTGCCTTTTTCAGTTCATCCTCCACACGTTCCCGTGAAAGCGCCGATAAATCCATTGCTCTGCAGAGCTCCATAGTCTCATACGCTACTTTGAAACCGAAGCGTGATGCAAACTGCGCCGCGCGGAAAACCCTGAGAGGATCCTCCACAAAAGTTTCCGGGTCAATATGACGTATGATACCTTTTTCCAGATCATGCATTCCTCCGAAGTGATCCACAATCTCTTCTGTAAGCACATCCTCCATTATGGAATTCATGGTAAAGTCCCGCCGTCTTGCTGCCGCCTCAGTTCCGATGAAAGGATCCACTGAAACCTCAAAGTCCCTGTGCCCTTTTCCCGTGGCACGCTCCTTTCGCGGCATAGCGATGTCAATGTCATATTCGCTTAACGAATAGATTCCAAAACTTCGTCCGTATGAGAGCGGTTCTCCCACTTCTGTCAGTATATCAAGCAGTTCATCAGGCATGATTCCGTGAACTTCAATATCCACGTCCTTATTTTCGATACCCATAATTTTATCCCGCACGAAACCGCCGACATAGAAAGTTCTGCCGCCTTTTTCACTGACCATATATGCAATTTTTTCAGCAATGGTACTCATACTAGAATTATACTACTTTTTTGACCTTCTCACAATGGTTTTGTTTCGACCCGATTTTCATGGTGCAGCATGAATATTTTCGTCTGAATTAATAAAACGTCAAAAGTCAACCTTACGGGTCCTGAAACCATTGGAAAACGATGCAGCAAGGTTGACAAATTGGTAATCAAAATGATGACCTGAGGTTAGAAAGACAAAAAAAGTCAACCCTTTGACACCGGAAACCATTGAAAATCAATATCAAAAGGTTGACTAATTGCAATAATATGTAAATTAATTTTCTCATTGACACGTAAACGATGAAGCCGTGTCAACCCTACGTGCTCTGAAACCATTGAAAAACGATGCATCAAGGTTGTCTTTTGACAAAACAAATCAAATTGAATGCCTCATCAGAACGCCACCTTCATAAACAGTGCCACGCAGCAAAGTATCACCGCGCAAGGAACATAAAGGAATTTTCCTGCGTTGTACCACAGATTGCCGTGAAGCCTGGAAGCACTCTTGTTGATTTCATCAAGGAGGTCATCCTTTTTCATAATCCAGAACCATGACAATGCTCCTATGGTTGCCCCCAGAGGGATTATATAGATTGAAACGATATCCATCCAAGGTCCCCAGTTGAAGATAGGCTCCATCTGAAGTCCGAATCCCAGGCAGATTACGCCAAGGAGCACCAGCACCAGATTTCGGCTCAGTTTAGGGAATTTATGAAGCAGGGATTCTCCTACGGCTTCGAACATGTTCTGCAGAGAGCTTACTCCCGCAAAAATCATGGCGGTGTAAAGAATAACTGCAAACAGCTGTCCGAAAGGAATATCCTGCAGGATTCTAGGAAGTGTAACGAAAAGCAGCGACGGGCCTGCGCCAACATCCAGTCCGTAGGCAAAGCATGCCGGAATTATAACCAGTGCCGCCACGAGAGCTGCAATAGTATCGCAGATGGCAGTACGGGCCGCTACATGAACCACATCTTCACTGTCATCCAGATATGCCCCGTAAACAATCATTCCGCTTCCGGTCACAGACAGTGAAAAGAAGGCCTGTCCCATAGCCCATATCCATACCATCGGATTTTTCAAGGCCTGCCAGTCCGGCGTAAACATAAACCTGTACCCTTCAGACGCTCCCGGAAGCATGGAAACCCTGATCGCAAGAACCACGAAAATAATAAAGAACACAGGCATCATAATCTTGTTTGTCTTCTCTATGCTCTTAGCACCCAAGAAAAGTGTAAGCAGGGTAGCCGCAACCACGATAACGTGGAAAGGAACTACTGAATATTCCGTCGTTGAAAAAGTTCCGAACCAGGCTTCTGTGTCAACCTCCATCAGATTTCCTGTAATTGAACTCCAGAAAGCTTTAAGTACATAAGCTATAATTACCGCATAACCGATAGCAATGCACATGGAGCCGGCTAAAGGAAGCCATCCCAGCAGTCCGCCCGCCTTGCCCAGTCTTTCACTGCGCGTTGCCCATGCAGCCTGATATGAGCCTAAAGTACCCGTCCTGGAGCGTCTGCCGATGGCATATTCCGCAGCCAGTCCTACCACACCGAACAGCGCTACGAAAATCAGATACGCCACCAGGAAAGCACTGCCTCCGTTGGCACCCATCTTTGCAGGAAAGCCCCATACATTAGCCATGCCCACAGCAGAACCTACAGCAGCAAGAATAAATCCCCACTGTGACGAAAACTTTGCGTTTTTCTTTTTTTCCATATTGTAATTTCTCCCTAAACACATACTTTTGTTATTATACATGTATTTTTCAGAAAATTCAATATATTTCATTCTTTATTGCCAGGGTCTTTTCCGTGATATTACCGGCTGATCTGGTCCCGCGCATCAAAAATGCTGTATGAAAAACCACAAATTAATTTTTCATACAGCATAAATTCGGAAAAAAACAAAAAATGCGGCAGAAAATGCTGTTTTCTCGATTTCAATACGACATTCGGCCGCCGGAGGGGGTTGTTTTTCATCCCATTATATGTAAATGTCGTATGAATACTTTTTTATCCAAGTTTCATACGACATTCTGATTCACTCAATTGTAATGTTGTTATTTCTGCGGTCCTGCTGAAACCAGCGCCTTACCTGCAGCATTGCCTTCGTACTTGGCAAAGTTTTTGATGAATCTGTCAGCCAGATCAAGAGCTTTTGTCTCCCACTGAGATACGTCAGCATATGTATCGCGAGGATCCAGAATTGCCGGATCTACGCCTGTAAGTTCTGTCGGCACTTCCAGATTGAAATAAGGAATGGTCTTTGTCGGCGCATCCTTGATATCTCCATTTAAAATCGCATCGATGATGCCCCTTGTATCCTTAATGGATATACGCTTGCCTGTTCCGTTCCATCCGGTATTTACCAGGTATGCCTTGGCACCGCTCTTTTCCATTCTCTTTACCAGTTCCTCCGCATATTTGGTAGGATGCAGCTCCAGGAAAGCCTGACCGAAGCAGGCTGAGAATGTAGGTGTAGGCTCAGTGATTCCGCGCTCTGTACCTGCCAGCTTGGCTGTGAATCCGGAAAGGAAGTAATACTGAGTCTGTTCCGGTGTCAGGATGGACACAGGAGGCAGCACTCCGAAAGCATCTGCAGACAGGAAAATTACATTCTTTGCTGCCGGTGCCGATGATACCGGGCGCACGATATTTTCAATATGTCTTATCGGATATGATACACGGGTATTCTCCGTTACGCTCTTGTCTGCGAAATCAATCTTGCCGTTTTCATCGAGAGTAACATTCTCCAGCAAAGCGTTGCGTCTGATTGCATTATATATATCAGGCTCGGATTCTTTATCGAGATTTATTACCTTGGCATAGCATCCGCCTTCAAAGTTGAACACACCGTTATCATCCCAGCCGTGTTCGTCGTCACCGATGAGGAGACGCTTCGGGTCTGTGGAAAGTGTAGTCTTTCCGGTTCCGGAAAGTCCGAAGAAGATGGCGGTGTTTTCACCGTTCATGTCAGTGTTGGCTGAGCAGTGCATGGATGCGATTCCCTTAAGCGGCAGATAGTAGTTCATCATTGAGAACATACCCTTCTTCATCTCGCCGCCGTACCATGTATTGATAATAACCTGTTCACGGCTTGTTATATTAAATACTACAGCAGTCTCGGAATTGAGCCCAAGCTCCTTGTAGTTCTCCACCTTTGCCTTGGAGGCATTGTAGATGATGAAATCCGGTTCGAAGTTTTCCAGTTCCTCATCGGAAGGCACGATAAACATGTTCTTTACGAAATGTGCCTGCCATGCCACTTCCATAATGAACCTGATTGCCATACGCGTATCTTTATTGGCACCGCAGAAAGCATCCACAACATAGAGCTTCTTGTTGCACAATTCGTCGATTGCAATTTTCTTAACTGCTTCCCAGGTCTCAATGCTCGCCGGGTGGTTATCATTCTTGTATTCATCGGAGGTCCACCATACAGTGTCTCTGGAGTTCTCGTCCATGACAATAAACTTGTCTTTAGGTGAACGACCTGTGTAAACACCGGTCATTACGTTTACTGCACCCAGTTCGCTGACCTGTCCCTTGTCGAACCCTTCCAGATCTTCTTTAGTCTCTTCTTCAAAGAGATATTCATAGGAAGGATTATGCACAATCTCTGTGGTTCCTGTAATTCCATACTTGCTTAAATCAATTACCGCCATTTTAAATTTACCTCGTTTCTTTTCTTCTCACATTTCTCTCATAATTCAGACGATTGCAAATTATCTAATATTCATTATATATACAAAAAAAATAAAATCAACAGCAAAACCTGAAACTTTTCTTAAAGTCTCACAAAGTATCGCAATTATCGTTCTATGCCGAAGCGTACGGGACACAATGCGCGGCACTTGTTGCAGTCCACAATGCGGAATCCTCTTTCTGTCGTGTGGTAGGTCTTCTCTCTGCAAAGCAGCTGGTCCACATGACCATCCTCGCTGATGGCATGTCCCGAGCAGTTGTCGATGCATTTTGTACAGCCGGGAATACATATGTTTTCTGCATATGGGTCCGACCCAAGTTCTAGGTCGATGAGAATAGCACCCAGATTGAGTCTGTTGCCATACTTTGGATTGAGTAACATGGTGTTCTTTCCCATGCCTCCCAGGCCGCACTCAACGGCCATCTCCTTTATGGACACAATGCCCTTTCCTTTTTGTTTGTCTGCATCCCAGTAATCGTACGGTCCGTCACCCGGCAACGGTACAGCAGTTATTCCTAACTTTTCTATTTTTCTCACACTTGCGAGTGCCACATCATCAGCCAGATCGCACATCATATCATTATACCGTGTATATACCATTCTTGGAGACACGCAGTACAGCCCCTTAGGAAGTGCAATTCCAAGGCAGATAACCGTCTTGCAGTCCGGCCAGATATCCAGAGGTCCGAACCCCGCCTCTGCATTTTTAAATCTGTCAATATTTGCGAAGCCGCAGACATCAGCCCCTGCAGCCATGACTATTTCTCTTATTTTTTCTTTCATTTCAGTCCTCCAATGCTTTTGCATAACCATTACATATAAAATCTATGATAACATCTTTTCCAAAATCCACGGCACCTGCAGGAATTCTTTCATCGGCAGCGTGAATCAGGGACGTAAAATCCAGTTCTTCAGGAAGGTCCATAGGTGTGAACCCGTAGGTCTGTATGCCCAGCATGGATAAAAATCGTCCGTCGGTGACACCCGTTACAACCAGCGGCACCGGCACTGCCTCCGGATCTTTCCTGCACAGCGCCGCAAACAGCTCATCAGTCAGGGTCATATCAAGACTTTCGGATCCTTTATCATACTCAACAACTTCTATCTCGTATGATGAACCGATTATCGATTCTATGTCTTTTATAGCATCCTCCATTGTGCAGCCCGGCACCAGTCGGACATCACAGTGGCAGCTTACACGGGAAGGAATCACATTTACAGCATTTCCACCTTCAATCATTGTCACATTTATGTTGTTATGCAGGAGCGGCTTAAATATTTCCAGCTGTTTCCCCAGAAGTCCCAGCATCTTGTCTGTCAGCGCAGGTTTCAGCAGAAGTCTGAGAGCCATACCCTCGGCACCGCCTAAGGCAGAAGCGATGGCTTCTATCATCAGTCTGACAGGGGACGTGATGCGTACAGGCAGACTCTGTGATGACAGCTTTTCCACAGCACGGCACAGTCTTTCCATGGCAGTATTGCTGTGAGAAAATGACCCATGTCCGCCTTCACCTGTGGCCGTTATCTTCAGATGTGCAAACTGCTTTTCCGCGATCATAACTGGATACAGTTTTTTTCCTGAGAGACGCATGGAAAATCCGCCGATTTCACCCAGCGCATATTTCACACCGTCAAATATTCCGGCATTTTCCCTGACAAGATAGGCCATGCCCCAGTTTCCGGTTCCTTCTTCATCGCTGACAACAAGGAGTTTCAGATCAAAAGGCAGGCTTATGTTATCTCTCTTTATCTGTATCATCGAGGTAATGAACATGGCCAGCTCGCCCTTCATGTCCAGGGTTCCCCTTCCCCATATGTACCCGTCCCTTACAGCTGCCCCGAAAGGCTCTTCGGACCACTTCTGTCCCTCCACAGGCACCACGTCGATGTGGCCGTACATTAGAAGCGGCGGCAGCTGGGCATTTTCACTTTTTATAGTTGCCATCAGATTAGGGCGTTCCTCAGTCCTGGAGAAAGTTTCAGTTTCAATCCCTTCCTTTTCAAGCAATGTTCTGATGTAATCGATGGCAGGTTTTTCAGGGCTTTCTTCAACCGTGGTGTCAAAACGAATCAGTTCCCGGAGAAGCTGATCCGATGGGGAAAGCTGCTGCCTGCCGGTTTCAAAGTTTTCCATATCCTACATCCTTTCCAGCTCCGTGCACAATTTGTCTACAGCAGCAAAATCGTCTCTCCTGAATGCCGCTGTGATAAGTGCTTCCAGCTCCTGTTTTCTCTTATCTGTCTCAAGATATTTCTGGTCAAAGTATTTTTCATATACCATCCTGCGGAAGTTTCTGGTGCGCATTCGCCTTACCGTGTTGTCCTCCACCAGAAGGACGTAATCTGCACAGTTGGCTACCAGATAAAAGTCGTGGCTGACCATGAGAACAGTACCTCTATATTCGGCAACTGCATTTTCCAATGCTGTCTGTCCGTATATATCCAGATGGCTTGTAGGCTCGTCGAGTATAAGCAGCTCAGCCCCTGACTCAGCAATCATGGCAAGTTGAAGCAGGTTCTGCTCACCGCCGGAAAGCTGTCTTACCTTCTGATCTGCCACTTCCGCCTCCAGGCAATACTTTGCGAGATACGCCTTGATGCTTCCCTTTGCGCCGAAGCCGTGGTCCTGCATAACCTGATATACAGTCTTGTCTTCATCCACAGACTCACCCTGAAGCTGTGACAGACAAGCATAGCGGATATTCTCATCTATATGAATTGAAGGATTATCGTTTTTCAGAATATCGCGGATCAGAGTGGTCTTGCCCGTTCCGTTGGCGCCGACTATGGCAACCTTTTCTCCGGCGTGAAGCTCGAAGTTTACATTCTGCAGAAGGTCCTTATCAAATTCCACCTGGTAATCGGTGATTTTTAAAACAGTGCGTTCTGCTTCCGGCTCAACTTTCACATCGGGCAGCACAATCTCAGGCTCCCGCACTTCAATAAACGGAGCCTTTATCTGTCTCGCCAGCAGACGGTCAAGCTGTGACTGTTTGGCGTTTACTGATTTGCCTATCTCAGGGTTGACCATATCCGAAGCCCTTTTGCGAAGAATTTCCACCATCCTTTCGGTGCGGGCGATTTCTTCCTGCTCCTCGATATGCTGCATCCTCAGCTTTAATTTTTCTCTGAAGCCGGCACAGCGGTATTCGGTGTAATTCCCGTCAAACTCCTGAATATCGCCGTTTTCCAGATGAAGAATCTTGTTGAAGCAGTGATTGAGGAGATATCTGTTATGAGTAACCACAAGCAAAGTTCCTTTGTACTGGTTAATCAGCTGGCAGAGGCTGTTTAAGTTAGCAAAATCCAGGAACACATCCGGCTCGTCCAGAACAAGAAGGTTTGGAACAAGCAGCATCTCCCGCATAATCTGAAGCAGCTTGTATTCGCCGCCGCTGATCTGAGACAGCTTAGTCTCCTCTAACTCAGCCATACGGGCCACACCGAGCTGCTTACGGATGTTGCTCTCGTAATTGTCACCATTCATGGCTTCATTTATATCTAAAAGTTCCTGATACCGTTCAAAGAGAGCTTCCACATCTTCAGCCGATGCCATTTCTTCACAGACTGCGGCGATTTCTTTCTGATTTTCTGTAAACCGCTGACTGAGATACTGGAAAACAGTACAATCCTGCTCTTTATCTCTCACGCTGAACTGACTGGCATATCCAATTCTGCAGTCTTCGTCCCTGATAATCTTTCCGTCATAAAGATACTTGTCAGGGTCAATGAGCATATCAACCAGGGTGGATTTACCTGTGCCGTTGCTGCCGATAAGGGCGCAGTGCTGTCCCGTCTCCAAGGTAAATGAAATATCATTATATAAATCTTTTGCAGGAAAACCATAGGAAAGATTTTCTACTGTGATCATTTTTTATCCTCTTTTCTGTTAAATAATTTCCTTGTTGAAGTGGCCTCTCGTATCAGTCTCCTGATTGAAAAGAGATGGACTGGTTTTACCGTCCAGCTTGCCCTGGGCGGCTTTTACAACCTTTACCACTTCCTCCGGCGATTCAATGGTAAAGTTAAGCCTGAAGGCCTCGACACCGTTTATAGACGGCATTTCGTCCAGAAGGTTCAGTATTTTGCCGTTAAGTATGGTTGTGGTGCAGTCGTCATGGGAAATAATCGGGAATGTGCCGTAGTCATCCCTTATTTCATAGGATTTAGTCTTGCAGATACCGCACTGTCCCATCTTTTTAAGAGGGCAGTATTTTGTAAACAGCAGCGGCGCACGGCCATACACAATCATCTCCAGGGCGGGGTAGCCGCCGTTTTCTGCATAATAAGCATTGATGAGCTCACCTATCTGCTTTTTGTTTAATTCATAGGACAGTGTGACCCTTCTGGCACCCAGTCTGTACAGTTCACGGCAGCTGGCAGCATTGACAACATTTAATGAATAGTCCGTGACGAAAGAATTGCGGTTTCTGTAATGATAGATTCCGCCGTATCCGCCTATGAGCAGCTCGCCTTCTTTTTCCTCGTATGTGATCTGATTCCTTCTGACAATGTTATCAAAATATACTTCCTTTATTCCAAGGCTTACGCAGGCATCGTACTGTTCCTTGGTCGTTACTGATGCCGTGATGTAAGGTTTCTGCTGCGGGAAAGAAATCTTTTCTTTTGGCTCCGGCTCCCGGGTGCGACGACCTTTGCTGCTGAGTTTTGCATCGTATAGGCCCTGTACGATTTCTCTTCTGGCATTATTCAGCATTTTCACAGGAATGAAGGCGTTGTATTCTTCGAACTCCACGTCACCCAAAGCAAAGACGGTGTCATTGAGTCTGGAAAGCTGCTTCACAACCTGCTCTCCGGTTGTCGGATTGTTGATCGCTTCTCCCAGGATTTCCTCGCTCTCATAAAGGTAGCTGCATCCCAGCCCCTCTGCATCGATAATAAGCCTGGAATCAGGATAAGCATAAACTTTGAGGTCCAGTCTGAATCGCCTGAATTCCTTTTCCAGATTATCCTCAAGATTCTTATAGAAGAAGTAGTCCTTCGTCTTATAGACTACATCTCCTGTGGAGAGCTTTTCTTTAATTCTGATGTAGCAGACCTTGTCCGATTTGTTTATTAAATTCCCATCTCTGTCATAGAGCTTTACCACAGAAAGGTTCACGTCTTCATTATCATGGTCTATTCTGATTATGTCGTTCTGATTCAGACGCTGACTCAGGGTGATTTCGTACATGCCGCTGCGATACCCGGTAACCTTTCCGATTTCATAGCCGAAATTGTTAGGCCTTCTGATATTGGTAAGGTCTTTAGGGTCTTCGTGGAAAAGATATCCCTTGGTAAAGGTTCTGTTGAAGGTCTTTTTGAGATTCTCCTTGTTGACTTCGGTCACCCTGCCGTCCAGTGCCGCTCTGTACTGAGCCACCACATTTGCAACGTAAGCAGGTTCCTTCATGCGGCCTTCTATTTTAAGTGAATCGATTTCCTTCAGTTCGTCTATATGGTCAATGGTGTTTAAATCCTTTGTGGATAAAAGATAGCTTCTGCCCAGTGACTTGCCGGTTGTCTTGTCAAAAAGCTCATATTCTTTACGGCATGAGCCCACGCATCTTCCCCTGTTGCCGCTTCTGTACCCGATAAGGCCTGACATGAGGCAGTTCCCTGAGTAAGACACACAAAGCGCCCCGTGGACAAAGATTTCAATAGGAATCTTCGCCGTACGTCTGATTTCCTTTACTTTCTCGATGGGAACCTCCCGTGCCAGCACAACTCTGTCTGCTCCCAGTTCTTTAAACAGCAAAGTCCCTTCCAGATCGTCAATTCCCATCTGGGTGGAGCAGTGAGCCTCCATATCGGCAAAGTTGCTGACGATATAGTCAAAAACAGCCAGGTCCTGGACTATGACGCCGTCCACACCGATTTCGTTAAGCTGACGAAGCAGCTTCTGCATGTCATCTATCTCATCTTCAAACACGATGGTGTTCATGGTCACATATATTTTCACGTCCCTCAGATGCGCATATCTGACAGCCTCCTCAAGGGAATCCATGTCGAAGTTGTCCGAATAGGCACGTGCACCGAATTTCTGCATGCCAAGATAGACTGCATCACATCCATTGGATACTGCAGCCTTCAAAGCCTCCATATTTCCAGCCGGAGCTAACAGCTCAGTCATTGTTTCCTCCTTTCCACTCAACAAGCCAATCCATAAGGCTGATTGATTTGATTCCTTCGTATGAAGAGTCCATTCCGGTGTTCATGGAAAGGACAATTTTTTCATAATTATCGCTGATTTTCTGCAGCGGAGCAAGTTCCCGCCGGCGAACCTCGTCGCTTGTCATTGATTCCGTCACCTGCACATACATTTTATCATCTGCTTTTGTGGCAATAAAATCGACTTCAAGATTGTCCACCTTGCCGATGGAAACATCATATCCACGGCGAAGCAATTCAAAAAACACTACATTTTCCAGCGCATGTCCGCTGTCACGATCCCTGAAGCCCAGCAGATAATTTCTGAGTCCCATATCCACAATATAGTATTTTCCTAAAGTGCGCAGGAACTCCTTACCTTTAATATCGAACCGCTTTATATCATAAAAGAAAAAAGATTCTAACAGTGCGTTCACATAAGCCTGCACAGTATGAGCACTTGGCGCTCCTTTTCGCTTTCCATCCTCAAGGAGTCCCTCATTGACCAGTGTATTTCCTATAGATGAAATGGAAATGTTGTTTCCGATGTTATCAGCGAGGAACATAACTATTTTTTTCAGCAGAATAGGGTCTGTAATCTGTTTTTGACCTCTCCTGTTCTCTCTTTCCAGAATATCACGAACGATTACCGTTGAATATATTCCTTCCAGCAGCATCAATGCGTTTTCCTGATCCAAACCCACATCAGCTATGCCCGGCATTCCTCCGAAACGCATATATGCATCGAACACATCCCTCAGTTCAAAACGCTCACCATTTTTGTCGTAAACCTGTTTCCGGGTGCCTCCCAGCGGACTCTCGCTTTCCTTTACCTCAAAATCATTGAAATACAAAAATTCACTGAATGAAAGCGGTAACATTTTTATTTCCACGCACCTTCCTGACAGATAGGTGGAATACTCTGATGAAAGCAGCCATGCGTTGGAACCGGTGATATAAATGTCACAATTGAAATCCACCCGGAAAGAATTGATGGAGTCTTCCCAATCAGGTACACGCTGTACCTCATCAAAGAATAAATACATTCTTTTTCCCGGGATAATGCGCTGTTTCACATAATCGTAAAAGGCATCGCTGTTCATTCTTTTATATGCGTGAGATTCGAAATTCATTTCGATAATCTGCTCTTCTTCAACTCCGCATTCTTTAAGATGTTCAACCATAAGCTTAAGCAAGCTTGATTTGCCGCATCTGCGGATTCCGGTTACCACCTTTACCGGCTCGGTGTCCTTAAAGGCAATAAGCCTGTTCAAATACAAGTCTCTTTTTTTGAGCTTGTGTGTGTCAATCATGATTCACACCTCCCTGCAATAAGATTATAGCATAGGATTCAGTTTTAATCAAGTTTTTGCATTCAAATGCATAAATTTTTATTTTTCGACTTTTTTTGCAATCTCCGTATAAAACTTTTCCACCACTTCAAGCAGATCCTCTGTCAGGAAAGACTTCGCCGTCTCGCCTATTTCCTCCGGTATACCGTAATATGCCTCGGCAATGGAACCTGCAATTGTTTATATCCCTATAATAACATAAGCGACCTGTAAAAAGGTCGCTTATGCTGAATCACACATTTGTTTTAGTGCTTTTGCTTCTTATCAGTTTTTCTTAAATAGAGAGCAGTTCCGGCAATCACAACAGCTACCATCAGCAGCAAGTTGAGCAGAATCATGTCTGCTCCGGTATCACCTGTCTTTGGAACATTACTGTCATCCGCAAGGTAATTATCATCCGGAAGAGGCTTATTTATTGTCTCATCCGGTTTATTCGGTTCTTCCGGCACTCCAGGCTCTTCAGGACTTTCAGGGTCCTCTGTAATGACAAAGTCACCCTTATCCCATCCGCTGAACGTCCAGGTTCCCTTCCGGCCTTCTCAATGGTCATCACATTAAAGCCGCTGTTTCTTGTTTTTACTTTGAATTTAAAGGGCTCCATTGGCTAAATTATATTATTGTGAATAAAAAAAGTCAACATTTATTTCTATACAATATACTTGAGCATATTTACATATGAATCCTGTGTTTTTTAAATGACACTTCTCTCATAAAAATTTAACTCTTTCATTAATGAACTCTATCACAAAATCTTCTGCTGGAATATGTCCATACCGGCAAAATCAGTTGCATCGAAATCATCCCACTCACGCGAACCCCAAGTTCTAAATATCTGCTTTGATTTTTTTCTCTTTCTGCCTTTAACCGTGATAATCGCCAGTGGCGGAGTCTACCGTGACGAATGGTACAACCTCGCCTCCAACCTCCACATAGACCTGGTAGATTCCACCGCCAAGATCCACATGGTGTTGTCCGCCATCAGCTGGTCACGGTATGCATTACCCACCCCGGCGTTATCCATGCGCTTTCCAAGCTCAATGTTCTGCAGCAGAACATCCGCCAGGTGCTTTGCGAAAATATCTGCGAATCCCTGGAAATGGTTGACTTTGTTATAAAGATGTAGTATCATCTATTTAGTTGATGCTACATCTATTTTGTGAGGAATAAGTATGGATATGACAAAAAGGCAAATCACGAAAATCGCAAGGGAAGCGAACAAACTGGTGATTCGTACAATGAAAGAAGGCGGAATCGGCTCAGGGGAAATGGATTTGATTCATTTGGTACGCCACAATCCCGGGCTTTCCCAGAGGGAGATCAGTTTGCAGCTAAATATGGACAAGGGCGCTGTCGCCCGGCGCACGGCAAACCTTGAGCAAAAGGGTTATCTGATCCGCAAAGAGAATCCGGCGGACGGCAGAAGCCAGCTCTTGTATGCCACCGAAAAGGCAGAAAATCTGAAAACCTCTAAAGCGGCAGTAGAGACGGCATTTTATGACTGGCTGCTGGAGGGCCTTGATCCGGCGGAACAGGCATCCTTTACGGCTGCCTTGGATAAACTGTACCTTCGCTCCAA
Source organism: Anaerovoracaceae bacterium (assembly GCA_051883095.1). Taxonomy (GTDB): domain Bacteria; phylum Bacillota; class Clostridia; order Peptostreptococcales; family Anaerovoracaceae; genus SUG1106. Next base: position 91,417 of record JBJETB010000004.1, read on the forward strand.
GCAGGAAAGCCGCAGTGGCTTCCCCCATGTGGCAGGACGACTTTGTGACAAGGAGGAGGGTATAGAAGATGAACAGGAATAACCGGGACGCAACAGACCAGATCGGGTACTATTTCCGTAAAGAGAAGTGGCTCCTTCTCATTGTTACAGTAACAGGAATCCTCTATAATGCAGGTATGGTGGCAGGACCCTGGTTCGAGGGCCAGATGGTACAGTATCTGTGCGACATTCTGGGCGGGAACCGGCAGGCCACGGAGATGATCACTTTGGCCGTCTGCTATGTGCTGACCATCCTCTTTGTTCAGTTTATGCGCTACCTCAAGCGCCTTTATGTCCGTAAGTTTGCCAACCACATCAGCAA
>JBJETB010000005.1:0-19979 GCA_051883095.1 Anaerovoracaceae bacterium
GTCTCACTATATCACATATAAATTTCCAGTTCAAGGTGGTTTTGTAAATATTTTTTCGGCCTGGTTTGTCACTGAGCAGCTGACATCGCCTATCGGGGGGCTTTTTACATTTGTTTGAGAACCGCTCCGGACTGTATATTTTGTATATTTTCTTTTTGTCCGAAAATCTTTTCTTTTTGCAAAGAAAAAGGGCATTTTGGAAAAAAACAGCCCTTCCTGAGCCGCAAGTACTTCCACATGGCGGGTGCAAATGTAATTTATATGGTAAAATCAAGTTCCCTAACAGGTATAGTATGACATTTATTTTCTTTTCAGGCGATTTTCTTTTTGCAAAGAAAAATGCCAAGAAGGAAAAAGGAAGGTTAAAAGAAAAAGACCTCCCGCGGAGGTCTTCCCGATACCCTTTATCGTTTTATCTAAAAAACTCTTTATCCATCATAGCCCTTACGGTAACCTGCGGGTCTACAATCTGGCAGATTGCCATGTCACATTTCATGCTCATGAGCATGCCGGCCTCTGTTCTGTCCCAGCCTTTTGACAGAAGCAGTTCATACATGGCCTCCAGGGCCAGACGAATAGCATCCTCATATGTAAGAGCCGAAGCTATGGTCATCACACGTCCCTTTTCATCAGCTTCAACCAGAGTTGGCTGTCTGAGCCCGGCATTCTTTATCACCTTTACCCGTACTGTAACTTCGCCGGAAGTCTCAAGACCGTATTCGAACACTTCCCCGTCTCCCATGAGTGCATGGAGGTCGCCCATAGCCAGAAGTCCTCCTTCTGCCGACACAGGAAAAAGGATTGTGGAACCTTCCACGATCTTGTTGCAGTCCATATTTCCTCCGTGGGAATCCGGTGTTACAGTTGGAATTCCGTCCCCTGCCGGAGCCACGCCTATAACGCCTATCATGGGCTCGATGGCAATTTTCTTTCCGCCGATTTCCACGAAACCGTCTTCAAACTCAAAGGCACGCATCACGTACTCACCTTCGTAGTTTATGAAGCCGTGCTCTCCGAAACCTGTTCCCAGTGCTCCCCAGCCCCGTGTCTTGATGGAAATAATCTCTACGGAAAGCGCATCTCCCGGCTCAGCTCCCTCTACATAAAGGGGCCCTGTGGCCGGGTTGGCCATGTACTTGCCAAGGTCTCTTCCTTCCCAGTCGCGTGTTCCGTTGCGGCTCACTGCACCGTCATAGCAGTCCATGGCTTCAAATATTACCGTATCTCCATCCTGGCAGCGGGCTGCAGGCTGATTAGAAGCGGACATTACGTCAATTTTAGATGTGCAAGGTATTCTTATCATTGTCTTTCTCCATTTTACTTCCAATAGTGTCTGTCATTATTGATCATATAAAGAAGCGCATTAACGATGCATGCAGCGATATTGCTGCCTCCCTTTCTGCCCTTTGCCACGATATACGGCACGTCTGCAGACATTATGAGCTCCTTTGACTGTACCACATTTACAAATCCTACGGGCGCTCCGATAATCAGAAGTGGATCGACATTTCCTTCCTCCATGAGGTCGTATAAAGTTACAAGGGCAGTCGGTGCATTTCCGATGGCGTATATGAATCTCTCGCCCATTGCGGCAGCCTTTTTCATGCTTTCAGAGGCCCGGGTCATTCCGCTCTCCTTTGCAGCAGCGGCCACGTCTTCATCGCCCATAAAGCAGTACACCTGTCCACCGTAATTGCCCAGGGAAACCTTGTTGATTCCTGCTTTAGCCATGTTGGTATCTGTAACGATAGACGCGCCTCCTCTGATGGCTTCCATTGCTTTTTCCACAACGTTATCAGAAAAACAGAGGTTGTCGGCATAATCAAAATCGGCGGAGGTATGAATGCAGCGCTTTACAATGAGTTCAGTGTTGTTTTCAAAAGTCCTGCCGTTAAGTTCTTCAGTAATAATTTCGAAGCTTTTGGCTTCAATATCCTTTGGCTTTACATTTTCAATACGTGTTCTCATAGTTACTCTTCTATTCCCTCCTCCAGAATTTCATATATTTTTTTCATGTCCAGGTGTTCTCTCAGGCCTGCGGCAAGCAGGTCATACTGAGTTTCCTTATATTCAGCGTAACTTAAAGTTCCCAGGTCGCCCATCTCTACACCCTTTCTTTCTGCAAGAATCTTCACAATAGTCTGTGCGATTTCAGGGCCGTCAAATATGCCGTGGATATATGAGCCGAAAACATTATCCTTATATGCTCCGTCTTCCTTTGTTTCCCCTGTGACAGCATCCGTAACTGTAAGAAGGCGTTTTGCCCCTTCTTTCAAGGTTGACTGTCCCATGTGGATTTCGTACCCTTCTGCCTTGAGGTTTTTTCTTTCAATGTTCTCGAAGATGGATCCCTCCAGGTGGAAATCTCCTTCAACTCTGGTTCTGGTCTTGCCGTCCATAAAGATCGTTTCAACGGGAAGGAGACCCATACCTCTCACTTCCCCTGTCGTTTCAATGCCCGTAGGGTCAGAAAGTGTTTCTCCCAGCATCTGGAAGCCTCCGCAGATTCCGAAGACCACCTTGCCTTCATGAGCCTGTTTCAGGATTGCGGCTTCAAGGCCGTTCTGCCTCATCCAGAGAAGGTCAGAAATCGTATTTTTTGACCCCGGAATGACTATCATATCCGGATTCCTGAGTTCCTGCGTGTTTCTTATGTATCTCACGGATACTCCCGGAATTGTTTCCATTACATTAAGGTCCGTGAAGTTTGAAATTCGCGGAAGCCTGATTACTGCTATATCGATGAGATCCGCCTTGTCCGAAGATGTGAGCCTTTCACTTAAGCTGTCTTCATCCTCCACATCAATGTGAAGGTATGGTGCAACTCCCACTACCGGAATTCCAGATTTTTCTTCAAGGATTTCAATGCCCGGGTCCAGGATGGTCTTATCTCCTCTGAACTTGTTTATAATCAGCCCCTTAACCATCTTCTTTTCATCTTCTTCCAGAAGATTTACTGTCCCGATAAGCTGTGCGAAGACTCCGCCTCTGTCAATATCTCCTACGAGAAGAACCGGTGCTTTAGCCATTTTGGCCATTCCCATATTCACTATGTCTTCCTCTTTGAGATTAACTTCTGCAGGGCTTCCGGCACCCTCAATGACAATGATATCGTTCTCAGCGGCAAGTCCGTTAAAGGCCTCCATGATATCCGGAATCAGATTGTGCTTGTATGCGAAATAATCTCTGGCACTCATGGTGCCCCTTACTTCACCGTTTACAATCACCTGGCTGCCTGTATCGTTTGTAGGCTTCAGCAGAATAGGATTCATCCTTACGTCAGGTTCAATGCCTGCGGCTTCAGCCTGCATAACCTGCGCTCTGCCCATTTCAAGGCCTTTGTTTGTAATAAAAGAATTAAGTGCCATGTTCTGAGATTTGAACGGCGCCACCTTATATCCATCCTGTTTGAAAATTCTGCATAAACCTGCCGTCAGCAGGCTTTTGCCTGCATTTGACATGGTCCCCTGAACCATTAATACCTTAGCCATTTTTATCTTTTTCCTCTTATTTTTTTATTTCCTTTAATGCTCTGATAAAACCTTCATTATCTTCATGAAGCCTTACTGCCGCCCTGAAGTATCCCCTGCCAAGTCCCGGATAATTACTGCAGTCTCTGAGGAGATACCCTTTGTCAAGCATCTTATCGTAAAGATCCGGTTCGCCTCTGAAGAAAACATAATTTGCTTCGGAATCGTATACTTTGAGCCCTGCTTTCACAAGTTCTGAAATAAATATTTCCCGCTCTTTTCTGATTTCGCAAAGGGAGTTTCTCACATACTCCTTTTCTTTGAGAGCTGCAATGCCGGCATTCTGAGCAATCACCGATACATTCCACGGCTGGACGAAGTTCTCAAGCTTTTCGATAACTTCGTCATTCCATGTTATTCCGTACCCCAGCCTTACGCCTGCCATGGCATAAAGTTTCGTGAAGGCATTCATTACGATGACATTGGGATATTCTTCGATATGCTCAAGCCATGTGTACTTCTTTTTTTCGTCAACGAAGCTCATGAAGCATTCATCCAGTACCACTATGACCTTATTTTCCCTCGCGCAGTCAAGGATAGCCCGAAGTTCATCTTCGTCCATAAAGGTTCCCGTCGGATTGTTTGGATTACACAGAAACATTATGTCCACGTCATCTGTAATCATCTCATTTATTTTTTCTGTAATTCTGAATCCATTGGCCTCATCAGTATAGAACCTTCTGATTTCGCACCCTGCAGTCTCCAGGGCAGCTGCGTATTCTGCAAAGGATGGGGCCGGAATCAATGCTTTCTTCGGTTTAAGTGCCTGTGCTACAGCAAAGATTACTTCTGCTGCTCCGTTTCCAAAGAAAATTTTCTCTCCCGGTACACCCAGTTCCTCTGATAGTCGTGCCCTGAGTTCAGTGCAATGGACATCAGGATAGCAGTTCACCAAATCAGCTGATTCACAGATTGCCTTCCTGACTCCTTCAGGTACCCCGAAAGGGTTGCAGTTGGCTGAGTAATCCGTTACATTTATGTGACTGTATATATCACCGCCGTGAACGTTCTTTTTCATAAATTTATGCTCCTAAATGATATATGCCGCGATAAGACCTGCTGCGGTAAAAAGCACCACAGATAATGTGCTCGCAATATACATCAGATTGTTCATTCTCTTAATATCATCAACTTCAATTTCTCTTACAGGGTCGCCTATAAACTGCTTTTCGTGGAGTTTGCCAAAATAATAGGCGTTTCCCGCCAGCTGAATCTGTAGTGCTCCTGCTGCAGCAGATTCGGTCTGTGCAGAGTTGGGGCTGGCATGCTTACGTCTGTCTCTCAGAAAGATTCTCCTGGCATCTTTGCCGCTGAATGGTCCTATATAAGCCGCAAGTATAAGCATGAGTCCTGCAATCCTTGACGGAATAAAATTAGCCGCATCGTCAAGCTTTGCCGCACATCTTCCAAAATACAGGAACCTGTCGTTCTTATATCCTACCATAGAATCCATGGTATTGATACCCTTATATATAAACATCAGTACAGGTCCGCCGATGAGCATATAAAGCATGGGGGCCAGCACTCCATCTGAAAAATTCTCAGCAACAGTTTCAACGGCTGCCTTTACGACGCCTTTTTCGTCAAGTGCCTGCGTATCTCTTCCCACAATCATGGATACCGCATGTCTGCCGTCTTCTATAGTTCCTGTCTTTAATGCGTCATACACCTTCATGCTCTCATCCCTCAGACATTTGACAGCAAGCAGCTGATAACACATGAAAGCACCTGCCGCCCACTGAAGAACAGGATGGATAAGTCCTGCCGCATAAAGAATTATCCACGGAACACCTCCCGAAACAATCAGCGTAAGCAGCACGAAGATGCCGCCTCCCATAAGCTCACCTGCGGGAGTCCTGGGAAGCATTTTTCGTATATTCTTTTCCAGAAAGGAAATTGTTTTTCCGATTAATATGACCGGGTGATACATCCATTTCGGATCTCCAAACAGGAGATCAAGGATGAAGCCGGCTGCAAGAGCCGCTGCTTGATACTTAAGCATTATTTCTTCTCTCCGTAGTTCTTACATTTGCTCATGAATGCCTCTGCAGTCTTCGGGTTTCCGTAGTAGTAGAGGTGAGGGAAGCCTGCCAGAAGATTTTCTTCTGATATCATGCAGTCCCAGTTTCTCTTTCCCACAGGCTTGGCAGCATGAAAATCCGCTCCGCAGCAGGTTGAATCGTAGTAATGGAACTCATGAGCCGGTATTCTGCCCGGATTGCCGAAACTCTTAAAGAAATCGCCTGAGTTCTCTGTAAGGCTCACATAGCCGAACCTTCCCAGCCGGTCAGTCTTGTACGCCTTTCCTTTAACGATTCCGACTTCCCGATATTCATTTCCTTCTCCGTCTTCCATCACTTCATGGAGGTACATGAAGCCGCCGCATTCCGCAATAATGGGCATGCCGGATTCATAAGCCTTTTTTATACTTTCCTTCATGGTCATGTTCTCTGACAGTTCCTTTGCAAAAAGCTCAGGGTAACCGCCGTAAAGAATCAATCCATTTATATCTTCTGGAATTTCCTTATCTCTTATTGGTGAAAACTCCACTATTTCTGCATTCAGTTCCCTTAGCAGAGCAAGGTTGTCCTCATACATAAAGCAGAATGCTTCATCTCTTGCAACTGCAATCTTTACCGGCTTTTCGCATTTCATCTCAGCCTTCACCGGTTCCGCTGCCTCTATCTCCGGGGCTGTCCCCGCCAGTTCAATAAGTCTGTCAAGGTCTATGGTTTCCGCAAGCACATCAGCAAGTTTCATCAGCCTTTCTTTCAGATTACTGATTTCATGAGGCATGACAAGGCCAAGGTGTCTGCTCTCAAGCACCAGATCCGGAACTTCAGGTACATATCCAAGTACCTGCACGTCACATTCCCTTTCCAGATACTCCTTTAGGACGGAATACATTCCTGCCTTGATGTGATTGATAATCACACCTTTTATATTGCTGTCAGGTCTGAAGTCACAGAATCCCTTTACTGTGGCCGCAAGGGAAGCGCTTACACCTTTTCCGTTAACGATCAGCACAGCAGGCGTGCCGGTGGCTCTCTGCACATCGTAGGTGCTGGCATCCGTCGATACTCCGCCAAGGCCGTCATAGTATCCCATTACACCTTCCATCACTGCAATATCACAGTCAGATGTATTTTTTACAAACAGATACCTCAATGTTTCATCATCTGCAAAAAAGGTGTCCAGGTTTCTTGATTTTGTGCCGAGTACTCTGGTGTGAAACATGGGATCTATATAATCCGGGCCGCATTTAAAAGATGCAGGCTTGAGACCCCTGTTAATCAGGGCCTGAAGTATTCCGCATGTTATTAAGGTTTTGCCGCTCCCGCTGGAACCGGCGCAGAAAAGTATTCTGGGAATCAGCATTTCTTTCCTTCTCCATCAAAACAAATTATCGTAATCGGGTTTTCGCTCTTCATCATTGTATATCTGCCCACAGCATGTCCTCTTGAAACAGAAATCTGTGAAATATCGGGCTCTGAAATGCCGTATCTCTTTGCACATTCGAGGGCCTGAGCCGCAGATTCCATAGCGATACAGTTTATTACGAATCTTACATGTTCTTCTGATTTTTCAAGTATCTCAGATATAATCTGATCCATGTTCCCGGAAGAGCCTCCGATAAACACATGTGTAGGTGCCGGAAGTTCCCTGAGGGCTTCCGGAGCGAGACCTTCCACTATCTCAAGATTGTCCGCCATGAACTTCTTTTTATTGTTCTTTAAAAGCTTAACTGCTTCTTCGTTTTTTTCAATGGCATAGATTTGCCCCTGCGGTACCTTGACAGCCATTTCCACTGACACCGAACCTGTTCCGGCACCGACGTCATAGCAGATGGAATCACTCTTTAAGTTCAGCTTCGAGACGGAGAGAATTCTTATCTCTTCTTTTGTCATCGGCACCTGTCCTCTGATGAACTCCCCATCGCCTCTGTTTGTAAGCGGGTTGAGCTTGGTTTCGCCGGCAGCATGGTTTTCCACCATTACAACGGCAAGAGGCTCAGTCGCCGTTCCGATGAATTGTTCAGGACGGCCCTGAAGAATTCTTTCATTGTCATAGGAAAGATTCTCTCCGATGTACATTGTCACGTCATTCATGCCGTATTCAACAAGCTTACCTGCCAGGGTCATGATGTCATCAGCCTTTCCAAGAATAGAGAATACCTTTTCGTTGTCCCTTATAAGAGGAATAAGGGATGCTTTTCTTCCATGGTTTGACACGATTACGCAGTCATCCCATGACTTCTGGATTTTAGCAGCAAAATAGGCCAGGGATGAAATTCCCGGAAGTACTTCAATATGACGTTTTTCTCCGCTGAGAGCCCCAATCAGCTTCTTTGCTCCCGAGTAGAAGCCCGTATCTCCGGAAAGAAGCACTGCGATTTTCGTGTATCCTTTATTTTCATTTATGAAGGCCGCTATCTTGTCGCTGTTGTATTCGTCAAAGACCGGCTTGTTTCTGTATCTTGACAATGACGGCTTGAGCATTCTGCCGGAACCTATTACCAGCTCGGCTTCATCAAGTGCTTCCAGAGCCTCCTTCGTCATTCCGTCTACATTACCCATGCCGATTCCTATGAGAGAAATCTGTCTTACCGGGTCAAAGGCGAACTTTTCGGCAATGAGTCCCTTTGCAGAAGCTAAGGTTTCTCCTTTTTCGGCAGCAGGCCGTCCGATTATCACCGGTGTGACTCCGCACTCCCTGCAGGCTTCAAGCTTGTCCGCATAACCGCCTGTATTCCCTGACTCCTTAGTAACAAGATATCTGATGCCGCAGTCAGTGAGCAGTGCTTTGTTCATTTCCCGGGAAAAGGGTCCCTGCATTGCAATGAGATTGGCTCCTTCAAAGCCCAGTTCTGCCGCTTTCATCACTGATTCTGCTGTGGAAAGCACCCGTGCATACACTCTGCTCTGATAATCCGGTATTTCCGTATACTTTGCCAGTTCCTTGCTTCCTGTCGTTGCAAGAATTTTTCCCTCTGTATTGTCTTTGAGCCATGCCACAGCATCATCAACAGTATCCACATATACCGCTTCATCACTTGAGGCACCATCGGAATCTCTTACCACTCTCATGTATTCCGTCTCTGTGTTCTCTGAAGCCCGCAAGATATTCTCTGTTACAATCTTTGCAAATGGATGAGTTGCATCAATTACAAGCTGCGGCTTTTCACTGTTAATCAGCTCTTCCATCTCAGTCTCATCAAGACGTTCCTCAATCACTTTCACATAGCTGCACCCGCGAACAAGGCTTCCGCCGTATTCCGTTGCAACACACACAACTGAATCTATACGATTTTCATCAAGGAACTGTGCGAGGAGTCTTCCCTCTGTGGTTCCTCCAAACAAAATTACTTTACACATTTTTGTAGCCCCTCGGTGTTACCATCTTGCTCTTAATAACTTTTGTCTGTGAATTTCCTATGAAGACGGTGGTGAACATATCAACTTCAGTGTCTCTCAGTTCTTTAAGTGACATTACCTTCATTCCTTCACCGTCTCTTCCGATATTATTTACTATGCCGCATACCGTTTCACCTGACTTGTGCTCCATGAGAATATCGCAGGCTTTCATTAGGTAGTCGTGTCTCTTCACGCTTGAAGGGTTGTAAAGACAGCATACGAAGTCGCCCTTTGCCGCAGAGCGAAGTCTTTCTTCGATCAGTTCCCATGGAGTGAGCAGATCACTTAAACTGATCAGGCAGAAATCATGAATAAGAGGTGCTCCCAGCACCGCTGCTCCACTTACTGCAGCAGTTACTCCGGGTATAACTTTGATTTCTGTTTCCGGGTAGTCCTTTCCTACCTCATAGATAAGTCCGGCCATACCGTAAACGCCGGCATCTCCCGAACAGATCATAGCCACATTCTTGCCCTTGTTCGCTTCTTCAAAGGCCATTACGCATCTCTCAACTTCTTTTCTCATTGGAGTGCTTAAGAATTCCTTACCGGCAAAATGGTCCTTCACCAGATCAATGTAAACGGTATATCCTATGATTGTATCGCACTTCTTCAGTGCTTCTGCTGCTTCAATGGTCATTTTTTCATAGGCTCCAGGGCCTATTCCTACTACATAAATTTTATTCAAAGCTGACTTTTCCTTTCTTTAATGCAATTGCTGCAGTCACTCCGTCCAGTGAGAACTTCTTTTCTATGAGCTCTGCATCTGCTTCATCCCCATCTTTCATTGCAGAAAGAAGTGCGCTTCGCTCACATACATTTCCCACACCAGTTATGCTCTTTACAAATTCCGATTCCGTAAACTCTCCGGGTACAGATTCAAGCTCCTCACCGGTAAAAAATTCAGTATCGCAATGAAGCCTTTCCCCATACTTGTGGAGGCCTCTCTCTTTTTTCTTAATGTCCACAGAACTTATTCTCTTTACGGCAAGCTCTGTAATCCCGGCCTTTTCCATGCATGCCTTTGCTGTTTTCTCAATATCCTTCTCGGACTTCCCTTCCTTGAGACCTATTCCCAGATAAGCTGTTTTCGGAATCAGCCAAAGCGAGTTTGCAGCAGCACTGCCGTCCTTTAAATACGGCGATATTACTATCGAGAAACCTGCCCAGCCGCCATCTGACTCCCTGAACTCTCCCAGACTTTTGATCTCAGCCTCTTCAGGAATCTTTCCAATGATTTCACCATCGCAGTACACGGTTATTTTTTCACCCCTTATAAGGGCAGCTGCAGCCTCTTTGGCTCTGATAAAATCAGTGATTACAAGTCCGTTTTTCTGGGCGAAAACATCCGGTGCAAACTTGCCGTGAATGTCTGTAGAAGTTGTCACCACCGCTGTGGCACCTTTAGCCTCTGCAATCCGCATTGCCAGTCTGTTGGCTCCGCCAAGGTGCCCCGAAAGAAGAGGAATTACAAAATTGAACATATCGTCCACTACCAGTACGGCAGGGTCTGTCTTTTTGCTCTTCACAAAAGGTGCTATGGCACGGACGGCAATTCCCGTGGAGCTCACAAATATTATGGCATCCTCACCAAAGTGCTTTTCTGTCCACTGGCTAAGAGAATCTGTGATTGAATCTTCGAAGGACGTTCCTTTTCTGAAGATTTCCGTTTCATATTCATTTTTAAGCATCTCTTTAATCCGGAGTGCCGTTTCATAGCCTGATATGCTCAGACATAGTATTGAAATCTTCATTTTGTTTCCTTACTTTGTTGCCTCGCGGAATTCTGTGGTGAATCCCGGATCATATAACTTTGACCTGTCGTAATTTGTACATCCGACAACATTGCCGATAATCATGAGAGCAGTCTTGGTAATGTTGTTCTTCCTTGCTGTTTCAGCAAGAGTTCCCACTGTGCAAATAAATGATTTCTCATCATCCCATGTTGCCTTGTATACGATTGCTGCAGGAGTGTCTGCCGTATATCCACCTGCAATGAGCCTTTGGCTCAGCTCTTCGAGAAGCCCTGTCGAAAGGAATACCACCATGGTGGCGTTGTGTGCCGCAAAGGATTCGATGCTTTCCTTTTCGGGTACCGGAGTTCTGCCTGCCATTCTTGTGATAATCACACTCTGCGAAATATCGGGAAGGGTATACTCAAGGTTAAGCGCTGATGCTGCACCGCAGAAGGAGCTCACCCCCGGTGTGTAGTCGTATGGAATTCCTTCCTTATCGAGAACATCCATCTGCTCACGGATTGCTCCGTAAAGGCAAGGGTCTCCGGTGTGCAGTCTCACAATCTGTTTATCTTCCTTTGTGCCTCTGATCATCACTTCAAGGACTTCTTCCAGTGTCATCTTCGCTGAATTGAAGATTTCGCATCCGCCCTTTGCATATTTAAGAAGATCCGGATTGACAAGGGAACCGGCATAAATTATGATGTCAGCCTCTTCAAGCTGCTGTTTTCCCCTTAATGTAATCAGATCTGCAGCACCGCTTCCGGCACCGACAAAGTGAATTGTTTTCATTACGCTTCCTCCTGTGCTTCTTTTACAATAATCAGTGAATAATATGATGCAGAGTCAGGAATATCCTTCGCATCAAAATATATCTTTTCGTTTTCCATGCCGCAGTTTTCAACCATCATGGCCTTCTGACCGCCTGCTATAATCGCATCTCTTACTTTTCCGATTTCCTTTCCTGATTTCATGAGCACCTTTGTGCCCGGCAGGGAGAGTAGTTCCGCCATTCCATCAACCTTGAAAGTAGCGGGAATCACATGAAGAGGTTCTTCTCTCTCAACAAGATCCGTGTTGAGTCTGGCTGATGCGGCAGTAAAAGATGTGATTCCGTTTATTATTGCTGCATCATATCCGTCTCTTATCACTCTCTTGTGAACATACATGTATGTCGAATATACTGTCACATCTCCCAGAGTCAGAAAGCTTACCGTCTTGCCCTCGTCGAGATATTTTTCAATTTCTTTAGCCGCCCTGTCATGCATTTCATCCAGTATGGCTTTATCCTTTATCATGGGCATTTCAATGGCCACAAGGTTCATTTCATCCAGGTTTTCACATGCTCCCTTTGCAATCTTGTACGCAATTGAGTCTTTCACATTTTCACCCGGCACAATTACAATATCACTGGCCTCAATAGTCTTTTTTGCCTTTATTGTCATAAGTTCCGGATCTCCGGGACCTACTCCTATTCCGTAAAGTCTACCCTTCATTTATTTCTCCTTTAATCTTTTCCGCCATTTCTCTGAATCCCGCTGTTTCCCCCAGATATCCCCTGTCATTGGAAAATACCAGTGCTTCTGTTTCAACAGCGCCGTATGACCGATGATGGAGGTAGAAAGATATCTTTTCCATTATTACATCCATGGTCTCCTTCATTATGTTCTCTTCACAGAGAATGTCAATAGCTTCATCGGTGGTAAGCGTATCAAGAATCCTCATTGCGCCTTCTCTTGAAATTCCGGCCCTGAGTGCAGACGCTGCCATGATTTCCGCTCTTGCATCCGCATTCCTCGAGTGGGTGTTCATTATCCCTCCAGCCACCTTGACAAACTTACCGATGTGAGCTACAAAGAGCAACCCCTTTACGCCTAGGTTCACAGCTATATCAATTACTTCACCTATGTAGTTGCTGCATTTTACGGAATCCTTAACAGGTACATCATCCAGTTCATCCAGATAGTTCTTACCGTAATTGCCCAGTGTGACCACCAGATATTGCCTTCCGCATGCCGCCTGCTGATTCATCTCTATTTCAAGACTCTTTATCAGGGCACTTTCACTCATGGGTTCAACAATTCCTGAAGTTCCGAGGATCGAAATTCCTCCTTTGATTCCAAGCAGAGGATTAAAAGTCTTTTCTGCAGTTTTTTCGCCTCCCGGCACGGAAATCACTGCCTTCAGTCCGCCTTTATAGCCGGCTCCGGCTGCCGCCTCCTCAAGAGCCTCCATGATCATCCTTCTCGGAGTTGAGTTGATTGCCGCTTCACCTACAGGCTGTTCCACACCGGCCCTGGTTACTCTTCCCACTCCTTCTCCCCCGTCAATTACGAAGCCTTCATCAATCTTTTCGACTCTCGCGTAGATTTTAAGTCCGTGGGTTACATCGGGATCATCTCCCGCATCCTTGACGATAGCGCAGGACACATACTCTCCGGTTCTGACAATATCGACAGCTTCAAGGTCAAGCTCTATTTCCTTGGGAGTCTTTAACCGGATGTAATTGATAACTTCCCCGCCGAGAAGCATCATTGCTGCCGCCTTGGAAGCCGCTGCAGCGCAGGTTCCCGTAGTATATCCGAACTGCATCTTTTTATTATTTTTAATAATGTAGTGGGATTCAATCCCGGTTAAATGCTTCATATGTCTCCAGCTTTCCCGCTTTCCTCGCTTCATCAATCAGCACCTGAATCCGCTGATTCATCTCACCTGTTTCTGTTCCTGCATAAATTACGGTATCGCACTTCTCCATTTTTGAAAGCGCTTCCTTCAGTGTCTCTTCCGAAATGCAGTTAAAAGGCTTTTCAGTGATAACATCCGCAGCGAGAATCTTTGCCAGATGATAATCGACATCATTTGGATAAAGAATTCCCGCTATAAACGGCCGGTCCTGTTTCTGCAGGATTCTGTAAACAGGTATTCCTGTTCCTCCCGATGAAATTACGAAAACCTTCGGTTCTCCTACCGGCCCCGGAAGCTCCATGCTTCCGAACACAGGGTCAAAGTGACCATTGTTTATATTATATAAATTTCTGATATGGGCTTCTCTGAAGATTTCCTCAGGAGTGCCGTAATCAAAAATGGTTTCTCCGTTTACACAGATAATTTTGTCCGAAATCTTCTCCGCAAGATCAATCTCATGCAGTGACATGATGACCGTGATGCCGTTTTCCTTGGCCATTCTTCTGAGAATTGTAAGAAGCTCCAGCTTATATTTTACATCCAGGAAGGATGTCGGTTCATCCAGAACTATAATGTCCGGTTCCTGGCAGATTGCTCGTGCAAGGAGAACTCTCTGTCTCTGACCGTCACTTACAGCCCTGAAATCACGATGTCCTAAATCAGCCGCATGAACCATTGCCAGCGCTTCTTCGACTTTCTCCTCATCTTTCCTGGTGAGAATCCCAAGTCGTCCAGTGTACGGATATCTGCCCGTAGCTACAATATCGTGGCAGGTCATCATTTCAGCCTTGATTCTGTCCGTGAGAACAACTGCCATTTTGCTGGCAAGGGCTTTATATGACATACTTCCGATGTCGCTTTCATCGAAAATGACTTTGCCGCCTATTATCTCAAGCTGCCTCGTTATGCTTTTAAGAATCGTCGATTTCCCCGCACCGTTGGGTCCTATGAGAGTGACAATTTCACCCTTTTTAATGTCTATGCAAATGTCATGTATGAGTGCCTTCCCCTTGTATCCAACGGAGAGGTCCTTCATCTCAAAATATTTCTCGTTCATTACACTCTGCTGTTCTTTCTGATCATCATATAAATTACAATCGGTGCACCAAATATGGATGTCACTGTGCTTATACTAAGTTCAACGGGAGCAAATGCAGTTCTTGCGATAAGATCGCTGATCATACAGAATACCGATCCTGTTATGAATGACCCCGGTATTACGATAAGGGGCTTCGATGTTCCAAGGCATGCCCTGGCAATAAACGGCACCGCAATCCCGACAAAGGAAATAGGTCCGGCAAAGGCTGTTACGCACGCTGAGAGCACACTGGAAAGGAGTATGAGCAGGGCTCTGAATACCTTTATATTTACCCCCATACTCTGGGCATAGTTTTCTCCCAGCTGGAAAGCCCCGATGGGCTTTGACATGCAGAAGGTAATTATTACAGTGGTTATGACTACAGTTGCTGCAACCTGTACATTGCTCCAGCTCATTCCCGAAAAGCTCCCTAGGGACCAGTTGTGAAGGTTTACTATATCAGAATCGTTAGCAAAGGTTACCACAAAATCCGTGACCGCAGAACATATATATCCTATCATAATGCCTGCAACCAGCAGCGCCGCCATGTTTCTGATTTTCTTTGAGACGAGAAGGATAAAACCAGTTGCAATCAATGAGCCTATAAAAGCGGCAATAATCAGTGCATAGGAGGAAAGGGTCATTGACTTTGTCATAAAGAAAATCATTACAAGAGCTACCACCATCTTGGCTCCCGATGAAATTCCCAGCACGAAAGGTCCTGCTATGGGGTTCTCGAAAAATGTCTGGAGCATGAAGCCTGAAAGGGATAAGGCCCCTCCCAGGAGCGCTGCCATTATGACACGCGGAAGTCTGATCTTCCAGATGATATCTATAGTTGTTTCGCTCCCCTCGTGCCTGAAAATCGCATCTGCAATTTCAGCTACAGACAGATTAACGCTTCCTGTGTTTATGTTCAGTACCGTAATAACCGCGAATGCGGCCAGGAGCAGTCCAAAAACTATTATATATCTGCATCGCTTTCTGAATATTTCGTTGTGAAAACTGTTGCTGTTAGGTGTTTGCATTTTTTACTCCAGTTTACTTAAGAATTCCAGATTTCCATCGTCCTCACCGGTGAAAACCTTGTGGAAGTCCATGATCATGTTGCTGATTACATCGGTTCTCTGATACATGTTGCTTCCTGTAGAATAGCACTTTCCTTCTTTCACTGCCTTGAATTCAGCAAAAATAGAATCCTTGGCTATAAGGTCATTTATGCTCTTGACTGTGGTGTCAATGCTTGCATTGTATATTATGTAATCCGCGTCACGGGCTTTTTCGTAGAAGCTTTCCATTGTCATCGATACGGATGTCTTGCCATCCTCATCCACCACTCCGTCAAAGGAATATCTTCCACCTGCCATACTTATCATGGCAGGTACGTAGTCTGTGGAACTCCTTACTACAGCCTTTCCATCTGTCGTTATGTAGAAAAATGCTGCAGTCTTTTCTGTGTTTTCAAAGTCTGACAGTTCACTGATGACTTCCTTGCAGCTTTCGAAGTATGCTGTCGCCTCATCAAGTTTTCCTGTAAGTGCGCCATATACCTTGATCCACTCTGTTCTTCCCATAGGATTGGACTCAAAACTTGAGCGGTCAACGAAAACCATGATTCCAAGTTCCTCCAGCATCTCCTTTACTTCAGGAGTATGATAAATCATCGTAGATTCTATGGCCATATCGCAGTTATTCCCCAGGATCAGTTCATAATCCGGTTCGCTGTACTTTCCTGCATATGTGATCCGGCCTTCTTTCATTGCCTTTACCGCATTGTCAATTGTCCATTCTGATTCTTTTATGGATGTCATTGTTATATGATCCATGGCATCGATTGAATCAAAGAGCGCCATCACCGCAGTGGCGGCAAGATAAACATTTTCCAGCGGCTGATGTATTACTCTGATATCATCTGCTAGTCCCTCAGGTGCTTCCTTTCCCTCCGGAACAATCAGATACTTCCCGTCTTCAAAAATATTCAGGAAAAAGTATCCGTCTTCATATCTGTCAATGGCGAATCCTTCTGCATAGTCAAGTTCTACGGCCTCAACGAATGTAAGCCCTGCTATCTCACCGTTTCCTTCGCTGTTACCTGCCGGATCGGCATTGTTGTTTCCGCAGCCTGAAAAAAGCATAGTCATTACAATTGATATCAAAACTATGACAGTTGTCCATTTATTTTTCTTCATCTGATTTCCTCTTGTTTTTCTTTACTGTTTTTACTGCGGCATATGCTGCCACCAGCCCTGCAGCAGCGAGTATGACCATATATAACGGCCATTTTGTGCTGCTTTTATCAGCTGTGTTCTTCGTATCTTCTGTGTCTTCTGTCTCAGCAGGTACTTTGTCTGCATCATAGTCGTCCCATGATATACCTTCAAACATTTCGCTGATAGCCTCGTCTGAAGGGATCTCCATGCCGAGAAGCGCTGCATAAACCTTTATCCATTCGGCTTTCGCCTCATCTGTTTCCTCATCCATAGACCTGTCCGCTATAACAGGTATGCCAAGGGTGGAGAACCGTGTCTCAATGGTTTCAAGCTTCTCCTGCCTGTCTTCTCCCCATATTGAACATGCAGGGAGTAAGGCAAGCTTTGTTTTATTTAATACTATTGTTTTAAAGTCTGGTGTGTCGTAGTTTTCTTCAAAAATCGATGCCGCTCCCTCTGCACCAAGCTTGTCCATGAAAAGTGCCGTCGTTTTCGCACCGGTCCATATGGATTGGCAAGGTACATTGACGATATTCATTTCCTTCTCCGAACCCGCCGGAATTTCAACCCCTTCAGAAACCAGAAGGTATTTCATGACATCGTTTTTTTTATCCTCCTGCTTTATTTCCAGCAGTCTGCTTCCATTTTCGTATTCATATATTTTAAAAAGCTTCGCATGGGTTACCTTTATTTCTTTTTCCTTTGATGCTGTCTTCACGTCTTTTTTGTCAGAAGTTTTTTCTGCCCCTTCAATATAAGGATAGATTGTATATGTAACCCAGTGCGGGCTTGACATTGCAGATGTCCGTCCCGATATTGTATTATTAACATTCATTTCAACGGGAATGATAAATCTGGAATTCCCGCTGCCGATTTTTTCATAGGTATTGCCCGATGCCTTTACCTTATCATAGCTTGTACTGCTGAATTCAATCTCAGCATAAGCCTGGCCGCCTTTTACCGTAATTTTATTGCACTTGATATATGCAAGTCTTCCCGTTCCTCCGGACCAGCCAAAGCTGTCACAGGAATAAGTGCCGTCTTTAAGGGATGTGCTGCTGTCAACCCTGACGGTTCCTGATGACGGATTATCAGCAGTCTCTTTTTCTGGCTCCTTTTCGGGCTTTTTCTCCGGCTCCTTCTCAGGCTCTTTTTCGGGTTCCTGTTCAGGCTCTTTCTCTTTTTCGATTTCGTTTTTCTTTTCCTCGCTGGAGTAAACTATCAGCTTGTGCTCATACCAGTTCCCTGATTTTACAGCATGGGCTGCAAGTGTCAGTTCCTTATCCAGTTCTGGTATTTCAAGTGTATATGTATATTTGCCGTCAATTTCCTCATATCCTGTATATTCCGATGGATCAGCTGCAGCGGCTTCCTCCGCTGTCCCTAACCGTAAATAATCATAACCTGTGCCTGTTAATGCAAAGGTTACTTTCATCACGCCGTCTTGAACCTTAAGTTTTACATACTTATTCCCTGCATCATCCTGCACCAGATAAAACATTCTGTTGTCTGTATCCGCAGGGACCACATATTCACCATCATCATTCAAAAAAAGGTCGGTTTCAGCATACGCCAAACCGACCTGTGAAAATATCAGGGTAAGAAACAATATGAATGATATGACGAACATTTTAATGCTTCTCATTAACTGTACCTCTATCAAAAATATTACTACTTGATTTTTACGGACTTCTTAGTTGTCCATGCTGAGTAGCAGACCCCATCTGCAGTGTTTTTGTAGGATCTGATTCTGAAATAATACGTCTTTCCTTTTTTAAGATTTTTTATCGTCCGTGAAACTGTAGCGGCCTTGCCGATCTTTACGGTCTTCGCAGACTTGAAAGCGGATGACGTGGAATATTGAATTTCATAACCTGTTACAGTCTTTTTTGTCCATTTTACAACGGCCTTTGATGTGCCGGCTGTTACAGATGAAAGCTTCGGCTTTGAAACCGTAATGTTTTTTGCAGTAACAGCGTTGCTCCAGTCTGAGTATGCCTGAAGTCCGTCGATGGTAATGATGCTTCTGACCTTCAGATAGTATGTATCTCCCTTTTCAAGATAAATCTTTGAAGAAGTTGTATTCTGTCCGTTTACAATGGTCTCGATTGGAACCAGATCAGTGAAATCTGCATCATATGCGCAGGCAACTTCATATCCTGAAACGCCCTGCTCGGCAGCCTTAGTCCACTTCAGGCAGAGGGTATCTCCCTGAATAGTATAACTTGCCTTTACCGGTTTCGGAAGAACATTATAAAAAACAATTTCTCTGTCAAACCACCTGGATCCTCTTGCGGAAAGCTTGATTGATGTATAAAGCGCTTCTACCGGAACTTCATAGGTATACTTTCCGTCAGCATCCACTGTGAAAGGAATGAACTTTGATGAGTTTTTGTCTGCTGCCTCCAGGGCGGTCGCTTCTTCTGCAGATCCCATATACAGCTTGCTGTATCCATCGCCACTGAGTCTGATAGTTGCTGTAATCTTACCATCTTTAACCACAGCCTGACAGGTATCCTTATCTTCCGCTGTAATTTTAAACATCTTCGTGTTTGTGATTACGCCGAAAGTATACGTGCCGTCTTCAAGGACCGTTTCATTGGCTGAAACAGCAGATGTATCTGCAAATGCTGCCATGCCAGTTGTAAAAATCATAGTCAGGCATATTATAATGCATAAAAAATATCTCAAATGTTTCATATTATCTCTCCTGTAAAACAGCGATTACTTAGTTGTAACCTTCTTAGCAGTACTCCATTTTGAGTAAACCTTCTTGCCGGAAGGTGTCTTCTTATATGTTCTTACCTGAACATAATATGATTTCTTTGCACTAAGGTTCTTTACTGTGAATGTCTTTCCTGCCTTGGCGCTTCTTACCTTGGCGCTTGAAAGCTTGCTCTTTGATGTTGCATATCTATATTCATAACCGGACATTCCACTCTTTGAAGCAATCTTGACTGTGAATGCCTTCTTTGCTGACTTAACTGTTGCAGTTGTTGTCTTAGCTACGGCAGCCTTTTTGATTGCAGCCTTTGCGTTCTTTACTGCGATATCCTGAACAGCCTTGAGTTCACCCAGACCGATAATCTGGCTTGTCTGTTCAAAACCGGCTGCTTCAAAGGCTTCTCCCCATTCTTCGGCCATGTCGTTGTTTGCGTGGTCGCCTGCAACGATCATATACGGACGGAGAATCACCTTCTTGAAACCTGCAGCCTTCACAGCTGCGATTACATTTTCGAGAGTCGTAGATTCCGGGGCTCCATCAACGGTTCCCACGAATGCGTTTGCGTATCCGTTGTCATCATAAATCTTCTGAATTTCCTCATATA
>JBJETB010000006.1:0-3655 GCA_051883095.1 Anaerovoracaceae bacterium
CCGGAACACTGACGCAGAATCGTATGACGGTTACACATGTGGCGTTTGAAAAATCCTATCAAGCGGGAAAAGCTTCTTCTGTGGATATGATACAGGAATTTCAGGGACAAAATGCAGAACTCCTCAGAATTGCTGCTTTGTGTAATAACGCATCCATGAATCCGGACTGTCCGGGAGAGGTCATAGGGGATCCGACGGAGGGAGCTCTGCTTACATTTGCGGGTAAGTATGGATTTGATCCAGATCTGTTAGTGGAAAGAATGCCGAGGGTATTTGAGCAGCCCTTTGACTCGGTACGAAAACGTATGACTACGGTACATAAAAATGGTGAGGAGATCGTAGCCTATACAAAAGGCGCTGTAGAGGAAATGCTTCCGCTGTGTTCCCACATTGTGACTGAACAAGGAGTCCGACGGATGACAGAAAAGGATCGAAATCAAATTTTATCCCTCTGTATGAAAATGTCGGAAGAAGCACTTCGGGTTCTTGGATTTGCGAAACGGACACTCCCATATATTCCTGTGGATGAAAATGAAGATGTGGAAGAGGATATGACGTTCGTGGGAATGGCCGGAATGATCGATCCTCCACGTAAGGAAGTGATCCAGGCAGTGGAAACTTGCCATGAGGCAGGCATCCGGGTAATTATGATTACAGGGGATCATAAGGTGACTGCCCTTGAGATCGCAAGACAGCTTCACATTTTTCAGGAAGGAAATACAGTGGTTACAGGGCCAGAACTTGACGAAATGACGGATGAGCAGTTAAAGGAAGCAGTAAAAACAGCGGCTGTATTTGCGCGAGTCTCCCCTTCTGATAAACTCCGTATCATTAAAGCTTTGCAGGATAATGAAGAAGTGGCTGCCATGACCGGAGATGGAGTCAACGATTCTCCAGCCCTGAAGGCTGCTGATATCGGCATTGCAATGGGAAAATCAGGAACAGATGTAGCCAAAGATGCCGCAGACATGATCCTGATGGATGATAATTTTACCACGATTGAATACGCAGTCCGGGAAGGAAGGCGCATTTACCGTAATATTCAAAAAGTGATCCAGTTCCTGCTTGCCGGAAATATTGCTGAGATCCTAACACTGTTTATTGCTACTTTATTTAACTGGGACGCTCCAATCCTGGCGGTTCAGGTTTTGTTGGTCAATCTGATTACAGATACGCTTCCGGCATTGGCTTTGGGAGTTGACCCGGCTGAAAAGAATATCATGAAGTATAAACCGGTCAGATCGGGAACCCTTTTTGAGCATGGTCTGATAGTAAGGGTATGCCTGCATGGGGTGTTCATTTCGGCAGCGACAATAGGGGCTTTTCAGACTGGAGTACATATGGACGGCTATGAGGTCGGAATGACGATGGCATTCCTGGTACTGGCGATTTCACAGCTGCTTCACGCACTGAACCAGCGCTCGAATACAGAATCTATTTTCTCGACCGGAAATGGGCATAATCCACACTTGTTTTATTCCATTGCAGGTTCTGCCCTTGTGCTGGCAATAGTTTTGCTAGTTCCATATTTCCGGACTGTGTTTAGTCTGACAATGATTACTGCAAAAGAATGGGGAGTGGTGGCACTGTATTCCGTACTCCCGTTAGCCGCAGTAGAATTAACGAAAGTATTTATTCGACTAACCAGGAAGAATTAATGAAAAGGATTAAGAAAATGGAAAACGGGAACAGAATGGGGGATTCATATGAATGAAATAAAAACACCGAAAAAACCAATTATCTTTTATTACGTGATTGCTTTACTGGTTCTGATGCTTATCAATTTCTGGCTGATACCCTATATGCTTCAGACACAAGTGAAAGAAGTAGATTATGGAATGTTCATGTCCATGATCGAAGAAAAAGATATCGGACGTGTGGAAATCCAGGATAACAAGATCCTTTTTACGGATAAGGAAGACAGTAAGGTCTATAAAACCGGTGTTATGAATGATCCGGAGCTTACGATGAGGCTGTATAGATCCGGTGCAAAATTTGCCAGTCAGATTATTGAACCCACATCCCCGTTTTTGAGCTTTCTTCTTACATGGATTCTTCCCCTGTTGATATTCTTTGGTATTGGGCAATACATGACTAAAAGAATGATGAAGAATGTTGGAGGGGGAAACTCCATGATGTTCAATATGGGAAAAAGCAATGCCAAAGTTTATGTGAAATCTTCCAACGGAATCAGATTTTCTGATGTTGCCGGCGAGGATGAAGCAAAAGAAAACCTGACGGAGATCGTGGAATACCTCCATAATCCTGGGAAATATAAAGAGATTGGTGCTTCCATGCCAAAAGGGATTCTGCTGGTAGGCCCTCCAGGAACAGGAAAAACGATGTTGGCAAAAGCAGTGGCTGGAGAAGCAAATGTACCGTTCTTTTCCATGTCTGGGTCAGAGTTTGTAGAGATGTTTGTTGGTATGGGAGCATCCAAAGTCCGGGATCTGTTTAAGCAAGCAAAAGAAAAAGCACCCTGTATTGTATTTATTGATGAGATTGACGCAATCGGAAAGAAGAGAGATGGACAGTTCGGCGGAAATGATGAACGAGAACAGACATTAAATCAGCTTTTGACAGAAATGGATGGTTTTGAAGGGAATAATGGTGTTATTATTCTGGCTGCTACCAACAGACCTGAATCATTGGATCCGGCATTGCTGCGTCCTGGCAGATTTGACAGGCGTGTCCCTGTGGAATTGCCGGATTTAAAAGGCAGGGAAGAAATTCTAAAAGTTCATGCGAAAAAGATAAAATTGGGACAGGATGTGGATTTCACAAAAATTGCCCGCATGGCATCCGGTGCATCTGGTGCGGAGCTTGCAAACATTGTTAATGAGGCAGCGTTACATGCCGTGAGGGACGGAAAAAGCTATGCAACCCAGGCAGATCTTGAAGAAAGTATCGAAGTGGTTATTGCAGGTTATCAGAAGAAGAATGCAATCCTTACGGATAAGGAAAAACTGATTGTTTCCTATCACGAGATTGGCCATGCTTTAGTAGCGGCGAAACAGACGCATTCTGCACCGGTACAGAAGATTACCATTGTTCCGCGTACATCTGGTGCACTTGGATATACGATGCAGGTGGAGGAGGGCAATCATTACCTGATGACAAAGGAAGAGATCGAGAATAAGATTGCGACATTTACCGGAGGACGGGCTGCAGAAGAAATAGTATTTGGTTCTGTTACAACCGGTGCTTCCAATGATATCGAGCAGGCCACGAAATTAGCTCGTGCGATGATTACGAGATATGGTATGAGTGACGACTTTGATATGGTTGCAATGGAAACGGTATCTAATCAATATCTGGGTGGAGATACCTCTCTTGCATGTTCAGCCCAGGTGCAGGCAAAAATTGATGAGCAGGTGATAGCACTTGTGAAGTCTCAGCACGAAAAGGCGATACAGATTTTGACAGATAATCGCAGTAAGTTGGATGAACTGGCGAACTTCCTGTACGAGAGAGAAACAATAACTGGAGAGGAATTTATGGAAATTTTGGAAAGATAATGTGAGACGAGAGGTGAAAACATGAAAGCATTGAAAAAAATAAAGTTGGATATGTGGATAAATGCAATCATGACGGTATTGATTGGAGTTTTATTCATAATAAAGCCATATGATTCATTTAAAGTGATTGCAGTGAT
>JBJETB010000007.1:0-88910 GCA_051883095.1 Anaerovoracaceae bacterium
ATTCTGTAACAGCACCCGACCTTGCTTTCGGGTTGTATTTCATAATAAAGAGTTCTAGTGCTTCCTTCAGCACTTCGATCTGGGACTTCAGATAGAACTCGTCCTCAAAGAGCGCGTAGTGCACGCAGGCCCTGACCAGAATGAAAATCAGCGGCGTCAGCTTTCGATATGGAATACCCAGTTTTCTTTCCAGAAATTTGGCGTACCCAGTATAACGCTTATCAACGCCTGCAAAGAATTTCCGGCCGTATTCTCTGTATTTAGGGTGGGTATAGACCTGATACATCAGGCGATATTTCTTTCCGTGCTTTTCCGCCGTCCAGTATGGTATCTCGTCTATGAACCGCCACAGGCCCTCTACATCTGTGGGAGCTTTCGCCATAAAATCATCTTCTACCTTACTCATACAGTATTCGGTGGATTGAATGATAAGGTCATCCAGATTTTCAAAATATGTATACAGCATATTCGAGGTGCACCCGCAGTGCTTTGCCAGTGCCCTGATGCCTGTTCCGTGGAGTCCGTATTCCGCAAAACAGTCATAGCATTTCTCCATCAGATCTTCTTTTTTCGCATTCCATTGTTCCTTCGTATAGTTCGCCAATTCACCGCCCCCATTTCTATCGTTTGATATAAATAAAGTGTACCATACCCCCTACGAAATTTCAATATGGTTCAGATTCAGAATTTCATATCTTCTGTATCCGGCGTGTTTCGAAAGAACATAATATAGTAAATCGGAAGATATGTTATCTTGCCCTTGTGCTTGACTGTTCTTTCATTGGAAAGCACAAAGGCCTTTTTGATATGATAATCCTCATTCTGTACAAAAGCATTCAGTGCACTGTGAACGGTGTAATCCTTGCCGGATTTGACTTCAATAGGTACGGCTGACAAACTGCTGTAATCATCAATAATAAAATCCACCTCACCTTTGCTGCGGTTGTCGTAATAGAACAGCTTACAGCCATGGGCGAGCAGTTCACTTGCGACCACACTTTCATAAACAGAGCCGAGATTGATGCTCTTCTCATCATCTAAAACCGCACGTATATTGTTGCCGTATAAAATACCGGTGAGAATTCCCACATCGTTCAGATACAGTTTCAGGAGGTTCTTTCCTGTGGATTCAATCAGCGGAAAAACCGGATTAGAAATTGCCTGCACATTCAGGGCAATACCGGCGCTTATAAGATAATCAAACTCATCGCTGTAATCGCTGAAGGTTTTACCTTTTTTATTTTCAATGCTTTGCGCTATAACTCGCTTTTTCTTATTCTCCATATTAGATGGAATCAGGTCATAGATTCTGCGGATTTTCAGTTTCTTCTCCTCATCATATTTTGAAGCGTCAGCAGCGTAATAGTCATGAATTTCACTTTGAATTTCACGGACAAGCTGAATGTTATGATCGTTCAGATAGGAATTCACGGCATCCGGCAGTCCGCCTACCAGTAAATACTTTCGGAACAAGTCCATCATTTTATTGTGCATCTGCTCGTCAAGAGATTCTTCATTCTCAAACTTTTTATGAATTGCCGACAAAGCAAATTCATTCAGTCCGTTTGCATATAAAAATTCCTCAAAATCCAGCGGAAACATCCGAACTTTGCGGATACTGCCCATTGGAATCGAGGTTGTCTGTGACAGAGTAACACCAAGAAGCGAACCGCTGGCGATGAAAGTAAACTTTCCATCCTGCGCCAGGAATTTCAAAAGCGTCAGTAAGTGCGGATACGCCTGAATTTCATCGATAAAAATCAGCGTGTTCTCTCTTTGCTTCATTTTACTGCCTGCAAGCATACTGACCTGAAGATAGAAATCCTCCACCGTCCTGACCTCGGCAAACAGACGGTCTCCCAGCGAATCCTCCACCATATTCAGCTCGATAAAGTTTTCAAACAGCTTTCGTCCTACATAACGAATGATGTAGGTCTTTCCAACCTGCCTTGCACCGTCGATAAGCAGGATCTTATTTGTATCACTTTTGAGATGCGCTTCAATAAGAACTTCAATCTTTCGAAAAAGCATGAAATCCCCTCCCTCGTGTTAACTTTTCAATAGGATTATAGCATCACGATGGCAACTTTTCAATATAATTAATTCGACAAAATTTCAACTTTTCAAGTTTTATTATTACAACATTGAAAAATCGCCACCCGAAGATGACGACTTTTGAAACTATATGGGGAGAACCAAAATCTTCAAGCTTTTCAACTGTAAGCACTTTGACTTATGTCCTCTCATCTTCAGTACGGCATTTGACATAGAGCCACATTCTACATAAGCCATAAAACCTAAAAACCCCGGGACATCAAAACAGCACCCGACCTCACTTTCGGGTTATATTTCATAACAAAGAGTTCCAGAGCTTCCTTCAGTACTTCAATCTGGGATTTCAGATAAAACTCATCCTCAAAGAGTGCGTAGTGTACGCAGGCCCTGACCAGAATGAAAATCAGCGGCGTCAGTTTTCGATATGGAATACCCAGTTTTCTTTCCAGATATTTCGCGTACCCGGTATAACGCTTATCAACACCTGCAAAGAATTTCTGGCCATATTCTCTGTATTTCGGGTGGGTGTACACCTGATACATCAGGCGGTATTTCTTTCCGTGCTTTTCCGCCGTCCAGTAGGGTATCTCATCGATAAACCGCCAAAGGCCCTCTACATCTGCGGGCGCTTTCGCCATAAAGTCATCTTCCACCTTACTCATGCAGTATTCGGTGGACTGAACGATAAGGTCATCCAGATTTTCAAAATATGAATACAGCATATTCGTTGTGCACTCGCAATACTCTGCCAGTTCCCTGATGCTTGTTTCGTGGAGTCCGTATTCCGCAAAACATTCATAACATTTTTCCATCAGATCTTCTTTTTTCGCATTCCATTGTTCCTTAGTATAGTTTGCCAATTCACCGCCTCATTTCTAACATTTGACAAAAAGAAAGTGTGTACAAATATTCCACTTTCTTTCAATGTCTTTTTAAATTCAAAGTTCCCGCTCCGCCATGGTGAGCAGCTCGTCGTGGCTTATCTCCACATTACCGAAGCGAACAAAGATGCCGTTGGTTACGGCGCTGTTCCAGACCTCCGGGTCAGCAAGCGGAAGAAACCGGATTTTGTCCAGATACGGCTTCATATCCAGCAGCAGACGAGCCCCAGATACGAAATCCACCTGCAAAATATGGTCCGCCAGCGGTGCAACGTCTGTAAGATACCTTCGATCCAAATATATGCCCCCTTTCTCAGCTTTTTCCACAGATAAAAAATCCACTATACAGACAGTGTACAGTGGATTTTATAAAAAAACTATTAACCAAAGGTTAGGATTTTTGCGAAAAAAGTGCAAGCAGACGCTTTCTCTTACTTCGGGCGTCGCCCTCGATATGCAGCTTGGAGTAAATCTGGTTGACATACTGCTTGACGCTGCCCTCTGAGAGAAACAGCTTTGCCGCAATCTCACGGTTCGTCAGGTGCTCCGCCATCAGAAGCACGAGCTCATATTCCCGCTCCGTCAGGGCGGTAAAAATCATGGGGCGGTCGGTACTGCTTTTTCGCTGCTGTGCCGCTTCACCCAGTTCCACAACCTTTGGCACTATACCGTCCTGTATTTCCTGCGCAAGCAGTGGCTTCAGGTAGCGGTAGTTTTCCACAAAAGGAATGACAAAACCGTCCGGCTCTGCGTCGGCAAGGGAGCGGGTCAGCAAATCGCGGGCTTCCTGATGCTTGCCCAGCAGCTCGTATGCCGCAGCCGCCTGAATGCGGACGTGCAGTGCCACCAATGCGTAGTGCATGGCATCGCACACGGCAAGTTGTCCCTCACTGCGGCCGATGACCTTGGCATAAGACCCCTGCGTGAGGTACACCTGATTCTCAATCAAATCCATCATAGGCTTGCCCGGCGCCAGAAAATGTATTGTGGAAAGCTGATGCTCCGCGAAAACAGAAGGAATTTTATCCGTTTCGCCCAGCAAAGCGTGATAATAGGCGCTGGTGGCGTTCCATATGTTAAGCCATGTGGCATTGTGCTTGCGCAGCAGAGCCTCACGGCGTTCCTCGAATGAATAGCGCTGCTCCATATCCATATGCATGGAGAGCCGCCGTGCCAGAAAATCACAGCACAGGGCCATGTTCTCCTGCCCGTTGCCCTCGATCTGAGCATATGCGCTTTCCAGCTCGATGTGCGCATCCGTGAAACGACCCTGCATGAATGATGCCTCTGCCCGCATGATGGTTTCCGCACCATGTCCGTGACCGTCGGTGATCTTGTAGTAATGTGGCATACACTCGTCCATCTCTGCAAGCTCGCTTTGCAGCTCGCCCGGTGCACGATAGTACATCATCAGGACGGACGGCGAGTTAAAGGTTCAGCCGCCGCTTTTATGGATGCTGATGGCAGGGCGTGACATCTGGCTGCTGGCGCTGCGATGCAGGCGGCTCATGGCGCTTATGTCGTTGTAACAGAGGAAGCTCATGATCAGGTCACACTCACCCAGCAGGTTGCCTCGCTCCTGTGGAGACAGCTCAGGCTGCTCCCCTATGGCGGTCAGCAAAAGCTCCTTCAATTCCAGCATTTTGGGGATATTCCGCCAGTTGAACATACTGCGCATCAGCACAAGGAGCGCCAGAGGATGCGCTTTCAGGGTGGAAACGGGACACGCCGCAATGTCGTCAAGCACCGTCTGTGGGTTCAGCGAGGAAAGCAGAATGCCTGCGTCCTTTTCCACAACACGCAGCAGGGCGTCGTAATCTCCACTTTTCCGATAGGCGGTCAAGGCTTGTATGTACTGCTGATGCTCCTCATACCATGCGCCGAAACATTCACGGCAGCGCACCTGCTTCTCTTTCGGCAGTGTCAGGAAGGTGCGCTCGGCACACTCCTTCATCATGTGGTGAAAGCGATAGGTCACGCCGTCCGGCAGGCAGGTCACAAAGGCGTTCTGGGCAGTCAGTACGGAGAGCAGCTTTTCCGCGTCAGCGTCCTCGGTGACAAAACGAGCCATCTCCACAGTAAACTCATCGGCAAGACCCATGACCGCCAGAAACTCCCGCTGCTTTTCCGGCAGTGGGTCGATCATGGCGGCGGTGAAGGTGGCGTAAATGTCGGAGTTGCGGTCCGGCAGCGCACCGCGCTCGGAAAGCGTCCGAAGATTCAGATAGACAGCAGAAAACCAGCCCTCACTGGAATAGAGCAGAGACTCCACCTGCGCGTCTGAGAGACCGGCTCCGCAGCGGCGGGCATAAACGGAAAGCTCCGTGTGGTTCAGCCGCAGCTGCTCCGTGCCTATCTGATATACCCTGTTCCCCAGCCTGACGACCTCTGCAGCCGGAAGAAAGCGGTCGCGGCTGGCAACAATCAGGTGCACATTTCCGGGGAGATGCCCTGCCAGCGTGCAGAGGAAACGGGCAATACTTTCGTTTGTCAGAAGGTGAAAATCGTCTATGAACACATAGCATGGTTTTTCTCCAGACAGCTCGCGGCACAGATCATCCGCCAGCAGTCCGCTGCCTGCGGCATCCGTGGGGCAGGCATAGTCCCGCAGGAAATCAAAGCCCGCACGGGCAAAGGCGTCCTGCGCACTTTTCCAGAATATGGCGAGGTTTTCGGAATATACACTGATTCGAATGATTTTGATTGGTTCCGTCCCGGCGCATTCTGCCAGATACCAGTTCACCGCCGTGGTCTTTCCGTAACCCATGGGCGCAATCACCGCAGTCAGGGCGCTGCGGGCGATAGGCCGCATACTTTCCTGCAAGCGTTCTGATATGTAAATGGTGTTCAGATTCCATTTCTGTTTTGACATGGCGAGCTCCTCCGTTAAGCTATAACTATATTTATATTATATATGAATATCCAAAGACATACAAGGCAAATAAGGCATGCAAATAATACAGGCATACCAAATAGCGTTCAGATTACTATATTAAAAAACCCCGAGAAATCAATGCTTCCCGGGGTCCTGGTTATTTCTGAATCAGTCAGGCTATATTAGTTTCCAGCCATCTGCTTTGCTACTTCTTCAGCAAAGTTTTCTTCTTTCTTTTCGATTCCTTCGCCTACTTCGAAACGAACAACCTTTGCAATGGAGAGTGCCTTGTCTACAGATTCCAGGTACTTGGCAACGGTCTGCTTGCCGTCTTCTGCTCTTACGTAAACCTGGTCAAGGAGACAGATGTCCTTTAACTGCTTGGAAACACGGCCTTCTACCAATCCTGCGAAAATCTTGTTTTCGGAGATTGAAGCCTTGTCAGCAACAGCCAGTTCTGCAAGCTTTGCCTTTGCTTCCTGAGAAAGGAAGTTCGGTAAATAGTTGAAGTTGAAGGACTTGTCGTTCTTCTTTTCTTCGTAGATAGCTACATCTTCTGCACTCCAGCCATCTGCAACTGCCTTTTCAATTAAAGCGTTTAAGATTGGCTTAGGCAGAGTGAACGGATCGTTTAATGCGCTTTCCAGTGTGATAACCTTAATCTTAGCCAGCTCATCTGCAGAAATGTCGTTTCTGCTTACGTACTGCGGATTCATAGCTGCAACCTGCATTGCAACGTTTGTTAATGCTGTCTTTACATCATCGGTAGCTTCTCCGTTACCTACAACGAGAACTCCGATTCTGCCGCCACCGTGAACGTAAGAGGCAATCACGTCACCGGATACCTTTTCGATTCTTCTGATGGACATGTTTTCACCGATCTTAGCAATCTTGGCAGTGAGAACTTCTGCAACTGTGGAACCTTCATATGCCATAGCCTTGAATGCTTCGATATCGTTTGTTTCAGCGGTTAATGCCAGCTTGGCAAGTCCGTCTACGAAATCAACGAATTCTTCGTTCTTGGATACGAAGTCTGTTTCAGAGTTAACTTCCACTAATGCAGCAGTCTTGCAGTCATCTGAGAAAGCAATCTTAACTAAGCCTTCTGCAGCGATTCTTCCGGCTTTCTTAGCAGCCTTTGCAAGTCCTTTTTCTTTTAAATAGTCAACTGCCTTATCAATATCTCCGTCGCATTCTACGAGGGCCTTCTTGCAGTCCATCATACCTGCGCCGGTCATTTCTCTAAGTTCTTTAACCATTGATGCTGTTACAGCCATTTTATTTTCCTCCTAAATTATCTAAATGTAATTATTCTTCTACAGCTTCTTCTGCTGCAGCTTCAGCTTCAGTTTCAGCGGTTTCCTCTGCTGCTTCTGCCTCGGCAGGAGTTCCTTCATCAAAGCTTTCGCCCTGGTTTGCTTCGATAACAGCGTCTGCCATTCTGCCTGCGATAAGCTTTACGGCTCTGATAGCGTCATCGTTTGCAGGGATTACATAGTCAACATCGTCAGGGTCACAGTTTGTATCTACGATACCAACGATAGGAATTCCGAGAATTCTTGCTTCCTTAACAGCGATTCTTTCCTTCTTAGGGTCAACAACGAATAATGCTCCAGGCATTCCCTTCATGTCCTTGATTCCGCCTAAGTATTTTTCAAGCTTCTCAGCTTCAGCCTTTAACTTGATAACTTCCTTCTTTGAAAGCTTTTCGAAAGTACCGTCTTCAGCCATTCTGTTGATGTCGTTTAATCTCTTGATTCTTGTAGCGATTGTCTTGTGGTTTGTAAGCATACCGCCAAGCCATCTTTCGCTTACATAGTACTGTCCGCATCTTGAAGCTTCGTCAACGATAGCCTGCTGAGCCTGCTTCTTGGTTCCTACGAAAAGAACCGGCTTGCCGCTTTCGCCTACAGTCTTCATAAACTCATAAGCTTCTTCAATCTTCTTTACAGTCTTCTGTAAGTCGATGATGTAGATTCCGTTTCTTTCTGTGAAGATGTAAGGAGCCATCTTAGGGTTCCATCTTCTTGTCTGGTGTCCGAAGTGCACACCTGCTTCGAGTAATTGTTTCATTGAAATTACTGCCATTTTTTTAATCCTCCTGTGGTTTGAACTTCCATCAGCCCCCGCAGTCTTCACAATGCCTGCAGCTAACTGTAAACTGTAGACTGCACGCTGCATCAGTACGCCGCTCCTCGTACCCGCTTCTTTTTTCACAGGTTCATGCACTGTTTATGCATGTAAAAGGCCCTTATGCCAGGGTTCGCGGCAACCATTTTTTAAGGCTGATGTGATTGATATTGTTTACTGCAGTACGTCTTTACACACACTGCCCTAATACTATACTACAAAGCTGTTGAAATTGCAAGGACTTTTTATTTATTCTTTACCTTATTCTTTGTCTGTTTCTGTTGCAAAAGATATGCCGCAAAGGCCTGCCGTGTGCGTACATAATTCTGCCTGCCAACGTAAATCATATCTCCGTTTTTAAAGTATATGGTCTGCTCTTTCATTGCCGCCACATTTTCAAAATTTATCATTACCTTTTTAAGACAATAATAAAAGCGTTTATCCAGGTGCACCTCCATTTCCTTTAATTTTTCATAGATGCAGTATGTCTCTTTTTCCGTCACAATACTTGTCATCCTCCCCTCCTGTCTGATGTACATAATGTCATTCAGCCATATTTTGCAGCATTGATGACTGTTTATAAACGGCAAAAAATCATCCATAATAGTGAATTCCTCCTTTTTCTGTTTTTATCACACTTTTACTTATCAACATTATTATGACATTTTTCGACAAAATTTAACAGAAGATTCATTCGCCTTTTTTCGACAAAATTCGACAACGTTGGTAAGTGGCTTCTAAGACAGCAAAGTAAAGGCGTCTCATATTCCACCTTTTTGACCGTTTTTTTGATTTTGGTGGAAAAATTCCTGGCCCGATGCTCGCCCAGGCGTATGTAATAATATGTAAAGTATTGAAATTTCAACGTTCTCACAGGATGGCAATTTTTTGAACTTCCCTCAGTCCACGTAAGAAAGCAAAAAATCTCCACCATTTCGGCAAAAACTGCAAAAATGGTGGAGTCAGTGGAATCAGTGGAGTCAAAAGTGTCAGATTGTATCTGAATTCCGCAGCTGCATTCCGCAGCTAAAGTAAGTTTTTCGTAACTTTTTTTGTTTTTAATCTGAGTTATTTATGAGTGAAAAAAGCATGTACCGGTTTGATAAAAGCAAAATTACGTGCTATACTAAATATACAACTTATTGAAAGGCGGTAAATCGATTTGAGAAGAAAAAAACCTAAAATACTTGCAGCAGCAGTTTCAGCATCCCTGATTTTCTGTTCGGTACCTGCAGATTCTGCTTTCGCTGCCATTGCGGAGGTCAATGCACCTTCATATGTCAGTTCCTTTAACTCTGACGGCGGGTCGTCCGGAGAGTACTGCAGAGCATCGGTAAACGGGTCAGTACTCAGGATAAGTTTCAAAACTCCCGTTCCTTCCGGTGAATTCAGAGTCGCACTCTACGGCACATCCCCTAAGACAGAATATTACGATTTAGGTATTTATCTGCCTGCAACCTATCAGGGTATTTCCCCGGGCGGCAATTACACCTACGGCTTTGATTACAGCATAGACTTTGCCGATTATCAGATTCCTGACGGTGCATATTTTCTATACCTTGCCAAGATAAACGATGCTTTCGAAACCTACGAAACCATGCCGAGCCGCGGGGCTCTATACAAGAACCTTCCTATTATCGTTGAAGACGGTATGCCTCACATAGCACGCTATAACGACATCATAGCAGAAAACAGAACTGTCCGCGCCAGCGACACTCTCCAGCCATCAGATTACCTTGATACCACCATGGAGGATGTGCGCTTCCTTTTTGTGGACCCCAAGACTAAAAAACGTGAGGAAATGACACCGCAGAAAGCAGCCTATTTCAGACAGATTTCAGACAGGATTACTGCCGGCGTTTACAGCGACTACGATAAACTCCTTAAAATATATGAATACGTTGCCGGAAACTTCTACTACGACACGGTCGCTTTTTCCAAGAAAACATATCAGTACGCCAATCCGTACAGAAATATATATAATCATGAAAACCGCATTGCCAGCAACAACAGCGACAACCAGGGACGCGTAGCCACAACATGCCAGGGTTTTTCCGGCATATTCATGGCACTGGCCAGGGCTGAAGGAATCCCGACCAGACTCATTGCCGGCCACAGAGCCACATCACCTACCTACAACTGGGACACTGAAGGTGATCCTACCACCAGAGACCACTGGTGGATAGAATGCTACGTAAACGGGCGCTGGATTTTCATCGACCCTACTGTGGGGACCAACAACAGATGGAACAGAGAAACAGATACCTGGCAGACCTACGGTATAACCAATTACACATACTTTGATCCGTCCGAAGAACAGATTGCCGTTTCACATATTTACCTTTATATATATAAGAACAAATATGTGGGCTGGGAAATAAACAATACGTATGAAACCTCCATGCTGACAAAATTTTTCAGCATTTATGATGGTGGCCTGACCAACGGAAAAAGGCTGAATTATTCGTATACCCCGTATAACAAGAAGACCTGGGGTGACGGCGTCATAAACAATTTCTACGGCGATGGTGCAGGAAAGCTTGCACGCATCAAGTGGGAAGGCTTCGGCCTTGCGGGGAATGCTGATTTTTCAGGTTTTACCAAGCTGAAATACCTTTATCTTAACGATAATAATCTTACCTCCCTCAACGTAAAGGGAGACTCATCCCTGCTGAAGGTAGATGTGAGCAACAACCAGCTCAGTGAAATCGACCTGACCAACTGCAAGAAACTTACCTCGGTGAAGACTGCCGGCAACAAGCTCACCAAAGCAGTAATTTATGCAAACAAGAGAAATACGACCATAACCTGCAGCGAGCATGGTTACTTTACAATCAAGTATACCGGCGGCAACAAGTACAAGCTGAGAACCGACTTTCTGCCGGATATCGGCTACAAAGGAGCCCTTTACAACAATACCACGGGCAAAAAGCTTGGTACAGGCAAGTCTTACTATTCCATGAATCCTGTTGCAAACTCCTACTCCGTAATCTTCGAACCTGATCCGAGCAGCTTCAAGTACCTGCTTAAGATGTACCAGAACTACGGTGAATATGCGGATTACAACAAGGCTGCCCAGGAACGCCTCAGCGAACTTGGCTACTCCAGCGGTTACGCTGACGGCTACTTTGATTATGAGATGAAGGCAGCTGTGGAAAGATTCCAGACAGACTTTCTTCTTCCTGTCACCGGAGAAATCGACCAGCTGACCTGGTCAATTCTCTTCGACCCGAACCCGACGCCGCTGGAACCCGAACCTGAGCCGGAACCGGAACCGATAATTCCGGAAGAGGTGTCGGCTGCAGACCAGCCATATAGCGAAGTAAATTCATAAAAGCAATTGATATTTACCAAAAAACCATCCTCGCTTGAAACGCGGGGATGGTTTTTTTACTGCTTTTTCTTTTTATTTGACTTGTCAATATACATGCTCCGGTCAGCTTCACTCATTAGCCCATTGAAGCTTTTTCTCTCTTTTGTCTTTTCATTTACGGCATATCCCGTGGCTAAATTAAGCTGTATCCTATTCTTGCGATTAAAGGCAGCCTGCATATCTTCTGACTTTGCAATAGCAGCTTTTAGTGAGACTTCTCCGGCATTATCACAGATAACCACGAATTCATCACCGCCTATTCTATAGCAATGCCCCATACTGTCAAATGCATTCTTTATAACATCAGCTGCTTCCCTGATAATCATATCACCGCATTCATGGCCGTATGTATCATTTATTTCCTTCAGATCGTTTATGTCCATGATAATAATGCCTAAATTCGCAGTGTCCATGACCACATTGGTATCCCGGATGAATGCATTCCTGTTCTGCAGACCTGTAAGACCGTCCATATAGGCCATTTCTTTATATATTGCAGCCTGCATCTGCTTTTTGTACACGTCAGTAACCTCTGCAAAAAGCATCTTAAGCATGAAAAATACCAGAACCAACAGCCCTATACCGTAAATTACAGGGTAAATTCTGTATCCTCCCATCATAAATGTTATTATAGCTATAACGCTTATAACGCCGAAGGCTGTCGTTCCCATGGCCAGATTATGCTCCCTAACATTCTGCGGACTGAACAGATCCTTGAAATACACCTTTATGCTAACTGCTATTAGTACAACGATAAAGCCATGCTGAAGGAAAAGCAGAACCAGATATGATACAGAAGGCATTCCTGTCAGCACCATTGCCATGAACACGACAAGGTTGACAATCATCATAGTTTCAACAATTTTGATGAATTTTTCCGTCTTGATATAGCACCCCAGGAATTCAGCATAAACTATGGGCAGCAGCAAAAAAGAAACAAATGAAATCATTGTTACAGCGTTTTCACACTCCGTATGTTCCACAGAATCTTTAAAAAGCAAAAATGCTCTGGAATCAGTCAAAATCCATATTCCCGCCAATAATACAAATACGCTCAATACTCCGATGGAATCGGCTATCTCATTCATGACCCCTTTTTTCCTTTTGGAATAAACGCTGAAGAACAACATGAACCCCCCTACAATAAAGGATGTCATAAAAAACAGTATAGCGAAAATATTATCACTTATATATTCCTTTACGCTGCTGTCGTATATTATCTCGTCCAGAAACGGATCAGATGTTGGTAACTGTGGGAGTCCTGTGTTCCAGACTGCTGTCATACACGCCAGCAGTCCGACCGCAAAACAAGCCCATCTTTTCATTTATTAATCATTCCTCTCTGACTACATTGCCTTAGTCCTGATTTCTTCAAGAAGTTTAGCTGTGAAATCTTCTACTGACATTTCACCAAGCTCACCAACCTTGCTTGAACGAACAGTAAGAGTGCCTGCCTCGGCTTCTCTTTCGCCGATAACACCGATATAGCTTACTCTTTCGTTTCTTGCTTCTCTCAGCTTGTAGCCTATCTTTTCGTTTCTGATATCGAGCTCTACGCGAAGGCCGGCTTCTTCAAGCTTCTTGGCAACTTCTTCTGCATAAGGTGCAAACTTTTCGGTTACTGTAAGGAGCTTAACCTGTACAGGAGCAAGCCACAGAGGGAATTTGCCTGCGCAGTGCTCTGTCAGGATACCGATAAATCTTTCGATGGAACCAAAGATTACACGGTGAATCATGATAGGTCTGTGCTTTTCGTTGTCGGAACCTACATATGTCAAGTCAAATCTCTGAGGCATCTGCAGGTCAAGCTGGATAGTACCGCACTGCCATGTTCTGCCGATGGAATCCTGAAGGTGGAAGTCCAGCTTAGGTCCGTAGAAAGCACCGTCTCCTTCGTTGATTACGAAAGGTACGCCCATTTCTTCGATGGCACTTCTGAGAGCGTTCTCGGCCATTTCCCACTCTTCGTCTGTTCCCATGGAATCTTCCGGTCTGGTGGAAAGCTCTACATGGTATTCGAATCCGAACATCTTATATACATCGTCACAGAATTTTGCGACGTTCTTGATTTCTTCGTTTACCTGCTCAGGCAGCATGAATATGTGAGCATCGTCCTGAGTGAAGGTTCTTACTCTCATGAGTCCGTGAAGGGCTCCTGAAAGCTCGTGTCTGTGCACCTGTCCCAGTTCGCCGCAGCGGATAGGGAAATCTCTGTATGACCACATTTTACGCTTGTAGACAAGCATTGAACCAGGGCAGTTCATAGGTTTTACAGCATAATCTTCATCGTCAATCTTGGTGAAGTACATGTTGTCCTTATAGTGATCCCAGTGTCCTGAAGTTCTCCACAGCTGTTCGTTTAAGATAAGCGGAGTCTTGATTTCCTCGTAGCCTCTCTTTCTGTGCTCTTCTCTCCAGAAAGCCTCCAGCTCATTTCTGATAATCATGCCCTTAGGAAGGAAGAACGGGAATCCCGGACCTTCGTCTGTCAGCATGAACAAATCCATTTCCTTGCCGATTTTACGGTGGTCACGCTTCTTGGCTTCTTCCATCTTGGCGATGTATTCGTCAAGCTCTTCCTGTGAAGGGAAAGCTGTCGCATATATTCTCTGAAGCATCTGTCTGTCGGAGTCGCCTCTCCAGTATGCACCTGCAACGCTCATCAGCTTGAAAGCCTTGATCTGACCTGTAGAAGCCATGTGAGGTCCTGCACAGAGGTCTACGAAATCGCCCTGCTTGTAGAAGGAGATAACTGCATCTTCAGGAAGGTCCTGGATAAGTTCAACCTTGTAAGGCTCGTTCTTTTCCTCCATGAACTTAATTGCCTCTTCGCGAGGAAGCTCAAATCTTTCAAGCGGATAATTTGCCTGAACGATCTTTTTCATTTCCTTCTGAATCTTGAGGAAATCCTCTTCTGAGAACTTGTGCTCAGTATCGAAGTCATAGTAGAAACCGTTGTCGATAGCCGGTCCGATTGCCAGCTTGGTGTCAGGCCATAAGTGCTTTACGGCCTGTGCCATAATATGTGATGCAGTATGTCTGTAATCGTGTCTTACCTGCTCATCTTCCCAGTTTAATTTTTCTTTTGCCATTTTAAATCACCTTTTCCTTCTGTATTATCATTTTTCTTTGTTTGCTTTATTGTTTCTGTCCGCCCTGAAGTTCGGGGTCCCTGCGAAAATCATCTCTTTCGCAAAGCAAGAAGCTGCACCGTCAGACCTGCCGGCCGGTGCAGATGCGCAGGCTTCTACGCCGCTTCTTCCCCGCTGCGGGTGTCTTGTGAGGTTCCCCCTCCGCCGCCGTCATCAACAGCAGCAGGCGGATTGTCCGTTCCCGGGTCTGTCGGATCCGTCCCCGGAGTATCTGTTCCCGGGTCAGCAGGATCTGTCGTACCGGGATCTGTCGGATCTGTCGTGCCCGGGTCCACAGGTTCTGTACCAGGATCTGCAGGATCAGTACCGCCCGGATTATCCGGATCTGTTCCCGGATTCTCAGGATCAGTACCGCCTGGATTTTCATTATCCGTAATGTTATCATCAATCTGGCTTTCGCCTTCTTTTTCGTCTTCGATCTGATTTGCCTTTCTTGCAGCCTCTATTCTGGCAGCAATCTCGCTGCTGATGGCATTTACCGTGGATGAAGGCACATAATCAGTCTGCCCGAAGACCTCCTGATGGAGCATGGTCGTATTGTTTGCAAGACCTGCAGGGAAAACGTAAGAAATCTTATTTATGGTTCCCGTGCTCCACTTGTACGGCCACCCGCTTCCCGTTGAAATGTTATACTGAGGAAGTCTGATTCCGAGAGCCAGAATGTCGTTCATGGTCAGGTTTGTCTTTACCTGCGGAACCATCATGTCTATTATCTTTTTAAGATCAGAGAAAGGCATTGTCTTGGCTTTCTCGAAAACCTTGGATACTACGATTCTCATTCTCTCGGTTCTCTTAAAGTCATCTCCGACACCCTTCCTTATTCTTCCGTAGGATACAGCCTGCACACCTTCCAGAGTCTGCACGCCCGGCTCTTTAACAAGATTATAGTTCTTTCGTCCGATGTTCTTAGCCGTAGCCTTTGTATACTTGTTAAGCTGATATATCTCACCCTGCTGCACATCCACTGTGATTCCGCCTATGGCATCCACCAGATCTGCAACGGCCTTGAAGTTTACGATTGCATAATTGGTTATATTCAGATCCATTGCCTGATTCAGTGACTTCATGGTCATCTCAGGTCCGCCGTAAACACATGCATGGGTTATCTTGTCGTAGGTTGATGTATCACCCATTTTCAGGTAAGTGTCACGATAAACCGACGTCAGCTTCACATCGTTTGTCTCCTTGTTTATGCTGGCGATCATTATCATATCGCTTCTGGTACCTTTGATATTCTCCATGTCGCGGCTGTCTACACCCAGCAGCAGTATATTGATATATCCGTCCACGTCCACCAGAGAAAGATCATAATCCTCAGGTGTCGGTTCATGCATTTCATCCACTATACCGCTGAAATAGCTGTATACGGCTATACCGCCTATCAGCAGCGCCAGTACCACGATGGTGCCGGCTAAAATGGCGATTTTCTGCCAGGTTTTCAGGCCCTGTACCCATTGCTTGAAGCTTCTTTTTTCCCTTGCTTTTTTCTCTGCTCTGCTCATTGTTCAAAAATCCCCTTATTTTTCTTTTTCTTCGCCTGATCTTCTTCAAGAGTCTGCTTGTAAAAATCTATGGCCTCATCAATACCGCCATCGAAGAGAAGTTTGCCCTGCCGCATGACCATTCCCCTCTTGCAGAAGGATTTGGCAACATTGGTTGAATGTGTTACAAACAGGAAGGTCACATCCTCTTCTCCCACTATTTTATTAATTTTATCCAGGCATTTCTTTTTAAACTCGCTGTCTCCCACAGAAAGCGCCTCGTCCACGATGAGAATCTCAGGTTTGATGCTCACGTTTATGGCAAAGCCCAGTCTGGCCTTCATACCGCTTGAATAAGTCCTCACAGGCTGATCGATATAATCGTTCAGATCTGCAAATTCCACAATTTCAGGCTCAAGCTTCTTTATCTCATCGTTGCTCATGCCGAAAAGCTGTCCTCTGAAGTATATGTTTTCTCTGCCGGTAAATTCCGGGTCAAAGCCCGCCGTCAGCTCCAGAAGTGCGCTTACTCTGCCGTTGACTGTTATTTCCCCCGTAGTAGGATAAGCGACACCGGTAATCATCTTGAGTATGGTGGATTTTCCGGCACCGTTCTTTCCAAAGAGGGCCACAGCCTCACCTTGTTCAATCTTAAAGGAAAGGTTGTTCACCGCCACCTTTTTCTTATATCCGGCCTTTTTGCTGAAAATCGCCTTAAACCGCTGTCTGTCGCTTTTAAACAGCTTATATATCTTGCTTACATTCTTGAATTCTATGACTGTGTTACCCATTTGATTTCCTCTTTTTCCTAGAGTATATCAGGAATATCCTTCTTAAGTTTACCGTAGGCCCATACGGCCAGAATCGTCATCACTGCAAATACAATGGCGAAATTCCTGAGCTCCGTGGTTCTTTCCCAGAACCATACCTGGTTTATGAAAGCATCTCTGTATCCGTTAACTATGATGGTCACCGGATTAAACATGAGCACGCTTCTTATGGCATGGCTGTTAATCTTGGTAGCATCATAAAGAATGCCTGACATCCAGAACAGTGCTGTAACCAGTGATTTCACCAGATTGTAAAAGTCCCTGCTGACAGATGACAGAACTCCGCCGAAAAGCCCCCATGCTGAGAAAAAGAGAAACATGAGAAACATGTAGAACGGAATCTGCAGATAATATATGGTCGGCATGTGCCCGAAGAGCATGTAAATAGCTATCACAATCACCACCAGACCGATATGGCTTACCATAAGTGCCATATTAACAAAGGTCGGAATGGTGCACACCGGAAATTTTATCTTGGTCACAAGATACTTGTATCTCCTGATTGAACCTGCACCGCCTGTAATACTGTCTCTCATAAAATACCACGGTATAACTCCGGCTATCAGCCACAGGAAAAACGGGTATCCGTTCACATCGCCGCCTTTTCTCAGACCGAAGCTGAAGGCGAACCAGTATACAAAAATCAGAATTGAAGGTCTGATGAGAGCCCAGCTCCATCCCAGTACCGAACCGCTGTAGGTTTTCTTCAGATCTGCCTCCGCCAGCTTGAAAAGCTGTGCGCGGTGCTCAATGTGTTCCTTTAATATTTCTTTGAAAGTGCTCAAATCTTTACTGTCCTCCTGTTATAGTCCTCCGGAGAATTGAAATCCTCGGTGCTGTCCTCTAAAATGATGTACTTGGACTCTATCTTCTTTTCACCGAAAGGCAGCCCCATAAAGGACTGGTATACCTGCCATCCGATGCATTTTTCTATTTTACCCTCCATAAACAGCTGTCTGACTCTGTCAACGTGACTTCTGAAAAGCTCACCGTCAGCAACCTTTATCGCTACGATAGACCTCTGGTTTCCGAAGAAAAGGATGTCATCTGCCTCGGTTTTTATAATTGTCTCTGCAGCCTCTTCCGAATAGTAGGTGTCGCCATAGAGAAAACACACATTGTCTGCTATGAGTTCCTCTGTAAACCTGTCAATCTCCAGGTGATTGTTCTTCGGCTCATACCGTGTCGCGCCTTCCACCTCGTACCGCGGGTCATGTGAGGTTATGATTACTTCACATCCCGGGTCACCCTGTTTCAGAAGCCTGACAGTTCTGGCCAGCAGCGTCTCCCCGTTTATCTCGATGAAATGCTTGGGTATATCATTGTAATTCTGCCAGCGGGTTCCCTTACCGTCAGCCATGATAATATATTTCATAATTTTTCCTCTGTAAGCATCAACGCCTACCTGATAACCTTATGGTATCTGTAGAAGTCGCCGAGCTCTTTGTTTCTCTGGCCTCCCCAGAGCTGAATGATATTGACTCCCGATGAAGTGTTGGCCTCTATGATGCAGTGCCCCTCCTCGGTGATAAGGATGTCCCATGCGATGAAATGCATGTAAGGCAGCTTGTTGGCCAGATCTATCATATCATTCTTAAGCTGCTGCCATCCCGGAACCTGTACTCCTTCGATAGGAGCTCCCGAATCAGGGTGCACCTTATATACATTTCGGTTGTGCAGACATCTGGCCTCGCTGAGAATTCCCGTCTCCAGGTCTATCTTGGCTACAAGTCCTCCCCTGCTGCCGTTATCCACAGGTATGGTCTCCTTGGTGCCGATTCTCTGAACTGCGAAGAAAACCTTGAACTGATGGGTTTCCGGATCCTTCATCGTTATGAATCTTATGGTGTTTACCGTCTTGTCGTAAATTTTGTTAAGGTAGCTGTGCTGCTCCATAGCTTCGCTCAGGAACCAGTCGTCGTGCTTCTTGAGATAATTTATGAAGTCATCCCGGCTCATGGGCTTAAGGTCGATACAAGGCATATCCTTATCGTAATCGTAGGTCATGATCACCACTCCGGTTCCCTTGCCCTTGCCGTATGGCTTAAAAAACATCTTTCCTTTCTCTTTAAGGAGAGTCAGCGCATCTTCATATTCCATGGCCACGCTCTGAAAGCTGCTGAGAAAACCGTGGTTTTTTATCATGTAGCTTTCCGGAACTCTCACGTACTGCTTGAGTATCTCCGCCGATGCTATCTTGTTATT
Organism: Anaerovoracaceae bacterium; assembly: GCA_051883095.1. Taxonomy (GTDB): domain Bacteria; phylum Bacillota; class Clostridia; order Peptostreptococcales; family Anaerovoracaceae; genus SUG1106. Next base: position 18,983 of record JBJETB010000007.1, read on the forward strand.
GCATACGAAGTCAAAAGGCTCGTTGATGTATCTTGAACGGTACCAGTCGAATTCGGAAAGGTACTCGCTTTTGTCGTTGTGATCGAAATCATAAAGCATCCACTGGTCTGCCAGGAATCCTCCGCAGACATTTGCTCTTATTTTTTTATACCATGGGCATTTGAAATGATTTTTCGCGAAAACTATCCTTCTCCAGTAGAGGAGGAAAAGCTTCATTTTCTTTGTCGCCCATCTTGCTATCTCAAAAAAGTCCATTTTATTTCCTTTTCCTTATGTTTGTTTCTCTTATTTTTTCATATTATCTGTAATCAGCTTTACTATCTGCTCTGTAGATGTGCCCAGGTGCTCCGGAAGATATTTCTTTCTGTATTCTTCAAGCGATTTGAAGTTGTATTCACCTGTGATGATGGCTTCCGCCAGATCTTCTGCCCTGCGGAAAACACATCCCGGCATGGTCTCAAAGAGGTCGATGTTCATGCCGTTTTTTTCTCTGTACTCTTCGTAGTCATAAACGAAATAGTACGTCGGCCTGCTCAAAACTGCTCCTTCTATGGCGATGGCAGAGTAGTCTGTCACCAGATAATCGCAGGCGGCAAGCAGATCTACAGCTTTAAATTCAGGACAGGTATACACGGCCGGATTGTCTGTGGTAAGCTGCTGATTGGGATGTCCCTTGACGATTAGAACAATATCCTTCTCCGCTGTCAGTCTGTCGGCCAGTTCCTCCCAGTGAAGTTCTATATTTCTCCGGAAAGTAGGTGCATAAAGCACCACTGTTTTTTCGCAGAATTCCGGATAGGCTTCCATTACCTTCACTCTGTTTGCCTCTGCAGTATTCAGCAGATGATCTATCCTCGGCAGGCCGCAGTTTACGAGCTTATCCTCTGTGGTGTTAAACGACAGGCAGTAGTAAGGATTCCATGCTCTGCCTCCGGCTATGATATAGTCGTAGTTTTCATGCATTTTCATAAGCCGTGCAGTCTCTGCGCTTCTGCCCGACTCTCTGCCAAGAGTCTGATATCCTGACTGCTTGATCTTGCCCAGTGCATGCCACATCTGTATTACTGTAAGCGACTTCTTGTGATTGAGGATTGAAACTGCAGGCCAGTAGGCATCCAGCACGCATACAGTTGAAGTTGCCATGTGATACATACTCTTAAGAGTTGATGCTGCAAAGGATACAAGCCCTCCGCCGCCTTCGCCCTCAAGACGATGGCACAATGTCACTATCTTTACATCAGGTTTTTCTCTGCGCAGAAGTTCCTGGGTATCACTGAAATCCTGAGTCAGCTCATCTGACTGCCTGCTCAGGAAAAGCACCTTGCTTTCCTGCGTCGGAAACAGCTTTAATATCCCATATATTATACTGAGGCCCAGCCTCATAATGTATATAGCGATTTTTTTCATAATTCCTCACATACACATAGCAATCCTATCATAATAATTTACCATATATGTATTCAAAAATCAAGAAAGACGCCTCAATTTGAAACGTCTTTTCTCATTTATTCTTTTTCTCCATTGTATTCATAGTGGACGGGCTGACCCCTTTCTTAATGAGGTCGTTTTTCCACTAACGAATTGATAACCGCCCGAGTAAATTCATAATCTCAATTGAACTGGAAATCAGTTTGTGATATAGTGAATATACTCCTTGTCATACATTTTATTACACACACCTATCATAATGTATGGTGGGATTATTAAGGGAAAGATATGATTCGACTTAAGCGCCTTTCAATGAAAGGAGCAAGACTATGCAAACAATCAGCAGAAAGTACAAAGACAGCGTTTTCCGTACACTTTTCAGCGAAGAGGATAAGCTCATAGAACTTTACAACGCTCTCTTTGACACCAACTACGGTCCGGAAGCAAATATAGAAATTGTTACGCTGGAGGATGTGGTATTCCGCGTGCTCAAAAACGATGTTGCCTTTGTAATGGAGGATTCATTCATCGTGCTGGCAGAGCATCAGTCCACCATCTGCAGCAATATGCCCTTGAGAGACCTTATTTATATGTCCGCCATGCTTCAGCGCATGATTAACACGGACGAGCTTTACCGCAAAAAACTCCTGAAAATCCCTCGCCCAACCTTCATAGTATTTTATGATGGCAAGGAGGACTTCCCGGAATATCAGGAGATGAAGCTGTCGGACGCATTTCTCGGAGATGATGATGGTGAAATTGCTTTACAACTGACTGTCAGGGTGTATAATATTAATAGCGGAACTCATAAGCGGATGCATTGACTGCGGGATTTTACCTGAGTTTTTAAAGAAGTATGGGACGGAGATGGTGGAAATGCTGTTCAGAGAATTGACAAGAGAAGAGGATATGGAAATATCGAGGCTGGACGGATACGATGATGGCCTGGAGGAAGGTCTACGTAGAGGCGAAGCCGCCGGACTTGAAAAGGGCCGTGCCACCGCTATACTGGAGCTTGCACGGACTATGAAGTCCAATGGACGTCCTATAGCGCAGATTGCTGCAGATACAGGACTGACAGTTGAAGAAATTGAGGTCCTATAGCTTGATACAAAATTAATATGAGTATAAACAGGAGAGCGGTTTTGATACCGCTCTTTTGCGTTTGCAGCTAAGATCTTTTTACTTTATCATATGTCTTTTTACCAAAAGGTGATGGCTTACTGTAAAGTAAAATAAAGCCCAATATTATATTGACAATCGCCAGTCCGTATATAATCAGTCTTTCCATGGTAATCCTCCAAAAATCCTCTTGTTTTGTAATATTTTACCACGTAATATGCCGGTCTGTCAACTCGCTTTAAACTGTCTGTATGCAGCACCTACCTCTTCGGCGATTTCGGCGTAAAAATCAGCGAGACAATATATCCAAAGGTTATAGCCACAGCCACACCTGCAGCCGTAGCCTTTACCGGTCCGGTTATGGCCTCCAGGAAACCCTTCTGTGCTCCTTCCATAGCACCCTTTGCCAGATTATAGCCGAAGCCGGGCAGTGGAACTGTAGCTCCGTTTCCCGCCAGATCAACCAGCGGCTGATACAGGTTCAGTGCCTGAAGCACCACGCCGGAAACCACGAATATGACCAGGATTCTCGGCGCCGTCAGTTTGGTGCTGTCCAGCAGCAGCTGTCCGATGACGCACCATGCTCCTCCTATTACAAAAGCCCATAAATAATCCATTTACTCCACCTCCAATACTGCCGCATGCGCTATGCCCGGTATGCTTTCTCCCTGAAATGGCGAAATAGTGGAAAGCAGCGCACCTGTGGACATAAGCAGAATCCTTCTGTACTTACCCTGTTCCATGTCTTTTAGCAGCTTGCCTGCAAATACGGAAGCCGAACATCCGCAGCCGCTGCCGCCTCCGTGTACATCCTGTTCCTTGCTGTAAAGCATTGTTCCGCAATCATCGTAATGAGAAAAAATTTTCTTTTTGTCCAGTCCTGCATCTGCCAGCAGGTCTGCCATTATATCCTTTCCTATATAACCCAGGTCTCCGGTTACTACCAGATCGTAGTAATCAATATCACGGCCCGTGTCCTGCAGATGATTAAGCAGTGTGTCCACAGCAGCCGGAGCCATGGCTGCGCCCATCTGGTTGGCATCTCTGATTCCGGCATCTATAACCTTGCCTATGGTAACCTCGCATACCCTTACAGCTGTCATCCCCTTTGTAATTCCGTGAGGCCATTCAGACACCACTACAGCACCGGCAGCAGTTGCCGTCCACTGCGCTGATGTCGGCCTCTGGTTTCCATGTTCAACAGGCATCCTGAACTGTCTCTCGGCTGTACAGAAATGGCTTGAAGCCCCTGCCAGAATGCTTCTGGCGAATCCGCCGTCCACCAGCATAGAGCCTATGGCCAGTGATTCGGTCATGGTGGAGCAGGCGCCATAGAGGCCCAAAAATGGTATATGAAGATCCCTGGCCGCAAATGATGATGTCATAATCTGATTTACAAGGTCTCCGCAGAGCATGATGTCTATATCCTCTTTTTTAAGCTGAGCACGTACCATGGCCTTTTCCATGGCGGCCTCCAGCATCTTGCACTCTGCCTTTTCCCATGATTTTTCTCCAAACATATCGTCATCAAGGACCTGATCAAAGGAATCGGCCAGAGGCCCTTCGCCTTCTTTCACTCCCCCTATGTTTCCGCGCCCTATGATGTACGGTTTTTTCTCAAGGCGCACCGTCTGCGCACCGATTTTTCTGTTTGCCACTTTTCCTCTCCAATCGATATTCTTCTTTATAACTTTTCTATAAACCAGTATATAATGCCAACGACTGTTGCCGTGCTGATTCCGCACACCAGTACCGGCCCGGCCACACTGAACAGTTTGGCACCTGTACCCAGCACAGGTCCTTCCTTCTTATATTCGATGGCCGGTGCCACCATAGAATTGGCAAAGCCTGTAATTGGTACTATAACTCCGGCTCCCGCATGTCTGGCGATTACATCAAAAACACCCAGCCCAGTCAGCAGCTGAGCCAGAACCACGAGACCTATGGTAACAAAAGCACCCGCATCCTTCTGCGACATCCCTGCAGCCTGAAGTCTGTTCTGTACCGCCAGTGCAGCCATACAGATTATACCGCCTGTGGCAAAAGCCTTTACACAGTTGGAAAAATACTTTGGCCTGGGCGTAAACTGTTTAGCATACTTTCCATACGCCTTTCCTATCTCTTTTTTCTGTTTTTCTTTTTCCTTGTTTTTTTCCTCGCTTATCTGCAGCACCATTAGAAACCCTCCTGCATTGATAAAAAACTTTTCTTTCGTACTTTTTATTCTTTCCATTAAGCCAAAAATATGTCATAATATTTATCAGAAAATCTCACATAAAAAACGGAGTAGCGTCATGTCAAAAACCTGCGGCAGTTCGTGCTGCCTTAAAAAACAAAAAATAGTTCTTGCCTCCGGCTCGCCCCGCCGTATCGAGATGATGCGCGCCCACGGTATCGAGCCGATGGTGATGCCTGCACACATTGAAGAAAACCTTCCACAGATTCATGGCATGTGTGAAACGGTCATGTTTCTGGCTCTGAAAAAAGCTCAGAATGTTGCAGAACAGCTTGCTTCCATGCCGGACGATACCGGCGGCGGAGAAGAAAGCATAATTATAGCTGCCGACACCATCGTTTACAAGGACGGTGAAATTATGGGAAAACCTGCAGACAGGCCAGATGCACACCGTATGCTTGACAAGCTCAGAAATGATTTCCATTATGTTGTTACCGGTGTGGCCCTGCTTGCCTGCGGACGTCATCTGACACGGGTTTTTGCAGAGGTGACAAAGGTGTATTTCACAGACTATTCAGAGGAGGAGCTTGCCTCATATCTTGACAGCGATGAAGCATATGACAAAGCAGGTGCGTATGCTATCCAGGGCTATTTCTCAAGATACACAGACCACATCGAAGGCAGCTATGAAAACGTGATCGGTTTTCCGTGGGACAGAATTGAAAAGGAAATCTTAAAAATGGAGGAAATTTAGATGAAAAAATTTATATCAGAATTTAAGGAATTTATATCCAAAGGCGATGTAATGAGCATGGCTGTCGGCATCATCATCGGCGGTGCTTTTACTGCCATCGTAAACTCTCTGGTTGGAGATGTGATTACTCCCCTTCTTGGAATCATCATCGGCGGTATTGACTTTACAGGTATTAAAATTACTGTAGGCGGTGCAGAGATCATGGTGGGCAACTTCATCCAGGCTGTAATCGTATTTCTGTTAACTGCACTGGTTATCTTCTGGATGATGAAGATCTTTAACCGTGTGTTTACCAGGAAGCAGGCCGAAGAGGCACCTGCAGAACCGGCTGAACCGGAACCTGCTCCTGTACCTGAAGATATCCAGCTGCTCAGGGAAATCAGAGATCTGCTTCAGGCGGGAAAATAGTTAAAATTTCGCTTTTCCACCATTTTTGACTTTTTTGCTTTTTTGGTGGAAAAATTTCATTGATTTAAAGCGCTGACTTATATGGAACAATATGTAAAACGTTGAATTTTCAATGTTTTCGTGCTATACAAATTGTTAAAGCCTCACTTATCCCCATAACAAACAGCCAAAAACTCCACCTTTTTGCGTTTTTTGCTCAAAAAGGTGGAGTTATGAGGTTCAAGATGTATTTTTTCAAGATTTCATATGACTGAATGCTGCTATTCGTAATCCTTCGGGTTAAACTGCTCGAAGATTCCTGCAGCACCTGACTCTTCGCACTTCTTCAAATCATCATAGCTCCTGATGGTCCACATAAACTTGGCACCCCTGAAGTTTACAAAGGCATTCATCTCCCTGTCCTCGTAGCAGTAGGCAACGAAGTCCGGCCTGCCCTCCAGATTTACCCAGAGATTCTTAAGCAGGAAATCCTGCAGACCGGTGAGTATAGGCTCATTGCCTGAGACACCTGCATGTTTCTTGTCAAAATTCTTGTTGAGGCACCCCGACAGCTGTCCGCGAACTGCATCCGGGTAAGCTTTACGGAGATATCCCACTACGGAAGGGCTGAATGACTCAATACAGTAAAGTCCTTTATATCCCCCAAGGGCAGTCATGACCGCATCGGTCAGTTCCCTGTCATTGCCGCCGGCGCTCTTGATTTCTATAATAAGAGGAACCTTGCCGGAAACTTCCCCCAGCACCTCTTCAAAGGAAGGAATGATTTCCTCGCTCTTTTCCAGGAAATAAACCTGAGCCTCCCCAAGGGTAATATCCTCTATATTCAGGTCTGCACCGCAGGTTCTGCTGAGGCTGGAGTCGTGAATGACAGCCAGCTTCTTATCCTTTGTAAGATGAACGTCAAGCTCAATGCCGAAGCCCTCATCAACTGCTCTTCTGAAGGCAATCATGGAGTTTTCCGGCACGGCTGGCTTGTCATGAAATCCTCTGTGAGCATAGCGCCATGTAAGTAATTCTTCAAGTATCTGTTTCTTTTCCATACCAATACCCCCTTTCTGAATCTGATATCTAGTCTTCAACATCAAAGGCTTCAAGACTGCTCTTCGGTGCCTCCGGCTTGCTGTCTCCGTGCTTTACATTAAGCATGGTGAAGAAGGCAATTACAGAGAACACGGTTGCATACGGGAACAGTGTCCAGTAACCCACATGCTCAAGGAAAAATCCCGACAGAATAGGTGTAAGCACCTGTGCCGCCATGGAAAAGGTATAATACATTCCGGTGAACTTGCCGATATCGCTGCCTTTGCACATTTCCACAACCATAGGATATGAGTTTACATTTATTGAAGCCCACGCCATACCTACCAGCAGGAAAACGATGTTAACGCCGAAATTCGGAGTCTTGAACAGAAATATGCAGAAAAAGCTTGCTGCCAGCATCAGAACTCCGAAAAGTATCACCTTTTTTCGTCCTGCCTTGCTGGATATGATTCCTACAGGGATAAATGAGATCAGCGCTCCCACAGAAGCTACCATCAGAGCTCCGGCAAATCCGCCGCCTTCCATGCCCCACATTTCTGTGGCATACTTTGAGAATGCTGTTGTAACAGCATTGTATGCCATGTACCAGAAGGCTACAGATAAAAGCAGGAATACAAGGCTGCGTTTTACAGGCTTTGGCAGAGAGGTGTTGCCGTTTTCATCGGTGATTTCCTCTTCGTCCGCAATACCCCATTCCTTTTCCTTTGCAATTCGCTCTGCGACAAATTTATTTTCATCTACCTTGGTAAGAATTATAATCAGAGAAAGTATCATAATCACTGCGATTGCAATGAACAGCGGCTCATAGTCCGGAGTCTTTCCCTCTCCTACAAGAAGCATAATCAGAGCCAGCCCGCAGATAACTCCAATAGCCCCCATGAGATTAATAATTGCGTTAGCCTTTGAACGCAGCGGCTTAGGAGTTACATCAGGCATGAGTGAAACCGCCGGTGACCTGAAGGTACTCATTGCAAAAAGTGTTACAAAAAGAGCCGCCACGAAAAGCACCAGATTCCGGCTGTTTGCCGCCAGCGGCAGGAACAGCATGCCTGCCACCGCAAGTATGGTACCTACGAATATAAAAGGTGTTCTCTTGCCGCGCTTGTGGTTTACCTTATCGGACCATGCACCGAAAACCGGCAACATTATCAAGGCAAAAATGTTATCCAGAGCCATTATTCCGCCTGAAAGAGTGTCGCCTATATTAAAGAAATATTTCAGTATCAGCGGAATTATGTTGTCGTACGTCTGCCAGAAAGCGCTGATAGCAAGAAATGCAAAGCCTATAGTTATGGTCCGTTTGTTGTCAAGCTTCATGTTTTTATTTACCTCCGAAAATTTCATCTGATATCTGCCCTACGCCTTCAAATATGTATTCGGGCTCTATACCGGTCTCTTCAATATCCGTTAACGTGCCTTCACCGGAAAGGACGAAGGCTGTATCTATACCGGCATTCTTACCGCAGGCTATGTCAGTATATAGTCTATCGCCAATCAGCAATGTACTCTCAGGCATAAAGCCGAATCTGTCCATTGCAAGATATGCCATCTGAGGCTCCGGCTTGCCTGCAAATTCAGGTTTTCTTCCCGTCGCTTTTTCAAGCATGAAGGCAAAAGAGCCGCAGTCGGGAACGTAACCGTATTCTGTAGGACATACCCAGTCAGGATTGGTGGCGAAATAGTCAACGTCTTTTACCAGCAGTCTGCACGCATCCTCCAGTTTTGAGAATGTCAGCTCTCTGTCAAAGCCGATGACCAGTGTGCCGATGTCATCCTCAAGCACATCGGTTATGTTGAATCCTTCCGCTCTCATCTGCTTTTTAAAGGATTCAGTACCCATTATGTACATTTTACGGTCCAGAGCCGCTTCCCCGTAACATTTCTTAAGCCGGTAAATCATCGCATCCACCGAGGTTATGAAGTCCTCAGCCTGAGCCGGTATGCCGAGTCTCTCCATCTTTACCATGTAGCTGTCTGTTCCCTTTGACGAGTTGTTGGTCAGAAAAATATATCTTCCTCCTGCTTTTTTTATGTTTGACAGAAACTCCGCTGCACCGTCGAAAAGCCGGTCATCAAGATAGAGTGTTCCGTCCATATCAAGGAGAAACAGTTTTTTAGACTTGAGAGACTGTCTGTCGGTCTTTATATTATCAGTCATACAGGTATTCTATCATATCAACGATGTTTTTTCTACAAAAAAACTGCGATTTACAGATTCGCAGTTTTCTCTCTTTTATTCTGATTTATTCTGACTTTTTGTCCGGCTCCGATGCTGTCATGAACCCGGCCTTATGCAGGAAATTTCCCACACTGTATCGAGGCTTTACAGAAATGGCATGCTCAGCTCTGGCAATCCATCCGCGGCCGCTTCTGCCGTTTGTAATGTTCAGGAAATATTCCGATACCTCTTTTTCGTATCCTGCCAGCTGCTCCGGTCCTGTAATCTCCGGATAAGCATCCACAGCTGAAATAAGGCTCTTGTCCATTCTCGGCCTCTGAGGCGGCACATCTGCAGGATATCCCATACATACAACGTACATAGGAAAAACCAGCTCGGGAAGATTGAAAAGCTCAGCCATCTTTTCTGTTTCGTTTCTTACTCCCCCTACAAAAACGCCTCCAAGTCCCAGAGCCTGAGCCGCTGCCAGCGCTCTGGAAGATGCAAGAGCCGCATCGGTAACAGCTACAGTATACAGTTCTTCGTTATGAAGTACGTTTTTATCCGCCACATCCAGAACCACATCAAGTCTGTGAAGGTCAGCGCAGAACAGCAAGGCAAGTCCTGCCTTTTCAACCCATTCCTGTCCTCCGGCGAATTCGCCCAGTGCCTTTCTCTTTTCCTTATCCTCCACCTTTATTATGGTATATGCCTGAAGATAACTTGAAGTCGGCGCACGCTGGGCGCATTCGATTATTGCATCTGTCACATCATCAGGAACAGGTTTTTCAAGAAAGCTTCTGCATGAACTGTGGCTCATAAGAAGCTCTATAGTTTCGTTTTTTATTTCGTTTTTTGTTTTGTTCATCATTTCCGGTCTCCTTATTTGCTGCCTCTATTATCGCACATAATCTGCCGGAGCACAATAGGTGCAATCACTGTTGTAGCAATTACCACAATGACAATAGGCGGGAACATGGCTCCATCAACAAGTCCGACAGCATATCCTTTCTGGGCTACTATCAGCGCAACCTCACCACGCGATACCATGCCCACTCCTACCTGCAGGGCTTCTCTGGAGGTAAATCCGCAAAGTTTAGCACCGATTCCGCAGCCAATAATTTTGGTCAGTGCCGCTGCAGCCAGCAGAATTACGGAAAACAATATAAGACTTCCTGTCATTCCGGACAATTCCACCTTAAGTCCCACACTGGCAAAAAACACCGGTGAAAAGATCAGGTAGGAAGGAACTGTTATCTTTCTGGCGATTTCCCTCTTTATCTCATGCTGCGAAAAGAAAAGTCCAAGGAGATAAGCCCCTGTAATATCCGCAATTCCGAAGAAGGTTTCTGAAACGAATGATACTATAAAGCATGCAGCCACGATGTATGTGGTTATGCGGCGCTTCCCCAGGTTCCGGTCTATCAGATCCTTGAAACGATTCAGAAGATACCCCAGCACCACCATCATGATCATGTACAAAGCTATCTTTATGAGAATTAAACCTATTGAAACGCTGCTGTCTTTCATGCTTATTACCACGGTAAGAACGATTATACCTATAATATCATCTATTACCGCTGCTCCCAGTATGGCGCTGCCGACTTTGCCTTCCAGCCTGCCCATTTCTCTCAGAGCTTCCACTGTGATGCTGACAGATGTGGCAGTCAGGATAACGCCTATGAATACAGCTTTAAGGATATCGTCATAATCCGTCATGGCATCGCGGAAATAAAAATAGTAGCATGCAGTACCTCCAAGAAGCGGAACCAGCACACCTATTGATGCGATTACCATGCAGGCTTTGATGTTTTTCTTCATTTCGGTCACGTCTGTATCCAGACCTGCCATAAACATCAGAAGAATAACGCCGATTTCAGCCGTCTTGGCAAGAAAATCAGTCTCTGTTATAAGTCCCAGACATGAAGGCCCCAGCAGGACTCCTGCCAACAGAGCCCCTACCACCTGCGTCATGTTGACCTTGTTTGTAGCATCACCAAGAACTTTGGTTGATAGAAGTATAATTGCAATACTCAGCAGAAAAGTATAATTTTCCACGAATAATCCCCCCTTATAAAAATGCACAACGAGCTATATTATATATTCGGTCCGGATTTTTTTCAACCCCTATATTCCAGTCTTTGCAAATTTTTAATAATCATGTGTGGGGGAATATTTTTTCAGACAGCAAGTCTCCCAACCCCTGCAATCAGGCTGCATAGGATGAATCCGCATACAGTGGGTATAATCGCTGCCAGTGCAGTCCATTTACCGCTGCCCGTCTCTTTTTTTATGGTCAGTAGCGTAGTTGCACATGGCCAGTGCATCAGGAAAAACACCATGGTGCACATAGCGGTCACACAAGTCCATCCGTTCTCTGTGAAAAGCTGCTGCATTTCCGCCAGACTTCCAAGCTCGGCAAGGCTCCCCTGCGATGTATAAATCATAATTGTAATCGGTATTACAATCTCGTTAGCCGGAAGTCCAAGTATGAAAGCTGTCAATATCGCACCATCAAGTCCCATAAAGGTACCCACAGGTTCCAGCATGTATACCATTCTGTCAAGGATGCTTGCACCACCGATTACCGTGTTGGCAAGTATCCATACTATGAGCCCTGCGGGGGCTGCTGCAGCTGCGGCTCTGGCAAGGACAAAAAGTGTCCTGTCAAGAACCGATCTTATGATAACTTTTCCGAACTGCGGACATCTGTATGACGGCAGCTCCAAAGTAAACGAGGACGGCAGGCCCTTAAGCAGGGTCCGTGAAAGAATCGCCGTTACGACCAGTGCTGCAGCAATTCCTCCGGCTATGAGAAGTGTAAGTATAAGTGCAGCAGAGGCAGACTGTAACATGCCTCCTGCTGAAACGGCAGATGCAAAAAACATGGTAATCAGAGCAATAAGGGCAGAAAACCTCCCGTTACACGGCACAAAATTGTTTGTAAGCATTGCCAGAAGTCTTTCTCGTGGAGAATCTATTATCCTGCAGCCCATGACTCCCACAGCATTGCAGCCGAAGCCCATGCAGGTGGTGAGTGCCTGTTTTCCGCATGCTCCGCAGCATTTGAATGCACGGTCCATATTATATGCAATCCTGGGCAGATAACCCGCATCTTCCAGGATAGTAAACAGAGGGAAGAAAATAGCCATAGGCGGCAGCATTACCGAAACTACCCATGACAATACTCTGTAAACTCCCAGTATAAGCATGTCATAAAGCCATGCAGGAGCACCGGCAGCATCAAATAGAGATGTAAGCTTCACCTGCAGTACAGCAAAACCTGATGCAAGGAGTTCTGACGGGTAATTGGCGCCCACTATGGTTATCCACAGAATCACAGCCAGCATCAGAAGCATAATCGGATATGCCCACACACGCCCGGTAAATACTTTATCCAGCCGCCTGTCCCGGCTGTCATGTTTTTTGCTGTATGAAACCGCTCCGTCACATACTTTCTCAGCAATTTTTACAAGCTGAGCCACTGCACTGTCATCATCTTCCTTAACGTCATCCCGTTCCTTATCCGCATCATCACCCGGAACATCATCAGAAACATCATCCAGTAGGTTATCCAGGACATCAGTTAGCTTTCTCAGTGTGGCCTTTTTACGTGCGGTTACTCCGACCACCGGTACTCCCAGTCTTTCCGAAATAAGAGAAAGGTCTATCATTATTCCTCTTTTCTCTGCCTCGTCCATAAGGTTTACACAAAGCATGACTTTTGGGCAGATTTCCATTACCTGAAGAGCTAATATCAGATTTCGTTCCAGACACGTAGCATCGCAGACCACTATAGTCACCTCTGCCTCTCCCGACTGCAGGAAGTCACGTGCCACTTCTTCCTCCTGCGAATGAGCCAGCATAGAATAAGTTCCCGGTATATCTACAAGTTCCACACTGTGCCTTTCGGTCCTGAATGTACCTCTTGCGTTTGAAACTGTCTTTCCGGGCCAGTTTCCCGTATGCTGCCTCAACCCGGTAAGCCCGTTGAAAACCGTCGATTTTCCCACGTTGGGATTGCCCGCCAGCGCCACAATCCTCTTTTGAGGCTGCACCATGTCTTCCGCCTCCGCCATAACATTGCAGCTGTCCTCTGACCTGAGAGCTATTACTGCACCTCTTATGTAAAATGCTGACGGGTCACCTGACGGACTTTTTCCAACACATTTTATTTCTGTGCCTTCCACCAGACCTATATCAAGCAGCCTGCGCCGCATTGAGCCTGAAGCAGTCAGTTCTTTCACGCGTGCCTTCTGGCCCGGCTGCATTTCTTTTAATGATATAATTTTTCCCATATAAAAAATCCTTTCGAATGAGTTTGCCAAAAACCTTTTTGTATTCAGCATATTCTCGTGGGAAAGGATTTGTGTTTATTACAATACCTTGTCTATGAAGTTTTTTGTTCTTTCATTTTCGGGATTTTCGAATATCTGCTGCGGAATTCCTCTTTCAATTATTCGGCCTTCAGACATGAATACGATTTCATCTGCCACCTCTCTGGCGAATCCCATCTCGTGGGTAACTACTATCATAGTCATACCCTCCGATGCCAGTTCTTTCATAACATCCAGTACCTCGCCAACCATCTCGGGGTCCAGTGCCGACGTAGGCTCGTCAAAAAGCATGACCTCCGGTTCCATGGCAAGAGCTCTTACAATGGCTATCCTCTGCTTCTGTCCTCCGGAAAGCATATTTGGATATTCATCCGCTTTCTCCGGCAGTCCAACCCTCTCAAGCAGCTTCATGGCGGCATTTTTTGCCTCTTCTTCTGTCTGTATTTTAAGTGTGACCGGAGCCATAGTAATGTTTTCAAGCACTGTTTTATGCGGGAAAAGATTAAAATGCTGGAATACCATGCCCATCTTCTGCCTGTGCTTGTTTATATCCACCTCTTTTGAGGTAAGGTCCGTTCCTTTGAAATATATTTTACCCGATGTAGGTTCCTCCAGAAGATTAAGGCTTCTGAGCAGTGTTGATTTTCCCGATCCGGAAGGCCCTATTATGGCTATAACCTGACCCTCATTTACATTGAGGCTGCAATGATCCAGCGCTGTCACACTGCCGTCGTTATACTTTTTGACCAGATCTTTAACGGATATGATATAATCAGTGTTTGTCTCCACGGCGCATCCTCCTCTCTATACGTTCTATAACCTTTGATGTAGGGTATGTTATTGCAAAATATATAAATGCAGCCAGCATATACGGTCCTATGGAAATATAAGTGCTGCCGCCTATGGTCTGGGCGGTAAACATGATTTCGGCCATTCCCAGCACCATGCAGACAGAGCTTTCCTTGACCATGGTTATCACTTCGTTTGCCAGCGCAGGGAGCACATTTTTAATTGCCTGCGGCAGTATGACAAGTCTCATGCTCTGGGAATGTGAAAGCCCCAGTGAACGTGCAGCCTCCATCTGACCGCTGTCCACTGCCAATATCCCTGCACGGAAAATTTCCGCCACATATGCCGAGCTGTTAAGCGCCAGAGCCACCACTCCCGGTATGAATCTTGTAGAATCTATAAATCCGAATATCATAAACTTCGGTACGATTATAAATGAAAAGACACCATAATATATTATCATCAGCTGTACAAGTATAGGCGTCGATCTGAAGGCCGCGATATATGCACCTGATATACATCTGATTGCCCTATTTCTGCTAAGCCTCATAGTTGCCAGCAAAAGCGCCGGCAGTACTGCCATAAGTACAGAAATGACAGAAAGAATCAGGGTGTATTCAACACCCTGAATCACTGCATATCCATACTTTGGTAAAAAGCTGAAGTTGAAAAAGTTTGTGGATGTCATATCTACAAACAGACTTTGCCACCAATCCCAAAACATAGACTATTACCTCTCTTTATTCTTCAGGTGCGGAAACTTCCTGCCATACATCAGCATAATCGCTGGCGGTCTTCTTAAACTCCTCAATCTTGTTTTCTTCGTTCATCTTTGCAATTGCTTCGTTGATCTTAGGAAGCAGTCCCTTAGGATCTCCCTTTGCAACAGCTACACATACATCAGCGGAAGTTCCCAGTTCATCAAAGCTGAGTGCCACTAAATCATCATTGGTTGCCTGATACTGCTGAGCCACGGAACCATCTACCAGTATAGCATCAACCTTGCCGTAGCTTACTTCCTTTATAAGGTCAAGTACATTCTGGAGAGCAACAGGGCTTACATCAGGAATCTCGCTGATTATATTATACTTTGTGGTAGCTGTCTGTGCGCCGATTGTTTTGCCTTCAAAATCAGAATATGATTTGAATTTATCAGCGTTTTCAGCCTTTACCAGGAACTGCGGTGCCAGTTCTGTCAGATACGGATCTGAGAAGTCGGCAGCTTCCTTTCTTTCGTCAGTGGCCTCTATATCTGCCAGGACCATATCAAACTGTCCTTTGCCCAGTGATGTAAGCAGGTTATTGAAGGACATATTCTCAACCTGAAGCTCAAGGCCCATATAATCAGCTATGTATTCAGATACATATATATCGATACCTCCAAACTGCATGTCTCCGTTTTCGTCAGGATACATGAATTCAAAAGGTGCATAGTCCGCAGATGTTCCAAGCACCAGGGTTGTCATCTCATCTTCCTTTGCTTCTTCACCGCCGCATCCTGTCAGAGCCGTCAGAAGCATAAGCATAATCATTGATACTGTTATAATTTTTTTAATAGTTGCATGTTTCTTGTTCATTTTTCTATATTTCCTTTCTTTAAGTACTGATAAAGTACTGATATTCAACAACAAGGATGATTATACGACTATATGAATAAAAATGCAACCCCTTTTATGAATTTTTATTAAAAAATTATAAAAAAAATTCGCGAAATTGTACTTTAATAACAATAAAGTGGCAAAATTGCGAATATGCTTTGCATAAAAAGAGGGTAACCAAAGTTAATTGAAGGCTTAGTTAATCTGTTTGCGGAGTATCTACACTGCTTTTTATACATTTTTGTAATCTGAAACGCTGTAGGCCGCATAAAAATATTAAAAAGTTACGCAGTAAAATCTCTAATCACTTTTATGTACATTATATAGGCACGATGCCTCCAGAATAATACCCATATATGTTAATATTTTGGATTCGTTAAATTATATTACTGTAATTCTATATGCCTCGCGTAACACAGCTAGTTTAATTTCAACGTTTGCCGATTTGGCGTTACTTTTTTGCATAAAACTCAATGCTACTCTACATCGAGTGCCCCGAAGGAAAATTGCAAAACCCCAATTTACTTCGGATGCACTAAAAAGGACGGCCAATAAGACCGTCCCCTTTAATTTGTGAAATTATATAGTTTCTACCTGGCGAAAACAGAGTTTTCGAGGCTCACTTTATTTTGTAGTTGCGTCGTAAAGAGCTTCTGCGTTATCCCACTCAGCAATGATTTCAGGGATTACCTTGTAAAGGTCGCCTACGATAGCGTAGTCGGCAACTTCCATGATAGGAGCATCAGGGTCCTTGTTGATAGCTACGATGCAGTTTGAAGTCTGCATACCTGCTAAGTGCTGAATAGCTCCGGAAATACCACATGCAAAGTAGATTTCAGGCTTTACAGTAGTACCAGTCTGACCTACCTGGTGTGAGTGATCGATCCAGCCTGCATCTACAGCAGCACGGGATGAACCAACAACTCCGCCAACCTTGTCAGCGAACTTCTGGATAAGTTCGAAACCGGAAGCATCACCAAGACCACGTCCGCCGGAGCAGATGATCTTAGCGTCAGTCAAGGATACCATTTCCTTCATTGACTTAACGATGTCCTTGATTTCGATTCTGATGTCAGAAGCCTTGATGTCAGGCTTAACGTTAACAACTTCGCCCTTTGCACCAGGAACTCTATCCTGCTTCTGCATTACGCCAGGACGAACTGTTGACATCTGAGGTCTTGTCTTAGGGCAGATGATAGTAGCCATCAGGTTACCGCCAAATGCAGGACGAGTCTGCTTGATGCCTGTTGAAGGATCGTTAGGGTCTAATGTGGATGTATCTAATGTAGTGTTTGCCTTAGCGAATTCGATGTACTTGGAAACCTTAACGTCAAGGTGTGTACAGTCAGCAGTAAGACCTGTGTTGCATCTTGCAGCAATACGAGGAGCAAAGTCACGGCCGATGTGAGTAGCACCGTAAAGAACGATTTCCGGCTTGTATTCATCGATTAACTGCTTCATAACCTTAGTGTATCCGTCAGTTGTGTAGTTTTCAAGAAGCGGATCCTGAACCATGTAAACCTTGTCAGCACCATATTCGAAGCATTCCTGTGCAAGATGGTCGATGTTGTTTCCGATAAGAACTGCGCAAAGCTGAGTATCATCGCTGATATCCTTTGCAAGTCTCTTGCCTTCGCCGATTAATTCAAGAGCAACATTCTGGATCTTGCCCTGTCTCTGTTCTGCGAATACCCAGATGTGCTTGTATGCGGAAAGGTCAACAGCAGCTTCCTGCTTCTTTTCCTGAATTGCACCGAACTTACAAGCAGTTAAGCACTGGTTACAGAAGGAGCACTTTGCGTTTACTTTTGCAACCTTGCCCAGCTTATTGCCGTCATACGGTTCAAATTCAAAAGCGTCATACGGACATGACTTAAAGCACTGTCCGCAGCCTATACATTTATCTTTTAAAATTTCAATAGCCATTGTATTTCCTCCTATTAGATGATGTGCTTACCCTTAAGCTGAATTAAGAGATTCTTAGCCTGCTCGTTTTCAGTGTCGCCTGCAACCTTCTGGCCAGGAGCCTTAGGAGCCGGTGTGAATGATCTGAATACGTTTGTAGGTGAAGCAAGAAGACCAACCTTGTTAAGGTCAACTTCGATATCCTTAGCGTTCCAAACCTTGATGTCCTTAGCGCCGAAGATTCCCTTCATGTTCATGTATCTAGGCTCGTTTAATTCCTTGATAGCTGTGAGCATGCATGGAGTCTGGATATGAATCAGTTCATAACCGTCTTCTAACTGTCTCTTTACTGTGATGTCCTTAAGGTTATCATCAATCTGGAATTCTTCAACATATGTAACCTGAGGAAGGTCTAACTTTTCTGCAATCTGAGGACCTACCTGAGCGGTATCTCCGTCGATAGCCTGACGTCCTGCAAAGATTAAGTCAGCAGGGCCGTTTTCCTTTTCCCAGTGTCTGATAGCTGCTTCCAGAGTGTTGGATGTAGCCCATGTATCGGAACCGCCGACTGCTCTGTCGGATACAAGAATACCTTCGTCAGCACCCTTTGCGATACATTCGAAAAGAAGGTCTGTAGCCTGAGGAGGTCCCATGGAGATAACTGTTACAGTTACGTCCTTATACTTATCTTTAATTTTTAATGCTTCTTCAAGAGCGTTGTTATCATCGTGGTTAAGGATTGATGGAACACCGTCTCTGATTAATGTTCCTGTTGCAGGGTTAATCTTAATAACGTTTGTATCAGGAACCTGCTTTGCGCAAACGATAATCTTAAATGCCATATCTATTCTCCTCCTACCTTATTTCTTGAAAGTCTTGCCAGCGATTACCATTCTCTGAACTTCGGAAGTACCTTCGTAGATCTCAGTAATCTTAGCGTCTCTCATCATTCTTTCAACCGGATAATCCTTAGTGTATCCGTATCCGCCGTGGTACTGTACGCACTTGGTGGTTACAGCCATTGCAGTTTCTGCAGCGTATAACTTAGCCATAGCAGCAGCTTCACCGTAAGGCAGGTGCTTATCCTTCATATCAGCAGCTCTGTATACGAGGAGTCTTGCAGCTTCGATTCTGGTCTTTAAGTCAGCCATTTCGAACTGAAGAGCCTGGAACTGTGACAGCTTCTTGCCGAACTGCTTTCTTGCGTTCATGTAGTCAACTGTTACATCGAAAGCGCCCTGAGCGATACCTAAAGCCTGTGAAGCGATACCGATACGTCCGCCGTCAAGAGTTGACATAGCAACCTTGAAGCCGTCGCCAACCTGTCCTAACAGTCTGTCAGCAGGGATTTCGCAGTTCTGGAAAATAAGCTCTGTAGTTGAGGATGCGCAGATACCCATCTTGTCCTCTGTCTTGCCGATTGAGAATCCAGGGTCGCCCTTTTCTACGATAAATGCGGAGATTCCGTGGTTTCCTTTTTTCTTGTCAGTCATAGCCATTACAACAAATACGTCAGCATATCCGCCGTTTGTAATGAATACCTTAGCTCCGTTTAAAATCCACTTGTCACCTACTAATTCAGCTCTTGTCTGCTGTCCGGATGCGTCTGTACCTGCGTTAGGTTCAGTAAGACCGAAAGCACCGAGCTTCTTGCCTGATAACAGGTCAGGTAAATATTTCTGCTTCTGTTCTTCATTACCCCAGTTAAAGATAGGCCAGCAGCATAATGAAGTATGAGCTGAACAGATTACGCCTGTTGATGCGCAAACTCTTGATAACTCTTCTACAGTGATTGCATAGGAGATGTGGTCTCCGCCTGCTCCACCGTATTCAGTAGGGAATGGAATGCCAAGTAAGCCATACTTAGCCATCTTTTCTACAGTTTCAACAGGGAATCTGTGTTCCTTGTCGATATCTGCAGCTAACGGTTCAACTTCGTTAACGGCAAATTCTCTTACCATTTTCTTTACGAATTCTTGTTCCTTCGTTAGTTGAAAGTTCATTTAAATGCCTCCTTAAATTATTAATAACGGCGTCCCTTGACTGAGGACTGAATCCGTGTTTTTAACTTGTTAATCCACGTCTAATCACACGTTAAAGATATAACAACATACATTAATATTAAACCACTTTTTTGTCCAACTTGCAAGGTCTTTTTGCGTTACATGACGTAAAATGTCGATTTTTCTGCAAAACTTATGTGATTGTCCTGTGGTTCTTACATTTTTATACTTTTTCTGCCAGTTCCTTCAGTGTGTTTTTTTCTATTCTGTGTACCTGCACCTGTGAGATACCCATTACATCCGCCACCTGCTGCTGAGTCATATCTCTGTAATATCTCAGTATAATAACCTGACGTTCTCTGGGCGGCAGACCGGACAGAGATTTTTTTAGATCTATGCTTGTAATATTTCGATCCTCATTGTCTGTCCACAGGTCGGCACTGTCGTAGTCCTCAAAATTTTTCATAACATCGGATGCTGTCAATGCCTCTGTTACTCTTTCTGCAGAAAGCCCGGTTAGCTCCGCAAGTTCCGAAATCCTGGGTGATACTCCGTTTACAGCAAAGAAATCGCTTTCCGCCCTTCTCACGGCGGCAGCATCATTTTTAAGACTTCTGCTGACCTTTAATGTGCCCCTGTCCCTCAGCTGGGATCTGATTTCTCCGGCAATCATAGGTACAGCGTATGTAGAAAACCTGAATCCCCGTTCCGGTTCAAACCTTCGGGCCGCCTTGATAAGCCCGATATAGCCTATCTGAATCAGATCGTCCAGTTCCTCATCGCAGGCATAAGAAAGCCGCAAAGCTACCGACTTGACAAGACCGGCATGCTCGCGGACAAGTTTTTCCTCTTTTTCGGCATCAAATCCTGATTGTCTGCATCCGCAGACCTTTTTAGAATCCATAATATGTATCCAGTTTCTTGATCAGAGTCACTGTGGTTCCCTCACCGGGCCTGGAATCCACCTTTATCTTGTCCATGAAGCTTTCCATAACTGTAAAACCCATGCCTGACCGTTCCTCTCCGGTATCTGTCGTAAAAAGAGGTTCCATGGCCTGTGCAATGTTTTCTATGCCAACTCCCTTATCGCTTATTTTTATAATAATGGTGTCAGGTTTGATTGTCCCAAGCTCCATTGTCACATTGCCGTAGCTGCCATCCGGATATCCATGAATTGCCGCATTGCTGAAAGCCTCTGAAACTGCTGTCTTTATTTCCGTAAGCTCATCAACTGTCGGATCCATTTCCGAGGCATAAGCGGCTGCTACCGCCCGTGCAAGACCCTGATTTTCCAGATCAGCCGCCATCTGTACTTTTATAACCTTTTCCATTACGAAACTTCCTTTCTGTTAAGATACTCGATGGCTGCACCCACCGAATCAAGATAATCTATTATGGTAAAAACGCCTGCCATATTAAGTATATTTCTCACCGCAGCCGAGCAGCCTGTTATGGCGACCCGTCCTCCTGACAGACTGAGCTTCCTGTATCTTCCCAGTATTATACCGATGCCGGAGCTATCCATAAATGTGACCCTTGAAAAATCAAGAATCAGGTCTTTCGAGCCGTACCCCTCCATGGTTTCATCTATGTCGGCTCTGGCCTTCGCGGCGCTGTGATGGTCAACCTCTCCCAGAAGCTCCGCAATCAGAATATTTCCCTTTATACCGAAAATAATGTCCATTTCCAAAACCTCCTGTCTCATATTGATTATAAACCTGCCGGGGCGCAGTGTCTTTAGGAGATAAAGGCGAAAAAGAACTAGTTTTGTCGAAAGGTCTGTCTTTCGGTGTTACAGCATGCGCCTCACTAACCCCACTAAAATACATAAAAAAGAACGATTTGAGGGGTGATTTATGGGTGCAAATGTAATTATGGATTAAATTCCGACCAAAAAGGCCTGAAAATGCAGAAAAACCCCACCCAAATCGCTTTTTTTCACACGATTTGGTGGGGTTTGAGTGCCTTGAGTGCAGGTTACGTCATTGCAATAATTCACCTATTTTCATTTTATGTTTTATCCCGCACCATTTTTGCTTCCCTCATTGTAGAAAAATGACTAAAGATAATCCCTCATTTTAGCCGCCAGGCCTTCCTCCATGGAAATCAGCTTTTTAGCTATATCCTTGGAATGCTCGTCTGCAGCTGCATATTGATTCAGATAGCGCGAGAGAGATTTTACACCCATATTGCAGCCATCGGTAATCAGGTCAGCTATGGTGTGGTCACCCGCATCTACAGCCATCATGACATTAGTCTTTATCCAGGACATACTCTTCGCCATGGCTCCGGGCTCTTTTTCGCACCTTCCGTAGCTTTCCAGCAGTTTTTCTGTTTCCTCACCTAAACGGTTATGCTCATCTTTCGAAGATGAAAGAATTTCCTTCAATTTTCTGTCCTCAGCAGATTCCAGTACCTCATCGATGGATGATGTTCCCATCTTTATGCCTGCACTGCATTCTCTGAGCAGACTGATTGTATCCTCATGTACCACATTAACACCTCCTATCGAGGTATTATGTGCTTATCTTCTAATCTATATACGCAAACGGACACACGCTGATGCACTTGCCGCAGGTGTCCGCTCCCTTCAGATGAGTAGTTTCTTTGGCGATAGCTTCATTATTGTTAAGTTCCCTCTGGCACACAAACTTGTCAATGTTTCCTTTGTCGAGGGCTTTGGCCGGACATATATCAAAGCATTTGCCGCAACTGCCATTCTCATAATAAAGGCATTTTGGGCCGTTATAGGAAGGACTCGGCTTAAGCTTCGCGTCTGTGATAACTGTGCAGAACCTTACAGCACTTCCCTTTTCGGTGATTACCAGGCGGTTGGCACCGAATGCTCCCAGTCCTGCAATCACAGCCGCACTTCGGTGTGACCATTTGCACTTTAAATCCTTCGGGTCATATGTATGGGTTGCCGGGATTTTTTCGGCCTTATAGCCGAGGCCGGCCAGATATTCTATGACAGCATCGCTGATTATACCGAAATGCCTGTTGATTTCCTCATATGCCTCTCCCCACTTGGCCGAGCCGTGCTCCGCGCCGCGTGGTTCTGCCGCAACATCTCTGGTAAAAGGAACGTAAAAGCTTATTACACTCTTTGCATCGGGAAGTATATCCGACGGCAGGAAATGCCATGGCCCGATAAGTTCCTTAAGATTTTCGAACATTTCATCATCTGCAGCGGAAAATCCCACATGTGGTTCCCTGAAAAGGTCAGGTCTGTCAAGCTCCGCAAGTTTTTCCTTTATTATTTCTGTAATTCTGTCTTCAAGCATCATTTTTTCTTCTTTCTTAGCCTGTCTGTAAGTTTGTCCTGATTATTCCGGTATGATATTTACTATTTCCTGAGACTTGACTGCCGCTTCCACCAGAGCTTCCACGTCCAGCCTGCTTTCCGATTCCAGAATTCTCTCCAGCTTCGGCTTGGTGGTCGGATGCTTAGGCAGGAATACGGTACAGCAGTCCTCGTAAGGAAGGATTGAAGTTTCAAAGGTCCCGATTTCCTGTGCCTTTTCCATAATATCCACCTTGTCCATGGCAATAAGTGGACGCATTACAGGCAGCGACACGCTTGCATCGGTCACCACAAGAGCCTCTGCAGTCTGGCTGGCCACCTGACCCAGATTTTCACCGGTGATAAGCATCATGCACCCGGTGTCCTTTGCTATTTTTTCTGCAATTCGCATCATGAAGCGTCGAACCAGAATGGTGGTCTCTTCCTCAGGACAATTTGTAACAATCTGTTCCTGTATAGGCAGAAGATTGATTACATGCATCTTGAAGCGTCCGCAGTAGGAGGCCACTATACGTGCAAGATCTTCCACCTTTTCCTGCGCTCTCTGGCTGGTGTACGGGTAAGAATGAAAATGCACAGCCTCGATAAGCATGCCGCGCTTTGCCATCATCCATGTGGCTACGGGGCTGTCGATACCTCCGGAAAGCAGTGTAAGTCCCTTGCCGTTGGTTCCCAGAGGCAGTCCGCCGAAGCCCGGAATCTTTCCCTCGTATATATATGTGCGGTCGCTTCTCACGTCCACGTGAAGGAGCACATCAGGGTTGTGCACGTCCACTTTGAGCACCTTGCAGCCTACCAGCACTTTGGCGCCGATGATTCTGCCGATTTCAGGAGACTTCACCGGGAAAGTCTTATCTGCACGTTTGCCTTCAACCTTGAAGGTATTGATGCCTCTTTCTTCAATAAGGTTCATCATATACCTTACAGCTTCGTCGCCGATGGCGTTGAGTTCAGATGGTGCCTCTACCGCCTTGCTGATGGAAGCCACTCCGAATACCTTGGAGATCTCTTTAATGATGGCACCAAGGTCAAGGTCTTTCTCCGCCCTCACGAAAATAAGTCCCTCGTGTCTTCTCACATCCACGCCGGAAAACGACTTCAGGTTCTGCTTGATTCTGTCTACCAGCATTCTTTCGAAATATGGCTTGTTCATGCCTTTAAGGGCCACTTCGCCGCAACGTACGATTAAAATATTCTGTTCATTCATTTTTTACTCCTCACTCCGGCAAAAGGGTTGGTGCCGGCTAAAAATTAAATAGCGATTATATAGTGTTTTGAAATATATACGTTTATTTCCGCACAATCTGTTTCAGAATGTTGTATAATATGGCCCAAAAACAGTATTTTTACAACATTGCACCCGCATTGAGCCTTGAATCAGATTTGAAGAGCCATGAATGTTGTAAAATTTTTTAGATTTTCGGAAGTCTTACAACGTAAAAGAAAAATACGTTGTAAAATAACTCGAACCTCTGATTTTTTACAACATTACGACCATGACAAGGTCTCCAAAAGATTTGAACAAGGCGTGATGTTGTAAAAATAGCAGTTCATTTGATTTTTTTACAACATCCATCTTTTAATATTTACTATCTAAAAAAATGTGCTATCTGAAGCTGCCCAGTTTTCTGAACCGTGTTACAGCTTGTTTTACTTTATCAAGTACATAGTCCATTTCATCTATGGTGTTGAACTCACTGAAGCTGAAGCGGATGGCGCTTTCAATCTCCTTGTCCTTAAGCCCCATGGCGGTGAGCACATGACTCTGCCCCTTCTTGTTGGAAGAGCATGCGGAACCGGTAGACACGAATATGCCGTCCTGCTCAAGAGTGTGAAGAATCACCTCTCCACGTGTTCCCATAAAAGAAACGTTAAGCACCGACGGGCAGCATGTTCCGTCCTCAGGGCTGTTTACAACTACGTCGGGAATTTCTCTCTTGATGCCCTCAAGAAGATAGTTTCTTGCTGCAGCCATGGCTGCCGTCCTCTCGGCAAATGATTCTGATGCCATCTTGGCAGCCAGACCGAAACCGATGATGCCTGGAGTGTTTTCCGTTCCTGATCGCATATGACGCTCCTGGCCGCCGCCAACCATAAAAGGCTCGATGCTGATGCCCTTTCTTACATACATAACGCCTATTCCTTTAGGACCGTGTATCTTGTGGCCGCTGGCGGATATGAAGTCCACACCCTGCCATTCCTTTTTTACACTTACAGGGATTTTACCAAGAGCCTGGACGGCATCGCTGTGAAGCCATATCTTAGTGCCGTGGGCCTTGTTGTATTCATCCTTCATGCGGGCGATTTCTCCGATGGGCATTATGGTACCTGCCTCGTTGTTTACTCCCATGACTGAAACCAGAATTGTGTCTTCTGTTAATGCAGCTTCAAGCTGCTCCATGTCAAGGTGACAGTGTCTGTCGACTCCTATATATTCAACTTCAAAGCCTGCCTGCTCCAGTCTCCTGGCTGGCTCCAGCACTGCCGGATGCTCCACTGCAGACACGATAATCTTACGTCCCGTACGTTTTCTAGACGCTGCTGCACCGGACAGAACCGTATTATCCGACTCTGTCCCGCCGGAGGTAAAATATATTTCATCCTCGGCTGCACCAAATGCCGCACCAAGGGACTTTCTTGCCTCACGTACCTTTTTTTCTGCGTCAACTCCCAGACTGTGCAGCGACGAAGGATTTCCGTAAGTCTCTCTCATAGCCTCCGCCATGGCGTCTGTCACCTGATCGTACTGTCTGGTAGTAGCGCTGTTATCTAAATAAACCAACATCTGTTTTTCGTTCCCTCTCCCGGGATTTCTCCCTGAATTTACTTCTATACACAAAGATAAGCAACGAAACGCTCGCTGCTTATCACATTCTATCACATTATTGAATTTCTTTCCACATGAAATTTCAGTCCTACATCAGCTCGCAGATGAGATCCGAGAACTCTGCAGGATTGTCCACAGACATGCCTGCAATGAGGCGGGCCTGAGCATAGAGAAGTTTGGCATATTTCCCGAGCTTTTCATCATCGCCTGATGCGGCAATTTCGCGGAGTCTTCCGGCCACAGGATGCTGTTCATTGATTTCCAGAACCAGCTCGGCCTTGACCTTTTCGTCCATAGGCATTGCGTTGAGGGTCTTTTCCATTTCCAGAGAAAGAGCTCCTTCTGATGTGAGGCATACAGGATGGTTCTTAAGCTTGTTGGTGAATCTTACTCCGGCCAGTCCTGCATCGATGGCATCTCTCATTTTTGAAAGCATATCGGCTGATTCATCGTTGACCTTTTTAAGAGCCTCTTTTTCTTCCTCTGAAGAAATATCAAAGCTGTCGCCGCAGATGTTTACAAAGGTCTTTCCATCGTACTGACCCAGCATCTGCAGAGCAAACTCGTCAACCTGATCTGTCATGTACAGCACTTCAAAGCCTTTTTCCTTGACCATATCTGTCTGAGGCAGCATTTTTATCTTATCGATGGTTTCACCACAGGCATAATATATTTTGTCCTGATCTTCCTTCATACGTCCTACATACTCCTTAAGGGTTACCATGTCCTCTTCGGATGATGAATAGTAAATCAGCAGATCCTGCAGTACGTCTTTATGCAGTCCGTACTCGTTGTATATGCCGTACTTGAGCTGAACACCGAATTCTTTGAAGAATTCCTTGTAGCCTTCTCTGTCATCAGCCAGCATTTTGGCCAGCTCGTTTTTGATGTTTCTCTCAATGTTCTTGGCTATAAGCTTCAGCTGACGGTCGTGCTGCAGTATTTCTCTGGAAATATTCAGAGAAAGATCGGCACTGTCCACAAGGCCTTTAACGAAACTGAAATAGTCAGGAACGAGATCAGGACATTTTTCCATGATCATTACCCCGTTGGAATAAAGGGCCAGTCCCTTTTCGAAGTCCTTGGTATAGTAATCGTAGGAAGGCTTCTTAGGTATGAACATGAGGGCCGTGTATGAAACTACACCGTCTGCACTGGTATGGATAACTCTGGCCGGTTCATTAAAGTCATAGAATTTTTCGTGATAGTAGCTGTTATAGTCTTCCTCTGTCAGCTCGGATTTATTCTTTTTCCAGATAGGAACCATGCTGTTTATCACATGTTCCTCATTTTCATACACGAATTCCGGCTCGGCATCTTCAGGTGCATCCTCGGCCTTAGGAAGTTCTTTTCTCACCTGCTCCTCCATCTTGATCGGATAGGAGATATAGTCTGAATATTTCTTTATAAGATGCTTGATCTGATAGCTTTCGAGGAATTTATCATAATCCTCTTCTTCAGTATTGTCCTTGATATGTAAAGTAATAACTGTGCCGTTTCCTTCTTTCTCACAAGGCTCTACAGTGTATCCGTCGGCTCCTTCGGAAATCCAGCAGAAGGCTTCATCACTTCCGTAGGCTCTGGTTTTTACTTCAACTCTGTCGCTGACCATGAAGGCTGAATAGAAGCCTACACCAAACTGACCTATTATATCAATATCCTCTTTTGCCTCATTGTTCTTTTTAAAATCAAGAGAACCGCTTTTTGCGATGGTTCCCAGATTGTTTTCCAGCTCATCACGGGTCATGCCGATACCGTTATCTTCAATTACAAGGGTTCTGGCTTCCTTATCTGCAGATAACTTTATGCAGTAATCGTCTCTGGAAAGCCCTGCGATATTTTCTTCAAGCTGCTTGTAATACAGCTTGTCGATGGCATCGCTGGCATTGGAAATCAGCTCTCTAAGGAAAATTTCCTTATGGGTGTAGATTGAATTGATCATCATGTCCAGAAGCTTCCTGGACTCAGCTTTGAATTGTTTCTTCTTCATAATATTTATTTCATCCCTTCTGACGTTTTATAACTTTTTCGAGTTGTTAGCACTCATTGTAATAGAGTGCTAACCGATGATTATAAATATACGCCCCTGATATGACAAAGTCAAGAGGCGCATGAAATATTTCACAATATCAACATATTTCTTCTCTTCCGGTAAATATGTTCATCCATTTTTTGCTGTAGTATCTGTAGTAACAGAAGAATACCTTTATGAAATCCGCCACAGCCACCAGAGCCATAACCCAGTGCAGAGGCCACTTCAGCAGAAGTACACCGATATATGCCAGCGGTATCTGCAGTCCCACATTAAAGGATACGTCCATGTACATACAGAAAACAGTATCTCCCCCGGCCCTGAGTATGGCACAGATAGTCATATATGCCAGCATCTTTGGTGTCATGGCTATAGCATATACCAGAAGAACCTTCATAAGCATTTCTGTGGTCTCCGGGCTGAAGTCATATATCATGGCAATAGGTGTACGAGCCAGTATAATCACAACGGTCATTATTACGTTGAGTATCCACGTTACCCGGAGAACCTTCCGGCTGTATTCAAAAGCAGTGCTCTTTTTTCCTTGGCCCAGCACTTCACCTATGAGAACCGATGAGGCATTCCCCAACCCGAAGTATACCGTCTGGAAAAAGTCCGTAACCGTGACCGCAATCTGTGATATTGCCAGTGCCGACGCGCTTATCCTGCCGTAGGCGGCAAATATAGCTGATACGGAAACTGCCCATAGTCCCTCCGTTACTATTACAGGAATCGCCGTCTTCATCACATTTTCAAAAAGAGTCCGTGAATAGGAAAACAGCTGACTTGGTGTCGCCTTCAGAGGATGCTCCTTTCTCAGGTATATGCACAGGTGCATGGCAATGCACTCAAGTATTCTCGCCGTGAGTGTTGCAATTGCAGCGCCTGTAACTCCCAGTTCAGAAAATCCGAAATGGCCGTATATAAGGATATAATTGAGAACTATGTTCAGAGCGATGGCACAGGCGTTGATTATTGTGGGATACTTCAAATCCTGAATCGCTCTTGAGTTGTAGGATATGACAAAGGTCATACCCGAAAACACATACGAAAAGCATGCAATTTTAAGGTATCGGGTTCCCAGAACGATCACTTCCGCGTTGTCCGAAAACAGCTCTATAAAAAAAGGAGCCGCAAAAAATACTACGGCAATAGCCGGTACAGACAGCACCATACACATAGTGTAGTCGATTCCTACAATTTTTCTCAGGCTTGCCAGATCTCTTATTCCCCAGTACTGAACAGCGTGAACAGCCGCACCGCTGAATATGCCAAAAATCACTACCCCCAATATGAAATAAACCTGGTTGGCCGCGCCCACTGCCGCAAGCGCGTTTTCCGAAACCTTTCCCACCATGATGGTATCTGCCAGATTCAGAGTCACGGATATTACCTGCTGGATTACCATGGGTATTCCCGTCACCGTAAGCCTGCGGTAAAAATTATCTTGTTCCATTTTTCCTTTCCCCCAAAGGCTAAAATAATTCAAAAGAACCGGGGGCAGATTGTCCTACCCCCGGGCTTGTCTTCAACGATTACAAACGCCGTTATTTAGCGTAATCAATTGCTCTTGTCTCTCTCACAACGTTGACCTTTATCTGTCCCGGATACTCAAGCTCAGACTCGATCTTCTTGGAGATTTCTCTTGCCAGGAATACGATTTCCTCGTCGTTTACATCCTCCGGCTTGGCTATGATTCTGATCTCTCTGCCTGCCTGGATTGCAAATGATTTTTCAACTCCCGGTGTGGTATTGGCGATTTCCTCAAGCTTCTCAAGTCTCTTGATGTAAGCATCGAGAGTCTCTCTTCTTGCTCCAGGTCTTGCTGCGCTCAGAGCATCAGCTGCTGCAATGAGAACGGCTTCCATGCTCTTAGGCTCATAATCGCCGTGGTGAGCTGCCATACCGTTGATAACAGCTTCAGATTCCTTGTATCTTCTCAGTATTTCAATACCGATGTCAACGTGAGTTCCTTCAAATTCATGGTCAAGAGCCTTACCGATATCATGAAGAAGACCGGCTCTCTTTGCCAGCTTCACATCCAGTCCCAGCTCACCGGCCATAAGCCCTGCAAGGTGTGCCACCTCCACTGAGTGTTTGAGCACGTTCTGGCCGTATGAAGTTCTGTATTTGAGTCTTCCCAGTATCTTGACAAGCTCAGGATGGATATTGTGAATACCTACCTCGAAAGTTGCCTGCTCGCCTTCCTCCTTTATAATCGCGTTAACTTCCTTTTCAGCCTTTTCGACCATCTCCTCGATTCTGGCCGGATGAATACGTCCGTCTACGATAAGCTTTTCCAAAGCGATTCTGGCGATTTCCCTTCTTACGGGATCAAAGCCTGAAAGGATTACCGCCTCCGGTGTGTCATCGATAATGAGGTCAACTCCTGTCAGAGTCTCTATAGCTCTGATGTTTCTTCCTTCACGGCCGATGATTCTTCCCTTCATTTCGTCGTTAGGCAGGGAAACTACGGAAACAGTACTCTCGGCAACGTGGTCCGCCGCACATCTCTGAATGGCATTGGTTATGATGTACTTTGCCTTCTTGTCCGCTTCTTCCTTGGCCTTGGACTCGATTTCCTTGATCATGATGGAAGCCTCATGTCTGACTTCCTTTTCGGTGTTGGCTAAAAGTATGGCCTTAGCCTCGTCCACCGTGTAGCCGGAAATTCTCTCCAGCTCTTCCATCTGGCGCGAAATTGCCGCATCCAGGTCCTTATGTTTATTTATCAAAGACTGTTCTTTCTGTGTAATGCTTTCTTCTTTTTTCTCGATGTTCTCTATCTTTCTGTCTAAGGATTCCTCCTTCTGAATCATTCTCCTCTCCGAACGCTGTATCTCCTGTCTTCTCTCTCTCGCATCACGCTCTGCATCGCTCCTGATTCTGTGAGCTTCCTCCTTGGCCTCAAGCAAGGCCTCTTTTTTCATGCTTTCGGATCTATTCTCTGCGTCAAGTATAAGATTTCTGGCCTTCTGCTCAGCACTTCCTATAGCTTTTTCGCCTACGTTTTTTCGATATATATATCCGATTAACGCGCCTATAATAAGCGCAATAATACCAACAATGATCATTTGAATCATCGAAGCACCTCCTTTTTACTATATTTTTCCTTCAACTGAATTTTCCGTCTATGTTTACACAAATTAAATCTTGATATATCCATACAATGTATATTATAATGTTTAAATGAGCAAAATGTCAAGGTAGAGAAAGGTAAGAAATGAACAAATTTTTTGCGCCTCTGAAGAGTGCAGACAAAATCATACTTCTGATGGTAGGTCTGCTTGGTATAATCAGTATTCTTATGCTGGAAAGCACCGTCTACGACGGCGGTATAGTTCTGGCAAGGCCTGTCCTGGTACAGGCAATTTCATATATTCTCGGGTTCTGTATACTTGTGGTGATTCAGCACATCGACTACCGTTATTTCATGGGGCTCGAAAAGTTCCTGTACATAGCTGCGATAGTCCTTCTGATGCTGGTATATGTGCCGGGACTCGGCAAAGAGCAGTACGGTTCCCGTGCCTGGATAACCCTTGGCTTCACCACACTTCAGCCTTCGGAATTTGTAAAAATTCTTTTTGTCCTGATAATGGCCGGATATCTGTCTGAACACAGAGATGATATGGCAAAGCTTCTGGGTGTAGTAAAAGCCGGACTTGTTGCCGTTCCCATAATCCTGGTGGTGCTTAAGGAAGACCTGGGAAGCGCACTGGTGTACATCGTCATGTGGATTTTTATGGTCTTCTTTGCCGGCATAGACTACAAGATTTTTATAAAATCGGCGCTCATTACACTTGCAGCCATACCTGTGGTCTACAGATTCCTGGACGATTATCAGAAGGAAAGGATAGAAGCCTTCCTGCATCCTGAGAACCTGAGTCTTTCGGGCAACTATCAGGTATGGCAGTCCAAGGTTGCCATCGGCTCCGGCGGATTCTTCGGAAAGGGTCTGTTTCACGGCACTCAGAAGAGTCTGGACTTCATACCGGTTCAGCAGTCCGACTTCATATTCTCGGTTGTTGTCGAAGAGCTCGGCTTCATCGGCGGCGCCGGAGTGATACTGATCTATGCGTTACTGCTGGTCAGATTCACCAGAATCATACGTGACTGCGTAGACCTGTACGGTGCCCTCATAGTAGTAGGATTCACAGCCATGTTCCTCTTCCAGGCTTTCGAAAACATTGCCATGACCATGGGCATGATGCCTGTAACCGGCATTACACTGCCGTTCCTCTCTGGAGGCGGCACATCGGTTATCGCCAGCATGATTTCTGTGGGAGTCATTATCAATGTCGGTGTAAACAGCAAGGCTATCAATTTCTGATTAAAAAACAACAGCTGCATGGATTTCTGTTGTCGAAACCATGCAGCATTTTTTGTCTTTATTCTTTTTCATCCCGCTTCCGGGTCTGAAGTGCTTCTATTCTTTTAGCTATATTGTCAAAATTCTTAGCTATGTAAGTATCCTTCATGAATACAACAGGCACTCCCATATTGGTTGAAATGTGAATGTTTTCGTCATCCTGAACCAGTCCGATTATCTTATCGGTTATTTTTCTCGGGAATTCCTCAAGTGACGGAGCCAGACCCGCCTTCATAAGCTTTGTATTAACCTTGTTGATAACATAGTGCACAAAACCTATTCCGTAATCATTCAGGGCCGTTGTCACAGCCTCGCAATCCCTCAGTGATGAATACTCCGGCGTTATGACCATTATAACCTGATCCGCTCCGCCAAGGGCGATAGCCAGACCATCATCGAGTCCTGCCGGTGCATCTATAATCACATAATCAAATATCTGTTTCAGTTTGTCGCAGAGAACCTTTACATGAAGCGGTGTTATCTCACCGTTATCGGGTTTCGGAGAGGCAGCCATAAAAAAGAGTCCGGGGAAACTCTTATCCTTGATAAGAGCCTGTTTGATGCGGCACACTCCGTTTAAAACGTCACTGACATCGTAAACCACGTTGTTCTCAAGTCCCAGATATAAATCCAGATTCCTCAGTCCGGTATCCATGTCCACCAGAACCGTTCTGCGTCCTCTTTTAGCCATTGTCGCCCCCAGATTGGCAGAAAACATAGTCTTTCCGGTACCTCCCTTACCGGATGCTATTACGATGGTTTTACCTAAAGTATCCATAGCAGTCTCCTTTGTCATTAACTGTTTTTTATCTTACTTATACACTAATTCATCTTTGTGGAAAAGTCGAGCTGGCTGCTCTCGCTTTCCGAATAGACTCCAAGATATTCTCCGATTATTTCTCTGGCCACAGGCGCGGCGTTGTAGGAAGTACCGCCCTGTATGAGCAGCACTACCACAGCAATCTTAGGATTGTCTGCAGGCGCCAGGGTTATGGTCCAGGCAAAATGGTCATAAGTATCTTTGTATTTGTTGATGTCGGAGTATGATACTTTTTTGCCGCTGGCAGTTATAAGAGCCTCGTCCACCGCATCGTTTTCTGTAGGATACTTCTGAGGATCCTCCTTCATCATCCTGGTCATGGTCTTCTGAACATCTGACCATGAAACACCCGGAGCAATAGATGAAAGATGTTCCTTCACATATGCCACTTCGTCCTTCGGATTGATATATCCAGATCTTTCCGCTGTACCGGTTTTACCTGCCACATCAATCGGGAAACGCGAGAAGCAGCTGGCCAGAGTACCTCTCTTGGCTACCATTCTCATTCCTTCCAGTACTTTATCAAGATCGCTTTTTTCAACATCTATCTGATAAGCCTTTTCCTTCTTGTTAAGGCCTTCGCCTTCTATTCCCTTGATGATGCTCACCTGGTTTCTCTTGCCGTCATTTCCCAGTGTTGCCACATAATTGGCCATCTGAAGAGGTGTATAGGCATTGTCTCCCTGACCGATGGCGATATTGAACTCGTCGCCTGTAGTCCACTCAGCCTGATTGAAATACGAATATTTACATACATCGGTGATAGTCTCCACCTTGGATTTTTTCACCGTTGTCTGTTCCTGTATTCTTTTTATTATAGTGGCTCTGTCCGGATTCTCCTCGGTCCAGCTTGTAATCGTACTGATCTCTTCTCTGAGTTTCTCATCATCCTTTATAGTGGATGAAGGCCAGTATTTTTCGCTGTTGTAATAGAGATGACTCCAGAGAGCCTGCTTCATGCTCTGAAGCTTTCTTTCCTTTGATGCAAGAGGTGTTACAGTTTCATATAGCTCTATGCCTGTCTTCTCTCCCAGTCCGAATTCAGAAGCCACCTTCATGATCTTCTCTACAGACATCTCCTCTTTATATCCCAGAGAGGACATATTGTTCCAGTCCTTGCCGGTGGCTATGCAGTAGAAATAGAAGTTGCAGGAATTCTGTATTCCGGTAACAAGCGTCTCATAACCGTGGCTTCCCCTGTAGTTGTTCCACAGACTGCATCCAAAGGTTCTTCCACCCATTTTGATATATCCCTTGTCGTAAATTCTCCTGTCAGGGTCCAGACCTGCCTGAAGCGCCGCCACTGCCGTAACCGGCTTGAATGTAGAACCAGGCTGTACGGAGGTTCTGGTGGCATTGTTGTATAACGGCGTAGGAGCCAGGGAGTCACGTGGGTTGGTGCTCTGAACCGATGCCCATGCCTTGGTTGAAATTCCCTCTGCAAAGATATTAGGGTCGTAGTCAGGATAGCTGGCCATGGCAAGCACATCTCCCGTCTCCACGTCGAGAGCGACAGCGGCTCCGGAAGCACACTTTTCGTATTTCATCAGTTTCATGTTGCCGTATTTGCTCTCAAAAACGCTGCCTGATGCAGTAGCTTTTATTGCTCTCTCCAGCGCATCCTCCGCCACCTTCTGCAGATCCGCATCAATAGTCAGATATACGTTCTTTCCTGCTACCGGCTCTGTTTCGCCCAGTGTCTCTATATAATCACCACCGCTGTTGACCAGTATGGTTTTCACACCGTCGGTTCCTTTCAATGTGGATTCCATTGATGCCTCAAGGCCTTCCTTGCCGATCAGATCATCAGCATTGTAGCCTCTGTTGTTTACATATTCGTCGTACTGTCCATCAGAAATGCTGCCCATATATCCGAGAACGTGTGAGAGGAGCCTGCCCTCCGGATAGACTCTTACAGTTTCGGAAGCTATTTCAACCCCAGGTAGCATACTCCCCATTTCCTCCACATAAGCTACAGTTTCATCACTCACATCACTGGCAGTGGTACTGGAACGGTACTTGTTATATCCTATATTTTTTATTTCTTCTCTTATACAGAATATTTTCCTTACCTGTTTGTCGGAAAGCACCTTCTCTCCATCATAAAGAGGCTTGTCAAGGCTGTACTTTTCTCTAAGTGCGTTAAAAGCTTCTTCTGCGCTCAGGTCCGTTTCCAGACCGTATTTTTCCAGAAATGCCTTTTTACGTGAGTCGTAGGTAAAGGTCATGCTTCTCACTGAGATAGGAGGCCATACGCCGTAGGTTTCCTGAAGAACCTTCATAGCCTCATGCCTGTCCAGTTCAGGGTCTATTTCATAATCAGCGCGAAGTTTATTAAAAGCCTCCTCTGCTGTGGCATCAGAACTAAGCCCTATGCTTTTAAGCCACTTTGTCTTGTTCTGGTCGTAGGTATACCTGAACTTGCCGCTTGCTGTGATTACTATAGGAAAATTATCCACATATTCGTCGCCGTTCTTTTCCAGCAGCTTTACCAGAACATACGCCGACTTATTTATATCATCTGTTTTAAGGCCGCTGACATTGAAGGTAACGGTAAATATCTGCTTGTTGGTTGCCAGCACTCTGCCGTATCTGTCCAGAATCTCACCCCTTGGAGCCGATGTTACGACCTCCTTGGTATTCTGGTTAACAGCAGCTTCAGCCCATCTGTCCTCCTGTATTACTGTCAGCACAAAAAGCCTTATGCAAAGTGCCAGCATAAGGACTGCAACAAATGCTAAAAGCTGATAATATCTGGACTGAAGAATTTTTTTACTCATCTGAAATACCTGTCTTTACGATGTCGTATCACCTTTCTTATTAAAACAAGATAAATGACGGTTATCACAACCATAGAATAAAGCCCTGTCCAAGGAAGAAGCTTAAGCATAATTATGATTCCCGACGGATTTCCTGTCAGATGCATGAGTCCCCAGTCTGCCGTATAAAACAGCACCAGAGATACTGCAGAAACAACCCAGAGATTAATTATGTTCTCCACATTGGCATATTCCCTGACTATTAAAATCATAAGTGCCGTCAGAACCAGTGCAATAGCCGTATGGCCTGCAGCCGTACTGAAGCACACATCATACAGCACACCGAAAACTGCGCCGAAAATAATGCCGTACATCTCATCCTCATAGAGAAAAGAAAACACCACTACCAGGCACAGAAGAAGATTAGGCGTTACTCCGCAAATGCTGATCAGATTTAAGAGGGAGGCCTGTATCAGAAAGGCTGTTATAAAGAATATTGCCGCTTTCCAGTACCTCATTTTATCACCGCAACCTTTTCAAGTCCTTTAAAGTTTACTGCCGGCTCCACGGTTATTTCCTTGAGAAGTGTATTGCTGTTATACACCACCGTCTTTACGTTGCCGATTACCAGACCCGCAGGATATGTTCCCAGTCCTGAAGTAACTATTATATCTCCCTGAGATACAGTGGAACCGGCATCCATCATGTAGCCTGAAATTTCTCCGGACTTGTCGCCTGAGGCTATACCCAGCTGCTTCCTGTCGCGGACCAGTTTAAAGCTCACATTGCTGCCCTCATCTATGAGAGAAACTACCCTGGACCAGCCGTCACCGGTTTCACAGACTCTGCCTACAAGACCCATCCCGTTCACCACAGCATCACCGGTTTTAATACCTGACTCTGCTCCTCTGCTGATGGTAAAAGTATCAGTCCAGTTTGCTCCATCCATGGCTGTAATATCAGCAGTAACCATGTCAAATTTCTTCTCGGTGTATTCAAAATTCAGCACTTCGCTGAGTTCCTTAAGCTGCTCCAGATCCTCTCTGTCAAGTCGGGTTTCTGCCAGCTCTTTTTTCAGCTGGTCGTTTTCCTCCTTCAGGCTGTCGATTTCATCCTGCAGGACTTTATATGAAAAAATACCTGTAACGTTGTCTTTTATTGTCTTGACCGCAGAGGAAAATCCTTCCGAAACGACGGATACCCCTTTATTAAGCACGCCTGTCACTCCGTTTCCGTTTCCCGCCGTAACTGCTGACACCACAAAAATAATCACCAGCACAATCAGTATGACAACAAGAACAGATATTAACTTGTGTTCCCTTATCCAGCGCATAAACTAAACTCCTATTTCTTTTTGCCGTTCTGAGCATAGATTTTAAGTTTCTCTATATCCTCCAGGCTCTTTCCTGCCCCCAGAGCGACAGCCTCAAAGGCGTTTTCCGCAATGGAAACATCCATGCCTGTTCTCTTCTTAATAAGCTTATCAAGATTATGTATCATTCCGCCGCCTCCGGAAAGCACCATTCCCTTGTCAGCAATGTCTGCCGCAATTTCAGGCGGAGCTTTTTCGATGGTTCCCTTCACTCCGTCGATTATTATGTCCATGGATTCCTGAAGGGCTATCATCATATCCTTGTTGGTAACCTCAAGAGTCTTAGGGAGGCCGGAAATTATGTCTCTTCCTCTGGCGTTCATGGTCTTTATAATTTCATTTCCCTGCTCGTCCACATCCATGCATGCACATCCGATATTGATCTTAAGGTCTTCTGCAGTGCGTTCTCCGATAAGCAGAGCATGTCTCTTCCTCATGTATTGAATTATAGCATCGTTTATTTTATCTCCGGCATGTCTGATGGAGGTACTGCATACAATACCGCCCAGTGCAATTATAGCTATGTCTGTGGTGCCTCCTCCGATGTCGGCAATCATGCAGCCTGTGGTTCCGTCAACATCCATTCCTGCTCCTATTGCAGCGGCCATAGGTTCCTCCAGGATGAAAACCTCCGTAGCGCCCAGCTGTCTTACTACCTCGCTTACAGCTCTCTTTTCCACCTCTGTTACTCCGCTCGGCACTCCTACTACAACTCTGAAATTTCTGATTTTTTTTGCCTTGAGAGCCGTTTCAATAAAACTTTTAAGCATGTCGGCTGTCCTGTCAAAATCAGATATTACTCCGTCCTGAAGGGGTCTTACTACAGAAATGTTCTGAGGGGCCTTGCCCAGCATCTCTTTGGCCTGCAGCCCAACTGCAAGAGTCTTGCCGCCACGGTTTTCCACCGCAATAACAGAAGGCTCATTAAGAATGATTCCGCTGTCCTTCACATAAATCAAAGTGTTTGCTGTTCCAAGGTCAATTCCCATATCCTTAGCTTTAAATAAACTGCACATTTTAATACCTCCGCCTTTTTTCTGTTCTTAATTTTATCCGGTTCAAGGCCTAGCTGCAGATTTCCTCCATGAGACCCAGACTCTTCATGCTGCAGTACTGTCCATCTCCGATTACGATGTGATCAATAACCACAATGCCAAGAAGCCTGCCGCATGCAATGAGTCTTTCAGTGGTCCTGATATCCTCTTCGCTGGGCTCCGGGTTTCCGCTGGGGTGGTTATGCACGAAGACTATTCCCGCCGCACTTCTTTTTACGGCCTGACTGAATACCTCTCTGGGATGAACCAGAGTGCTCGTCAGTTCCCCTATGGACACAGTCTCAATGGATATGATCTCTCCCCGCGGATTAAGAAGCAGTGCCTTAAAAATCTCACGTTTCTCATAACGCATGTCTTCGATGAACATTCCCGCAATATCCGCAGAACTCTCCACCCCCATGCGTCTGGTTCTGGGTGCGGTTGAAATTCTCTTTCCAAGCTCCACGGCAGCCATTATCCTGGCCGCCTTGGACATGCCGATGCCGCTTATTGACATGAGTTCCTGCATAGAACTTTCCGCAAGATACGAAATGCCTTTTACGTCTTTTGCAATAATGTCTTCGGCAAGGCCGATAGCAGACTTTTCTCGCGTGCCGGAGCCGAGCAGAACAGCCAGAAGCTCCGAATTGGAAAGGGCTCCGGCGCCATTGCTCAATGTCTTCTCTACAGGTCTTTCACTACAGGGTAAAGATTTGATTTTCATAGATTTTTCCTCACTTTCTAAAGTTTTATAATGAAAAAATTTCATACAAAAACCGGCAAAAGCGAATCAGAAACCCACACAACTATCCCATTTTATCAAAATAAAATACTATTTAGAGATTATAACATTTTTTTATTATAAGTACAAGATGAATGGATGCATTATTTTGTGAAGATTCGGTCAAAATAGACAGGGACGTGAGATTAAAAAAATTCTGCGTTCAAGTATAAACAGCAGGAGGACTAACTTATGAACAGTGGTGCAAACCAGACAATCAGATGCACAGTAAATCAGTGCAGATATCACGAAAACTCAAAGAACCTCTGCTCACTGGATGCTATAACAGTGGGAACTCACGAGGCCAATCCTACTCAGGAGCAGTGCACAGACTGCTTATCTTTTGAAGTAAAGTAGCTTTCACACAGGGCAAAATAGGTACTGGCACTTTTAGAATCAGTCAAGCACTGAAGCCCCCTTTTTCGCATATAGTAAAGAACGAAAGAGGGGGTTTACATATATGAGCAGTTCCTTTCCCAATCCGCTGACAGAAGCAGAAGAACAATATTATGTAAAATTGCTTGAAGAAAACGATCCGTCCGCACGTCTCACACTTATCGAGCGAAACCTCAGACTTGTGGCGCACATTGCAAAAAAATATGCCGGCCCCATGACAACCCAGGACGACCTTATCTCCATCGGAACCATAGGCCTCATAAAAGCAGTGAATACATATACGAGCAAAAAATCGACACGTCTGGCCACCTATGCGGCCAAATGTATCGAGAATGAAATACTTATGAGCATACGCGCATCCAGGCGAATAAGGCAGGAGGTTTCTCTGAGCCTTCCCATAGGTACAGATAAGGACGGCAATGAAATCAGCTTCAACGATATTCTGGGCACTGATACTGATGAAATCGTGGATTCGATAAATCTGAAGATACAGGTAGGCAAGCTTCATCAGGCCATAAACTCCGCCCTCACACCTCGGGAAAAGACGGTGATTGTTTCACGTTACGGTCTTGACGGTGAAGAGCCCAGACCTCAGCGTGAAATAGCTGAAAATCTGGGCATAAGTCGTTCTTACGTATCAAGAATTGAAAAACGCGCTTTAGAAAAACTGAAGGATTACCTCGGCGAAAACCGGTAAAAAACAAGCTATTTCATCTTCACCCCGTCAGCATATATTGAGGCGATTTTTTCTATTCCGCCCAGCTGTTTCGCATCACACCTGCACAGAATACCCATAACTTTTTCTCTTGCCCTGATCAGGTCTTCATCATCTTCCTCGTTTTCGCGTTCTCCGGCAAGGACATAATCTGCAGAAACTTCAAGCACCTGACACAGCATATACAATCTTCTTATTGAGAGACCCTTGTTCCCGTACTCGATATCTGCAATAAACTGGGGTGAGACCTCAAGCTGCTCAGCAAGACTCTCACGATTCATGTTGAGGCTTTCACGTCTCTCTCTTATTCTCTTTCCCATCTCATGAAAATCAAGCTGTCTCAGTTTTCCGCTCATTGAAGTAACCTCCTCGGGTCTTTTTAGTTTCCTCCTATAAGTTATCCTGTTTCAACAATGAGTTAAATAAACCTGCTGTTTCAGTTTTACGCTATAAGGCAAAATTTCCGGCTTTTTGTTCATTGTTACCTGTATAAAAAGGCAGCCCCATGATGAGGCTGCCTTAATACTTAATCATCTTTTAATAATATTCAGTTTTTTAATTTATGTCTATGTAGCTCTCATGCCTCTGCAGACTAGTGTTCTGTCTCCAGCAGGCCGTAGTCGTCGTCGTTTCTCTTGTATACTACGTTTACGCTGTCTGTTTCAGTATCAAGAAATACGAAGAAATTATGCTGAAGCATCTCCATCTGCAGAATAGCGTCATCTACAGTCATAGGCATAAGCTGGAACTTCTTGGTCTTTACAACTCTTGTTTCTTCAGCTGCCGGAGCTTCCGGAATCATTTCGAACTTGATTGACTCTTTGCCTTTATGCTTCTTCATCAGCTTGCCCTTATATTTGGACATCTGTGTAAGCAGCTTATCCGCAACTGTATCAATACAGTCAAATACATCCTGGGCAACGTCCTCTGCCCTGAAAATCGTTCCCTTGGTGACTATGGTAGCTTCAACCTTAACCTTAGCCTTCTCCGGGTGAATTAAAACTTTAGCCTGAATGTCATCAGCAAAATACTTTCCCAGTTTCTCGAACTTCTTATCAATTGCGTCCTGAATCTTGTCACTGATAGCAATATTCTTGCCTGTTACGATAATCTTCATATGATGACCTCCTCTCGTCTGTACTCCTCTGAATACAGACTCTATTGGTTTGTTGTAATAATTATACCATATGTTGTGTGAAAATCCTATAGTAATTTAATGAAAAGCACAAAAATATTTATCTGCTGCCCGGCTGACCTGGTCTTTGCCCCCACACTTGCCTTTACCCGATTTTCGGAGGACTTACTTCTAAGGTACGCCATGATCACTGCGGCTTCCTGCTCTGCAGCTTACGTGGATCCTTTTGCCCGCACCTGGCCTGGATTTTCAACCACAGACCCGGACAGCAATTATATTGTATACGGTTTAAGGCATGTTGGCAAGTGGCAATAAATGCACAGTATATTATTCTGTGTGCTAAAAAATAATATAACTGTAAAAAACAACAGGAGGCTAAAGTGATTAATTTTTTTT
This sequence comes from Anaerovoracaceae bacterium, assembly GCA_051883095.1. Classification (GTDB taxonomy): domain Bacteria; phylum Bacillota; class Clostridia; order Peptostreptococcales; family Anaerovoracaceae; genus SUG1106. The sequence goes on from JBJETB010000007.1 coordinate 60,642, forward strand.
ACTGTACCAGGAACATAACAGGTCTCATTCTGATAATCAGTCCTCTGGTCGGATTTTTATTTATAGATTATAATTTTACCCTTTCCATGGTTTTTATGTGCACTCTTGCGGCAGGTGTCATTCTCGGCTCCGCATGCTATGAACTGCTCAGCTTCAGGCTTTGGACAAGTCTGGCATCAGTTGCCGCCTGTCTGGGGGCACTGCTGCTTAACAGCGATGCTGCCGCTATGGAGGCTGCGCAGAATTTCCCGTATGCCGCATCAGCCGGTATAGGTTTCATAGGTCTTTATGCCGGCGGTCTTGCGGCCATAGTTCCGGCAAACCTTCTCACCGGCTGGTTCCGGGCCAGCAAGACCCTTCTTACAGGTGCTGTTTACGGCATCTCTGTCATTGTGGGCGCCGGCATTGGTTCTTTCATGGAAAGGTATACTTATGCCGCTGTCATCATAAGTCTTGTTATGATGCTGGCCGGGACCATGTTTTTTCTGCAGAAACCGCCGGTTTTCATCAGCTCGCCTGTTAAATGCGAAGACAGACGTTTTATCTGCGGCAAAAGAGCAGTGACCATCAAACTCTTTTTTTTCATACTGGCTGCAAGTTTCGCTGCCGGACTGACCATGTTCAGACCTGAAGGTGAACCTGTCAGCAGTTTTTTCATTTCTCCTGATCAGGTTTTTTTCATGGGACTGGCAGCCGGTCCATTGGCAGCAGGCCTGATTACCGAGTACAAAAGCGCTTACGGCGGATGCATTTCAGTAATTTTTCTGGCAGAACTTTCTGTATTTTCTTTTGACGGCATACTTCCCGCCCCGGCACATTATATAAGCAGCCTCACCTGCGGCATGTGTCTTTCTGCCATGACGGTAATTATACCGATTGCAGTATACTACACCTACGGACCTCAAGGATATAACAGTTGTCTGTATAAAGTCTGGGCGGCACTTCCGACAGGACTTGCCATAGCATGTGCGGTACAAAGTTTCTCGGAATACAGCCAGGGAGTGGAAACATCCATATGCCTGATGACTATGCTTGTAGCTTGTTTCTTCACCATTTTTTCAGCATGGAAACACAGATTCATACTTTTAAAATAGCCATGCAGATGGTATAATATATATTTACAAAATCATGTGACCGACATACCTTAATATATATTCACGGAGGAAAAAATGAGCGCTTTTGTTAAATTCGATCATGTAAAAAAAGTGTATAAGATGGGGGAGGTTTCCATAGAAGCTCTGCGGGACGCTTCCTTCGAAATAGAAAAAGGTGAAATTTGCGTTATTGTCGGACCGTCCGGCGCAGGCAAAACCACTCTTCTCAATATTCTGGGCGGCATGGATGCCCTTACGGAAGGCCATGTTTATCTGGACGGAAGCGATATTTCCGGATACTCCTCCAGACAGCTCACTACATACAGACGCCACGAAATCGGCTTCGTATTCCAGTTCTACAACCTGGTGCAGAACCTTACAGCTCTGGAGAACGTCTCTCTGGCCACACAGATATGCAATAATCCGATGGATTCAGCTGAAGCTCTCACCAAGGTAGGCCTTGCTGACAGACTTGACAACTTCCCGGCTCAGCTTTCAGGAGGTGAACAGCAGCGTGTGGCTATCGCAAGAGCCCTAGCAAAAAATCCAAAGCTTCTTCTTTGCGATGAACCTACCGGAGCGCTGGACTACAATACAGGCAAAGCCATTCTCAAACTTCTTCAGGACACAGCTCATGACACAGGCATGACTGTAATCATAATCACTCATAACCAGGCCATAACTCCTATGGCGGACAGAATTATCCACGTAAAAAACGGCACTGTTTCTTCTGTAGAAATCAATCAGAACAAGATACCGGTAGAAAATATCGAGTGGTAGAAAGGCTGGCCTGAATTATGAAAAACATGATGACTAAATCTACACTGCGGGAAATCAGAGGCAGCTTCACCAGATGGCTGGCCATACTTGCCATCGTCATGCTTGGCGTCGGGTTTTTCTGCGGTCTCAAGGTCTGCAAGGATGCCTTCACCCTTACCGGAGACACCTATCTGGACGAACACAACCTCTTCGACTATGAGCTGATTTCCACACTGGGTCTGGACGAGGAAAGCGTGGATACCATCAGTTCAGTTGAAGGTGTAAGATATGCGGAAGGTTCCCGGTCGGCAGACATTCTCTTCGAGGAAGAAGACAGTGAAAACGGCGAAAATGTGGCCAAGCTCCACACCGTAAGTGAAAAAATAAGCACTCTTTCCCTCGTGGAAGGCCGTATGCCTGAAAGCGCTGACGAATGCGTCGTTGATTCCCTGCATTTCAGTTCAGACGACCTGGGCAAAACCATAAAGTTAACCGACGGAAACGAGGAGGATACTCTTGATATGCTGGCAGTCCGCGAATATACCATAACCGGTCTGGCAACCTCTCCTCTCTACCTTAACTTTGAACGAGGCTCCACATCTCTGGGCGACGGCAAGGTAGCTGCATTCATATACATAACCCCCGAAGCCTGGGACTGCGATTACTATACGGAAATCTATGTTGACCTGGAAAAAACGGCCCCTATTTTTACCGATGAATATAAGGAAATCGCTGACAGCATGGAGGATCCTCTCACCGATGCGCTGGAAAGCTGCGGTACCGCCAGATACGATGAAATAATGGATGAGGCCAACGACAAGCTGTCTGATGCTGAAGAAAAACTGGCCGATGCCAAGGCTGACCTGGCCGATGGTGAAAAGAAACTCAGGGATAACGAAAAGAAACTGGCAGACGCCGAAAAAGAAATAAGAGATAACGAAAAGAAACTTGACGACTCCGAAAAGGACCTGAAAAATGCAAAGTCCGAGTACGAGGACGGTGTCGAAAAATACAACATTGAAAAAGCTGATGCCTACGCACAGCTTGACCAGCTCAAGGCTCAGGTGGATATGGCAGCAGGTACACCGTACTATGACCAGTATCTGGCTCAGTACACTCAGGCCAAAGCTCAGGCAGACAGCCAGTTTGAGGCCGCATGGGCGGAACTGGAAAAAGCACGTCTGGAAATAGAAAAAGGCGAAAAGAAAATATCGGACGGCAGACAGGAACTCAAGGATGCCAGATCCGACCTGGCCGACGGCAGGAAAAAGATTGCCGACGGAAAGCAGGAAATCGCTGACGGCAAGAAAAAAATTGCCGACGCCGAAGAAGAACTGGACGATGCCAGGGATGAAATCGATGACATAGAGCATCCTGACACCTACGTTCTCGGCAGGGATACCAATATAGGCTATGTCTGCTTTGAAAACGATTCAGGCATAGTGGATGGAATCGCCAAGCTGTTCCCTGTCTTCTTCTTTATCGTAGCTGCACTGGTGGTTATGACCACCATGACAAGAATGGTGGATGAGCAGCGTACACAGATAGGTGTGCTTAAAGCACTTGGTTACAGCAGAAACACCATTCTGAAAAAATATGTGATATACTCGGCAAGCGCCACTCTCATCGGAGGACTGACAGGATTCATTTCCGGTTCCTATGCTTTCCCTTGGGTAATATGGGCTGCCTACGGAATGATGTACAACTTCTCTGATATAATTTTCGTAATAGACTGGAAACTGGGCGGATTGTCCATCCTGGCTGCACTGGTATGTGCTGTGGGAAGCACTATTTTCTCCTGCTACAGAGAACTTAAGGAAGTACCTTCGCAGCTCATCAGACCTAAGACACCTGCCATGGGCAAACGCATACTTCTGGAGCGCGTCGGCTTCATCTGGAAGAGACTTTCCTTCCTGCGCAAGGTTTCAATGCGTAATATTTTCCGCTACAAAAAACGTTTCTTCATGATGGTCATAGGTGTATGCGGCTGTACAGCCCTTCTGGTAGCCGCCTTCGGCATTAACGACTCCATAAAGAACGTGGTTTCCGACCAGTACGATAACATATTCCATGTGGACTATACGGTTACCTTCGACAAGGACCTCACCTCAGATGAACAGCAGGAATTCATGGATGAGAACAGCAGCGTAATTTCAGACTGTATTTTCCTGAATACTCTTTCTGTGGACGCCCATGCAGGCAATGCCGTTAAATCAGTAAACATGGTAGTGGCAGAGCAGGATGCTCCTATAGAAAAGTTTATCGACCTTCACAATGAGGACGGTCCTATCGCCTTCCCGGGTGACGGAGAATGCGTCATAAACGAAAATCTGGCTCAGAAACTGGGACTTGAGGTCGGAGATACTCTCACCGTATTCGACAGCGACATGCGGGAAATGAATCTTAAGATTGCGGCGCTCTGTGAAAACTACGTATATCACTACGTATACCTTAACCGTACTTCCTACGAAGAGCAGTGGGGACATATGGAAACCAATACAGCTTTTGTGCTTGGATCAGACACGAGCGGAGGCGGTGCATATCTGATGAATGCGGACAATGTAGCTTCCGTTTCCATCACTAAGGATTTCCGCGACCGTATTTCCAATATGATGAAGAGCATGAACTACATAATCATGCTGGTGGTTGGCTGTGCCGGCGCTCTTGCCTTCATAGTTCTTTACAACCTGACCAACATCAACATTACGGAACGTATAAGGGAAATAGCCACCATCAAGGTGCTGGGCTTCTATCCTAACGAAACCTCGGCTTATGTTTTCCGTGAAAACATAATGCTGACGGCTATTGCGGCACTGATAGGTCTTCCTATAGGAAAGCTTCTCCACACCTTTATCATCAGCCAGATACAGATCGACCTGCTGAGCTTCAATATGCACATACAGCCTTTCAGCTATGTGCTGGCTGTTGTAATGACCTTTGTTTTTGCAGGCATAGTTAACTTCGTAATGTACTTCAGACTGGAAAAGATCAGCATGACTGAATCCCTGAAGTCGATTGAATAATCATTGCTTCCGGACATAAGAAGTCCCCGGGCTCACTTCGCTTTGAAGGTCCGGGGACTGTTTTTATCCGTTCAGTTTTTCTAAAGTGAACTCCGCTTCAACGTTCAGCTCACCGTCGCTGCGGAAGGTACGGAAAAGATATTTATCATCAGGTGTTTTCAGCCTTTTAATCTCTATGGTCTCTCCGAGAGGTGCCTCCTTGCTGAAATGAATTCTCATAACAGTTACTCGATGAGTGCCTGCCGCAAGCTCCGGTATATAGTCGCAAAGCATATCCACATAGTTGGTGTTGTTCATGTGGCCGTTGTAATCCACGTCGCTGAGCTTTACAGTCTTGACACCGACAGGCTCAGATGCTTCCATAGTCTCTCCGTCCTCCCGGCTTATCTTGAACTTGCTGCCCGGCATCACGTCCACATATTCGTCCATGGTGTAGTTGGAAAAATCCACTTCATCTACTTTCATTATCTTACGTGTTTCCGAGTTTACAAGTGTCCACTGGCTGGAAATCATGGCTGCTGTTTCTCCGTTTTTACGCACCAGATAGTTTCTCAGGAAAGTGGCTCTCACGCTTGGGCACGGCCATGTGAAAACCTCTATCTCCTCGTCTAAGGAAACCTCCTGCGGTATTATCATGTCAAGACGGCTCAGCATGAGGGCCTGTCCCTTATCCAGCAGCTCGTCGTAGGAAGGTCTCTGATCTGCCATCTGCCGCGAGCCGCATTCCTGCATTTCTCTCAGCAGCCCTGCCGGACGGGCTTTCCTGTTCATATCAACATTGTAGACGTTAATGCTGCTTTTATATCCGTAAACGTCTTCTCTCATTTTATCTTCCTCTCTTTTCTTGTGTCTTATTGTTTTGTTGTCCGTTATTCCAGTACCGCGTCCACCGCTTTGATAAAGGCGCTTCTGATGCCGCTTTCCTCCAGCGATGCCACGCCTTTTATGGTCGTTCCTCCCGGCGAGCATACTCTGTCTTTAAGCTCTCCCGGATGAAGCCCGGTCTTAAGCATAAGTTCCGCCGTACCTGCCATGGTGGTGCATGCCAGCTCGTAGGCAGTCTTTCGGGCGATTCCATTCTTTACGGCGCCGTCGGCTATTGCCTCTATGACCATATCGAAAAACGCAGGGCCGCAGCCTGATACAGCCGTTGCCGCATCCATAAGGCGGCTCGGGATGGTGATAACCGTTCCCAGTGCTGACAGAATATCCGTTACGGCAAGCCTGTCCTCATCCTTCAGGCTTCCTGTTTCTTCCATGATAAAAGTGCCTTTTCCCACTGCTACAGGAGTGTTAGGCATAATGTACTGCACCGCTGTTTCTCTGCAGTCTATGTGGGCGGAGTAAGTCTCAAAATCCCATCCTGCCGCTACGGAAATCAGATTTTTTCCCTTGAGCCTGCTTTCTCCCAGCTCTCTCAGGACGTCCTCTATCTGGTATGGCTTGCATGCCACTATGAGAGTGTCACAGCTTTCTGACAGCTCTATAAGGGAAGCGCACGGTGTAAATCCCAGGCGCTCTGCATTGTTCTTCAGTTTTTCCTGATTGGGTGCATAGGCGAAAATGCTGCCGGCGCACACCTTTCCTGATGTGATAAATCCCTCAGCCATGGCCTGAGCCATATTTCCCATTCCTATAAATCCGAATTTCTTCATCTTGTTTTCTCCTTATTTTTCACGTCACTTACCGGATTATTCAATCTCGAGTTCTACCGGGCAATGGTCAGAGCCAAAAACCTCAGTATGAATTTTGGCACTCTTGAGGCGGCTTTCCATATCAGACGATGCCAGGAAATAGTCGATTCTCCATCCTGCATTCTTCTCTCTGGCTTTGAAACGGTATGACCACCATGAATATATGCCCTCCTCATCGGGATAAAAATATCTGAAGGTGTCGATGAATCCGCTTTCAAGCAGCTGTGTCATCTTGCTTCTTTCCTCGTCGGTAAATCCCGCATTGCGGCGGTTTGTCTTAGGGTTCTTAAGGTCGATTTCCTTATGTGCCACATTCATGTCGCCTGTTACGATTACCGGCTTTTTAGTATTGAGCTGAAGCAGAAATGCTCTGAAATCGTCTTCCCACTTCATCCGGTAGTCCAGTCGCTTAAGCTCGTCCTGGGAGTTCGGTGTGTAGACGGTGACCATATAGAAGTCGTCGAATTCCAGTGTTATCACTCTGCCTTCGTGGTCGTGCTCGTCTATATCTATGCCATATGCCACACTGATGGGTTCCCTTTTAGTAAAAACCGCCGTTCCGGAATAGCCCTTCTTGTCGGCGTAGTTCCAGTACTGGTGATATCCCGGCAGGTCCATTTCTATCTGGCCTGCCTGCAGTTTGGTCTCCTGCAGACAGAAAATATCCGCATCTATATTGTTGAAAAATTCCATAAAATTCTTTCCCATAACGGCTCTGAGACCGTTAACGTTCCATGAAATCAGTCGCATTTTTTAGCCTCCTTCTTCATCATATCCTCGCCCCAGTCGCTGAGCTGCTCCAGAATAGGCATGAGGCGGTCGCACATTTCCGTGGATGAATACTCTACCCTGATAGGCACCTCCAGGTATTCTCTGCGTTCCACCAGTCCCTCTTCCTCCAGTTCCTTCAATGAGCTGGCCAGAACCGTGTTGGAAATGCCGTCCAGTTTTCGCCTCAGTTCGTTATATCTCATTGTTCCCTTGTTGTTCAGCGAGCAGATTATCTGCATCTTCCACTTGCCGCCGATGATGGACATGGCGTAATTCAGCGGACACTTTTCCAGACATGGGCAGTCGTAATGTGTTTCTATCATGTTGCCTCCTTTCAGGCAGCGGTAAGATTTTTATTACTTGATAATAAAAATTTGCGTTATTGACTTTGCTGTCAGTGATACTATAATTATAGCAGGTAAGAAAAAAAGAGCAAGTTTCTTTTGCATATAACTTTCGCATTGAGGAGGAAAATTTTTATGGATATCTACCTTCAGGGACTGACTCTGGGTCTGGCATATTGCGCACCTATAGGGCTTCAGAATTTATTCGTTATCAACACTGCACTTACACAGCCACGCAAAAGGGTTGCAGCCACCGTGCTCATCGTTCTGTTTTTTGACATTTCTCTGGGTATGGCCTGCTTCTTCGGAATCGGTGCTGTAATGAGTGCATCTCCAATACTGGAAATGATTATCCTGCTGGTGGGAAGCCTTATAGTAATGTGGATCGGTCAGGGGCTGGTTCGCTCCAAAGACACCATGGATACCAGCACCAAGGTTGACATTCCCATTGCCAAGGTCATTACAACCGCCTGCGTTGTAACCTGGTTCAATCCGCAGGCCCTCATCGACGGCTCCATGATGCTGGGCGCATTCAAGGCCACTCTTCCTGAGGGCACCGACTTTCTGTTTGCAGGGGGCTTTGCCAGCGCATCTGTACTGTGGTTTTCCGGCATTTCGCTGATAATTTCACTGTTCAGTGCAAAAATCACCGACAAGACACTCCGCGTCATCAACATCGTATGCGGTATAGTAATCATCTTCTACGGCCTGAAGCTGTTCTGGAGCTTTATCCAGATGGTGATTCCGTATTTCGGATAGATTTTTCTGTTGTGATAGCTTTTTCCATATTATGGTGTATGAAGGTTTTCCTAAACCGCTTAATTGTTTTCTTTTTGGAAACAAAACAGGCCTTTTGGAAAACCTTCTTTCATATTGTTACATGTATTCTATATTGTGGTAAGGGATTCTGCCGAAATTCATGGTTTTTTCTTCTATAAAAGTCGCTGCATACCATTTTGTTTTCCAAAACCGTCGTATTGTTTTCTCGCGGAAAACATTTTGGCCATTTTGGAAAACCGGCAGATAAATCTTCAATTTAACACTTGAAAAAGCTGCCGGGTTGTGCTATTATATTCCATGCCGCCGGGATGTGGCTCAGTTTGGTAGAGCGTTGCGTTCGGGACGCAAAGGCCGCAGGTTCGAATCCTGTCATCCCGACCAGATAAAAACCGCTGTAACCTTGCATTTGCAGGGCTTCAGCGGTTTTTTGCTTTGTGTGGAAATTGTTCTTTTATTGCCAGTCAGATTAGTTCCGCTAACATTTGGCTAACTCTCCCCTTCCCCGTTCTGCCTGAAAAATACAATCAGCAGCACTGCAGCCAACATGGACATGGCAGCACCGAAGAGGAAAGGCACAGCGGTTCCGAAGCTGTCCCACAGGAATCCGCATATGACGCTGGCAGGCAGCAGTGCTATTCCGGAAACCGTAGAGTGAAGTCCCAGCATGGTTCCTTTCAGCTGGGCAGGAGCGATTTCCGCAATCAAAGCCCGTTCAACCCCTGCAGTCATGGCGGTAAATACGCCGTAAACAGCAAATATCATTACGAATGCCGGTGCAGATGATGCGAAAGCAAAACCTGTATAAACTGCACTGAAAAGCAGATATCCGCAGGTCAGCACACTCTTTCTGCCTACTCTGTCCGATAGTTTTCCAAAAGGCACTGCCAGCACCGATGCTGTCAGGTTGTACAGGAAGTACAGCAGTATGACGTTGGTGTCGTCGAATCCTGCGCTTTTGGCACGAAGCAGCAGGAATGTATTGGATGAGTTGCCCAGAGTAAACAGGAAAACAATCAGCAGGTACAGTTTAAGTCTGCCGTCAAGTGATGAGAACCCTGTCCAGAACCTTTCTCTCTGCTTTATCTGGCGAGGTTCCTTCTTTTCTTTAACAAAGGCGAACATCAGAAGAGCCAGCACTGTAGGCACTATGGAGACTAAAAAAATAAACCTGTATGTGTCCACCATATCCGCTCCGAAGCCGGTACCGTCTGCCAGCCCGCGCAGCAGCATATACGAAAGTAAAATTCCAAGAGCCGAGCCCGCCATGTCCAGAGCCTTATGCACCCCGAAGGCTTTCCCTATGGTGTCGCCATCCGCACTTTCACTGACCATGACGTCACGTGGAGCTGTACGTATGCCCTTTCCCAGGCGGTCTATGACACGGGCCGTCAGTATGCCTGCCCAGCTTCCCGCAAACAGCAGAGCCAGCTTGTACAGAAACCCTGTAGCATAGCCGGCGAAAGCTATAGGCTTTTTCTTTTTGTATTTATCCGTTATATATCCGCTGAAAACCTTCAGAAGGCTGGCTGTGCTTTCCGCAATGCCCTCGATTACGCCCACCAGCGCAGGAGTCGCCCCAAAAGCCGCCGTCAGATATAATGGAATTATCGGATACACCATCTCGGAGCTTACATCCATAAAAAAGCTTATAAGCCCGAGGAAAACAATATTGCGCATGCTCATGCGCCCCCTCTCGATTATTAGTGAAGTTAGTAAATGTTGATAGCTTTTCTTACGTTTTCCATAATGGTTGTGTTTTCGGCATCCTCTATGTGCTCTCTCATCTCTCTGGGAGCTTCTTCATGTCTGGCCGGATTGCCGTTACCCCCTACACATCCGCCTATGCAGGCCATACCTTCTATAAAGTTACCGTCCAGCACGCCTTTTGAAGCTTTGAGCAGAGCCGTCTTACACTGGTCAATTCCCTGGCATACCACAGGTTTATACTCAAAATCGTCAATCTCAAGCTCCTTCAGTGTCTGCTCAACTGCAGCCGCCAGCCCCCCTGTACGTGCAAACATTCTGCCGTAATATGATGCCTGATTCCACTCTGTCAGTTCCTGCTCTTTCAGCAGAATATCCCGGCTGTCAAAAAGGGCCTGCAGTTCCTCGAAGGTCATGACATAGTCCACATAGGGGCTCACTGTTTCTTTTCTGACTTCTGCCTTTTTAGCTATGCATGGTCCGATGAAAACAATTACAGAGTCAGGCTTCTGCTGCTTGACGTGTTTTGCCAGTTCCGCCATAGGCGAAAGGTTGTGGGAAATATGCTCCGCCATTTTGGGATGCTTGGTTTCGATGTATTTTACAAAAGCCGGGCAGCATGATGATGTTAGAAAACCTTTTTCTTTCAGTTCCAGGCCTTCTTTGTAGGCTACCATTTCCGCACCTACTGCAACTTCCAGAACCTCGTCAAATCCCAGCTTTTTAATGCCTGTTATAACCTGCCCCAGAGAGGCGTAAAGGAACTGGCTGGCAATGGATGGTGCCACGATGGCTATCATCTTGCCCTTTTCACAGTTGTCCTCTGCTTTCTTGATTTCTTTGATAATGCTTACGATGCTGGATACATCGACTGTCGCTCCAAAAGGGCACTGATATACACAGGCTCCGCAGGAAATGCATTTTTCTTCGTCGATGGTGGCCTCTCCTCCCGGTCCCATGGAAATTGCGCCCACCTTGCAGGATCTCTCGCAGGGTCTCTGGAAATTATGTATGGCACCGTAAGGGCATTCCTTGGCACATTTGCCGCATTCAACACATTTACTCTTATCTATGGATGCGCGCTGATGCTCGTCGATGGTTATGGCATTGCGCTTGCATGCCTGCTTACAGCTATGTGCCAGGCATCCCCTGCAAAGATCCGTCACTACGTAACCTGCCTCCGGGCATTCGTCGCAGGCAATCTTGATTACCTGGACAATGTTTTTATTATTGCGGCTGCCTCCGAGAGCCAGCCTGATTCTCTCTGCTACTACAGCCCTGTCTTTATATATGCAGCAGGTCTGAGGCGGCTCATCCTTAGGAATTACCTCGCTGGCGATTTCGTTGAATTCCGCAAAAGCATCGTTTCCCTTCCACGTCTGGTAGGCTACCTCCCTCAGCACCTTGTATTTTGTTTCCTGAACTTTATTGTCAAAAAGCTTCAATTCCAATTTCATTTCTCCTTTTGATTTATTCTGATTTTATATTTAATGTCATAATACCACACTGTACATTAAATTTTATCATAGCAGATTTTTGCCGGTTTTACAACACCGCCGGCGCTACAAACATTAAAAGAACAATGCCGGAGCTTCTGACTGCCCCGGCATCGGATAATTTTTTTGTGCGTTTATTTGATGTAAATAATGCCTTCTTGCCATAACCTGAGTTCTTCTTTACTGAACGGAAGAACTCTACTCCGTCAAGCTTCTTTCCATCTACAGTCTTCCAGGTAACCTTGATACTCTTTTTACCAGTCCTGGTTGTATCAAATTACACATCATCGTGATCAGAAATTTTCTCATTTTTGCTTTCTCCCTTCGAAAATTACTTTTGTATGGCCTCCGCACACTGGCTCTTTTTTACGCAAAAAGGCAAGTCCAAGCCTGCCTTCTAGTTACTTAATGTTAAAAACAATTAAAATATCTAAAAGTAACCCTGTTTCTACGATTTTCAACGTCTCCCGGTCTTGATGGGTTTACTTTTTGCGGTGCAGTATTCCGATTGTTTGTCCCCTCGCACCTTAAAGTAAACCCTCCTTTTCATTTTTCAATGGTTTGCGGTCTCAGCAGGTTTACTTTTTGTCTGGCTGACACCATCTGCACCAAAGACACATTCCAGAAAGTAAACCTTAATTTTTAATTATCAACGTTTATAGGGATTTCAGGTTTACTTTTCCCCGAAGAAAAACTTTCACGGAGAATAAAAACGAAAAAAGCAACCTTCCGCATCCTTTTTTCAACGGGTTTCGGGCACGGAAGGTTGACAGATCAGGCAGCTCAGCTGCCGATATTTACAATTTTATACAATTCAGCTTACATTTATTTCAAATTTGTCAACCCGAAGGTATCATGTTTCAACGGTTTCAGCCCGCGAAGGGTTGACAATCTAGCGAAGGAAGCCTTTCCATCACGACAATGTGTCAACCTTCACCTTCGAAAAATCAATGCCAACAGAAGACGAAGGGTTGACTTTCAGTGTTTTTTAATTTATGCCACTGTGAGTATTGGAGCTTTGTGAGACCGGGCTGCCCCCGTTCCTATGCTCGTTCCAGCAGCACGCCGGCCTTGAACAGGTCGCCGTCAACTGTCAGCCGGAACTCGCCGTTCATCAGCTTGGTCAGGTCCTTTGCGATGGCAAGGCCCAGGCCGCTGCCTTCAGTATTTCTGGAGGCGTCGCCTCTTGTGAACCTTTCCATAAGTTCGTCAGCGGAGATGTTAAGCTGCTCTCCAGAAATATTCTTGATTTCAAGCAGCACCTTGGAGTCCTCCGGACTGCTTATGTTCACATATACGCGGCTGCCCTCGAGAGCGTATTTGCTCACGTTGCCGAGGAGGTTTTCGATGACACGCCACAGCAGCTGGCCGTCAGCATTTACGCGAACACCGCCGGTCCCACCGCCAGCGTCATCAGCACACGTGCCCTGACCCGACAGTTCATTCTTCACGATAACAGAAAGCCCTCTTGCCGACAGCTTCTGGTCCATTTCGCCCAGGCTCTGGCTTACCAGCGCATCCAAGTCTATGGAATCCATGTGAACAGGGATTGCGCCGCTGGAAGCTTTGGCCGCTTCAAACAGGTCTTCTGTCAGCACTTTGAGGCGATGTGTCTTTTCGTCGATAATATCAAGGTACTCAGACGCATTAGGGCTGTCAAGTCCCTCAGTCTTAAGCAGGTCTATATATGAAACCATGGATGTGAGCGGAGTTTTCAGGTCGTGAGACACGTTGGAAATCAGCTCCGTCTTCATGCGCTGGTTTTTAAGCTCGTTCTGTACTGCGATGCCTGTTGCCTGGGAGATTTCATTGATATCTGCAGCCAGTCTGTCAAGCTCGCCCCTCACACCCTGAGCATCTTCCTCTACAGGAATCTTCCAGTCCAGATTTCCGGCCTTAACCTGAGATACGCCCTCCTTGATTGCCGTAAATCTCTTCACGATGCGAGGCACGAAGATGAATATAAGCACTACCACAACAGGCAGTCCCAGCCAGGTTGCGCACAGAAACGCGCCTGCCACGAGGATCCCGACAACTTTGGTAAGCGTACCGTCGCTTTCCTTGAAAGCTCTCCTGATTCCGCCGAAGAAGCTGCGCAGCTTCCTGAATATCCATATCGCAATTCCGCCAATTAAGGATTTTTCCCAGAACTTGTGAGCCTTAAGCTTCTTTATCAGAGGCAGGAAGCACAGCACGGTAAGCGCAATGCAGGCTGCCATACCGGCGATACACAGTCTTATGATAAAAGTATTGTTTGGTCCGAACCAGTGATCGTCGATGACATGTGGCTGGAACACATACGTCCAGGACATCATGGAGCCCAGCTTGACTATAGGCCAGCACAGAGCCACTGCTGCCGTGGCAAAACCGCAGACACCTGCTATATGAAGCTCTGACCAGAATCTGTCGAACCAGTTGAGGTGAATAGTTCCGTCCTCATTACGCGAAAAGCGTCCTGTGAGAACAGAGAGCACCACCACAGCCGCTGCAAATATGACAGCCGCAACGACCGCCCATGTTATGAGACTGGCTATCATATCGCTGAATTCATCAATATTTGGAATATACACAAGCCACGGATTATTTTCCGCCCATTCCTCTTCGCCGGTCATTTCAATATAGCTTTCCAGATCCGACATAGATGCCAGACATACTCCCAGGCTTGCCAGAATGCCGCAGGCCGTGCCGCTTACTACAGTCACAAGCCAGGCCAGACCGTACAGAGTTCCCAGACCGCCCTTATTAGTATTTTTCAATTTTGTATCCAATTCCCCACACCACCTTTAAATATTTTGGATTTTTCGGATCGATTTCAATTTTTTCCCTGATTCGCCTGATATGTACCGCCACGGTGTTTTCCGGACTGTAGGCCGGCTCGTTCCACACCGCCTCGTAAATCTGGCCGATGCTGAATACCCTGCCGGCGTTTTCCGTAAGGAACTTCAGAATGCCGTACTCTATAGGAGTCACGGTCACCGGCTCACCGTCTACGGTTACCAGCTTCTGGCGGTCATCTACAGTGAGGCCCCCTGAGCAGTACACCCCTTCTGCCTGCTGCCCTCCTGCGATGCTGCCAAGATTCACATATCTTCTTATCTGGGATCTGACCCTTGCCATAAGTTCCAGAGGATTGAAAGGCTTGGTCACATAGTCGTCTGCGCCTACATTGAGGCCGGTGATTTTATCGTAGTCCTCCGATTTGGCGGAAAGCATGATGATAGGGATGTTTTTTTTCTCCCTTATCTTCATAGTAGCCTGCACCCCGTCCATGTTAGGCATCATCACATCCATTATTATAAGATGAAGTTCCTGCCTGCGGGCGATATCGAGGGCCTGCACTCCGTCAAAGGCCTTGAACACGTTATATCCCTCGTTTCTGAGGTAGATTTCAATTGCTCCTGCGATTTCTCTGTCGTCATCGCATACCAGAATGTTGATGTCAGACATTTCTGCTCCTTTCAAACTCTCTATGGTCCTATGATAATCCACGATTATTACGAACAAGGTGGGTAAATTCTTAAGAAATCTTTAAGTTCTTTATTTATGCCTTGCTTGAATTTGCCGTCGTTTTTTGCTATAATATTTTATGTATGTGCTGCTTTCATTGTAGCACGATATATGTCCGAGGAACATATCAAAATTTTTTTCGGACTCAAAAAAAAGTTTTTTGTAACCTTTCAAGGGGTTAATTTGAGTTATTAATGAAAGGAGAACGGATAATGAGTGATACTTTTGTTCAGAACGAAAGTATTGAGACCGTAATCCAGCGTTACAAAGGCACAGTTTACAGCGTGGCGCTTTCATACACCAGCAACCGGGCAGATGCCGATGATATCTTCCAGGAGGTTTTCCTCATCTACTTCAAGGTGAAACCTCAGTTCAACGACGAAGAACATCGCAAGGCGTGGCTCATCAGAACCACCATCAACTGCTCTCTGCGCGTGGTCGAAAGTACATATCGCAAGCGAACTGTACCGATGGATGAGATGGAGGAGGGTTCATTTCAGTTTGAATCAAAGGAAGAGAACGCAGTTTATCTTGCACTGCAGGAGCTTCCGGAAAAATACAGAATTGTTCTCCAGCTCTTCTATTTCGAGGACATGTCGGTTGAATCCATCAGCAAGGCGCTTAATATCAAAGCCGGCACTGTGAAGGTTCAGCTGATGAGAGGCCGCGAAATGATGAAGACTAAACTTAAGGAGGAAGACTACCGATGACTGACGATATTATTCGCAGCATGAAGGAACAGATGGTCCCGTCGGATGATGTGGTTTCAGACCTTCTTGCCAAGATCGCAGCCTGCGAAGCTTCCCCGGAAACAATGGACAATGTGGACTCCTTTGAGAGCTTCCGTGGCGAGAGTGCTGCGGCCGCTGCTTCAGAGAAGAAAGCATCGCAAGCCAGAAAATTCACAACTAAATCAATATGGTTCTATGGCACTGCCGCAGCTGCCAGCGTAATCGTGCTTCTTTCTGTTTTCTCTGTTCTTGGCGGAACAGATCCTTCGGATATAAAGAATGTTGTTGACGGTATTATTGACAATCCTAACGTCGTCGTGACGCCGGGTGGCGATACCGATAATGACCCTTCAGGAAATCCGGATGACAATCCTTCCGTTACCGATAATGACGGTGAGCAGGACGGCAAAGATGATGAAAACGGCGGCTTCTGGTCTAACCTTTTCCACAAGGATGACAAGGATTCCAATGATGAAAAGGATAACAGCAAAGACCAGCAGGGCAACGGCAATGATAATAATAATCAGCCTTCTGATAATGATGATCCAAATGGCGGAAATTCCAATACTGTAGCGCCGCCGGCTCCTGATGATGATCCGGGTAATTCCAGCATCGTCACTCCTCCTGAGGAAGAAGATTCCAAGGTTACACCGGGCGCTCCGGGCGAGGCTGATATAAGCTGGGACAGAGAGATACTGGCCGAAGATTCGGTGTCCAGCATCACTATCTCAGGTACCAACTACGTGATTGAATCTGTAACCGCATCACCGTCGGTTGCAAGTACAGAGGTGAAGACCATCTCCCTGGAGATACCGGCTACCTCGACAACCAATCACACCACCGTTAAAGCCAAGGTAAAAAAGGTCAAGAACGTATCGGAAGAACTCATGGTGGCAGTCGATGCCAACGGATTCAAGGATACACTCCTTTACACCAACAAGGATTACACCCCGGCGACTCTGGGGCAGTTCATAGGCGACGCAGGACTTCTGTCAGACACAACATTTGCCAGAGCTGTATACTGCAAGGGCGAAAAAATCGGCTATTCCTCATACCAGAGATTCAACGTCGACGGTGTGGATGCGCTGGTTTCCAAGTACATTTTCAGCTGTGAAAATGCAGGCCTGGCAGACTACAGTTCATACAGAAACGGCAATGTGCACGTGCTTTTCAAGTCGGGCAAGAACCCTACATGTTCTGTCATCGACTTCGGTGTCAGCGACAACGGCTACCTGTACGTAAAGATGGCCTCAGGAAACGCCTTTACCTTCCATATTGGTGAAAAGAATGCCAACGGCTTTATCAACAGTGTTACCGGTGCGTAAGCTTTAAACAGAAACTTAAAATCCCGTCATGAATTCCCTTTTAACAAGGAATCAGACGGGATTTTCTATTGTCATTTTCAGAAATTGCGTCAATTACTATTTTTCTGCACTCCTTATCTGCTGCAGAACCCTGTTTGCCACAGGGCCAGCCACCTGAGCGCCATATCCACCGTTTTCCACGCAGACCACGAAGGCATAATCACCGGAAAATCCGCAGAACCAGCTGTGAGGCGCCTTGCCATTGCCCACCTCTGCAGTTCCCGACTTGGCGTGAAGCTCCAGCCCGGGATAATTGGAGTCCCCGTAATTGGACTTCACATTGTTTCTCATCATGCTCCTTATCTGTCCTGCTGTGTCCGAAGAAAGCAGTGATACGCTCCCTGCCCTGCTGCGTTTAATCAGGCACGGCTCTGCCGCCTTTCCATCGCCGGCCACAGCTCCCATGTATACCATCATTGAAAGCGGGTTCACCTGGTCCTCGAACTGACCGATTCCTGCCCAGCCCAGATTTATATTATAAGTGTCGAAGTTGAAGCTGCCCGCCGCAGTCCTGATGCCGTCTATATCGTAGCTTGACGTCAGCCCCAGCTTCTCCGTATATTCTGCCATTATATCGCCGCCCAGCTCCACTGCCAGTTCAGCATAGGCGCAGTTACATGAATTAGCCAGAGCACCGTAAATGTCCATGGTTCCGTGAACCTTGGGGCATGTTATCTTCTCACCGTCAATGACATGACTTCCCGTACACTTGAATGTCCACTTATCAAGGTCTTCTTTGTTTTCTATGGCCGCTGCCGTGGTCACCAGCTTAAAGGTTGAACCCGGTGTGAAGGTCGCCGAAAGCACCTTGTTGATGTAGGTTCCTGACTGCACCGACGATGAATCCACCTGCACAGACGGATCAAGAGTCGGTGTGCTTACCATACAGATAATTTCACCCGTCTTCCAGTTGTAGACCCCAACGAAGCCGTTCCTGCCAGCCAGTGCTCTGTAAGCCTCCACATTGGCATCGGCATCAATGGTAAGTCTGACCTTTCGGGATGAGCCTGTGAGAATCGGGTTAGTTCCGGTCACGAAGTTATATCCCACCATTCTGCCGCGAAAAGCATTATTAGCCGCCGTCACTATGTTGTATCCCTTATCCCCCACCACGTGGAGTGTGGCCTTTCTTATCTCAGGATCATCACTGTATTGCGCGCCGTCTTTGGTATTCTTCAGGAGCAGTGTTCCGTCTCTGTCGTATACCGCTCCTACTGCAAGCTGTCCGTTGGTATAAATGTGCTTGTTGGCATAAAATGATGCCCACTTGCTGCCGTTGGTCTCAAGGCGAAATACGAATAACCCCAGTCCTAAAACGAGAACTGCTGCCAGAGTGAGGCAGAGAATTGCTCTTCCCTCAAGCTTTTTCATCTCTTGGCCCCTCCTTTCACCGCCAGACTGGCCTGCTCCCTGGTGTCCGCCGCCTTAAGAAAGGCCAGCAGCGCCCAGGAAACCATCATGCTGGTTCCTCCGTTGGAGACGAAGGGAAAGGTGACCCCCGTAAAAGGCAGCATGTCCACCGAGCCGAAGACATTGAGTATGGTCTGGAATACGAACATGCTCATGGCTCCGCAGGCTGCGATTGTGTAATACGTTGAACGTCCCGCCATGATAGAGCCTACGGCAAATACCGCCAGCGTCACTATGGAAAGCACCGCCAGCACAGCAATTATCAGTCCCCACTCTTCTATGAGCATGCCGAAAACCATGTCGGTATCAGCCGCGGGAACCTGGTGAAGCCATCCCTCCGCAGGACCTGAACCGATCAGTCCGCCGCTTGCCGCCGCGCTCATGGTTCTCGTCTGCTGGAAACCCGCCGCATCCATGATGTCCGGGTCCCAGGCATGACCCCAGGTGGCGAATCGATTTGCAATATACGGCTTAAACCTCAGTATAACGAAACCTCCTGCCGCAGCGACCCCTACGATAAGAAAGAGCTTGGAGAAGTCTCCGCTTCGCAGAAAGGAAATAATCAGAAATGTTACAAAGAAAATTATGGCCGTGCCGAAGTCTCCCATGAGACCCAGACATCCGAAACAGAAGGCCGAAAATCCCATGAATATCCACAGGTTTTTCTTCTGGAAAAGCTCGTCCAGTGTGGCTGCTCCTATCCAGATAAATGCAACCTTCACCAGCTCCGAGGGCTGGAAGCTGAAGCCGCCTATTTCCAGCCAGTTCTTAGCTCCGAATCCTATGGTTCCGAATATGAGATTGACTATGAGAAGCAGCGCCGAACCGCCCATTAGCAGCCATCTCAGGGATTTGCACCTTTCCAGATTTCTCAGAAAGACACACATGACGAACATTATGGCCACGCCCAGAGCCGCAGCGATAAACTGCTTGTACATCTTTTCCGGTGCAGAACTTGCCACCACAGCAAGGCTCAGTGTAGACAGGAAAAATGCAATTGTCTCCATCTCGAAGCCTGTCCTTCCCATGCTTCTTAGCACGCCGGTATAAATCCACATAACGGCACACAGTCCGCCGATAGAAACAATTATTTCGTCAAGATAATCCGGCCCCAGAGTGACCCAAAGCTGAATTATGGTCAGCACCTGAAACAGTGTCAGCGCAGCCAGAGTAGGCCCGGCCGACATTACCCTGGTATCGGATTTTCGCATAGCCGTGTTGTTGTTTTTTTCCTCCAGACTGATAGGAAGCAAAGTAAACTCCGTGAGGCCCGCCCTCAGAGTGTCCCCGTATTCCAGCTTGATCGGCGGTCCCATTTCATTTTCCTTGCTTATCTTCAAGTCTTCAAGATAGGTTCCGTTTTTTGAACCCAGATCACGGTAGGTCCACTGTCCGCTGCTGCCACGCATGAGTATGCCGTGGTTTCTGGAAAGAGTGCTGTCCCCTGCCTGGATGTCACAGCTTTTTGCCCTTCCGATGACGTTTTCCCAATGGGTTATGGGCACGCTGATTTCTTCGGCAGGACTCACATATCCGTACTTATCCGAAGTGTAGGTTACCATATGCATATATGCCCAGACCTCTGCAGGATTCTTCGTCCTTATAAGAGACAGTATACAGCGTGCCAGTATGTATACCGCCAGAGCCACGAAGACCCAGCGCGCCAGGCTGTCAATAATCTGTGTCACGTTTAAATCCATTTTCTTTTCCCTTTCGTATCCGGACTCCGCCCATTAAAAAAGAGCAGGTTTTCCTGCTCTTATTATATACGATATGAGGGAAGGTTGCAAGAAACCCTCCCTCTTAAAACTACCTTGCCCGGATCAGTTTTATAATATCCTTAGGCGAAGGCACCTGCCCCTTATAAAGTGCCATGGCCTTGTAGAGTCTTCCTGCCGCCGCCACCAGCAGAATGGTTACTGCCGCCGTAAGGGCTATGGAGCCCAAACCGTATCCCAGAGGTATCATTCCAAGCAGAATTTTTGAAGGTGTCACCATTACTGCCGTAAACGGTATCCAGTCCAGCAGAGTCTTGAGCAATCCTGCATCTGCGCCGAAGCCTTCGATGCCTCCTCCGTATAGAGCCGCAAAAAAGCTTATTATAAGCACCAGTGTGAAGGCCACATTGGTTGATGAAAGATCCTCCTGCTTGCCTGCCAGAGCCCCTCCGATGGCCGCCAGAGAGCAATACAGAATCACTCCCAGCAGTGCCATAACAAGTGCCGCAATCAATGTTGCCGCAGAAAACATACCGTCTGTAAGTTCTGCTGCCAGTTCCATCACCTCTGCCAGCGGATTTCCCGCATCCGGGTTTATAAGCTGTGCCAGTCCGCCGCCCAGAGCAAATCCGGCAAACAGTGAAACCACCCAGCTTACAAGCTGAAGCATACCTGAAAGTGAAATAGCCAGAAGCTTTCCCATTATCATGGCCGAAGGCTTCACCGCAGTGAGGAAAACCTCCATGAGCTTGGAGTTCTTTTCCATCACCACGCTGCCTGCCACGCTCTGTCCGTATATAAGCACAAAGAAATACAGAACCATTATATTGAGGAAAGTAAATATCATGGCCACAATTTCCTTCATGACGTCAATGTCGCTGCTGCCGTCCTCTGCAGCATCTGTCCCGCCGATGTCTTCTTCTGCTGCTCCGTCTTCTGCACCGGATGTACCGTTTAGCCTGGACTTTGCACTTTCAATATACTGATCCAGAAGCGGAACCAGGCTTTCCGCTGCCATTTCGGAAACGCCTCCCTCCGGCACCAGGAGATTAAGCTCAAAATCCTTTCCCACCTGATCCGCCGTCAGAACCATCACATCCCTTCTGCCTGATGACAGCTCTGCCGCTTTATCCATATCATTTTCAAAATACCTTACCTGAAGGTCCAGCCCTGCTTCCTGTCTGAGATAGTCTCCGAAGCCTGCCAGTTCCTCAAGTCCGTCCTGACTGCGGTCCACCACATAGAGATACTGCAGCTTTTCAAACTCTTTCCCCTGATCTATTTCTTCCCCTGTCTCAAGCTCCATTGTCGTCTCCGTTTCCTGCTTCATCCCCTGCTCAGGCTCCGCTTCGCCTCCTCCGATGAGCTCACTGCCTGCCAGAACTCCCACAGGGATAAGGAGACACAGCATTGCAATTATCAGGGTCGAAGCGATGTATCCCTTAGACTTCACATGATGCAGGAAAGTAAATGAAAAAATCTTTCCGAAACCTCTGAATTCCTTCTTCATCTATTTCTCCCCCTTTCCTGCCATTGCCAGTATTTCTCTCATCTTTATCCTACGCCCTGTGTATATAATCAGCTGATCGTATACTCTGCCGGATATCTTGTAAAGAATCAGCACCAGCGCCAGCTGAACAGCCCATGAGCCCAGCATCAGTCCCCATCCTATGTCTCCCATTACGAAGTATACCGGTGCGCTGAATGATGACACGAAAGGACACAAGGTCATGGCTATGGTAAGGACTTTGCCCCCTATAGGCATTGTAATCGTTGAAATCAGGTATCCTGCAAGAATCACCATGGTTCCCGTCATATTGGCCGATTCCAGATCCTCCATGGTGGAACATCCCGCTCCCGACAGGGCTGATATCTGTGAAAACAGCAGGAATGCCAGCACCAGGGAAACCAGTATTATCAGGGTCAGCTCAGGCCCTATGGTGAGCAGTCCGCTGGAAATGCCCAATCCCGCCAGTACATCGCCTATAAACGATACGTCGGTGAATATTCCGGTTACCACACAGGATAGGGCAAATACAGCCGCTGCTCCCGTAATCATTGCCAGCATGAAAACCATGACAGCCAGAAGCTTGCCGAAAATCATAGTCTCTGATTTAATGCTTACCAGCAGTGTCTCCACCAGCTTGGATGATTTCTCTTCAACAATGGCCCTGACTATATATGTGGCGGAAAACACACATATTATCATTACCAGTATGGAATACCCGTACTGAACCGCATACCTGGTGCCAAAGTCATCAGGACCGTTTTCCAGATAGTCTTCCAGCGTTCCGGCATAGGTGTATATCTCCGCCGGACCGCCTACATCTGTCGCTCCTCCGTCTCCCAGAAAGACGGATGCCACCGGCACCGCCAGAATCAGCACGGCAAAAAGAATTCCGAAGACTATCCTGTTGGATTTATTCTTAAAAAGCTGGGACAGAGTAAACTTAAAAACCTTACTCATGGTAATCACCCACTTTTTCCACAAATATCTCGTGGAGGCTCGGCTCCCTAAGGTCGAAGGTCACGACCTGAACTCCTGCACCTATAAGCCTTGCAAGGAGGTCGTTCGCCTGTTTTTCGCCGTCCACCTTCAGCTGGTATTCGTTTTCTTTTCTGGTGACGATACGCGCACCCGCCTCTGCTATGTATGGTTCTGCATCCTGTTCCGTCTTCAGCTGCAGGTTCACTCTGCCGTAGCTCTTTTTTATTTCGCCAAGATGTCCCTGAAGTACAGTTCTGGAGCGGTCAAGAATGGTGATGTCAGTGCAGAATTCCTCCACTGTAGCCATCTGGTGGCTGGACATTATGAGGTACTTGCCTGCGGCGATTTCTTCCCTGATTATGCCCTTGAAAAGGTCTGTGTTCACCGGGTCCAGTCCCGACAGAGGCTCGTCAAGTATCAGCAGTTCCGGGTCCGATATGAGTGCGATCATAAACTGTATTTTCTGCTGGTTGCCCTTGGAAAGCTGGTCTGCCAGCTTCGGCTTCATCTTCGCTTTTTTTGACTTCTTTTCCGGAAAAAGATATTCCTCAGCACCCAGCCTTTCTGCCCAGTATCTGATTCTCTTTTTTGCTTCTTCCTTTGATACTCCTCTCAGCTGTGCGAAGTACACGAGCTGATCCATTAGGGAATACTTGGGGTAGAGACCTCTTTCCTCGGCCAGATAACCTACGTTGCAGTTTTCTGTGGTAAGAGGCTGTCCGTTCCAGAGAACCTCTCCGCCGTCTCTGGCCAGCATGCCCAGCATCATTCTTATGGAAGTTGTCTTGCCGGCGCCGTTGGTTCCAAGGAGCGCGTAAACTCCGGGTCCCTTCATCTCAAAACTCAGGTTATCCACCACAACCTTATCGCCGTATTTCTTATATAAATTCTTTACCTCTAAGCCCATTTACTTTTTTCCTCCCCTTTCAAGTTTCATTGCCTCTCTGCAGTAGGACACCGTCTGAACCAGCCAGATTACAGTTACCGCAATGCTTGGCAGCGGTCCCGTTTTAAATGCAATACTGAGTGTCGCCATAACAATCCACAGAATCACACAGGTCAAAGCTGTTGTCTTATATGCTTTATATGCCGATTTATAAATTATTATTTTTTCAAGTTCGTCGCAGCTTTCCTCCCACTTGTCGCGGAATTTGGCATCGTAAACGCTGCCTCTCTTGGATGGATTCATTTCCTTTTCCAGATCCACCATAAGCTGCTGCTGTTTGAGCTGAGCCAGATTGCCTGCTACAAAAACTCCTGTAGCCACCATTGTTATAGCGAAGCTGTGGACTGCTATATTTTCCAGATCAGCCATCATGATTCCGAAGAAAAGCATCTGAACAATCATAATTACGCTCAGTATGAACATTCCCTGAGATAATTTGTCCTCAACCTCTTCGAATATCTGTTCATCGGGCTCCCCAGACTCTCCGTCTGCCTCGGCTGCTGCCAGCGCCTCTTGGTACATTGCCCTGGCCTTTCTATATATCGCCCAGCAGGCGATAAAGCTTGATACGCCAAGAATTATGACAGCCCAGGGGCTCATCATGTTCACTATGAGCAGCGCTGCTTCAGCTATGCTTCCCGAAAAATCGCTATATCCTATAAACGAACTGACGCCGCCTGTTATACCTCCGATAACGGCACACACTATAAGCATGGGAATAAATTTCTTAAGAGCAGCCCTGTTTTCTCTTTTATTCTTTTCGGCCTTATTGCTTGTTCTGGTATCTTCTCTCATCCTAAAACTCCTCCTTCTCCTTGTCATCATCTTCTTCATCTTCCTCGTAGGTAAAAATATCCTCTACTCGTGCATTGCATATCTTCGCTATCTTCAGTGCCAGCGTCACCGACGGAGAATAGTCTCCCCGCTCTATCTGGCTTATGGTCTGCCTGGAAACACCGGCCATCTCTCCCATCTGGGTCTGGTTGACGCCTATAAGCGCACGGTACTCCTTCAGTTTGTTATATAAAGGCATTCTGCCTGCCTCCTTCCTCTGTTGTGTGGCTTCATGATTCAGTTTGTGAATGTGCGACCCTTGCTTGACAACTTTACTTGTCAAAGGCAGTATACCATTGACAACTTTCCTTGTCAATATCTTTAAAAACATTCTTTTATTATTTTGAAGACTTTCTTCTTGCGGCAGGTCTATACTGCTTTTATACATTTTTGTAATCTGAAACGCTGCAAGCCGCATAAAATAATTAAAATGTTACACAGTAAAATCTTGAATCACTTTTTATATGCATTTTATAGGCGTAGTGCCTATAGAATAATACCCATATATGTTAATATTTTTTATTCATTGGATTATTTTGCTGGAATCCTATATGCCTTGCGTAACGCTGCCGGTTTAATTTCAACGTTTGCGGGTTCGGCGTTACTTTTTTGCATAAAACTCAATGCTGCATCGCAGCGAGAGCCCCGAAAATTGCAAAATCCCAATTTACTTCGGATACCCTATAAAAAATCGGCACTGCAGATGCAATGCCGATATCAGTAACGTTCTTTAATTTTCAATATTCTATTTGCTCTTCTTCCGGTTAAACACGAGCCCCAGGGCGATGACAGCTGCGAATATAATCAGATAGAACAGTACCGGACAAGCAAACCCTCCCTCTGCAGCAGCCGCCTGATAAGGCTGTATGCCGTGAGCATATAATGCGGCGAATACCATGAACACACTGCCCGCAATTCCCAGAGCAGGTACCACATAGCGTTTTACGGCACCCAGATCATCAGCTTTTCTCATAAAATTGATAAAAATAGGTATGTACATGGCATAAACCGTGATGATGGCAAGCTCCGAAGAGTCAAAGCCGAAAACGCCGAACCACGGGAACGGTGCCAGATTTGAACCGTAAAAGAAGAAGAACCAGAAGGCTGACAGCAGCAGTCCAAGAATTGCAGCATTATTCGGCATATTGGTAGCCTTATCTATCTGCCCGAACATTTCAGGCTTTGGTCCCTCACCTCTTGCTGCTACAGCGTAAAGTCCCCTGGTGCAGGCCAGCATAAGACCGTTGAGAGTTCCCATACATGAAATGGCTACAAACAGGTTGAGTATATTGCCGAAGGTACCTCCGAAAAGATTTACAAAGGCCATTGTTGCACCGTCATTCATAAGGGTATCTACATCCGCTCCGCCGGCAGCTCCTATAAAATAGAACAGATAAATTGCAACTATGATTATACCGCCGGAAAGAAGTGCAATGGGCAGGTTCTTCTTTGAATTTTTAAGCTCAGCATTTATTGATGTAGCGATAATCCAGCCTTCATAAGCAAAAGCCGTTGCAACCACAGCACCGAAAAGCAGATTGCCGTTTGACGTGTCAGATAATCCTGTGTATGATATGTTTTCCACCAGGGTACCCTTTTCCCCGAAGAGACCCGCTGCCGTTCCGACCACAGCCAGCAGAAGCAGAGGAATCATCTTGATAGCTGTAGTGCCAACCTGAAAACGACCTGCCAGCTTCGGTGAAAGCGCATTCATTGCGTAGGCCGCGCAAAGCATAAATACAGACAGTGCCATACATTCAGGTCCCAACACGCAGCCGCCTTCTGCAGCCGGAATAGCCAGAGTAATTCCAGGAAAAGCAGTTGTCAGAAACACCAGAGTATATCTGGCAGACAGCCATGCCAGAACTGAAACCAGCGAAGGATAATAAATGAGGGCCATGAACCAGCCCACCACATAGCCGTATCCGCTGCCTACAGTAGCTTCCGCATAGTCTACTATACCATTTACCTTCTCATACTTTGTGGCCATAATTGCAAAGGCTGAAATGCAGCAGAGCATAATCGCACCGCCGATAAGCCACGCCATAATACCGAGAGCCATGTTGCCCCCGGTTTTCTGCAGAATAGTCTGCGCTTTGAAGAATACGCCGGAACCGATTACAATGCCTACTACCATGCATATGGCGGTTACCAGTCCGTACTTCTTATGAAGACCGTTTTCCATATTAACTTTTCTCCTAATTTTTCCTAAATTTTCCTAAACTTCAGCATTTATTGCTAACGATTTATATTGTATCACAAAACAAAGTCGTCAACAAGCATTTTGGTTTTCTAAGCAATGTCTTAACAATGCTATTTACGAAATAATCGAAATATTGTATAATTTAGTATTGTAAAGGGCTTTCGTGCCCGCATCACAAGAACATACACAGGAGGATACACATGAGATATACAGATTTTAAAGATTGCAGAATTTCCCGTCTCGGTTTCGGCACCATGCGTCTGCCTATGCACCCGGACGGAACTATAGATTACGAAACAGGAAAGGAAATGGTAGACTGCGCCATTGCAGGAGGAATCACCTACTTCGATACCGCATATAAGTATCACGCAGGAGAATCGGAGAACTTCTGCCGCGAGGCACTTACAAAGAGACATCCGAGAGAAAGCTATTATCTTGCTGACAAGATGCCTGCCTGGCTCTGCAAAACACAGCAGGACGTCAGGGATATATTTGAAGATCAGCTGAACAAATGCGGAGTGGACTACTTCGACTTCTACCTTCTTCACAACGTTGATGAAGAAGTATGGCCTGTAATTCAGGAGCTTGACATCGTTTCCCTTATGAAAGAGGAAATGGCAAAGGGCCGCATCAGACATCTGGGACTTTCAGTCCACTGCGAGCCTGATCTTCTCCGCGAGGTTCTGGAAAATCACGGAAACGACCTTGAATTCGTCCAGATTCAGCTTAACTACATGGACTGGGACTACATCAACGCAAAAGAGCTCTATCAAATCTGCCGCGAATATAACAAGCCTGTTATTATAATGGAACCTCTCCGCGGCGGTATGCTGGCTCATCCTCTCAGCGAGAGAAGCCGCAAGATTCTGGACGAGGCAGGTAAGGAAAGAGGCCTTTCCTATACCGATATGGCTTTCGGTTTCGTAGATGGCCTTGAGGGTATCATGTGCACACTTTCCGGCATGTCTGCTCCGGAGCAGATGAAGGAAAACATAGATTTCTTCAGCGGAGACGGCCTCGGCGAAGACCATCTGAAGGCTGTCAGAGAAGCTGCAGAAGCTCTTCAGAGCGATCTGTTCATCCCTTGCACCGGCTGCGGTTACTGCTTCGAATGCCCTCAGGAAATCCAGATTCCGAAGATTTTCAGCGCATACAACGAGGCTGCCGCCAAGGGCTTCCACTACATCTGGGGTTCACTGACCGGCATTTACAAGGAGCTGGGGCCAAACGGCAAGGACTGCATCGGCTGCAGAAACTGCGAAAGCCACTGTCCTCAGAAAATCAAGATCATCGACCTGCTTAAGCAGATTGACGACAAATACACAGAACTGGAAAAGGTGGGCGAATAGCCCAATGTCATTAAGTTAAGATGACGAACACAAGAAGACTTCATATCGAAAAAG
>JBJETB010000008.1:0-3557 GCA_051883095.1 Anaerovoracaceae bacterium
TCATGGCCATGCCCGTAAGATCGGGATCTCCCTTAAGCTGTGCCTTCTGCTTCGCGTTTTCTGTCGCGTTATCGCTTTCGGAGTAATAAAGGTTCCAGCCACCGTCGTCAAGCTGATAGCTCAGAATGTAGTTTATAAGCTTCTGGCGGGTTGTCACGTTTTCGATGCTCGAAACCTCAGGAATTTTGTAATTTCCTGCATCAAGGGCTCTCAGTGCCCAGATGGGGCCGTTGATTCCCTGCCAAACCACGCTTTCAAAATCAGCAAGCTTTTCCACCATGTTATAGCCTGCGATGTCCGTCGGGTCAAGGCCCAGAGCAGCATAAGCCACGATGACTCTGGAATACTCCGTATACTTGCGGTCATGAAGCTGTCCCGGAACTCCCCGGTAGCCTTCCTTTACTGCCTTTTCCACACTGGCCTGATATTTGGCGATGTATTCGTCAGACATAGGATAGCCTGCCTCGGCAAGGCCGTACATTACCCATTCGCCGCCGATACTGCCGAATATGGGTTCAGTCACTGTCTCGTAGATATAGTCGCCGCAGTTCTCAAAGGCTTCTGTTATCTCACTCTGTGTTGCCGCTGCTGCAAAGCCTGATGCCCCGAAGGTCATTGTCAGAGCAAGGGTCATGATCAGAAGCAGTGATACGATTCTCTTTTTCATGCTGTTTTCTCTCCTCTTCTTGAAACTCTTTTCTTTATGCCATGGAATTATCCCCTACATCTTTTCCAAGGTCGCAGGTGTATACCCATTCGATGACGTCTCCATCGCTGAGATAGTAGGAGGAGCAGCCATAGTTCGGGAACCAGCCGTTGACCTTGTACATCCAGCCTGAAAGATTACCTCCGTCAAATTCGTAGAGATAATTGATTCCTTCTATGTAGTAGGATTCGTATATCGGGGTATAGCTGAATTCCAGCTGTATGTCGTTGTTTCTGCAAAGGGTGTTGAGCACATCGAAAACCGTGTTGTCTGTAGTGCCCTTGTAGGTGGATCTGGCCAGTATGGTTCCGTCCTCCGGTATATAGTCCTCAAGGGCTGGGTTCTCCAGCTTGCTCATGTCCGAGGAAAGGGTGTCGCAGCGGATTTCCAGAGTGACGGTTACAGGCTTCGGCTCTTTTGGCCTCAGGGCTGCATTGCCGCCGTTTGATGCGGTAAAGTCTTCGCTGTTATCCACCTTCACATCGGAAGGGTCGATTTTTTCCTTCTCCTCATCGGTCAGCTGGGAAAGCGCTTCTGCCTGCTTCTCTGCTTCTTTCTTCGCTACGCTTCCATCTGTACTGCTGTCTGCACCGTTATCTGTGATACTGTCTTCACTCTCATCTTTCTCTACGTCTGAATCCAGATTCAGATCTTCCTGCTGCCCTGTTACTATGTTTCCCTGCCCGTCAGGCAGCTTGGCATCTTTTCCTTCTATGGAGATACCGACTACGGCAGATACGCAGATAAAGACTGCAAGTGCCGTAAGTATATATTTTCTGTACCGCTTGCTCTTGAGGCTAGCGGTCAGTTCTTTCTTTTCCTTTTCATCCATTCTCTCCTATCCATCCTTTCGCTGTCTGCGTTGATTTTACGCCAAAGCCTGTCGGTATTTCTAGCTGCGGCAGGCTGATTAAAATTCAGTTTTCAGTTTATTTAGTCCAATTTCTTGGAGCGTATTTGCACCGTTAACAATGATTCTGAAATCATCGCTTTTGTGGTAGGTGAAACAATGGTATGCAGACGTTCTGCACAGAAACAGTACTTTGTAATCACAGCTACTAAGGGAGCCGGCGTTTCCGATCATATAATTATATGCTGGCTCCCACGTGTCCAGGAATTTCACCTGATTCCCTTATTCAGCAAGGAACAAGAATGCGTGTCTGAAATTTTCATGCGTCATCGGGTCCGCATCTGCCACAAACGCCATTTTGCTATTAAATTTATTGTAATAAAAAACAGACTGCCTTCTTCAACAGTCTGTAAATTCATCCATTCATTTTCTTTTTATCCGGTGTCCCTCAGCAAATCCCCACCGCTCTAGCAAAAGACTCTTATCTTCGGTTACCCTTACATTGAATGTTTTTCCTGCCTCAGAAGTTAAATCATTCGAGCCATAACTCGTCTCCCGTCTCATCGCTCAAGGCGCATCACGGTTGCTGGCCAGTCGGGGAATCTCACCCCACTTCCGTTAGTCATGCTCATTTTGTCATCTATTCTGTTTTGTCTTACTAACTAAATACTATCACACCGAATTCATAAAATCAACATATTTTTCAAGGGGTTTTATTTTTTCATTTCCTGTGGTAGAATTATCCCATTATGAAAAATATCAGAAACAGATTATTTATCGCCACCTTTTCCGGCGGTGCAATTGAAACCATCAAAGAAAATAAACTGAATATTGAAATCAACCACACCTGCATCTCAGAATCACTGGACGATGAAAACCGCGTCCGCCTTCTCGGCGAAATCCGAAATGACATTGAGAGATGCGGGGCAGGTCGCGTGCTGGTTCACGGACCTTTTACTGAAATAATCCCTGCAGCCATCGACTACAAGGCTCGCGAGTTTGCCATGAAAAGGCTTGAGCAAAGCTATCAGGTCACAGCTGCTATAGGCGCCGAGGCCATGATTGTTCACACCGGTTATATTCCATTCATGTATTTTAAAGAGTGGCAGGCAGAAAAATCGGCAGCCTTCTGGCAGAAGTTCATGGAAGACAAGCCTTCTGATTTCCGTCTTTATGTTGAAAATGTACTTGATGACGAACCTTATATGATGGCTGACATGATGAAGCAGATTAGGGATCCTCGGATCGGCATCTGTCTCGATGTGGGCCATGCTCTGGCAGCAGGACACAGCAGCGTACCTATAGAAACCTGGATTGAGGTTCTGGGTCCCTATATCGGTCATTTCCACATACATAACAACCACGGTGACGGTGACACACACAGTCCTCTCGGCGACGGCATTCTTGATTTTCACAGCATCTTCGCTGCTGCTGAAACATGCTGCAATCCTGATGTAACATTTACTGTCGAATCCAGAGAAGCTGGTCCTTCTGTAAAGTGGCTGATTAATGAGGGTTATCTGAAATAATATTGCCTTCTGCAGATAATAATAAATGCGGGAGGTGATGTGATATGCATAACAATTTTGCGCATCTGAGCCCTGAAGATTTGGAAATCATCTCAGAGGCTCAGGCAAGACT
The DNA here is from genome assembly GCA_051883095.1 of Anaerovoracaceae bacterium. GTDB lineage: Bacteria > Bacillota > Clostridia > Peptostreptococcales > Anaerovoracaceae > SUG1106. The sequence continues at coordinate 3,198 of JBJETB010000008.1, forward strand.
CAGCGAAGCTTCGGGCAAAGAAATTGCTCTGGTGGCTTACGAAGTGTAGATCATCGAAGAGCAGGATTCATTTTAACAGACTGCCGGTCAAATAAACGTCCGGCAGTCTGTTTGATTAAAAATTTATATACAGTTTGATGATGGTTATACCATTTGCCTCTAAGATAGCCTATAACTTTTCAATTTCCTCAGCAGATAATCCCGTAAATTTAATAATCTTGTCCACAGATTCTCCTTCAGCCTTCATGGCACGGGCAAGCTTCATGGTGGCAACGGCTTCGCCTTCAGTGCGGCCTTGCTCAAGTCCTTGCTCAAGTCCCAATTCCATGCCTTCCTGCCTTGCCAAAGACATGTCCGTGT
>JBJETB010000009.1:0-18798 GCA_051883095.1 Anaerovoracaceae bacterium
TCTTTCCTCGTCTACCCGCCTGATTTACGCACATGGGTTACGGTTGCCTTTGGGACTTCGCTACCTATTGCCAGCTTATCCGCCATGTACGCCTTATATCAGGTTTCTGTTCGTCAGGCTACGATTTCGCTATCCCTTCTTCTCGCCTGTACCTCGCGATACAAACCTTGGGAGTCGCTATCGGGTTCGTCGGTAACTACGCCCCTTGTGGACTTTCACCACAGACTGACGGCATGCCCGTCATACAACATAAAACGGATCGGTACATTCCCGACCCGTTTTTTTATACTTAAACTTATTATTTTTCTTTTTTTATCACAGCATAGGTTCCTATAGCTGTGCAGGCTGTTTTACCTGATTCCGGGATGATAGCCTCGCAGTAAGCTGTGGCATTTTTCTTCCCTATTGAAGTGACCTTTGCCTTGATAAGCACACCGTCTTTAATCGGAATCGGACGCAGATAATTAATGGTCATAGAAATCGTAGGCGGAATCATCTCTCTGCTGAAGCAGTAAACCGCCATACTCATAGTCAGATCCATCATTGTAGAGCTTATGCCTCCGTGAAGTGTTCCCAGACCGTTGACCTCCCAGTCCATCACCGGATATTTCAATGTTATTTCCTTCTCCTCATCGCTGTATGATTCCAATTGGGGAGCCATTTTCCCGTTAAGGGTATGTCTCATTTTAGTATTAATAAATTCAAGTTCGGCTTTAAGCCATTCTCCTGTAGTTTTGTTATTTATACTCATAGTCGTTTCCTTTTTCATTTTTTCAACTCAGTACTTTTTTTATGTAATCCATCATCAGTTCAATCGATTTTCTTCTGATTTCACCATGAAAAATATGTCCGCCGCCCTCCATTACAAAGAGCTTTGCATCCGGAAATGCGGTCTCCGCTTTTTTGGACCATGAAACGTCCACGGTTGTATCCCTGTCGCCATGAAACAGAAGGACAGGCTTCTTATATTTCTTCATTTCCTCATAAATGTCATAGTCCCAGATGTCCAGTGCATATGCACTGCCGGCAGTATACCATCCGCGAACTTCATATGTCTTCGGAACTTTTTCCTTTGACCTGAACAATTCATGAACTTCGTCCTTTATAAGAAGAGGAGGATACATAATTATGAGGCCTGCATAATGCTCAGGATTTCTCGTTGCTGCAATGGCAGCTGCATATCCGCCTTGGCTCGAACCCAGTAATATTATTTTATCGGGGTCAACAAAGTCCCACTTTACAGCTTCCGAATAAACCGCTTCCACATCACAGGCCTCTGTCATTATTGACATTTCTGTCATTTCACCGTCACTTCTGCTGTCTAAGCTTCCACCACAAAAATCAAAGAGATACACAGCAATTCCATTAGATGCAAAATAATCTGCATAATCCTCTCCGGTCCTGTGTGTATGCAGTAATTCATGTAGGTAGATAATTAACGGAAAGGGTCCGTCACCTTCCGGTATATACGCTCTTCCGTATATCTTCTTATCTTCTCTTGATGTCCATATTTCTTTTTCAAAATATTTTTTTCCCATGTAAATATGCCTCCGCCTGTGAATCATAATCAGCAGGAATTTCTTCTCCTCTTAAGACACGCAGACACCCTTGTGACAGAGCCTCCATTTCGAATTCGCCCGGGTATGCATATACATTTCCTATAAAAGAGCATGCCTCTGTTATACCTATTACCATGGCTTCATTGTAAATAAGGCCTCCACTAAGGAGTATACCATCCACCTTGCCCTCAAGTACAGCGGCCATTGCTCCTATGTGCTTTGTAATCTGGTATATAATAGCCTCCCACGCCTCTTGAGCTTTACAGTCGCCTGCATCAGCCCTTGCCTTAACCTCTCTGGCGTCTGAAGTTCCAAGAAGACTAACCAGACCGCCTTCTGTGGTACAATACTTTTTGACGTCCTCTTTTTTAACGCCTGAAAAGCATAAATCAATAATATCAGCGACAGGTATACTTCCGCATCTGGTGGGAGCCATAGGTCCAACGCCAAATGCTATATCGTTTCCGTCAATCATCCTGCCTTTCCTGTGTGCCGAAACTGAAATTCCTCCACCTACATGACAGACTATGTAGTTTTTTTCTTCATATTTCTCTTTCATAAGCTTTGCATGATGGATTGCTGTTTCTTTTAAATTGAGCGCATGTAAATGGCTTTGCCGCCTGATTCCTTTAATTCCGGTAATCCTTGCCAGTTCCTGAAATTCATCAACTTCAGGCGGATTGACCGTATATGTATCGCATCCGAATTCTTGTGCATATAGGCTGGCCAGCTGAATGCCGAGCATCGCCGGATGATGAACACCATTTACTGCACCGGCAGCATGTTCAAGCATCATGGGACTTACTTTATAAGTTCCGCCCACTACAGGGAGCACACTCCCGCATCTGCCTACGCATGCATCAATTTTTTCTGTCGTTAGTATATCACTGTGCAAAATGTTATCAATGGTTTTCTTTCTGTACATCAGCTGGTCAGATATGCTTGTGAACTGTTTTAATACTTCCTGATCATGTGTTACCGAATCGCTGAATGCCTTTGCTTCATTTTCAAAAATTGCCACTTTAGTTGAGGTTGAACCCGGGTTTATAACTAAAATTCTGTAGGTGCCGCCTTTCATTGTTCCTCCTGCTACTATAACAACATGAGGATGGATTACATCCATCCTCATGTTCCAGTTATGTGAGTTAAATAAGCATTGATATAATAGTACGCAAATTAATAGATACCAAGCATCCAGATTGTGCAGATAACGATTGTAGCGATACAAATTACTAATGTATAAGGAAGCATCTTCTTGAAGTCAACCTTAAGCATTGTAATGAATGGTAATGCCCAGAACGGCTGAATAATATTCGTGGTCTGGTCGCCATATACATATGCTACTAACAGCTTAGGTACTTCAACATCAAGTTTAGCTGCTACATCAAGCAGGTAAGGACACTCGATGATGAACTTGGAACCGCCTGATGGTACGGCCATGTTCAGTACTGCTGAATATAAGTATGCAACATATGGGAATGTCTTCTGTGTTGAAATTGCCATGAATGCATCGGAAATAACAGCAGCTAAGCCTGTTCCTGTAATGATTCCGAAGATACCTGCATACAGAGGATACTGAATAATAACGCCCCATACTGCTCCAACTGAAGCTAATGCAGCCTTTACGAAGTTTTCAGGAGTTCCGCAAAGAACGAATCCAAGCATTAACATAGTGAAGTTGAAGTTGTTGATTGTAAGTCCGCCCATTCCGTTTGCTGCGAAGAGCTTGATGCACCAGATAACACCGATGCCGCCGATAAGGCACTGTGTCCAGATTGTATTGTTCATCCAGTTAGCAGGTGTTGACTTATCCGGAAGCTTTGCATACATTGACTGTGCATTCATAACATCGTTATAGAGTTCATCGCTGATGCCTTCCATCTTCTCAGCATTCTTAGGCATCATGAGCATTCCTACAACGAGAAGCATAATAAGTATAACAACGCACTGTGATAAGTTCCATCCGGTAAGTACTGTATCAGTAAGCGGATATGACTCTGCAAGATAATTCTTAGCTGCATCAGTTGTACAGAGGCTTGCAAGGTATCCAGGAGTTGCGCCATAAAGAGGTGCTGCCTGTGAAATACCAACTGCAGGAAGAGCACAGCAATAGCTTACTGCTACAAGGGCAGGTGCATGGATGCCATATCCTTTTTCTCTTGCGGCTGCAAGGGTTGAACGAAGGAGTGCGATGGATACCATCATACCGATACCCCAGTGGATAAAGTTGATAACAGCTGCCACGCAAACGTTCAAAATGAGAGCCTGTTTCCAGTTGTTAGGAATACGAGCAACTTTTTTAATAATCTTCTGTACAGGTGGTGAAATAGCAATTATATTACCTGTAATCATGATTAGTGACATCTGCATAGCAAATGTAAGCAGACCCCAGAATCCTCCTACCCAGGAATCAACTAAGCTGGACTGCGTTTCTGTACTTGTGAACAGCGGAGCATCTGTAAAAATAATTGCCAGAATTGCTACGATAATTGTAAGGATGTACGCAAATACCATTGAATTAGGTGTCCAACGATCAAAGAATCTGACGAACTTATCGCCAAATGTCATCTTGGACTTGTCATTTGTAACATTCTCGTTCATTTTTTTCTCCTTTCTTTCGACTATAATTTCATAATAGCGTATAATTAATAAAAACTAGAACCACGCCACAGTATTAAACAAATTCAGGCAATTAACCAGACTCACATAACAGAAGACTTTATCACCAAAAATAATCCAAATACTACAGCAATAGCTCCCAGCACTCTGACTGCAATAACAGAAGCATGTCCGGGTTCTCTTGAACCATCATAACCGGATGAATCAAATTCCACTCTATCTTTTTTCTTTTTATGACCTTCGGCACGTTTGTGAAGGCGCGACTGCGATGCTACATCATTTTCATGCCACTTGGCAATCAAATAAGGGTTCGCCGCACAGACACCGCCAACAAGAATCAGCAAGATTCCAAACTGTGTCAAATATTCAATTTGTAATCCATCTCCACCCGACACGATAATACATCCTTTCTTCATCATGCAGTTTAGTAGTCATATTCAGTGAACGAATTCACTATAATCATTATAACCATCTTTTTTAATTAGTCAATAGTTTTTTGACTGAATTCAATGATTATATTCAATTATTTTATTCATAAATAAAAAACCGCATATTTTAAGCTGTTTGGGATATTTTTTTTTACTTGTTTTGCCAAATTGCCTTGCAAAAGCAGTTAGATGCATGGTATAATTATCCTGTTGTTTAAATTTTTTTGATTTGAATTTCATTTATAGTGATACTACATTAAGATTACATGTATAGGGGGAAGGTCTTAAAATGCCAAAGGAAAACAAAGACAATCACAAGACTAATCGGCAGCGTCAGGCCGAAAAATCCAAACAGAAAATTTTTAATTCTGCTCAATATTTATTTGCAAAATATGGTTACGATAATATAACAATTGCGGATATATGCAAACGTGCCGGTGTATCAACCGGACTGTTTTATAACTATTTCGGTGCAAAATCAGAAATCCTGATGTTTTCGGATGATATATTAAGCAAATATTACGAATCGCACCGCGACGAAATTGAATCCATACCAAATGCGTTAGACAGACTTGAAGAGCTCATATATCTAGGTGTAAAAATTATTACTGAGAGCCCATCCTCAACTCAAAACGCACGTGTTCACTATATGCGCGCATGTCAGGGAATAAAACCTTCTATCTTTGATGAGTCACGTACAATTATACAGCTTATGAAAAATGCTCTGGCAGAAGGACGTGAAAAAGGCCAGATTGTATGTGATACTCTGACAGATGATGAAATAGTAACGGTGATGTTTGATCATATGGTAGGTATTGCGATCCACCTTCTCAATGTGGAAGATAAAGAAGCGACCCTTGTTCAGGTTCGCAAAGAAATAAACTTCATATGTTCGATTCTCAGGCCTTAAAAAGCATTAAATCCCTTGGAATTCCAAGGGATTGTGTATTTTATGGGATTATTTTACCGGACTTTTTGTCGTCAATTTGTCGTCATTCCATAATCATTTCCATAATGTTCTTAATGGTATCGCAAGCATCATCAAAAGAAATGCCTTTCGCGTAATCGAAATTACTCTGGTACTTTTCCCAGAAGTTTCGAAGCTTCTTGCTGGAGTTAATTTCTCTAATGATATCCGAGTAGTTTTCCAACACTTTGCGGCTGCCGCGTTTATTTGCAGTACGTTCCAATGCCTGCCTAAGAGTCTTCATGTTGCACTCTGCACCTCGTAGGGAATACAGAATATATACATCGTAGAAGTCCCTCGGACGTGTATTTGCAATGCTGCGGGATAATATCGTTTCAAGCTTCTCTGATAACACAGTTTCAATATTATACGCAAGAATGCTAATCGAACGGTTGTCAAACATAAGGGAAAAGCTATACTCAATTTCCCTCGGAGTAATTACATCCCCGGTAGTAACATCCACCGTCAAAGGAACGCTTATTGGTGCGTAATTCGCTTTCAGCGCAACGCGTATTCCGGGATAATCGTCACCTTCACGGATGTCCGAAATGTCCATTATCTCAAACTTTACATCGTCTTCAATTTCTACAGCGCAGATTTCTTCAAATATCTCTCTAATTGATTCATGGGTCAATGAAAAACCTCTGATGGTGGTATCCAAATCCATAGTCGCGCGTGTATCTAAACCAACAACTGCAGAAATAAGAAAGCCTCCCTTAAGAATAAAATTTTTTTATATTTTGATAGAGAAATCCTCTCCAGCAATCTTTCCAGCATATAATTCTGCATAACAAGCTGGGCAGAGATGTTCTTTTCCATCGCTTTCTTCTTGATAAAGGCTTTAAGCTGCATTGGATTTTTTGTAATCATAATAATACCTCCATGTAACGAAGGATTTTGGACTTTACGCGAAGCTGCTCTGCGTAACACAATAGTTTATTTATGTCTTTACCTTTGGATATCGCATACTTCTTCATTGCCGCTCCCACAATCTGAATGTCACTGCCGCTACCTCGTAAAATATCACATAATGTTCTTTCAAGGTCATAAGCAAGGATTGGATTGCCGCAAGGGGAGCTCAATTCCATTACACCTAAACAATAGTTTGCCGGCACAACACGCTTGGCAATTATGTTTTCCTTTTTCAATGATGGTGTGTTGTAACCTTTGGGAAAAGTCATGGTATAATGTACAGGTGTGCGGTCAGAATAACCCAGAAGATACAGTGCTGTTTCATGTGAATAAATTCCTCGCCCATACTTTCGCTGCAATAGGTAAAAATCATCTTCCCAAGTGTTGCATAGTGCATAAAGACCTCGACCGAAACGATAAATCTCCCCTTTTTCTACGAGTGCTTGCAAAACGCTACGGTGAAGTCCTGCGGCAGTTACCTGTGCTGCCGTAATAATTCCACCCGATGAAGCCTCCAAAAGTTCTTTAATTTTCTCATTATCTGTCATAGTTTCACCTCATTTCGACCATTACACATTATATTATAATAAAATAATGTGCGTTCGTCAACAGAGATATCATTTTGCTTTGCACACATAATTTATGTTTTATTTTACCCCTTATTTTGTCGTCGGACAAAAACAGAACCCTTGAAATTTCAAGGGTTCCAATGTTTATCCACTATTCAAGTTCTATGGTAGCCGGCGGTTTGCCTGTGCAGTCGTAGAACACGCGGTTTACATGCTCCACCTCGTTGACAATGCGGGTGGTAACGCGGTCTATGACCTCCCAAGGCAGATGTGCCGACTCGGCAGTCATGAAATCGCTGGTGGTAACGGCACGAAGGGCAACTGCGTAGTCATAGGTTCTGAAATCACCCATTACTCCTACAGAGCGCATGTTGGTCAGCGCCGCAAAGTACTGTCCCAGAGTTCCCGGCTGACCGTACTTCGGAATCAGTCCTGATTCCATGGCTGCGGCGATTTCCTCACGATAGATGGCATCGGCCTCCTGAACGATTTTAACCTTTTCCGCCGTTACCTCGCCTACGATACGCACACCAAGTCCCGGTCCCGGGAAAGGCTGGCGGTATACCAGATATTCCGGTAGTCCCAGTTCGAGCCCGGCCTGGCGGACCTCGTCCTTAAAGAGCATCCTGAGAGGCTCGATGATTTCCTTGAAGTCAACATGGTCAGGCAGTCCTCCCACATTGTGGTGTGATTTGATTACGGCTGACTTGCCAAGACCGGATTCGATAACGTCGGGATATATGGTTCCCTGAACCAGGTAATCCACAGCACCGATTTTTTTAGCCTCCTCCTCGAAAACGCGGATGAATTCCTCACCGATGATTTTGCGTTTAGCTTCAGGCTCGGTTACTCCGGCCAGTTTGTTATAAAATCTTTCCTGAGCATTTACGCGGACAAAGTTCAGGTCATACGGCCCCTCAGGTCCGAAAATGGCTTCAACTTGGTCTCCCTCATCCTTGCGCAGCAGACCGTGATCCACGAAAACGCAGGTGAGCTGCTTGCCTACAGCCTTTGACATGAGCACCGCAGCTACAGAAGAATCGACTCCGCCTGACAGTGCACAGAGCACCTTTCCGTCACCTACCTTGGCACGGATGTCCTTGATGGTTCTGGCTACGAAGTCGTCCATCTTCCAGTCGCCTTTGCAGCCGCATACGCCCAGAACGAAGTTCTTCAGAACCTTGAAGCCCTCTACGGAATGCATTACTTCAGGATGGAACTGCACAGCGTAAAAGCCTGCATCAGGGTTTTCCATGGCAGCTATAGGGCACACAGGGGTATGGGCTGTAACCTTAAATCCGTCAGGTGCCTCTGCGATATAGTCTGTATGACTCATCCAGAAAACAGAATTCCCCGGTGTCTTAGAGCCGGTTTCTTCTTCGCTGCCCATTCCTACACCTGCAAGCACCCGGTCTCTGCCGTCGATGGTCACATCGGTCCTGCCGTATTCACTTACAGGGGCAGTGGCCACTTTGCCTCCAAGCTGATGAGCCAGGAGCTGAGCACCGTAGCATATACCCAGCACAGGAATCCCCATCTTAAAGATTTCCGGGTCAGCCTGAGGCGAATCATCGCCGTAAACACTGTTAGGTCCGCCGGTAAAAATTATACCGGCAGGGGCCATTTTCTTTATATCGTCTATTGGCAATGTGTAAGGATGAACCTCGCAGTACACATTGCATTCGCGGACACGGCGCGCAATCAGCTGATTGTACTGTCCGCCGAAGTCCAGCACCAGAATATTTTCTCTCATGTCTAGTTACCTCTTTACTGTCAAAAATTCAAGCACGCCCGCAGCTTTCCACGGGCGTACGATATGAGCATTTTGTTTTATTTAATTACATTGTTTGATGCATCCTTGAGGATTACGTCGTGTGCGCCGCCCTCTACGATGGATGTAGCTGAAACGAGAGTCAGCTTGGCCTTCTGCTGAAGCTCCTTGATGGAAAGCGCGCCGCAGTTGCACATGGTTGACTTAACCTTGGTCAGGCTCAGGTTTACGTTGTCATGAAGGGATCCTGCATAAGGAACGTAGGAGTCAACACCTTCCTCAAACTTCATGCGAGGGTCGCCGCCCAGGTCGTAGCGCTGCCAGTTTCTCGCACGGTTGGAGCCTTCGCCCCAGTACTCCTTAACATAGCTGCCGTTGATGTTCAGCTTGTTTGTAGGGGACTCGTCGAAACGTGCAAAATATCTGCCCAGCATGATGAAGTCTGCGCCCATAGCCAGAGCCAGAGTCATGTGGTGGTCGTAAACGATGCCGCCGTCGGAGCAGATAGGAACGTAAACACCTGTCTCTTCGAAATACTTGTCACGCTCTGCAGCAACCTCGATTACAGCTGTAGCTTGTCCGCGTCCGATACCTTTCTGCTCACGGGTGATACAGATGGAACCGCCGCCGATACCGATCTTGACGAAGTCAGCTCCTGCATCAGCAAGGAATCTGAAACCTTCACCATCTACTACGTTTCCGGCACCGATTTTGACAGTGTCGCCGTATTTTTCGCGAACCCATGCGATAGTGTCGCTCTGCCATTCGCTGTAGCCCTCGGAACTGTCGATGCAGAGAACGTCAACGCCTGCCTCAACAAGAGCCGGGATTCTTTCCATGTAGTCGCGGGTGTTGACACCGGCGCCTACGATATATCTCTTGTGCTCGTCCAGAATTTCGTTAGGATTGGACTTGTGTGAATCATAGTCCTTTCTGAAAACGAAATGAGTGAGCCTCTGGTTTTCATCTATGATAGGGAGAGCGTTGAGCTTGTTGTCCCACAGAATGTCATTTGCTTCGCTGAGAGTTATGCCTGCCTTGCCGTAGATGAGCTTATCAAACGGAGTCATGAACTCTCTGATCGGAGTGGATGGGTCCATCCTGCTGACACGGTAGTCACGGCTTGTTACAAGGCCGAGTATTTTACCTGCGGATGTGCCGTCCTCGGTGATAGCAATGGTTCCGTGTCCCTTGCGGGCCTTGAGCTCCATTACATCTGCCAGAGTCTGGTCAGGTCTCAGGTTGGAGTCGCTTACTACGAAGCCTGCCTTGTAGGCCTTTACTCTCTTAACCATGGCCACCTGATTCTCGATGGTCTGGGAGCCGAATATAAAAGAAATTCCACCTTCCTTTGCCAGTGCTACAGCCATTTTATCGTCGGAAACGGCCTGCATGACAGCGGAAACCAATGGAATATTCATAGTGATAGCGGGCTCCTCACCCTTTTTGAATTTTGTAATCGGTGTTTTGAGGGAAACCTGTTCCACGCGGCATTCCTTGCTGGAATATCCCGGTACAAGCAGGTATTCATTAAATGTTCTTGATGGTTCTGCGAAATAATATGCCATTTTTTCTCTCCTGGTTTTATGTGAAATTTTTTTAACTGAGTTATTTTATCTATTATATGATATTATGCCCCGAATTTCAAGGGGAAATCGGGGCAATTTCAGTCTTTCTCTTACATGTCGGCCATTACTTTTTCAATGCTGCCTGTGTCCTCTGCCAGCTTTCTGGTGGTTCTGCGTATGAAATCTTCGTACACCTGCATATTGTCTCCTATGTATGCGTAGCATACGATGAACGGCTGCTCAGCAAACACTATGCCCACATCATGAGCTTTATCCTCCTCGTCACCTGTCTTGTGTGCCATAGGAAAGCCCATAGGCAGGAAGCCGCCCATTTTATGGTTTATCTGCTGCTCACGCAGTATGTACTCAAGCCACTCTGATGATTCCTTGTCAATGAGGGTTCTGTCATACATCTTTTTCAGGAGAATCCCTATTTCTTCAGGCACAAAGTAGTTATTTATACCACGTTCCTCCTTTTCTGCATCCCAGTATTCTCTGTTGAACTGAGTCCCTATAAGACCAAGTTCAAGGAATTTTTCGTGTATCAGCTCCGCTCCGTAGTGTCTGAAAAGAACATTGGTGGCACAGCTGTCGCTGATGGTTATCATGAATTTAGAAAGTGTTTCCACGTCAAGGGTCGGCTCTCCTGTCATGAACTGTACAACGCCGCAGCCGGGAATTATCTGGCTTTTTTTAACAGTAATTTCATCTCTGAAGCTTGTAATGCCCTGCTTTTTCATCAGCAAAATGGCGGCCATCAGAGGCAGCTTGACGATGCTGGCTGCCAGATAAGGCTCTTTTTCCCTGTATCCCCATGTTTCTCCTGTAACCAGATTATGATAGTATATACCGCCTCTTCCCTGATTTTCACTTTCGATTTTTTTGATTTCTTCTATGATTTCTGTCTTTCTGCTCATTTTAACAATTCACTCCTCTTCTAAGTACCTTGCCTGCACGTGCACCGGTGTGTCTGCCGTTTTCTGCCGTAAGCACTCCGTTTACATATACCCTCAAAATGCCCTCACATGCCTGTTTAGGCTTATCATAGGTCGGGTTATCATTTATGGTATCAAAATCAAACAATACTAAATCAGCACACATTCCTTCGCGAATCAGTCCTCTGTTCTGGAGACCTGCGCGGGAAGCAGGCAGACCTGTCATTTTAAAAACGGCGGTTTCCAGGGAAAGGAGTTTCCTTTCTCTTGCATATTTAGCTATAACCCTAGGAAAGGTTCCGTACCATCTCGGATGAGGCTGTCCGGAATGCTCAAGGGATGCGGCTTCTCCGTCGGAAATTATCATCATGTAAGGCTGTTTCATAATATACTCTATATCATCCTCACACATTCCGAAGTTTACCTCACCTACCCTGTTGTTTTCCTCGATGAGCAGGTCAAAACATGCGTCGGCAGGGTCAACCCCGCGAATCTTTCCGACTTCTTCAAGAGACTTGCCGGCGGCCCACTGATTTTTTTCCGTTGCCACATATGCAACGTATATATCTCCCCATCTTCCTATATGAGAAGCATTGACCTCTTCTTTTATCTGAGCTCTCGTCTCCGGATCTTTAAGACGCTCCAGCATTTTTTCCACGCCGCCTTCGTATGTCCAGTTAGGCAGATTGCTGTCCAGAGATGTGGCTGATGCGGTGTAAGGATACTGATCTGCCTTGACATCCAGCCCTCTGCGCCTTGCCTGATCGATGAGAGCAATGGTAGTGCGGGAGTGAACCTGCCATACGCTCTTTCTGATTACCTTGTGATGGGAAATCTGAAGGGGTACTCCTGCACCCTCGGCGACAGCAATAGCTTCCTTGACAGCCTCTACTACGCCTTCACCCTCGTTTCTCATATGTGTTTCATAGTATGACCCATAAGGCACCAGCTCTTTGCATAGCTCTGTCAGTTCCTCTGCATCTGCATAGCATCCCGGCGGATAAATCAGCCCGCTGGAAAAGCAGAAGGCGCCGTCATCCATGGCCTGACGCAGTGATTTCTTCATGTCCTCCATTTCGGCATCAGTAGGTTTTCTGTCATCGAAACCCATGGCCTTAAGTCTTATGGTTCCGTGCCCCACGGCCGTTCCGAAATTGGTGCTGATACCCATTTTCTCTATGGTATCAAGATACTCGCCCACAGTGTTCCAGTTAAAATCCATGTCTCTCACATAATCTCTGAGCATCTTTTTCTTTGACGGGTCCTCACTGACAGGGGCCACGGAGATTCCACATGCTCCGCCTATTTCCGTGGTCACACCCTGCAGTATCCTGCTTTCAGACAATGGATAAATAGGCAGCGAAGAATCACTGTGGCAGTGTATGTCTATAAATCCCGGGCTAAGGTACTTATCCTGTCCGTCGATTACTTCAGCAGATGCTTCATCTGTCTCACCGAAACCCGCCGTCGACCCTACGGCAGCAATTTTTCCATCCTTTACGGCCACGCTGCCTCTGTACCAGGGTGCTCCGGTCCCGTCGATAATACGTACATTTTTTATTATAAGGTCATACATAAATTTCTTACCTCCATTTCTCAATCTTAAGTCTTCTTCCCACTATCCCATGTATTAAGCCACTTGCCGCCTTTGTACCTGTAAATGCATATAATCATGCGCACAGTCCAGTCTATAGCCATAGGTATCCATATGCCCTCCAGGCCTGTGCCGAATCCCTTTATAGCAACAACCGCCATGGAAAGACGCACTATCCACATGCCTATTATGGAAATGTAGAAAGGCCATTTAGTATCTCCGCCGCCCTTCAGCGCACCGCAGATAACATTGGTTACCGCTACACAAGGCTCCGCAAAAGCCTCTATACGAAGCATGGCAGCCCCCACTGAGATTACGGCTGCATCTCTTATAAAGAGCCATATCATTTTAGGGGCAAATATGTACATGAGCGCCGCACTGGCTATCATCACCGCCACCCCGTAGCGGATGCAGACCGTCGAGTATGTCTTCGCCAGTTTCTTCTCATCGGCGCCGATGGCCTGAGACACCAGGGTTGTAGCTGCCACGCTGAAGCCATAACACGGCATGTAGCATATGGACTCGGCAGTGGTAGCAAGCTGATGGGCTGCCAGCATAGTGCTTCCCATGCCTGTTGCCAGAGCCGTGATTACCATCTGCCCTGCTGATAAGGTTATACGTTCAAAGGCCGTTGGCATTCCCAGGTTTACTATCTGTCTGAGGATGTGTCCATCGGGCCTGAATGACGGTTTATCACCTATATGAAAGCTGCTCTTCCGGCTCATCAGGTGCCACAGTGTCATCACTCCCGCCACAAGGAAAGCCAGAAGAGTGCCTATAGCCGCACCTCCGACTCCCATGTCAGCGCCCCATACCTTAAATGTCCATCCGAAGATTGTGACATCTCTCGTTTCGTATATAAAAAAATAGTTTCCGACTATATTCACCACATTGCTGACAATATTGTAAATCATGGGTCTTCTCGTATCACCGGCACCGCGGATTATGGCACATCCCACCGCCAGCAGCACCTGGAAAGGAAAGGATACAGCCACGATTCTCATATACCGCTCTGCCGGAGCCAGAAGTTCCGGTTCCGCACCCATCCAGCGAGGCAGATTCTTTGCCAGAATCAGCTCTCCTATAAGCATTGTCACTATGCCCAGCGCCATCATGGCCAGCAGAGACTGAGTGAGAATATCCTGAGCTTCATTCATTTTCCTCTCACCTATCTTTCTGCCCACAAGCACCGACGCACCTACAGCCAGCCCTGACATAAGGCCCTGAAGCAGCCAGATTACAGTGGTATTTACCGCTACGGCAGCGGTGGCATTGACTCCGACGCTGCCTACCATAGCTGCGTCCACATAAGTGACCACAGTCATCAGAAGCTGCTCTACTATTGTCGGCCATGCCAGAGCCCAGACGATGCGGTTGGGTGATTTAGTTTTGTCCAGTAAATCAAGTTTGTTTTTCATGTTGTTGTTTGAATTATGGTTTAGTCTTTTCCTCATCCTGCTCTTAGCAGTTTTACACAAAAAACGCACCAAATGTGCAATTTGATGGGAGATTTTCGTAAGTTTCAGCCGAATTATGTCGTATTTTCATCCATTAATGGTATAATGCCCCAAAACGCTCCCATCAAATCAGGTTTTTCGAATGATTTTGGTGGAAAACAGAAAGCCGGGCAATGGTCACAAACACTCCGATGACCTATTGCACGGCTCTTTTCTTTTTTCAATGCTTAACCCATAATGAGTTCGCGCATCCTGTTTAGCTCCGTCGGGGTCTTTGCTATATACCGAACAGTAAATTCATCAAGCTTTTCTACCCCCGGGTTAGCCAGAGCGCTTCTCACCTGCTGATGCGTGCACAGGCATATATCCATCACAAGTTCATCCGGAACTTCCGGTACCTGAACCCGAGTATTCAGAGCACTCACAACCCCTTTTCTGATAAGCTGGCATGCGTCCTCAGGATGAACATTGAATGTGGAATTTCCTCTGCAGTCCTTAACAGCTGCTGCAGTGATCTCGGGAACCTCTTCTTTTGCCATATGGCAGATGGCCTTGTCTCCGCTTATAAATATTGGAGCCACACCCTGCTCTGCGGCATAAAGGGTATTCATAGTAAACTCTGATGCAAGATTCCCGTTAATTTTAAGCCATTTAATTCGGTCGTACTCTACAGTATGTGCAAGGGGACTTCCGTCGCTTCCTGCCGGTGCATGATAGCCTATGTATATAACGCCTGCATATGTCTGATCCAGACCGGCCATCATGGAAGCCGGACTGCATGCCCAGCCGCGCATAAGTCTGGTGCCACGAGGAAGCATGCTGTGTATAATATTCCTGGCATTACCATGGCCGTCGCGAACTACAACATCATGACCTGCTTCTATAACTGCTTCACATGCGGCCGCAACCTCACGTGTCATCTGCTCACAGGCTGCGTCATATCCTTCTCCACCAGGTTCAGTCTCACACCATGCGGTCACATCCGTAACACCTTCTATATCAGCACTTATAAAATAAGTCTTCTTCTCTCCCATGGACTTACCTCCTTTTACTCACCGTATGTATTTATAAATTCCTTAAGTCCAAGTACCTTTCTTCCACGGATTCCTTCCATAGTTTCGGCATGCCACAGCGAACTTACGATTGCTTCCTCTACAGCCTCCACTGCAGCTTCAAATACCATGTCTATTTTTTCATCAAAGAACATTTTTGTCTCGAGGATATTCTTTTCGCTGTAATGTTTAAGTCTGTTAGCCGTCGTAAATGTTATGGCAATATCTCCGCTGCCGTCTCCGCAGTAGGATCCAACCCTTCCCAGAGAAATCATGGTTCTTTTTGAAACACGCTTCAGCTGCCTCTCGCTGAGAGGAATATCTGTAGCAATCAGCATAATAATTGAACCATCGTCTTTCTCCGGGAACTGGCTGTATTTTGAGGTATCATAATGTTTACCACCTATTACCAGATTACCTGCGCAGCCGAAATTTGACATTACAAGAGCACCTATGGTATAGTCCTCTCCATCAACGTTTACTATTCTCGATGATGAGCCGATACCGCCCTTAAGGCCCAGGCACACCATACCTGTACCTCCGCCGACAGCGCCTTCTTCAAACTCCACATCAGCACATTTAACCGCCTCAAGGACGTTTTCTTCTGTGACGTGGAGACCACGTATATCATTAAGTCTTCCATCATTACATTCAGTAATAACGCAGTTCACCGTACCTGTAGAAACACCTATATCTTCGTTCTGTCCAAGCATGTATTTAGTCATTGCATTCCATGCAGTTCCGATGCTGAGGGTATTGGTAAGGATAATAGGTGTCTCTATGGTTCCCAGCTCTTCAACCTGAAGCAGGCCGATACTCTTTCCGAAACCATTTATGACAGATACACCCGCCATGACCTTATCTCTGAAAATATTGCCTTCATGAGGCAGTACAGCAGTAACGCCCGTATGAATATCCCCATCATTTATTGTAACATTTCCTACTTTAACTCCGGGTACATCTGTAATCAGATTGCGGTTTCCGTGTTTCCACTTTGAATGCAGATCCAGACCGCATTTTTCAGTTAATCCCATTAAGCATTACGCTCCTTTCTTCATTCCATTATATCACTATATATCTAAACAGTCTTTCCTTTTTTCTATATAACGCAACTATTATGCCAGTTTTTTGTCCGCCTAAAATGCCCATTTGCGGCAGGTTACGGCCTGATTTACCTTTTTTATCCCATTAAATCCTTTTTATTGTTTTTTATCCGCTATTATGTTAAAATGAAAAGGTCAGGAGGAAACAATCATGAAGAAAATTGCTATTGTCTACAATAACATGGAAAACCGCTCTGCTATGACCCATATAGAGCAGGAAATCGAAAAGGTTTTTGCCGGCGAGATTACCCTGGAGCATTACTATTTAGATCAGCTCAAATCCGGAGACAAGATTGTGGCAGATGCCATTCTTCTCAACGGCCAGCAGCTTTTAACCACAGTGAGGCCATATATACAGGAAACACGGAATCTGATAGTGCTGACCCGCAGTATCAGTAAAAAACACCTTACAGAGCTTCTCCAGATTCCAAAAAACGAAAACGTTCTTCTGGTAAACGACTCGGAGATTTCCACCATGGAGACCCTGTATATGTTCTATGAGCTGGGTATATTCCACTTCAACCTCATACCGTTTAACGAACAGGATTATGCGGCGGGAGCATATAAAGACATTTCATACGCTGTTACACCTAAGGAAATACAGTTGGTACCAAAGGAAATCGAACACGTCATAGATATCGGATACAGAGAGATCGGCTTCGACACCCTGGTCCGGATTGCAGATATACTTCAGATCAGCAGCGAAACCCTTTCATCCAACCTCATACACTATATTCAAAACGTAGTGGAGCCCAGCATGAACTCCCACAACAACTATCTGGAAAGCTACGTTAAAAGCCTTATTTTAAACGAGCTTCTTTCCGATTCAGGATTTGCAGTTCTGGCCTTCGACATGCGCGGAAGTCTGCTTTTCGAAAACCACAGGGCACACAAAATTTTTGACAACCCTCAGTTTTCTGACTTCAGCGGCAAAGACGGCAAAAACCTCCTCTTTACCTACCAGGATTCCAACTATCTTATGGACAGAATCTCACTGGGCACCGGAGAAGAAAAGCTGGGAAACATAATCCTGCTGCGTGATGAAGAGGAAATCAGAGAGGCGGAAAACCAGCTGAATCGCAAGATCAGAGAAAAAGGAATATATGCCAAATATCATTTCAGAGATATCATATGTCACACCGAGAACATGGAACAGTGTATTTCTACTGCCAAGAAAGCTGCCCTTACCGACTATACTCTGCTCATCCACGGGGAAAGCGGCACCGGCAAGGAGCTTTTTGCGCAGTCCATCCACAACTACTCCCAGCGAAAAAGCAAGCCTTTCCTTGCCATAAACTGTGCTGCCCTTTCGGAGAATCTCCTTGAAAGTGAACTCTTCGGTTACGAGCCGGGTTCCTTCACAGGTGCCCAGAAAAAAGGGAAGATGGGCCTCTTCGAGCAGGCTAATGCGGGAACAATTTTTCTGGATGAAATCGGAGACATATCGCCCGGACTTCAGTCCAAGCTCCTGCGTGTACTGCAGGAAAAGCAGATTATGCGCGTTGGCAGCGACAAGATTATAAACGTGGACGTACGAGTCATCACGGCCACCAATAAAGATTTAAAAAAGCTGGTCGCTGAAGGGAAATTCCGCGAGGACCTGTTTTACAGACTGAGCGTAATACCTCTCGAAATCCCTCCTCTCAGAAACAGAAAAGACGACATACTTCCTCTGCTTAATTTTTTTGCCGGTTCAGATTTCGATCGAATTCCGGAAAAAGAGAAACGTCTCCTGTGTGATTACGAGTGGCCGGGTAACGTAAGAGAGCTTGAGAACTCCGTAATATGTTTCAAAACACTGGGCTTTTTCCCTGTCCTGAATCATGCCGTGTCCGATGCAGGTGCTGTTTCTGAGACGCTTACACAGACAAGCACGGAAAAAAACGGCCATACGATAAATACCAAAGAAAGAACTCAGCGAATTCTGCTGGATCTGCTCTACAGCCGTTCTTCTTCCTATCATAGTACAGGACGTCCGGAAATGCTCCATTATCTGCGAGAAAACGGAGTCCTCATAAGTGACGGCAGGCTCAGAGAACTGCTGAGCGAAATGGAATCGAAGGGTCTCATTCAGATTGCAAGAGGACGCCGCGGCACTTCAATTACCGAAAAAGGCATTATGTCCCTTGATGAATCGGATACTTCTGAAGATCAAAACCATCAGTAATATGAACATACGAAGGCCCCGCTTTTACAAAGCAGGGCCTTCGTCAGACTGTAGACAAAGGCCATGAATGTCTTGTGATGTTCGTGGCTTTTTCTAT
>JBJETB010000010.1:0-3372 GCA_051883095.1 Anaerovoracaceae bacterium
TACGTACGGTGCAATGAGAGGGGCGAAGATTAATTTCTTCCCTCTACTCTATTTTGTTGATAGTTATTTTATTTGATTTCAAAATCGAACAAAATAATCAAAATAATTGTTAAAGCCACAACAAAAATTTGAATATATTTGGTTCAAATTAAATGTTGTGGCTTTATAATATCTGTAAGAAAGAAGAAAAAGAAAAGGAAGTAAAGCTTCATTCACGCCCATGAGTCCAGCTTTACTTCCAGCTCTTTACAGAACAAGTACATGATAACTATAAAATGCACTTCCGTCAATTCAATTAATCAGAAATTCTATAACGACCTGACATATGATCTTAATATCGCTTCTCTTACATGTCCCTGCTGCGGTCATCATAATTTTGTCAGACACGGCTACTATGAAAGGACCCTGAAATTCAAAGAAAATACGATACGTCTTACGGTTCTGAGGGTCAGATGTAAATCATGTGGTTCTACACATGCGATCCTTCCTGAATGTATCGTTCCCTATTCACAGCTTTCCCTAGATGTTCATGTAACCATCATAACCTCTAAAAATATAGACGAATTCAGAAGATATATGGAATCAAACACGGATCTCGATGAATCCACTTTTTACTGCACCAGAAACCGATTCAAAAAGCACTGGAAAGAGCGTCTGAGATCGTTTGGAATACTTATCACGGATACAATTGTAGAAAAGTGTTTTTCATGCTTCTCAAAACAGTTCATGCAGATTCATTGTATGCGCAATATTCTGGTCTGAACCATCCACATGGCCTTTATGGAACAACTGTCCAACTGGATGTATTATTCCTTCAGAAGGAGGGATTTATTTGTATGGACAATAAAAAAATGCAGGAAAAGGCGCTGGAACGATATGGATATATAGCCACGCTTGTTTCAGGCAACCTGGATCCAGGTATTTCCAAGGCCCAGTTTTTTAGTGAGGCTGCTTCCAGGGCCGGAGTGCATCCTTATACCGTCGAAAGATGGTATAAAAAATATATGAAAGAGGGATTTGACGGTCTGTTTCCCAAAAACCGTTCGGATCTGAACTCATTCAGAAAGCTGGAACCGGACACACAGAACGAGATTGACTATATACTCAGCCAATATCCGAGGCTTTCGTCCACAATGATATATGAAAAACTGCTCAGTAACGGGACGATAACACGAAACGATGTTTCCCTTTCCACTGTCAACCGGTATGTAAAGATTACAAGAACTGATAAGGAAATCGGCCCTGCAAAGGATATGAGACGCTATGAATGTGAACATATCAATGAAGTATGGTGCGGGGATTCAAGTGTGGGGCCCTATTTAAAGCTTGACGGCAAAAAATATAGGACCTATATAATCGCGCTGATCGATGATGCGAGCCGTATGATTGTAGGAATCGATATATTCTTCAACGATAACTTTGTCAACCTCATGAGTGTGATAAAGAGTGCAGTTGCCAAATATGGAAAGCCGAAGAAGTTCAATTTTGATAACGGAGCCAATTACAGAAGCACGCAGATGACCCTTCTGGCAGCGCGTATCGGTACGGTCATCCACTACAATCCGGCCCGGACACCCACAGGCAAAGCCAAAATTGAACGCTGGTTCCGTACGATGAAGGACCATTGGATGCACGGGCTCCATATGGACGAATTCGGAAGTCTTGATGAGCTGCGTGAATCGCTCTATAAATTTGTTCAGGGATACAATCAGAGACCGCATTCCTCACTGGATGGGAAAACACCGGCCGACCGTTTTTTTACAGAGAGCCACCTGATCATACGGATGAGCGATATTCAGATTGAGCGTTCTTTTCTTCTTGAAGTTGAGAGAACCGTATCGAATGACAATGTGGTAAAGATCGATAATACGGAATATGAGGTAAATTATCGATATCAGGGCCAGCGGCTGCTTCTGCGCTATTCACCGGATCTTTCAAAAATATTTGTGGTGGACAGAAATACACAGGAACTGGAACCAATCACGCTCCTGGACAAGCATAAAAACGCCACCGCAAAGAGAAGAAAACAGAAAATAAGTGAAATGGGGGAAAATACATGAATTATACAGGACGCTACGGGCTCGAGATGAATCCGTTCATCAAAAACGGAAAGGATGTGCTGGTGGAAACTGGAGAATACAGGGAAATTGTATTCCGTCTGGATTATCTGCTGCAGACAAAGGGATTTGGGCTTATAACCGGAGAGCCCGGAAGAGGAAAGACAACAGCCGTAAGAAAATGGGCGGAGAAACTGAATCCATCCGCATACAAGGTAGTATACATATCCCTTTCCACAGTGACCGTGATCGAATTCTATCGCCAGCTTGCCGAAAAGCTCGGTATTGACCCGTTCTATAAAAAGGTCGACAACTTCAAGGCCATACAGGGAATGATCGAACGATACAGAAGAGAAAAAAGAATCACACCGGTAATTATCCTGGATGAAGCAAATTATATGAAGAGCGGGATCCTTAACGATCTGAAGATCCTTTTCAATTTTGAAATGGATTCAAGAGACTATGCGGTTGTGCTTCTTGTGGGACTTCCACAGCTGAACAATCAGCTTAGACTGTCGGTACATGAACCGCTCAGACAGAGACTGGTCACATCATACAATATGGAAGGCCTTAACGAAAAAGAATCGGAACAGTATATATACGATAAACTGAAAGGCTGCGGATGCCACCAGGAGGTGTTCGATAAAAATGCACTTCATGCCATCATCAATGCATCCAACGGTACACCTCGAATCATCAATCAGATCTGTAATAAAGCCCTTCTGATTGGTGAAAAGAAAGGAAAAATGATCATTGATATGGAAACTGTAATGGATGCGGTAAATGACAATGAATTAGGTTAGGAAATAGAAAAATGGAACTCAAAGAAGCAATTGGAATAGTAGAATACATACGTGAAAATGAATATAGGGACTGTGAAAGTGAACAGTTCATGGAGATAAGGAATATTCTAATGGAAATCCTTTTTGAAATGAAGGCAATGAATGGAAAGACAGAAAATGAAGAGTATAAGATACTGCCAGAAGACCTGCCGTTTTAAAAACATTTAATTAGACATCAAATTCGATGTCTTTTTTTATACAAATAATTTGAATAGAATGAACCATATGATTTGAAAAATAAGGATAAAATTAGACTATAATTTGATGTCTTGGGAGATTAATGTGCCGTTATCCCGGTCTTTGTTTTTCAAATTTACACATTTAATTTGAAAAAACAGAATCATTAAATTTGATGAAGTAAAAAAAATGATAGCAAATAATTTGAAAAGAGTTACAACAATCAATTAGTTAATCAACAGTTGGAATTCCCAGGGGTCTTTTCTTGCCATTTGATTTAGGAATATAGACTCTTC
>JBJETB010000011.1:0-84036 GCA_051883095.1 Anaerovoracaceae bacterium
CATAGAAAAAGCCACGAACATCACAAGACATTCATGGCCTTTGTCTACAGTCTGAAACGTCGGCTATGCAGCCGACGTTTTTTGTGGTATAATGGTTCCACCATGAAAAGAATATTAAAAAAGACCATTACAATCATATTTATATTGGCCCTGATGGCCGGGACGGTTCAGACTGCTCAGGCAGCTTCGACTCCGGCACAGGTAAGCTTAACGGTTAAACAGACAGCGTCCAAGACCGTAACTTTGACGTGGAAAAAAGTCAGCGGAGCTGACGGCTATGAAATTTACAGAAAGACAGGGGCATCAGGGACATACACTAAAATCAAGACGGTGACAAGCGGCAGCACATTGACATATAAAAATACAGGTCTGACTGTAGGAAAAAAATACTACTATAAGGTCAGAGCCTATGACAAGCAGGGCAGCAAGACTGTGCGCGGAAAATACAGTACAGGTAAAGCTGTTACAGTGACAAATTATAAGCCTGTATTCACGGTAAGTCTGCCGACGTCAATCGACAGAACTGAAAAGACTATTAAAATAACCATCACAAACAGCACAAAAAGCGACAGCTTCTATCTGGATCCTGCATTTGCACTGGAGGAACTGAGCAGTGCTGGCAAGGTACACAATCTGCAGATAATAAGCTATGAAAAACCTGCAAAGGACCTTAAAGGGAATCTCTCTGAAGGTAAAAGACTGTTGGTGAGGGCAGGTGAAAAGGTAATTCTGACATGCAATCTGGACAGTATTTTTGATTACGATAAAAACAAAGCACAGCTTACGGCATGCCTGACATACAAGGAGAAAGATTATGTGAGTGTTTATTCCACAGAAGAAAAAAACAGGATTTTTACTGAGGCAAGCTACTACGAGTATCTGACAGGTTCAAAGGGGTAGAAGACGGAAAGGGGAGCAGACTATGAACTTAGATTATTTAAATAAAGAACAGCAGAAGGCGGCTACTCATACAGAGGGGCCGCTGCTTATTCTTGCGGGAGCGGGCAGCGGTAAAACAGCCACCATGACCCATAGAATCGCATATCTTATTGAACAGGGCGTCAGTCCGTACAGTATCCTTGCAGTGACATTCACCAACAAGGCGGCAAAAGAGATGCGTGACAGAGTAGAAAAGCTGGTGGGACCATGCCCGGGAATGTGGATAATGACTTTCCATGCCATGAGTCTTAGAATTCTCAGAGAGCATTACTATGCTGCAGGCTATGATAAGAATTTTGTGGTCTATGATACAGTGGACCAGAAAACCATAATAAAGAACATAATAAAAGAGCAGAATATAGACAGCAAGCAGTTTCCCCAGGCCTATCTTTCGGCCATAATCAGCAAGGAAAAAGAGGCTGATTCAGACCCTGAGCAGTTCCTGGAAAACAGCGACGGAAGTCCAAAGGCAAAGGTCATATACAATGTCTACAAGGAGTACCAGCATCAGCTGAGGGCCAATAACGCCATGGACTTTGACGACCTGCTGCTTAATGCGCTCCACGTACTGAGAGATAATCCGGATATTCTGGTTCAGTATCAGAATCGTTTCAGATACATAATGGTGGACGAGTATCAGGACACCAACCACATTCAGTACCAGATAATAAGGATGATGGCCATGGCTCATCAGAATCTTTGCGTGGTAGGCGATGATGACCAGTGCATCTACCAGTGGCGTGGAGCTGATATAAGGAATATTCTGGACTTCGAGAAAGATTTTCCTGCTGCTAAGGTGATAAAGCTGGAGCAGAACTATCGCTCCTGCGGCAACATTCTGGCTGCGGCTCACTCGGTGATAAAAAACAACAGAGGCCGGAAGCCCAAAAAACTCTGGACTGAAGCTGATGCAGGAGCACCAATCGTATATAAACGATGCGATAGCGATAAAGAAGAGGCATATTATGTGGCTCAGGAAATCGATTTGCTTTCCGGGTCGAAAGATTGCAGCTATAATGATTTTGCAGTGCTTTACAGGACGAACGCACAGTCCAGGCTTTTTGAGGATGCTCTTAAACGCAGACATATACCATATCAGATTTTATCAGGTTTCAGCTTCTACGAACGCAAGGAAACAAAGGATATGATATGCTACATGCGTCTTGTGGTCAACCCGGCGGATGATCTG
Source organism: Anaerovoracaceae bacterium (assembly GCA_051883095.1). Lineage (GTDB taxonomy): Bacteria > Bacillota > Clostridia > Peptostreptococcales > Anaerovoracaceae > SUG1106. Next base: position 2,129 of record JBJETB010000011.1, read on the forward strand.
GCGTTGAAGAGGATTATAAACGAACCTAAGAGAGGAATCGGACCCACAACTCTGGGTAAGCTTGAAGCTCTGGCAAGGGTTAACGGACAGTCTCTTTTCGATACACTTTCTCAGGAAGAGGTAATATACAGCCTTCCGGCCAAAGCGTCCGTTTCCGTGAAGGCAATGATGGATGTAATGCAGCTTTGTCAGCAGGAAAAAGATAATCTGAGAGTTTCAGATATTTACGATAATCTGCTGGTAAAGACGGGATATCTGAAGGCTCTGGAGGACGAGAACACTGTAGAGTCCGAGAGTCGTATCGAAAACCTGCTGGACTTTAAATCGTTTATTTACGATTATGAAAAGGAAAAGGCAGATTCAGATGAAAAAGCAACTCTGGAAGAATTTCTGGAAAGGGTTGCAACGGACAGCGATACTGATAAATATGACGATGAATCGGGCAAGGTGACACTGATGACCATGCACAGCGCAAAGGGACTTGAATTTCCTGTGGTATTCATGCCAGGCATGGAGGACGGGCTATTTCCGGGACACAGGGCGCTGGACAGCGAAAACGGCATAGAAGAGGAGCGCAGGCTATGCTATGTAGGCATGACCCGTGCCAAGGAAAAGCTTTTCCTTACAAGCGCAGCTTATCGTGTGCTTTACGGCCACGGGGACTATACCAGAGAGTCCATTTTCCTGAGAGAACTTGACAAGTCGCTTCTGGATGAGGCCGGTGACAGCATTTATGAGCCTTCAAGGAGGACAAACAACAGGCTGGGAGTTGATACGGGAAGTCTGGACGGATACAGTGAAAATCCGCCTTTCAGACCATATGGTTTCGACCCGCTTAAATATGCCAGACAGTCGGTAAAGGAATCAGCCGCAGCGAATACAGAAAATTTCATGCAGGGCGACCAGGTCACTCACGGCAAGTTCGGTCATGGAATAGTTGTGGACGTTGATGCAAAGACAGTGACCGTCGCTTTTGATGAGGGCGGTACGAAGAAGCTGGCCAAGGGAATCGCACCACTGAGGAAGGTTTGATGATATGGATAAAAATGAAAAACAAAGCAAAATAGAACAGATGCAGAACCTCATCGTTCTGCTGAATCAGGCATCCAGGGCATATTATCAGGAGAGCCGCGAAATCATGCCTAACCATGAGTACGACAGGCTTTACGACCTGCTGGAGTCTCTGGAAAAAGAAACCGGTGTGACTCTGTCAAAAAGCCCGACTATGAGGGTGGGATACGAGGTCCTTTCCGACCTGCCAAAGGAAAAACACCCGCAGAAGATGCTTTCTCTGGATAAGACCAAGGATGTTGAGCAGCTTAAGAGCTGGCTGGGCAGTCAGGAAGGGGTTCTGTCATGGAAACTTGACGGCCTTACCATCGTTCTCACATATGAAGAGGGAAAGCTGGTCAAAGCGGTTACACGAGGAAATGGCGAAATAGGTGAAGTTATTACGACCAATGCGCGTGCCTTTTCCAATCTGCCTCTTGGGATACCTTTTAAGGAAAGGCTGGTGCTCCGCGGAGAGGCGGTAATTTCCTATCCCGATTTTGAAAAGATAAATGAGACAATAGCCGATGAAGGAGCCAAGTACAAAAATCCCCGCAATCTCTGTTCCGGTTCTGTGAGGCAGCTGAACAGCGCTGTAACTGCAGAGCGCCATGTAAGATTTTATGCCTTTGCTCTGGTGTCAGCTGACGGAATGGAGTTCTCGGAAAGAACAGAGCAGTTTGACTGGCTGGCGCAGCAGGGCTTTGCAGTAGTCCAGCACAAGAAGGTGACATCTTCGGATCTTGAGGTGACGGTACAGTGGTTTGAGGGAGAGATAGAGGAAAACATCAATCCTTCCGACGGCCTGGTGCTCAGCTATAACGACATTGCCTACGGACAGTCCCTGGGAACCACCGCTAAATTTCCAAGAGATTCAATAGCATTCAAGTGGCGTGACGAAATCAGGGAAACAACCCTTAAGGAAATTGAATGGAGCGCATCCAGGACAGGTCTTATAAACCCTGTGGCTATTTTTGAACCGGTAGAGCTGGAGGGCACCACTGTCAGCAGGGCCTCTGTGCATAACATCAGCGTAATGCGTGAACTCAGATTGGGAATAGGCGATACGATAAAAGTTTACAAGGCCAACATGATAATTCCGCAGATTGCAGAGAATCTGACAGGAAGCAACAGCGTGGAGATTCCTGCAGAATGCCCGGTATGCGGCTCACACACAGAGATTCACGACGAAAACGGTGTGCAGACATTAATGTGCCCTAACCCTGAATGCCTGGCAAAGCAGATAAAGAGCTTTACTCATTTCGTTTCCAGAGATGCCATGAACATAGAGGGGCTTTCTGAAATGACCATAGAAAAGCTTATTGCCCGCGGTCTGATAAAGGAGCTGGCGGACCTTTTCCATGTGGAGAAGTACAAGGATGAAATCGTGGAGATGGAGGGATTCGGTGAAAAATCATTTGCCAACCTTTGTGACTCCATCGAGAAGGCCAGAAACACCACCGTGCAGCGATTTTTGTACAGCCTGGGCATTCCAAATATAGGTACTGCCAACGCACGCATTATCGCGCAGCATTGCAGGAACAGCTGGCAGAAGGTGCAGAACCTTTCCAAAGAAGAGCTTATGACCATCGACGGCATAGGAGAGGTTATGGCGGATGCCTATGTGGGATTTTTTGCAGATCCGACCAAGGCGCATATTGTGGAGGACCTGCTTAAGGAGGTTCATCTGGACGAGGAATTCGAGACCGTGGGTACGGCATTGGAAGGCATGACCTTTGTAATAACCGGTTCACTGAATCATTATGAAAACAGAGAGGCTCTAAAAGCGGAAATAGAGAAACAGGGGGGCAAGGTGGCAGGCTCGGTAAGCGCCAAAACAAGCTGCCTTATAAACAACGACCTGCTTTCTCAGTCGGGAAAGAACAAGAAGGCCAAGGAGCTTGGCATTAAAATAATAGATGAAGAAACCATTATGAAGTGGCTGGAGACAGGAGTGACAGAATAAATGCAAGTGCTTAAAGTAGGAAAGCTTGACAGTGATTTACTAAAGAATGCAGTAATAGACAGAATAAGCCTCAAAAGACCTGAGGTTCTGGTTCGCGCCGGAGTAGGCGAGGACTGTGCAGTGATTGATTTCGGTGAGTACGAGTGTGTGCTTTCTACGGATCCTATTACGGCGGCGGTAAGCGAAATCGGCCGCCTGGCCATTCACATCTCATGTAACGATATTGCCTCCAACGGTGTGGAGCCTGTGGGAATTCTTCTGGCAGTCATGCTGCCTGAAGGAAGCACTGAAGAGGATGTAAGAACCATCATGGGGCAGGCTGCAGATGCGGCGGCCGCCTGCAATGTTGAAATCATCGGAGGTCATACGGAAGTTACTCCTGCGGTAAACAAGCCTGTAATCGTATCGACGGCTATAGGAAGAGGCCTTCGCGGATATTCAGCATCAGCTGAAAATATCAAGGTTGGTGATTCCATCATCATGACTAAAACGGCTGGTCTTGAGGGAACCGGTATAATTGCAGGAGATTTTGAAGCTGAGCTTAAGGGCGTGCTTTCGGAGGATGAAATCGCAGAAGCCAAAGCGCTCCTTGACAGCGTCAGCGTAGTCCGTGACGGCACTGTGGCAGGCTCGGTGGGAACACACGGTATGCATGATGTGACTGAAGGCGGAATTTTAGGTGCAATCTGGGAAATGTGCCAGATTGCAGGTGTGGGTGCAGAGATTCATGAGGATGCGGTGCCTGTAAACCCTGTTACCCGCAAAATCTGTGACCACTACGGTATCAATTTCATGCGACTTATTTCCAGCGGTTCCATGATAATCATGGCTCACCCTGAAAAGAAAAACGAAATAATAAAGAAGCTTGAGGCTGTGGGCGTAGCTGCTTCAGAAATCGGAAGGATTACACCGCCTGAGAAAGGACTGGTTCTGGTACAGGGTTCCGGTGCGTGTGAAAAGCGTATGCCTATAGACCCGCCGGATCCGGACGAGCTTTATAAAGTGGTGAAATAACTATTAAATTTAATAGTGACTCATAAATTCCCTAATATATTCCTAAACCAAAGAAAATCGTTTAATATGAGCATATCAAATAAATATAACGGAGGTATGGTTATGTTAAATGAAGCTGTAATCAATATTTTGAAAAATGCAATGTGGGATATTGCAACCTGTTCCAATGGCGAACCTAATGTTGTTCCTGTTGCCTTTAAGGATGTGAAAGCAGATGGGAAGCTGGTTGTCGGTGATGTATTTCTTGAAACCACTTTAAAAAATATCAAAGAGAACAATGGCAGAATTGCAATTTCTGCATATGACCCGCAAAAACTTGAGGGCTACCAGATAAAAGGGACTGCAGAATATGTCACTGAAGGAGAAACTGTGGATACATTTAAAGCCATGGTGGAAAAAATGTTCAACGGAGCGGCTACCGCCAAAGGGGCGCTTATTATCACACCGGAAAAAATAATCGTTGCTACACCGGGAGCGGATAATAAAAAAGAGATTTAGCAGTTTAACGGGAAACCGAATCAGATGTGTCATCATCCGGTTCGGTTTTTCAAAAAAGGAGACCAATTATGGCAAAATATAAGAAAAAACTGGATGAAGATATACGCTGCCCATTGGAATATGGACTTGCCATATTCGGCGGAAAGTGGAAATCCAGAATAATATGTGTGCTTTCAGCCAGAGACACCTTGAGGTACAGTGAGATAAGAAATGAAATGTACAATATTACTGATGCCGTACTTGCTGCCACATTGAAGGAGCTTATTTCAGATGGAATTGTGTATCGCAGATCATACGATGAAATTCCTCCAAGAGTAGAGTATTCTCTCACAGAAAAAGGAAAGTCTGTCGTGCCAATTCTTCAAAGCATATGCCAGTGGTCAGGAATATTTTACAAAGAAGACAGTAAAAACGAGATGACACAATGCCAGAAATGCAATCATCATGAGTAGGAGGTAGGAAATGCTGAAATTTACTGAAGAAAAAATATTTACACAGGAACAGGTGCAGAATCTGTTTTTATCAGTTGGCTGGGTATCCGGAGAATACCCACAGAGGCTGTATAAGGCCCTTATGAATTCGTCCACAGTACTTACCGTATGGGACGGAGATAAGCTGGCAGGTCTCACAAGAGTGCTTGATGATTCTGAACTGCTGGCACAGGTACATTATGTTCTGGTGCACCCGGATTACCAGGGACAGGGCATAGCAGGGGATATGATCGAATATATAAAGAAAAAATATAAGAATTACCTTTATATCGAAGGCATGCCCGAAGATAAAAATAATGTGCCGTTTTATCAGAAACACGGTTTTCAGGTTATGGAGAACGGTGCAGCAATACAGATCTGTAATTTTTCTGATAAAAGGTAGAACCCTACCGACTCTACGTTAAGTATGTTGTGTTTGCTGCGGAAAAACAGTAAAATTATAATCCAGAAAGGGTTTAAGGAGGCAGAAGCATGGATTATAATAAAACGGGCAATCTTATACAGAAAATCAGAAAAGAGAAAAATATGACCCAGATGGAGCTCGCCTCGAAATTAGGAGTGACTGACAGGGCCATATCAAAGTGGGAAACGGGAAGGGGATTTCCCGACGTATCGTTACTGGAGTCTTTAGCCGAGATACTTGGTATATCTGTGACGGAGCTTCTGGATGGAGAACAGGCAGAGGGGTGTGAGATAACTGCAGATGCTGCAGAGGAAGCGGCCATCAGAGGAATAAAAACATACCTTGGCGCCAGCAATAGAAAGATCAGAATTCTCTGTGCGGTTCTTGCTGCCATGATGGTTATTCTGGCATCGGTAGGCCTATGGGAATATGTCAGATACAGCAGGAGGCCCATTGATTTTCAGAACGACAACATGGACTTCGGTCACATAGTCTATATAGACGCAGACAAGGAAAAACATGAATTCAATCTGGATGGCTCTCTGGGCAATGAACTTAAGGTGCAGATACTTACATATCTTAAGAATGAGATGATGCAGGGTACGGAATTGGCAGGCGGACCTGAGGGAGGACGCAGTGACAAAACCACTCAGGTACAGCTGACAGGTCTGATAACTTTTTACAGTGACTGCTACTATGACCAGAAAAGCGATAAATACTATATACTCAACTGGATGGAAGAGCCTTTCCGCAAGATGACCGGTTTATGTGAAGAACTAATCAGCGATGAATACTATGAATATACGGGCCCAAAGCACTTTGAGAACCAAGGGTGTACACTTGATGTAAACTGCACTCTCACCGAAAAGCCCATGGAACTTATTGTCGATTACTATCGCCGGTTGATAGATCAGCCCAGGGATGATGAGCATATAAACTGCTACAGAAGCTATATCATAGATAAAATAGAGAGAATACCTCCGGCTGAATATGAAGAGATATATGAATTTACTCATTATATCGCCAAAGAGATACCCTACAGAGGGCTGTATAATTATCGGGTTTATAAAGTAACTGTCACATTTAAGGACACTCCTGAATATAGAAAGCTAGGCTCTCAATACCCTGAAGGCACTTACCAGTTACTGTTTATGGCGGGAAGAAGTGTTTCTGATGAAAGAATGGAAATACAGGAGGAATATGTGTCTATGCTTGGTCAGGTGAAGCCATAAGGATTCACCTGATTGTATTGACCTGACCTTCAAAACATGTTATAATATCATACGGAAAAATTGCCTTTAAAGAGCTCCGCCCGGCATGGTTTGGGTCCTGCGCAATGGGATGCCGTGAACCTTGTCAGGTCCGGAAGGAAGCAGCAATAAGCGGAAGTTCTTATGTGCCGCAGACTAGCCTTCTCCAACGCCTGCGAAGCTCTCTAAGGGCAATTTTTTTAGACTGCGCCAAAAGGAAAAGAGCACATGACCAGTGTCATGCAGACAGGACATAATGCGACACAGGTGTAATGTTGTAAAAAACTGAAATTATTCATAATTCTACAACATATGCCGCTCTGAACCTGGGCATGAGGCTAGTGGAAACACAGCTGTGGAGGTTTAAAAATGTACACCGCATTATACAGAGCCAGAAGACCTGAGGTTTTCGATGAAATTCTGGGACAGCAGCATATTGTAAAAATTCTGAAGCATCAGATTGCTACGGACACGGTGAGCCATGCTTATCTTTTCTGCGGCACCAGAGGTACAGGAAAGACCACTACGGCAAGAATTCTGGCTAAGGCGGTAAACTGCCTGTCCGATGGAGAACGTCCATGTGGTCATTGTGCAAACTGCATGGCTATTAAAGACGGAACATTTATGGATGTTATCGAAATTGATGCTGCTTCCAACAACGGTGTTGAGAATATCAGAGAACTCAGAGAAAGCGTCAAGTACCCGCCTGCCATAGGGCGAAAGAAAGTCTACATCATAGACGAGGTGCATATGCTCTCCACAGGCGCTTTCAATGCGCTGCTGAAGACTCTCGAGGAACCGCCTGAAAACGTAATGTTCATTCTGGCCACGACAGAGCCGCAGAAGCTTCCGGCAACCATTCTTTCCAGATGCATGAGACTGGATTTCAAGCGTGTTCCTCAGAACATTCTGATGGAAGGAATGAGAGAAATCTGCATCGACAAAGGTGTGGAAATAACAGAAGGCGCACTTAAGCTTCTGGCAAACTGCGCTGACGGTTCGGTCCGGGACGGTCTGAGCATTCTGGATCAGGTCCTGGCTTCCGGGGAAAAGTTTGTTGACAGGGACAATGTGCTGGAATATGTAGGCGCAGCAGGCGAAGACTTTTTCATCGACCTGACTGAGCTGGTCTCACTGAAAAAAGTGGCTGAGGCCCTGGTGCTTCTTGACGGGGTGCTGGCCGACGGCAAGGATGTGAAGCAGCTCATCAAGGACTGGACAGCACACTACCGCAACCTGATGATAACCAAATTCATAAAGAATCCGGAGGATATTCTGAACATGTCCACGGAAAACATTCGGCGGGTTCAGGAACAGAGTATGCATATTTCCCTGGAGGAGATAAACGACGCCATTATAAGGCTTTCCAAAACCATAAACGATGCGAGATGGTCCACACAGCCGAGAATATTGCTGGAGCTGGCCATAGTATCAATCGCTTCGGGACTGGATGAAGAAGCGGCACTCATCAGGCATGAAAGGCACGAAAGGCACGAAAGGCATGAAAGCAGACCTTCAGCACCGGTGCAGGAAATCGCAAATGTACAGGTGGATAAAAGGGAAGGTCAAGCTGTGCAGACGAATAGGCCGCCGGCAGTTCAGAACCGCGATGAGATTGCGGTCATGGAGCAGTCAGCAGAAAATGAAGCTCTTTGGCATGCCGTTTTCGAGGAGGGAGAGGATGGAGCAGGAAGCTTCAACCTTATCAGAAACGGCACAGTGCTGGCAGAAGTCGGCGACAAAAATTTCATCGTTATAGCTAAAAATGACTTTACGAAGAAATACGTGGTTCAGAAACAGCAGCAGATTGAGGCCATAATGAGCCGGAGACTGGGAAGACCTGTGAGAATGCTCTGCTATCAGGAAGGAGAGTCTGTTCCGGGAATAAGAATGCCGGCAGCTGCAGGCAGTGCAGTTAAGGCAGGCGGAATGCAGCAGGCCAGTGAAAATGACAGTATCGAGGATATGGCCAAAAAGGCCAGTGAGATTCTCGGAATGGATATAGAAATCGAATAAAAACGGAGGGAATAAAATGGGAAAAGGTATGAGAGCCGGCAAGAAACCATCGTCAGGAATGGGTGGAGGCAGCATGCAGAAGCAGCTTCAGCAGATGCAGGCAATGCAGAGAAAGATGGAAATGATACAGGCGGAAATCGACGAAAAGGAAGTTGAGACTACAGCAGGCGGCGGCGCAGTAACTGCAGTTGTAAACGGCAAAAAGGAAATCGTCAGACTGGAAATCAAGCCTGAGGTAGTGGACCCTGATGATGTAGAAATGCTTCAGGACCTGATTATTGTTGCCGTAAACGAAGGGCTCAGACAGATTGATGAGATATCAAGCGCTGAGATGAGCAAACTGACAGGAGGCCTGGGAATTCCGGGACTGTAAAATGAAGCAATATCCGAAACCTCTTGCAAAGTTAATAAATGAGCTTTCTAAACTGCCTGGAATCGGTACCAAATCGGCACAGCGTCTGGCTTTTCATATTCTGGCTCTTGAGGACAGGGAAGCGGAACAGCTGGCTGAAGCTATCACCACGGCCAAGCGTGAGATGAAATACTGCTCTGTATGCGGGAATCTTACAGATGAGGATCCATGTGCCATATGCAGCGACCCGTCTCGCCGTGAAGATGTTATTTGCGTGGTGGAAAGTCCCCGTGATGTTATGGCCATGGAGAGAATTAAGGAGTTTAACGGCCTTTACCATGTACTTCACGGAGTAATTTCGCCTATGGAGGGTATCGGACCGGAGGACATCAACCTGAAGTCCCTCATACAGAGACTTCAGGCAGGAGATGTGAAGGAACTTATTATAGCCACAAACCCCAACATAGAGGGAGAGGCTACTGCCATGTATATCGCAAGACTGATAAAGCCGGCAGGAATCAAGGTGACCAGAATCGCCCACGGAATACCGGTGGGAGGAGATCTGGAATATGCTGATGAGGTTACACTTCTGAAATCCCTTGAGGGGCGCAGAGAACTTTAGCCTTTCAGAGTGAAAGCTTGTTTTCTTTAGCCATCTTGAGAAGGTAGGAGTACCTGGCTCTGGCGGCGAGAAGATTGTAAGAGGCATAATCTACGGCGGTATCATCTGTGAGTTCATTGAAGAGATCCGTGGCCTTTTTAAGGTCCATCCTTGCTGACTGCAGTGAATTTAAAAGAATTTCATCCTGAGAGATGACGGATTGTTTTAATTTCATATGGTACCATGCCTTTCTGGGTTATTTAATTCTATTTTATTCCAAAGTCACATATTTTATACAAAATTGACGGAGTAATAGCTGAAACACTGATGAATGGAGGGGTAGCATGGGTGTGCAGATGGGAGTTTTCCTTACATACGTCGGGGCGATAGTCTTGATTTTTCTTGTGGGAAAGATTTTTTTATGGCCTCTTAAGCTTGTGCTTAAGCTGGCGGCAAGCAGCGTCATAGGGGGCCTTGCAATTCTGATTATTAATGCATTGGGAGCCGGATTCGGGCTGCTTATACCGCTTAACCTGATAAGTGCTGTAATAGTAGGAATTCTTGGAGTTCCCGGAGTGATACTGCTTCTGATACTTACTTTGATTTAGGAAAAAGATTAGGAAAAATTTTTAAGGAGAAAAGACACAAATGAAAAAACTGCTTATTTTACTTTTGACAATTGCTATGGTAATGACTTCCTTTACCGCCTGCGGTAACAATGATGACAAGGAGACGGCCGGAGATGACCAGACTGCTCAGGTGGAACAGGGTGATACAGATACAGAGGATGGCACCGATGTTGAAAATGCTGATGGTGATACAGATACTGAGAAGGGAGATTCAGACCAGGAAGATACAGACAAGAACTCCGGGTCTGAAAATAAAGAAGACAGCAATACATCTTCAAAGCCTTCCGCACCTAAGGAAGACAACAAGAAAGAGGAAACTCCAAAGGAAGAAGCAAAGCCTTCTGCACCTTCAGGAAGCCCTTCTAAAATCATAGATAAGATATATGAGAAGAAGTCTGTGGAGCTGCCTCTTGGAACTACAGAACTTGATCTTTCAGACGGAGAAATGTTTACAGCGGTGACAGGTCTTGCTGACAGCAACAAGGTCAAGGAGGCTGCGTATTCGGAATCCATGATGGGCTCCCAGGCATATTCACTGGTTATGGTACGCGTAAAGAAAAGTAAGGATGCTGCTGATGTTGCAGATGAAATGCTAAATGGCATCAATCCTGCCAAGTGGATTTGTGTGGAGGCGGATGATGTTAGGGTGGCTGCATATGATGATCTGGTAATGCTTATAATGGTGAGCAGCCAGTTTGAGGATACAGTTACAGGCAAGGAGATTGTGTCGGCCTTTAAAAAGGTATGCGGCGGCAGCCTTGATGTAAGTAAGAAGAGATAGAAAGATAGAGAGGAAAAGATGATTTTTTCAAGCGTACCGTTTTTATATTACTTCTTACCGGCAGTAATTTTGCTGTATTTCATCGTTCCGAAAAAAATGGCCAATAGCGTTCTGCTGCTGGCCAGTTTGTTTTTTTACGGATACGGCGAACCTAAAATGCTTCCGGTGATGGTTGTGACCATAATTGCGGCGTGGGCTCTGGGGCTGGCAGTGCCGAAGAACAGAAACTGCTTTTACCTGTCAGCGGCCATCTGCCTGGGGCTTCTGGTGTGGTTCAAGGGAGGTTTTGCAGGAAGTGCGCTGCCTGCGGGCATAAGCTTCTATACTTTCCAGATTCTCAGCTACACTATAGATCTGAGAAGAGGAAACATCAGCCCGCAGAAGAATCTGAGAGATTTTGCTATGTATGTGTCCATGTTTCCGCAGCTCATAGCAGGACCTATAGTGGTTTATTCCACAGTGGAGGACAAACTTGACCCTCTTAAGAGAAAGACATCGGCAGAGGATATTTACGAGGGCAGCTGCCGATTCGTTTTCGGTCTGGCCAAGAAGGTGCTGCTTGCCAACAATCTGGGGCAGTTTGTGTCCATTTTTCAAAGCACGGCGACAGATGACAGAACCGTAATATTTTACTGGGCTTATGCCCTGGCTTTTTCCATGCAGATATATTTCGATTTCAGCGGTTACAGCGATATGGCCATAGGGCTTGGGCGGATTTTCGGATTTTCTTTCCCGGAAAACTTCAATTATCCCTTTATTTCAAAGAGTATAACGGAGTTCTGGCGCAGGTGGCATATGACTCTGGGAGGCTGGTTCAGGGAATATGTTTATATTCCGCTTGGAGGCAACAGGGTAAGCCGCGGACGCTGGATTTTCAATATATTCGTGGTATGGGCACTGACCGGTCTCTGGCATGGTGTGCAATGGACCTTTCTTGTCTGGGGCTTGTATTTCGGAGTACTTCTTATGGCAGAAAAACTCTGGCTGGGCAGAGTGCTGGATAAGCTTCCGGGATGGGTACAGCATCTGTATACCATAGTGCTGGTTCTTTTCAGCATGGTGATTTTCAATGGGGAAAGCATCGGAGAGGCAATGTCTTTTATGGTTGCCATGATAGGCATTGGCAGCGCCGGAGGTGGAGCGATTCCGCTAACAGGCGTTTTGAGCAGCTATTACATCAGAAGCTTCGGAATTCTCTTTATAGTCAGCATTGCGGCCTCGACTCCAATATCAAAGAAGCTTTCGGCTTATAGATATGCTGAGCAGCTTAAACCTGCTGCAGTGATAATTTTGCTGCTATTGGTTACGGCATATCTGGCGGACGGTTCCTACAACCCGTTCCTTTATTTCAGATTCTAGGGGGGCTGCGAAAATGAAAAACATTAAACTGATTGTTATAGCTGCGGTATTTTTTACAATTACCGCGGCATGCTGGTTCTCTTCTGACAAGGAGTTTTCACAGAGCGAACGCCGGCCTCTGGCTCAGAAGCCTGAAATAAGCATGGAAAACCTTCTCAGCGGACAGATGGAGTCAGATGTGGAAAAATACACCGCAGACCAGTTTCCTCTGAGGGAGCAGATGAGAAGCCTGAAGGCTCTTTCGGAATACGGCCTTTTTATGAAAAAGGACAATAACGATATTTATATGCAGAATGGTCATACTGCCAAAATACTCTATCCCTACAGCCAGAAGTCTGTTTCCAATGCCACCGGCATCTTCGGACAGGTATTTGAAAGCTTTATCCAAGGAACTGATTCAGCTAAAGAGGGAAGAGTGTTTGTATCGGTGATACCGGACAAGAGTTTCTATCTTGCCGATGAAAAAGGATGCCCCCGTATAGATTATGACAGGCTGTTTGCACAGGTAATAAGGGAGATGGATTATGCACGGTACATTGACCTTACGGCTGCTCTCAATGCCGATGCTTATTATAAGACTGATCTTCACTGGAGACAGGAAAAAATCCTGCCGGCTGCAGAAACATTGGGACAGGCCATGAGCCTCAATCTTGCGGGTCTGGGTGGACTGACGCCAATTACCGCCACTGAGAATTTTGCCGGTGTGTACAAAGGCCAGTCGGGACTGCCCCTTAAGGAAGAGCCTCTTATATACATGACTGATGATATGATAGATGGATGCAGGACATTCAACTATGAAACCAATGAAGAGGGAAAGGTATACGACCTTGAAAAGCTTTCGGGAAGAGATCCTTACGACCTGTTTCTGTCGGGAGCAACAGCGCTGATTACCGTTGAGAATCCTCATGTGGCAGAGAAAACTGACAGGGAACTTATAATATTCCGCGATTCCTTCGGCAGCAGCCTTGCGCCTCTCCTGCTTTCAGATTATGCCAGAATAACATTGGTGGATCTGCGCTACATCAAATGGTCATATCTGGACCAGTTCATAGACTTTGACAGACAGGACATACTTTTTATATATGGGACAACTCTTTTGAATGACAGCTATGTGCTGAAGAGGTAACACTATGAACAGAAAAAGAATTTTTACAATTATTCAGGTGGGAAACCTTTCTGATTTCCCCAGCAGAGCTTACGACTTTGCCCTTGTAATAGCCGTAGCTGTGAACATTTTTATCGCCATATTCGATACGTTTCCGGAAGCTGACCCTTATGAGAAGGCTATATGGGTCATTGAATGCATAACGGTGGTTTTCTTTGCTATAGATTATCTGCTGAGAATATGGACTGCAGATTATCTCTATGAAAACATGAGTCCTGCCAGGGCACGTCTCAGATTTATCTTCTCGTGGGCGGGACTGGTTGATCTGCTTTCCTGCGTGCCTTTCCTGGCAGCATCAGGCGGCGGAGCCCTGAGAATGTTCAGAATCATCAGAATTCTGAGGGTATTCAGAATTCATCATTATGCGGACCCGCTGAGGGTTATCGGAGATGTAATCAGAAAAAAACAGGGTCAGCTGCTTTCGTCCATATTTATAGTGTTTATCCTTATGATAGCATCGTCGCTGATGATGTACAATCTGGAGCATGATGCTCAGCCGGAGGCTTTCGCAAATGCCTTTTCAGGTTTCTGGTGGGCCGCCAACACATTGCTCACTGTGGGATACGGCGATATAGTTCCGGTAACTCTGGCAGGCAAAATATGCGGAACTCTGCTGACCTTTCTGGGAGTAGGAATAGTTGCCATTCCTACAGGTATTCTTTCAGCCGGATTTATGGAGCAGGTATCCATAGTGCGTGAGAAGGCTGTGGTGGAAGGTGTAATCAGAGACACGGCATTTGCCGAAGAGGAAAGAAAGGATGATGAGGAAAAGGCCAGGGAAGAATACACTTATTGTCCGTACTGCGGCAAAAGGCTGCCTTAGAAAAAGCAAGACATACATTAATTTAAGCATCAAAAAACGGCGCTGAAATGCGCCGTTTTAGTTTGCTTTGATTTAGCTGAAAATTCCCAGTTTGAAGAAGCCATCCAGCTGTCCCAGCAGAACCATTACCATCATTATCGGAGCGATAAATTTGATACAGAAATCGTAGAATTTCTTGGTTTTGAACTGAGCACCGTTTAAGGTTGCTTCTTCATCAACAAGTGATGTCGGAATAATAATTGCCATATAGCATGCACCAAGAGGCATCAGGATACCTTCAGCGATAAGGTCGATAGCGTCAAGCCAGCAGCCCTGACCGAAGAACTGCGGGAAGCCGTTGGCACCAAGGCCGTCCAGAGATACCACTGAAGCAGTGATGGCAATTGACAGACCCACAAGTGTTGTGATAGTCTTTCTGTTGAATTTCTTACCTTTTTCAATATATTTATCCATTACTACGGCAACATTACCTTCAAGCAGTGAGATTGAAGAAGTAATAGCTGCAATGAATACAAGGAAGTACATGAGGAAACCGAAGAACGGTCCTACAGGTCCCATGTTATCGAATACGGTCTGCAGAGTGATGAAGAGGAGCCCCGGACCTTGTCCCGCTTCAAGACCCATTGCGAACACTGCAGGCATTGTAGCCAACCCGGCCATTATAGCAACCAGAGTATCAGCAAAAGGAATAACGAGAGCGCTTCTTTCCAGGTTCTGATCCTTAGGAAGGTATGAACCGTAGGTTACCATGATAGCCATACCTAATGAAAGTGAGAAGAACATCTGACCGCCGGCAACAGCCAGAACAGATATCCAGCCTGCACCCTGGAAGACTTCCCAGTTAGGCTTGAACATGAATGCAAGTCCTTCTGATGCACCCGGAAGAGTAACGCTTCTTATAATTACGATAACCAGCATTACAAACAAGGCAGGCATTGCAACTGTAGTGAACTTCTCAATACCACCGGATACTCCGTTTATTACGATGATTACCGTAAGGAATACAAAGATCAATGAAAAGATTACTGTCTGAAGCATGTCTGAGGTAAATGTTGCGAAGTACTCTCCGCTGTCCATTCCGCCTACGCCCCAGCTTGCGCCGAAGAGATCTCCCAGATTGGCGATAGCATATTTGATACAGTAGCCGCCCAGCATGGAGTAGAACGATAAAATCAGCCATGGAGCGATGACTTCCATCCAGCCTATAAAGGCATATTTTTCAGATAATGATCTGTAGGCTCCGATAACACCTTTGCCGGTGCTGCGTCCCAGTGCAAGCTCCGACATGAGGATTACATATCCTACGAAAACAACGAGAATAAGATAAAGAAGCAAGAAAGCGAAACCGCCGTTTGCCCCCATCTTATAAGGGAATCCCCAAAGGTTTCCGAGACCTACGGCAGAGCCTATGGCAGCCATAAGGAAACCAAAATTAGAACCGAATTGGCCCTTGTGGCTTTCGCCTTGATTATTTCCCATATTAATTTCCTCCTAAACACATAAACAATAGTTAGTAAAAAGATAATACCATAAAACACTTTAGCAGAAAAAACAATATAAGTCAATAAAATGTGTGAAATTATACATAGGACAAAGGGTATTTGACTGAAAGGGAAAAGAGTTGTATAATAAAAAGTTGAAATATGACAAAAACGAGGTGCAAAAATGGCAATAGAAAAGGTAAGAGATTATTTCAGACAATTTGGAATTGAAGATAGAATTTTGGAATTTGAAGTGTCCAGCGCTACAGTGGATCTGGCAGCCAAGGCAGTCGGCGTAGAAGGGGCGAGAATATGCAAGACCCTTTCTTTTAAAGACGGAGAAGACGGTTGCATCCTCATACAGACTGCCGGTGATACCAAGATAGACAACCGCAAATTCAAGGACACCTTCGGACAGAAGGCCAAAATGCTCTCAGCCGAGGAAGTTGTGGAATTTACAGGACACGCCATAGGAGGGGTATGTGCCTTTGCAATAGACAATCCTAAAGTTAAGATTTACTGTGACGAATCCCTCAGGAGGTTTGAAACAGTCTTTCCCGCATGCGGAAGCTCAAACAGCGCTATTGAATTTACCTGCGATGAGATTTTCAGGTACTCCAAGGCCATAGGCTGGATAGACGTGTGCAAAATCCCGGAACCTGATCCGGAGGTATAAGAGGTATAAGATGAAGAAAAAAGTCTACGGTGAACTGAAAATGTTCTTTTTCCTCACACTGGCATCTGCAATAATAGCTTTTAATCTGCGAAGCTTTGTGCGTGTGGGAGGACTGTTTCCCGGCGGTTTCAGCGGTCTTACCATTCTGCTGCAGCAGATAGGCAGAGAGTTCTTTAATCTGGAAATACCGTATTCGGTGCTTTATCTGCCGCTGAATCTGATTCCGGCGTACATAGGCCTGAAGCATATAGGAAAGAAGTTCACATTGTATTCTTTTTATGTAGTCTTCCTTTCCAGTATACTTACGGATATTTTTCCGCCTATAACCATCACCTATGATACTCTGCTGGTGGCTATTTTCGGCGGCCTGGTAAATGGAGTTGCTATCAGTCTCTGCCTTATTAACGGAGCCAGCGGAGGGGGAACCGACTTTATATCCATATATTTCTCGGAAAAAAAGGGTATAGATGCGTGGAATTACATACTGGCAGCCAATGTGGTAATACTTACTACAGCAGGAATACTGTTTGGATTTGATAAAGCTCTGTATTCCATAATATATCAGTTTACCAGCACACAGGTCATTCAGACACTGTTTAAACGTTATCAGAAGGATACGCTGCTGATTATAACTTCGCAGCCCCAGGCGGTTTACGGCAAGATACGTGAACTCACTCACCACGATGCCACATTGATTCAGGGGACAGGATGCTTCGAAGGTGCGGAAAGAAATATTCTTTACTCTGTAGTGGGCAGAGAACAGGTGGATAAAGTCATTGCAGCAATCAAGAATATAGATGATAAGGCTTTTATCAACGTTATAAGGACAGAGCAGATAAACGGCAGGTTCTATAAGGTGCCGACGAAATAGGAGATAGAATGGATCATTTTAAATTAGTCTCGGAATACAAGATGACAGGTGACCAGCCCCAGGCAGTGGAAAAACTGGCCGAGGGTATAGCCGACGGACTCAAGTATCAGACTCTGATGGGTGTAACCGGCTCAGGCAAAACCTTCACTATGGCAAATCTCATAGAGCGGGTAAACCGACCGACACTTGTAATTTCACATAACAAGACTCTGGCGGCTCAGCTCCACGGTGAATTCAAGGAATTCTTCCCTGAAAACGCTGTGGAATACTTTGTATCCTACTACGACTATTATCAGCCGGAGGCCTATGTGCCGTCCACTGACACATACATTGAAAAGGACTCTGATATCAATGCTGAGATAGAAAAGCTGCGCCACTCGGCTACAGCTGCTCTAGCTGAGCGAAGAGATGTAATAATCGTTGCATCGGTTTCATGTATCTACGGTCTGGGAAGTCCTTTTGATTACGAGAACCAGATGCTTTCCTTAAGACCGGGCATGGAAAAGCCACGCAAGGAGATACTGAGAAAGCTGGTGGATATTCAGTACACCAGAAACGATATGGCCTTTGAAAGGGGCAGTTTCAGAGTTCGCGGAGATATTATAGATATTTATCCTGCAGGAAACGACTCGGCTGTGAGAGTGGAACTCTTCGGCGATGAAATAGAAAGCATCAAGGAAATGAATCCGGTGACAGGTGAAATTCTGGGTATAAGAAATCATATTTCCATTTATCCGGCATCCCATTATGTGACCTCGCCGGAAAGCATGGAACGGGCAATCAGGACTATCGACGAGGAACTGACAGAGCGTGTGCAATGGTTTAAGGACAGAGGAAAGCTTCTGGAAGCACAGCGCATAGAACAACGGACGAGATACGACCTCGAGATGCTCAGAGAAATCGGCAGCTGTAAGGGAATAGAAAACTACTCACGGCACCTGGCAGGAAACCAGCCGGGGGAAAGACCTTACACTCTCATAGACTATTTTCCTGATGATTTTCTCGTGATAATAGATGAGTCTCATGTTATGCTGCCTCAGCTTCGCGCTATGTATGCAGGAGACAGGTCCAGAAAATCCTCACTGGTGGAATATGGTTTCAGACTGCCTTCGGCCCTTGATAACAGGCCGCTTAAATTTGAAGAGTTTGACGACCTGATAAATCAGGTTGTATTTGTCAGTGCCACTCCGGCACAATACGAAAAAGAAGTTTCCGGAGGCATAAGTGCAGAGCAGATAATCAGGCCTACGGGGCTTCTGGATCCTCCTATTGAAATCGTGCCGACAGAGGGTCAGATAGACCACCTTATCGGCAGGATAAAGGAAGTTACAGCCCGTGGAGAACGGGTTCTGGTGACGACTCTCACAAAAAAGATGGCGGAGAGTTTAACAGACTACCTTAAAGGGGTAAATATAAAGGTAAGATATCTGCATTCCGAAGTGGATACTCTGGAGAGAATGGAGATTATACGCGATCTGCGTCTGGGAGTATTTGATGTTCTGGTGGGCATAAACCTGCTTCGGGAAGGGCTCGATATACCTGAGGTTTCTCTGGTGGCTATCCTCGATGCAGATAAGGAAGGTTTCCTGAGAACGGAGACATCACTTATACAGACAATCGGCAGGGCCGCGAGAAATGTGGACGGCCGTGTTATAATGTATGCGGACCGCGTAAGTGCCGCCATGGATGTGGCGATTAAAGAGACAGAGCGCAGACGTGCCATTCAGGATGCCTATAACAAAGCTCACGGCATCACGCCTGAGTCTGTTAAGAAGTCCGTTCGAGCTGTAATCGAAGCTACCAAGGTGGCCGAGGATGTATCCGACTATGTGGGCAAGAGCCCGCTGGAGCTGACCAAGAAGGAACTTACCGAATATGTAAAGAAGCTGGAAAAGGAAATGAAGCAGGCTGCCGCAGACCTTCAGTTCGAGCGTGCCGCCCAGCTGCGTGACCAGCTCTTTGAGTACAAGGTACGACTATAAAGGAGAAAAAACAATATGTCAAAGGACATCGTAATAAAGGGTGCCAATGAAAACAATCTGAAGAGCCTTGATGTTACCATCCCAAGGGATAAGATGGTGGTTCTTACGGGGCTTTCCGGTTCGGGAAAATCATCACTGGCTTTTGATACCATCTATGCAGAGGGACAGCGGAGATATATGGAGAGCCTTTCTTCCTATGCCCGCCAGTTCCTGGGACAGATGGAAAAGCCCGATGTGGAATATATCGAGGGCCTTTCACCGGCAATTTCCATAGACCAGAAGACTACCAACCGCAATCCCCGCTCCACGGTGGGAACGGTAACGGAGATTCACGACTACCTGAGACTGCTCTATGCCAGAATCGGCAAACCTCATTGTCCTATATGTGGTAAGCCTATTGCAAGTCAGTCGGTGGATCAGATGGTTGATACCATCATGGGTTTTGAGGAAGGCACCAAGCTGATGATAATGGCTCCTGTCATACGTCAGCGCAAGGGCACCCACGAAAAGATTATAGAGAGAATAAAGAAAGAAGGCTTTACCCGCCTGCGTGTGGACGGAGAGATTAAAGTCATAGATGAAGACGAAATCAAGCTGGAGAAGACCTTCAAACACACTATAGAAATCGTGGTGGACAGAATCATAGTAAAACCGGGTCAGGAGGGAAGAATCTCCGAGGCATGCGAACTTGCCATAGCCCAGGGTGACGGGCTGGTTGAAATCGAAGGGGATTTTTATGACCATCACTACGAAAAGACTTTCAGCACCAAGCTGGCCTGTCCTGAACATGGAATCAGCATTGAGGAACTGGAACCGAGGATGTTTTCCTTTAATGCTCCCTTCGGCGCATGTCCTGCCTGCAATGGACTGGGATTTACTCAGAAGCTGGATCCTTCCAAGCTTATCGACGAAAGTCTCAGCATAAGGGAAGGGGCGCTGCAGCCGATTTTCGGAACCATGGAGTTCAGCGGTTATTATCGCCAGATTGTGGACGCACTGATTGCAGAGCATGGAGTGGATCCGGATGTGCCGCTTAAAGATTTGCCCGAAAGCTTCAGGAAGGAGCTCTACTACGGCACGGGAGACAGAAATCTTAAATTCACCTATGTAAGCCGCTCTTCGGGGAGCCGTTCTCTCATGGACCGACCTTTTGAAGGAGCACTTAACAATATAGAAAGAAGATACAGAGAAAGCACCTCCGACTATTTCAAGGAGAAGATGGCTCAGTACATGGTCATAAAGGAATGTTCCGACTGCCATGGAAAGAGACTTAAACCTGAGGTTCTGGCCGTAACGGTTGGAGGAATCAATATTGCTGAACTTTCAGAAATGTCCATCAGGGAGGCTCTGGATTTTATAGAAAAGCTGGAGCTGTCTGAGACCGACGCCCAAATCGCGTATCAGATTCTGAAGGAGATAAAAGCAAGACTTAATTTTCTGGTGGATGTGGGCCTTGACTACCTGACACTTTCAAGAAGTGCGGGGACCCTTTCCGGAGGGGAATCACAGCGTATCAGGCTTGCCACCCAGATAGGTTCAAGTCTGGTGGGAGTGCTGTATATATTAGACGAGCCTAGTATAGGACTTCATCAGAAGGACAATGAAAAGCTTCTGCAGACTCTGCGCCACCTGACGGATATCGGCAATACCCTTATAGTGGTTGAGCATGATGAGGATACAATGTATGCTGCGGATCATATCGTAGACATAGGGCCTGGAGCGGGAATCAACGGCGGTGAGCTGGTGGCTCAGGGAACGGTGGAGGATATCAAGGCATGTAAGGAATCAATAACAGGCCAGTACCTTTCCGGTGAAAAGAAAATTTACGTTCCGTCAGAACGGCGTCCGGGAAATGGACTTAAGATTACCGTCAAGGGTGCACGTCAGAACAACCTTAAGAATATAGATGTCGACTTTCCTCTGGGAAAATTCATATGCGTTACAGGAGTTTCCGGCTCGGGAAAGAGCAGCCTTGTAAACGAAATTCTGTATAAGGGTGCTGCAAAGATTACCAACAGACTGCAGGAGGAACCGGGAGAGCACGATGCAATCCTGGGACTTGAAAATATAGATAAGGTGATTGACATAGACCAGTCGCCTATCGGCAGAACACCTCGTTCCAACCCGGCAACCTATACGGGGATGTTCAACTACATCCGCGACCTTTTCGCCAGCCTGCCCGAATCCAAGCTGAGAGGCTTCCAGAAGGGAAGATTCAGTTTCAATGTAAAGGGAGGACGGTGCGAGGCCTGCAGCGGAGACGGGATAATAAAGATAGAAATGCATTTCCTGCCTGACGTTTACGTGCCTTGCGAGGTGTGCAAGGGCAAACGCTACAACAGAGAGACCCTTGAGGTAAAATATAAAGGAAAGAGTATTTTCGATGTACTTGACATGAGTGTCAGTGAGGCGGTTGAATTCTTTAAGAACGTGCCTGCCATAGCAAGACATCTCAATACTTTAGAAGAAGTAGGCCTTGGATATATCAAGCTTGGCCAGCCGTCTACCCAGCTTTCCGGCGGTGAGGCGCAGAGAGTCAAGCTTGCCACAGAGCTTACCAAAAGAAGTACAGGCAAAACACTGTACATTCTGGACGAGCCGACTACAGGACTTCATTTTGCCGATGTGGACAAACTGCTGACAGTTCTGGACAAGCTGGTTGACGCAGGAAACACAGTCGTTGTAATAGAACACAATCTTGATGTAATAAAACGTGCCGATTATATTATTGACCTTGGACCTGACGGAGGAACCCGAGGCGGCACCATCGTAACCACAGGAACGCCGGAAGAAGTGGCAGACTGCCCTGATTCATATACAGGCCAGTTCCTTAAGAAGCTTTTACAGCAGAAAAAAACGGAGGAATAACAATGGAAAGTAAACTCAATCTCACCATGCTGACGGACTTTTATGAGCTGACTATGGCAGACGGATATTTTGAGACAGGAATGGCAGAAGATATCGCATATTTTGATATGTTCTTCAGAAAGGTTCCCGACGGAGGCGGTTTCGCCATTATGGCAGGGCTGGAGCAGACCATCGACTATCTCAAAAATCTGAAATTCACAGAAGAGGATATCGAATACCTGAGAAGCAAGAACATGTTCTGTGAGGAATTTCTCAATTACCTGAGAAACTTCGAATTCAAGTGCGATGTCTGGGCAGTTCCGGAAGGGACACCGATTTTCCCTCACGAACCTATAGTAACGGTGAGAGGACCTGTAATGCAGGCACAGTTCGTTGAAACTATGATACTGCTAACTATCAATCATCAGAGCCTTATCGCCACAAAGGCCAACCGAATCGTGAGAGCCGCCAAAGGCAGACCGGTTATGGAATTCGGTACGAGAAGAGCTCATGGTGCGGAAGCCGCTATTTTCGGCGCCCGTGCTGCTTACATAGGAGGCTGCGCCGGAACTGCCTGCACCATAGCGGACAGAGACTACGGCATCAAGGCACTAGGTACCATGGCTCATAGCTGGGTTCAGATGTTCCCTGACGAATATACAGCATTCAAAAAATATGCTGAGATTTATCCTCAGAACTGTACTCTCCTGGTGGACACATACAACGTGCTTAAGTCCGGCGTACCTGCAGCTATAAAAGTATTCAAGGAAATGAAACCTGAATCAATGGGTATCAGAATCGATTCCGGAGACGTGACCTATCTGACTAAGAAGGCACGTAAGATGCTGGATGATGCCGGCCTTCAGGACTGCAAAATCGTTGTTTCCAATTCCCTTGACGAGTATATTATAAGGGATGTTATTCTGGAAGGAGCATGCATAGATTCCTTTGGAGTAGGCGAGAGACTTATTACGGCCAAGTCGGAGCCGGTATATGGCGGTGTTTACAAGCTGGCTGCTCTTGAAACCAACGGCGAACTCATACCTAAGATCAAGATTTCAGAGAACGTTGAAAAGATTACAAATCCGGGATTCAAGGGACTGTTCAGACTTTATGACAAGACTACAGGCAAGGCCAGAGGTGACGTTATAACTGTAGCCGGTGAAACCATCCCTGAACAGGATGAGTACGTAATTTTCGACCCTAATGCTGTATGGAAAAAGACGCGCGTGACCAATTATACGGTGAGAAATCTGCAGGTTCCTATCTTCAAGGATGGCAAATGCGTTTACGAGAGCCCGTCAATCGAAGAAATCAAGGCTTACTGCAAGGAGCAGATTGATACCCTCTGGGATGAGACTCTCAGATTCGAGAATCCGCAGACATATTATGTTGACCTTTCACAGAAGCTCTGGGATATGAAGAACAGGCTGCTGGAAGAACATTCGGAGAAATAATTCAGAATGCTATGATTTATACGACAGTTAAAAATTTGTTAAAAAAACTTAAGATATCTTAAGACACAGGGCCTCCTGGATGTGGTATTATGTACCTGCAACCAGGAGGTTTTCTGATGAAGGATATATACATTTTATTGACCAAAAGCGATACCTTGTTTTCAAAGGATGTATATAGAATTACGTGGGCAGAGTATACTCATGCGTCCATTCCTTTGCCCCCCGGCGAGTTGCAGAAGCTTCCGATTTTTAAATCGTATCATTATCCAGTCCGAATTCTTTCATTCTTCTGTACAAAGTACAGCGGCTCATGCCAAGTTTTTCGGCGGCCTTGGATTTATTATATCTGACTGTTTTAAGAACAGCCAGAATCATGTCGCGCTCTTCCGAAGAGTGCTTTTTGATAATTGTCGGCATTTGAGCCGGAGCAGAAGCAAGTGGAATTTCGGCAGTTGTGAAACTATCACTGTGAGTATTGTCCGATGAGACGCTGTTATTTTTTGCCTTCTTCTTTAAAAATGAAAAGTCTTCTGATGTCAGAATGTCTGTCTTGGCAATTACGCAGGCGCATTCAATTACGTGTTCCAGTTCACGGACATTTCCCGGCCAGCTATAATTTTTAAACAGTTCAAATACGGAGTCATCTATGGCTGCAATCGGACGCAGAGCATTTCGATTGAATTTGTTGATGAAATGATGACAAAGCTCCGGTATATCGGATAGTCTTTCACGAAGAGGTGGTACCTCGATGACGATAACGTTTAAACGGTAGTAAAGATCCTGCCGGAAAGTACCTTTATGAACTTCGGTCAATAAGTCTCTGTTGGTACTGCATATGACACGTACATCAATAGGAATTGTATGAGTTCCGCCTATTCTTTCAATTTCTTTTTCCTGCAGAACACGAAGCAGCTTCGCCTGCATGGATAAAGGCATTTCTGCCACTTCATCAAGAAGTATGGTTCCTTTGTTGGCCAGTTCGAATTTTCCGACTTTCCCGTGCTTTTGTGCACCTGTAAATGCACCCGGTTCATAGCCAAAAAGCTCTGATTCAAACAGGGATTCAGGGATGGCTGCACAGTTGATTTTGATGAATGGCTTATCGTTTCGTTCACTTAATTCATGAATGGCGGAGGTAACCATTTCTTTGCCGGTGCCTGTTTCACCGATGACAGAGATTGTGATATTGTTATTAGCAATTTTTGCAATATTATTGCGAAGATTTGCCATTGCAAGAGATGTGCCGACGAGTTTTTGTAAAGAGCCGGTTACCTTATAAATTTCATTGACGGCATTCATATACATCGCTTTTTCTTTTCTGAGATGTGAAAGCTGACTCAACATTTTCTTATATTCCGCATCGTTGGACAAAACAGTATGAGCAAAGGCTCCAAGTATTTCACTGTTTTTTTCTCCGTTTTTCCATATGGGGATTCTGTTGACAATAGGAAGTGTAGTGCCTTCCGGAAAAATGGAAATAGTACTGCCGATACTGTAATCAGAAAAGAAGGATTCAGCACTTTCTGACTGTCCCGAATCAATGACTTTATCTAAACGTGTATTTTTTATAACTTCTCTGACATCTTTTCCAAGGAATAAAGACGAATCAATACCCACTTTTTGAGCGTAATTCTCACTGAAAAAAACAATTTTGTAATCCTTGTCAACTATGATGGAATATGGTATGGATTCCAGGACGTCTTCAAGCATGTCCAAAGCTTTTTTATCAAACATTGCAAATCACCGCTCCTTCTGTTTTATCTGTTAATTTATTTGTGTTCGTGTTGTCTCTTCACAATAAATCATGCATTTATGATATAAATTGTATCAAACAAAACAAAACATGTCAATTTGAAACAAACTGTTTTATATGAAAATATAAATAATTACGGAAAATCATTAAAACAGTAGGGAAAATGCGGAAATATTGCCGATTTTCGTGTTGGCACATGTTTTGCTTTTTAATAGGGCACCAAGAAAACTAGTTATTTAAAATCCGGATAATAAATGAACAGAAAATTTAAGGAGGAGAAATGAAAAAAATTAAGAAAGTTACTGTTTATGGTATGGGGCTTATTGGAGCCGGCTGGGTGACGCATCTGCTCATCAAGGGAATTGAAGATATTAAAGTATTTGATTTAAATGATGATGCTTTGGACAGAGGCTTTTCAATTTTAAATCGTAATATGGATTTTCTTGTAGAACAGGAAGTCATAGATGAGGAGACAAAGAAAGCGCTAATTACCAAGATTGAAAGGACAACGGATATAGGAGAGGCAGTGAAAGATGCAGATCTGATTATCGAAAACGGTCCGGAAAACATGCAGATTAAGCAGTGTATTATCGCTGATATTGAGTCGGCCTGCAAAGCGGAGGCAATGATCACAAGCAGTACATCGGGACTTTTGATTAGCGGCATTATCGAAAAGGCAATTCATCCAGAAAGAATTATCGGTGCACATCCGTATCACCCGGTTTATCTGTTGCCGCTGATTGAAATGATTAAGAGCGACAAGACGAGTCAGGAATGTATCGATACAGTAATGGGATTTTTTAAGGATATCGACAAAAAACCGGTACTTCTTAAAAAAGAGTCTGACGGTTATATCGGCAGTCATCTGATGACAGCACTTCTCCGTGAAGCTGTTAATCTGGTCATTACAGGAGTTGGTACAGTCGAAGATATAGACGATGCATTTACATACGGCCCGGGCATGAGATATGGTTTGTTTGGCATCTTTACAACATTCCAGCTGACAGGTGGAGATAAAGGCTTTTCAGGCGTGGTAAACGGACCGATTGGCAAAGCCGGTGAGAAGTGGCTGCAGAGTTTTGCAAACTGGAGAGAGTGGCCGGAAGAAGTCAAAATATTCTTTGCTAACTCTCAGAAAGAAATTGATAAGATGATGGCTAACAGAGACGAATATCATGGCAGAAACAATGCAGAACTGGAAGATTTCAGAGATAAGGGCCTTGTTAAACTGCTGCAGGCTCATCATTTAATCTAATCTAATGTGTTGGAAATAGGAGGTACGAAATGACAGCATTAGCTATTATAGGGCTTATTTTGGGTATTATCGTTATGATTGCGTTGGCATATTGGGGATTGCATGCTGTGCCGTTAAGTCTGGTTGCAGGCGCTGTAGTTTGCATTTTTAATGGAATTAATCTTTGGACAGGCTTTACAACAAGCTGGGTTGGTGGCTTAGCTACAGTTTTTTCAGCTTACTATATATTGTTCTTTGCATCGACATGTTTTGCAAATATTATGGGCGAGACCGGTGCATGCACAGCAATTGCATATAAGTTCCTTGACTGGTTTGGCAAGAAACACATTATTACAGTGCTGACATTATTCTGCTTTATTCTCTGCTACGGCGGCGTAAGCTTTTTCGTTGTCATGTTTGCAGTTGGACCTATCTTATTCAAATTATTTGAAGAGCTGAATATTCCTCGTAAACTGGCACCGATTCCAATCGGTATCGGTGGTGCGGCATGGTGTATGGCAATGCCCGGAAGCACACAGGTACAGAATGTTATTCCGACAGCTCTCGGCACATCTCTGATGAGTGCACCGTTACTTGGTATTGCAATGGCAGCAACAGGTATGGTAATCAGTCTGATTTATGCAGAACGTGTATATAAGAAGGAAATGGCTTTGGTGCAGTCCGGGGAATCTATTGGATGGGATAAAAACTGGAAGAGCCCTATTAAAGGCGAGTTAAGAGCAAAGGAAGATCTGCCGGGCGTGTTCACTTCATTTCTTCCAATGATTGTGTTAGTTGCATTTATTATCATCGGAAGTTTGACTAATTTAATATCCAGTGCAACCTTATTATCCTGCCTCGGTATGTCAATCGGTTTCTTAGTATGCCTGATTGCTAATTTTAGATATCTCAGGGGCAAGCTTTCCGTTATGTTTAAAAATCTGTTCTCCGAAAGTGCAGGTTCGGCAGCAACATCCGCACTTATCTTAGGTGCAGTTGTTGGTTTCGGCAGCATCGTTTCTTCAACAGAAGCTTTTCAGAACATTTTAACATGGTTGATGGCATTAGATATCCCTATTTATTGGAAGGGTGTTATTTCCACTGGTGTGGTTGCCGGTGTTACGGCTTCTGCATCCTCCGGTGAACAGCTGGTTATGCAATATCTTGGAGATTACTTCATACAGTCCGGATGCAACCTGGACGTACTCCACAGATTGATGGCATTTGCATCCATTACATTGGACTCTCTGCCTCATTCAACAGGATGTTTCCTGATGTTCAGTTATTTTGGAACGAACCACAAATTAAGCTATAAATATGCATTCTGGAGCAATACAGTATTCACACTGATTGTTACCGTAGTATTTACAACTTTGGTATCTATAATACTCTAAACGTTGGCTTTTACGGATGCCCGGACAGTTGGGCGGCAGTTCGGGTATCCGGCAAAAGTATGGAGTAGGAAAGGTAAAGGCAATGAGTATAAAAAAAGTGACAGTTGTAGGCGGCGGTCTGATGGGACGTCAAATTGCGCTGAACAGTGCAATTTATGGTTACAACACTATTGTGTATGACAAATTTGCAAAGGTTCTTGATGAAGTGACCGCATGGGCCGATGACTATTTGGATGACAGAATAAAGAAAGGTAAAATGACACCGGAAAAAGTCGAAGAAATTAAGAAAAACTTTATGGTTGAAGCTGATATGGAAAAGGCTGTACAGGATGCGGACTTTGTCCTGGAAGCAATTATTGAAAAAGAATCTGCTAAAAGAGATTTATTTAAGGAGATAGGCCCTTATATGAAAAAAGGCTGTATTATTGCAACAAATTCAAGCTATATGTGTTCTTCTCTTTTTAAAGATGATGTGCCAGATGCCTCTTTACTGTGTAACTGCCATTTCTATAATCCGGCATTACAAATGAAATTTGTCGAGGTTGTACAGGGTGAACATACAGCAAAGTCAACGATTGAAGAAGTGATGGAGTATTGCAGAAATTCCGGCAAACATCCAATTTGGATGAAGAAAGAGATTCCCGGATTTGCAGCCAACAGAATTGTTCAGGTTATTCGTGAAGAAGCATTTTCACTGGTTGAGAACGGTTATTTATCATTTGAGGATATGGATGCGGCCTGTGAACTGGGTCTGGGGCATTCATTAGGACCTTTTAGGCTAACAGATTTGGTCGGTATCAATCTTGCGTATCAGATTTTAAATGATGAATTTGAAGAAACAGGAGTAAAACCTGCGGGCTATGAAATGATTAAAGCTCATTATGATAAGGGCGAATACGGTCAAAGCACAGGAAAAGGCTTTTATGATTATACAAAAAATTAGGAAATGAAATATGATTTGAAAAGGAGAATCGGTATGAATAAAAAAGTGATTATCAGCGCAGCGCTGACGGGTTCGATTGTACCAAATGACAATTGTACGGCAAGACCTGTGACACCGGAGCAGATTGCGGCTGATGCTGTCAAGGTTGTGAAAGCAGGAGCTGCTGTTGTACATCTTCATGCGAGAAATGAAGATTTAACAGATACATTGTCTGTGCAGAAATTTAAAGAAATTGTCGATGCAGTGAATGCTGCCTTCGATAAAGAAAATCTGGATGCAATTATAAATATTTCGACATCAAGCGGAACATCCGGATGTACAGAAGAAGAACGTATTGAACCAATTAAGGAACTGCGTCCTGAGATGTGTTCATATGATGCCGGTAGCATGAACTGGGCATGCGGCGGTGTATTTATGAATTCACCAAGATTTCTTCATATGCTGAATAAGGCATGTGAGGAATATAAAGTAAAACCGGAAATGGAGATTTTTGATGGCGGAATGATGACCAACATTGAATATTACATCAATAAAGGTGAGTTAAAGGCTCCGATTCACTATCAATTTATTCTGGGTGTTCTCGGCGGTCTGGAAGGTACACCTGAGAATGTGGCATTTTTGAAAAACAGAATTCCAGAAGGCTCAACATGGAGTATCAGCGGCATCGGAAAATGCCATATGGATATGATGTTGGCAGGGTTGGCTTATGGTGCAGACGGTCTCAGAGTCGGATTGGAAGATAATATTTATTATGCTCATGGAGAAAAGGCAACAAATGAACAGCTTGTAAAGAGATGTGCAGACCTTTGCAGACTGGTAGGAAGAGAGCCGGCAACGGCAACAGAAGCAAGAGAAATACTTGGAATTAAACGTTAACATGAATCTACGATGAATTAGAATTTACAGTGAAAATTGGAGGGAAAAATGCGAGAACCAGTTATAGTTGCATATGGCAGATCCGCTGTATGCAAGTCAAGAAAAGGCGGCTTCTCCGGAATGCACCCTTTGGAGTACGCAGCACAGGTTTTGGACGGCGTTCTTAACAAAATACCTCAGCTTGACAGAGGCGATATTGAGGATATTATTGTTGGCTGTGCTGTCCAGCACGGAAGAGCATCTATGAATATGGGGAGACTTCTGTCTGAACGAGTTGGACTGCCTCGCCAGGTTGCAGGACAGTCCGTAAACCGTTTCTGCTCGTCAGGGCTTCAGGCTATTGCAACTGCCAGCAACGCGATTTTGGCAGGGCAAGGTGACGTGTATATCGCCGGAGGAATAGAGGATATGACAGGAACCTTTTCCCCATATCCTGAAGAATATATGGATCCATGGCTTAAGGAAAATGAACCTGGCTCATATATGGCAATGGGCATTACAGCAGAAAATGTAGTAAAACGTTACAATATTACAAGGGAAGACATGGATGCATTTGCTGTAGACTCCCACAGAAAAGCAATGATAGCAAGAGATGCAGGGAAGCTTGCACCTTCGATTATTCCTGTAATGGGAGTTAATCATGCGGGGCAGGAAAAACTGATTACTGTTGATGAGGGTATAAGAGACAATGTGAAGCTTAGTGCCCTTCAGGAACTCAAGCCTTGCTTTGTTTCTGCCGAAGAAGGAGGAACGGTCACTGCCGGTACAAGTTCACAGACATCAGATGCTGCTGCCTTTGTTGTACTGATGGACAGACAGAAGGCTGAAAACCTTGGAATTGAACCAGTTGGAAGATTGGTTTCATTTGCAGTCGCCGGATGCGATCCTACAGAGATGGGAGTGGGTCCTGCGTATGCAGTTCCAAAGGTTATGGAAAGAGCCGGAATGTTAATTGACGACATGGATGTTATCGAAATTAACGAAGCATTCGCAAGCCAGGCCATATATTGCATTCGTAAGCTTGGATTTAAGCCGGAAAAAGTTAATCCTTACGGTGGTGCGCTGGCACTGGGCCATCCTATGGGAGCAACCGGTGCATTTCTTACTGAAAAGGCACTTGATTACCTCAAGGATAACAATAAAAAATATGGATTAGTCACTATGTGCATCGGAGGAGGAATGGGCGCAGCCGGGATTTTTGAGCGCTTTTAGACATGGGTTTCATGAAAAATTGGTGACTTTTTCAGAAAGGTGAATTATTATAAAAAATGAAAGAATCCCTTATTAAAGAATTTAAAAACAGAGAAACCACCATAGAAGAAGCGGTTAAGATTGTTAAAAACGGAGATGTCGTAAATGTTGGTTCTTTCTCCGGTATAAGCACTGTTCTGCTTAATGCTTTAGGCGAAAGAGAGGACATCACTGATGTTACAATTACAGGTTCCAATTTTGTGAAGCCGACACCTCTCTTTGATCAGCCGGAAAGATGCCATGTTTATACATCATTTTTAGGTGCGGAAGACCGTCGTATTCTTCCAAGCGGTATTCTGGACTATACCTGTGTCCACCTCAGCCAGATAGATATATGGTGCAGGGAGACCTGTCCTCCGACAGTGCTTTTTCTGGAAGTTTCAAGTCCTGACGAAGAAGGATATATGTCTCTTGGAACAGCAAGCATTGCGTGCGGAAAATATCTCATGGAAAAAGCTGACCGTATTGTTCTTCAGATTAACAGTAAAATGCCTTATGTCTTAGGAGAAGATAATAAAATACATATCACTCAGGCTGATAAAATAGTATATCATGATGAAGATATTCTGGAGCTCCCGCCTTTCCCGACTACGCCGGAAGTGGAACAGATTTCTAAATTTCTTATAGAGCAGATTCCTGACGGTGCCTGTGTTCAGATAGGTATAGGAAACATCGGCAATGCTGTCGCCTACGGTTTAAAAGATAAAAACGATCTTGGCGTTCACACCGAAATGCTCACAGAAAGTCTTGTATATCTCGTGGAGAACGGAAACGTAACCAATGCAAGGAAGGCTTTCAAGCCGGGTGTGACAGTTTCTTCATTTGCTCTTGGAAGCAAGCATATGTACGAATTTCTGGATCACAACGAAAAGATGTATTTCATGCCATTCCCTGTTGTAAACGATCCATTTATAATCAGTCAGAACGACAACATGATATCTATCAACAGCGCACTTCAGATCAATCTTTTCGGAGAAGTCGTCTCTGATAATATGAATGGCATACAGTACAGCGGCTGCGGAGGACAGATTGATTTTGTACGCGGTGCACAAAGATCAAAGGGCGGCAAATCCTTTATCGCTATTCCGTCTGTTAACATCAGTCATCGCACAGGCAAGGTAACCAGCAGAATCGTTTCCCACTTCGATCCTTATACTGCGGTTACCACACCCAGAGCAGATACTCAGTATGTAGCGACTGAATACGGATGCGTAAATCTTAAGCCTCTTTCAATGCGAGACAGAGTTCATGCCATGATCAGTCTGGCACATCCTGATTTCCGTGCAGAGCTGGAAGAGGATGCGAAGAGGGCAGAAATATTATAAGACAACAACATAACAAAAGACTTATTCTCCTGCTCCACGGAGAAAGAGAGGCAAGATACAAAATAACAAAAAGGGTATATCACTCAAGCTGATTTATCAATCAGCTGTGTGGCATACCCTTTAATTTATAAGTTACAGCGTGCCTGAAGCGTTGAGCACATTTTTAATCTTGTGCTGAACCATAGCCTGAATGGCGTCTCTGCCTGGGCCCAGATATTTACGAGGGTCGAACTCTGCAGGGTTTTCTGCGATAAACTTGCGAACCTCTGCTGTGAGAGCCAGTCTGAGGTCTGTGTCGATATTTACCTTACAGATACCGTACTTGGTAGCTTCTCTGATCATTTCTTCAGGAACGCCCTGAGCGCCCGGGATGTTGCCGCCGTACTGATTGCACTTGTCCACGAATTCCTTGAGAACTGTGGATGCACCGTGGAGCACCAGCGGGGTGTCAGGTATAAGCTTATGTATTGTCTTTAATCTCTCAAAATCAAGATAAGGTTCACCCTTGAACTTGTAAGCACCGTGGCTTGTGCCTATGGCGATGGCAAGGGAATCAACCCCTGTTCTTTCTACGAATTCTGCTGCTTCATCAGGGTCTGTGAAGGTCGCCGAACGTGCGTCAACCTTGACGTTATCTTCAACTCCTGCCAGCTTGCCCAGCTCTGCTTCTACCACTACACCATGGGCATGAGCATAGTCAACGACCTCTTTGGTTATGCGGATGTTTTCTTCGAAAGGATGCTTGGAGCCATCTATCATGACGGAGGTGAATCCATCGTCTACACACTTTTTGCATATTTCGAAGTCTTCACCATGGTCGAGATGAAGGGCGATATCAAGGCCTGTGTCCAGAATGGCCGCTTCAACAAGCTTTAAAAGATACGCCGGCTTGGCGTATTTGCGCGCGCCTGCTGACACCTGCAGAATAAGCGGTGATTTTTCAATCTTAGCTGCTTCTACGATACCCTGAATTATTTCCATATTATTAACATTAAAAGCGCCGATGGCGTAGTCTGACTTGAGCGCCTTGGCGAACATTTCCTTGGTAGTTACCAGTGCCACAATATTACCTCCTGATTATCTGCATACTGCAGAGTATTGAAACTACTACAAGTATACAACAAAGCCGCCGGTCTGAAAAGATATCATTTTTGCTTTTATTCTTTATTTTTTCCGGAAAGGCTGCCCAGGAGAGGTCCCATAACGTTTATGATTCCGTCCAGGTCAGGAAGTGCGTCGGTGTTAATCAGTTGTGAAGGTTCGGGGAGTTTAGGCGGATTGAGTGCCATCTGTCCCATGCTGTCCAGTTTATCCATGAAACCAACCATGCGATGAAAGTCGCTGATGAGACTTATGGGCTCAAGCTTTCCCGGAGTCGGAGCACCATGGGTACCTTTGCCTCCTCCCAGCACGCCTGCCACGACAACTACTGCTATAATCAGGCCGATTGAGTCTGAATTCTTTGCCATTATGTATACCTCCTGTTCATAAATATATTATGAAACTCATGGCGTCGGGGTGCATAGATTGTATGAGAAAGCAGTCAGGAGGTAATAGATGTATGGACTTAAATGAAAAGATGGCGGCAGAGATTGCTGCACAGCTGGGTCTTTCGGGAAGAAAGGGTGTCGATGCCGGAACGGTGAAAAAGCTGGAGGGCAAAAGCGATACCGAACTGGCAAGGGACATCCTGAGAATGAAGGAACAGCTTGAGGCTAACAATATAAGCCCGCAGCAGCAGATCGCCATCGTGAGAAAACTGATGCCAATGATGGATGCCAATCAAAAAGCCCGGTTACAGAGAGTAATCGAGCTTCTGAAATAAGCATGGACTGAGGCTTTTAGCCCCAGTTCATTTTCTTTGCAATTTCAACCTTGGTGGAGCCCTTCTGGAAAGTGAAGGTTCCTGCTTTTACCTTTTCGTGGTCCATTCCGTTGTCGTCACAGATTTTCTTGTATTCGTCGTAGTCGTCAAACAGTCCCTTGTCGATGAGACACTGGATAGCCGCTGACGCGCTGTTTCCGGTAACTTCGACTTCTACATCCTTCGTGAGGACACCGCCCTGCCACAGCGGAACATCCTGCGTACTGTTATCGTCTGTGTTGTCTTCGATGTCGTCACCATCCGTATTATCACCGCTGTCATCGGCTTCGTTTCCGCCGTTCACAGGTGTTTCTATACCGGTGTCGTCAGTTCCCAGGAGCTGCTTGGGATATTCAAGAATGATATTGAGTCTCCAGAAAATAACCAGTGCAGCCACCGCCAGGATAAGAACAGCAATAATTATATCATTTTTGTCATAAATAAAATCCTTGAATTTTTTCATGTTTTCCTCCGAATTACCCGCGTATGTAACAATACATTTACATTTTAGCAGATTTAGACTTTTTTCACAAGCTGTTTTGGTGTATAATATTTTGGTAAGTTTCGTTAGCATACAAAAGGATAATCATGATAAAGCTGATAATAACCGAAAACCAGGGAGGCCAGAGGCTGGACCGGTTTTTGAAAAAATATTTCGACAAGGCACCTTTGAGTCACATATATAAGATGATTCGTAAGGATGTCAAGGTAAATGGAAAGCGTGCAGCGGCAGAATCAATGCTGAATGCGGGGGATGAACTGACATTGTATATCAGTCAGGAAGATGCGCAGGCTCTTCAGAAACCGCCGAGGCAGGTGAAGGCAAAAAAACAGTTCGTTATCGCCTATGAGGATGATAATATTCTTGCTGCAGAGAAGCCCTTCGGACTTCTTACCCACGGTGACCGCACAGAAAAGAAGAATCATCTGGCCAACCAGGTGATGGATTATCTGGTGGAAAAAGGTGAATATAATCCCCGGGTGGACAGAACATTTTCGCCTGCACCGGTCAACAGGCTGGACAGAAACACTACCGGACTGGTACTTTTCGGCAAAAATGCCGAGGCGCTGAAGGAACTCAATCGTTTTATACGTGAAAGGAACTGCATAAATAAGTATTACCTGACCATAGTCTGCGGAAGACTGGAGAATCCTCTTGAGCTTTGCGACAGGATGAGCAAGAATGAAAAACTCAATGTCACCAGTGTGATTCCTATGGAGAAAGAAGACGGCAAGATTATGGAGACCATCGCTGTGCCTCTGGAATACGGCAGGCTGGACGGACGGTGGTTCACTTTGACGGAAGTAAAGATAATTACAGGCAGAACACATCAGATAAGAGCTCACCTCGCCAGTGCCGGATACCCTCTGCTGGGTGATGTGAAATACGGCAGCCCCGGTGCAAACAGATGGGCGTCTTCAAAGCTCGGCCTCAGCACGCAGCTTCTCCATGCACGAAGGCTTGAGTTTGCTGATTGTGGAGATTCGGAGCTGCTTGATTATATGCAGGGCAGAATTATTGAAGCAGATCTGCCGGAAAATTTTGAAAGTATAAAGAAAAGAATTTTTGGAAAAAATTAAAAGGAGTAATATTAAATGAAAAACATTTTGAGCTGGATTAGAGACATTCTTATTGCTGTTGTCATCGCCCTGATTATTCTGGCGTTCTTTAAGCCGATAATAGTGCAGCAGGAGTCTATGCAGCCAAACTTTTACGCAGGGGATTATCTGATAACCAGCCGTCAGGCCTACAGGCTGTTCGGCGAACCGGAAAGAGGCGATGTTATCGTATTTAAATCAGGCCTTTACGATGAAAATGGAAAGCAGAAGAATCTCATCAAGAGAATCATCGGTCTGCCGGGAGATACGGTGGAAATAAAGGCCGGGGATGTATACATAAACGGTGAGCTGCTGCAGGAGGAATACGTTGCCGAGCAGGGGCTTTCCGGAGAGATGGAGGCTGTGACTGTGCCTGAAGGCAGACTTTTTGTAATGGGTGACAACAGAAGAGTCAGCCAGGACAGCAGGAGCGCAGCGGTTGGAACCATAGATATGGAAACAATCGTGGGCAAGGTGGTAATCAGGCTCTATCCTTTCAGTGAAATCAAGGTGTTCTAGTGCCGGATGCGGTCAGACAGCGGAAAACCGGCTCAGGGTACCGCGCCAGAGCAGGACAGAAAGGCGGAAGCTGTATAATGTGGCTGAGGAAAAATGTGTTAAGGATACTGGCCTGCACTGTGGCGGCTGTGACAGGCATTGCGGCAGCGATGCTGCTTTTTATGAGTGTGATGACCGTTAAAGTAGAGGACAGTTCCATGCTCC
Source organism: Anaerovoracaceae bacterium (assembly GCA_051883095.1). GTDB lineage: Bacteria > Bacillota > Clostridia > Peptostreptococcales > Anaerovoracaceae > SUG1106. Next base: position 38,803 of record JBJETB010000011.1, read on the forward strand.
CTGAGCTTCTGCCGGGAAGCCGGGTTGTTGCAGTTCGCACAGACTCCCCTTTGAATATATATGATGCATCTTCTATAGGGGTAGGTGACATGGTCGTATATAGAGTACCGTATTATGATGTCGGCAGTGAAGGTGTATATTGTGTCAGACATGTATCTGGGGTAAAGGCGGATATGATTGAAGTCAGCCGTGGCGGAAACGCCGGGTCTGCAGAAAAGGAAGTTTTATCAAGAGAAAAAATATCGGGGAAGGTTGTAAAGGTTTTATATAATGGCTAAAAAGGAAAGAAAGCTGGTTGCCAATAACAAAAAGGCATATCACGATTATTTTATAGAAGAGACATATGAAGCCGGAATTGTTCTTACAGGTACGGAAATCAAGTCGGTTCGTCAGGGCAAGGTCAGCATCAAGGAAAGCTACGCCAAAATAGAGAACAGCGAGATGATTCTCTACGGGATGAATATAAGCCCTTATGAGCAGGGCAACAGATATAATGTGGAGCCCCTGAGGCCGCGAAAACTGCTCCTCCATAAACAGGAGATAAGAAAGCTCATCGGTTACACCACTATCAAAGGTTTGACTCTGGTGCCTCTTAAAATGTACATAAACGAAGAGGGCAGAGCCAAGGTGGAAATCGCTGTGGCACGAGGAAAGAAAAACTACGACAAACGTGATGACATCGCCAAGCGTGATGCCAAGCGGGATATGGACAGAAAGATGAAGGAGAGGTACTAGGCCTCTCCTTTCAAGATGTTGATAAACCCAGAAGAACAATTTGGTTTTCTGGGTTTTATTTTACTAACATTGCTCTTTTGGAGCCAAAAGTGCGAATGATGCTGTATGAGTAAAAACAGACCTTCCGGAGGATTATTCAGTGGTCATTTTACGTCTTTCTCTCCAGTATAGCAGAATAGCTATCTTCTTCATATTCTGTGCAACAACTGTAAACAGGCACTGCTCCATTACATCGTCTATTCCTCTCGCATGACAATATCTTAAACCATGCTGCTCTTTAGAATCTGTTAAATTTATCTCTATAAGCATTCTTTCCTGTGTGGACAGCAGATGCATATTTCCACTGCGTTTATTTTTTCAGGGATCTTTTTCAGTGTTTTCAGTATCAGAAACTTAGAGGCTTTTACCATGATTTCTCATGTTTTGATGAGTTTGTCGGCATCTTTCTTGCTACAAAAATATTACAGTGCAACGGTTACTAAAATAGGGCAAAGGAATGCTTTTTAGAATGCACAATTTGAACAAATCAAAAATGAATTAATGAATTGCTTTTGAATTGTTAGATAATTTATATATAAATTATTTTACTTTGGAAAGTCAAAAAAATAACGTAATTTCAACATCCTGCATTTGGCACAATAATTGCTCTTAATACAACTGAAAGATACATCTTACATTTAAGGCTTAATCATAACTAGTTGCCTGAAAAGGTTAAATATATGTAGAAAATTTTACGAAAGGGAAGATTTATGAAAAGAATTTTTGATGGAATAAGGGTAGTAGACTTCACAAATAATGTCGCAGGACCTGTAGCAGTTGCCATGCTTGCTGACCATGGTGCGGAGGTAATTAAAATTGAGCGACCGGTTGCAGGTGATGACAGCAGATCAAGTGTTCCGCCATATGATAATGGTGCTATACAAAATATTTGGTATAACAGAGGAAAAAAATCTGTAGAAGTTGACTTACATGATACTGAAGTTCAAGAAGTCCTTTTGAAAATAATCGAAACTGCGGATGTTGTTGTGGAAAGTTTTAAGCCAGGCCAGATGAAGAAGTTTAATTTGGATTATGAAGCTGTAAAAAAGGTTAATCCAAATGTAATATACATGTCGGTATCAGCATGTGGACAAACTGGAAAGTATTCAAAGGAACCTGGATTTGACGTAATCGTACAGGGAACAAGTGGATTAATGGATTTATGTGGAGAGCCTGATGGCCAACCTGTAAAATTTGGTATTCCTATAGGGGATTATGTTGCAAGTTATAACGGATTTGGAGCTTTATCGGCTGCTTTATATCATAGGGAAAGAACAGGTGAAGGGCAGTACATTGACCTGTCACTGCTAGATGGACTGCTGTACTGCAATACATACTTAGATATGGCTGCAACGTTAGATAAAAAAATGACGAGAAACGGCAATCACCATGCTACAGCTGCACCATACGGCGTGTATAGAGGGAAAAATGGTCAGAGTGCCATTATCGCAACGCCAGCACCAGCCGCATGGAGCAGATTATGTAATGCAATGGGAAAACCTGAACTGATAGATGATGAGAGGTTTAAGAATTCTGTTTTAAGAGTTGCTAATCTTACAGAACTGGTCGCAGAAATAGAAGGATGGCTTAAATCATTTGATGAAATTGATGAGGCTATTGACATCCTTAAATCTGCAAGCGTACCTTGTGGCAAAATAAAGACAACCTATGAAGTTGCACATGATGAAGCATTATGGGAAAACGGATCATTAATTGAGATTCCTACACCTACCAGCTTTAAGACAAGAACATTTAAGGGAAGAGCACATCCTGTGCGCTACTCGGCAACGCCGGCTATTTTGGGTCCTGCACCGGATTTAGGCGAACACACATATGAAATTCTTACTGAATTCGGATGGTCAAAAAAGAAAATAGATGACAAGTTAATGCAATGGAGAAATGGAAAGAAATAAGGAGTAGAAAATATGAAAAAACTTACCGAATGGAAAAGAGATGTAATATACGGTTCAGCATTATGTCTGGTAGCGGTAGTTTTGTTTATTAGCTCATTCAGTATTGATGCTGGGACAGTTAAGCTTAAAATGGCGCAGCCAGGACCGTATATGAGATTTTGGCTGATATTAATGGCGGTTTTGGGCGTAGTTATAATCGTAAGAGCACTATTGAGAAAATCAGAAAAAGAAGTGGCAGGTCCATATAATGGCATATCGCTATTTACTGTAGTTGCAATAGCTGTGTATCTTTTGATACTGCCGTATCTGGGATTTACTATATCAACTTTTATTTTTATGGCAACTACAACTATTGTTTTCACGAAGATCGCGTCAGATTCAAAAGGACTGCAAAAGAGTTTTAAAAAAATTATAGTTTTTTGTCTGATTTTTTCTGCCGTAATAACGGCATTTACATGGTGGGCTTTTAGTGATGTGCTAACTGTTGTGCTCCCAAGGTTTTCGTTATTTTAGGTGACAAAAAGTCACATTAAAATATTTTTATCCAACTATATCAAACAAAATTTTTAGGAGGAAGAATGATGAGAAAAGGTTTAAAATTATTAGCACTTATCTTATGCCTTATGCTTGTAATAAGCACAATGGCAGGCTGCGGCAATGATGAGTCAGGAGCAGATGGCTGGACACCTTCAAGAACTGTAGAATACATTTGTTTCTATAGTGCAGGAGGCAGTACAGATTTAATCACCAGAGCAATCGCGGACAATCTTGATTTAAGTGGACAGGCTAGCACAGTTTCCAACATCACCGGAGGAAACACCATGATTGGTATGACCGATGTTATGAATGGTGACGATTCTGGCCATAGAGTATGTCTGTTCTCACCTGAGACAATGGCTTCATATCAGGCAACCGGAGCATATGAAGGAAATGATTATCTGAATGAAGTACAGTGGTTACCAATAATTGCTAATGACCCAATGGCAGTTTATGTAAGCGCAAAATCAGATATTAATTCCATTGAGGACTTAATTGCAGATGCAGACGGTGAACAGATTTGGGCAGGCCCAGGTACTTTAGGTGGAAGCCATTTAAGTGCAATTAATGTATGGGATAAATGTGGTATATGGGAAGTATGGGTTCCATATGCAGGAAATGCTGATTCCAGAACTGCAGTTTTAGGTGGAAATGCAGATGTATGGATTGGATTCGTTTCTGAAGGTGTTGCATACGTTGAATCTGGAGACCTGAAGTGTATTGGTGTTTGCTCATCCGAAAGATCAGAATTTTTACCTGACGTACCAACATTCCTTGAAAAAGGATACGATGTAACAACAGGAGCTGAAGCACATAGATCTTGTTTCTTACCAGCAGGAACTTCTCAGGAAGCTGTTGATTATTACATTGCTAAAACTAAGGAAATGTATGATAACCCTGAATTCATCAAATATTTGAAGGAAACTTTACACTTCAGCCCGATGTGGATGGATGTCGAAGACGTTAAGGCTTTAGGTGATGACTGCTATGACACATTTAAGTACTTAGCAGACCTTTGGAATTCGAAAGAGTAATTAAAAGTTTTATTGATTTGCATGATTGTGGGCTGCTTGAAGTAGCCCACAATCAAATAAAAATTATGAAAGGAAGATGATTATGAGCTCAATTGATTTGTTGATTACAGGTGTGACGCATATTTTTGAGTATCCATTTATTTTATTGCTAGTGGTAGCAGGCGTTTTAATTGGAATGGTTTTCGGTGCTATTCCTGGATTGTCAGCAACTTTGGCTGTTACTCTATTCCTTCCATTTTCGTATACGATGAGTTCAACAGAGGCGTTAAGCTTCTTAGTAGCAATATATGTGGGAGGAGTAAGTGGAGGACTTATTTCAGCTTGCTTGTTAAATATACCAGGCACCCCTTCTGCTATTGTCACCACGTTTGACGGAGCTCCAATGGCAAGGGGAGGCAAACCGGGGGAGGCACTAAGCATTGGTGTTTTTGCATCATTGGTTGGTGGTATGGTTAGCGCAATAATATTGATTTTTGTTGCACCGTTGGTAGCAAAAGTGGCACTTATTTTTGGTTCGTGGGAATATGCTGCAATGGGATTCATGGGGCTGTGTCTGATAATTACTTTAACAGGCAAAGACCCTATTAAAGGAATTGTTTCGGCTGCCATTGGGGCTTTGTTTGCGATGATAGGTATAGATACAATATCCAACGCAACAAGATTTACTTTTGGATTCTGGCAGTTATCCGGAGGATTGGCATTGCTAGCTGTTTTAATGGGCATATTTGCTTTGTCAGAAATTTTAATTCAGGTGCAGGACATCGCAACGGATGCAAAACCTTTAAAAGTAACAAAAGTTCCTTTATTCCCTCCAAAAGAAATGCTTAAGGGGTCAGGAAAGGCGCTTGCCGGATCTTCAATAATTGGCGTTATAGTTGGAATTTTGCCAGGAGTGGGTGCGTCTACATCTACACTGCTAGCGTACTCATATTCGAGATCGGTTTCTAAAAATCCTGAAAAGTTTGGAACAGGATGTTCGGAGGGAATTATTGCCTCAGAGTCAGCAAATAATGGCACATGCGGAGGCGCTTTGGTACCTATGCTTACAATGGGTATTCCAGGTGACGCAGTTACTGCAGTATTGCTAGGTGCATTCATTGCACATGGTATTGAAGCTGGACCGTTACTGTTTGTAAACAGCAGAGAACTGGTTGGAGTGATTTTTGTTATGTATTTCTTTGCCAACGTTGTAATGTACGTAATGGAGTTAGGATTGATGAGAGCATTTGTAAAGGTTCTGTTAGTACCGTTAAACTATTTGCTTCCTACTATTCTGTTGATGTGCATTATGGGAACATTTGCTGCAAATAACCGTACATTCGATATATGGGCATTATTGATAATTGGTATTATTGGGTATCTTTTAAGATTTGGTGGATTTGCACTGCCTCCAATTGTCCTTGGATATATACTTGGACCTATAATGGAAAGCAATTTAAGAAGAGCAATGATTTCTTCACAAGGTGATTTGTCAGTATTCTTCTCAAGACCAATTGCTGTGGTGCTTGTGCTTGTAGGAATAATTTTATTGATTTTCCCTATAATAAAAGATTTAAAGAAGACCAGAACAGAAAAGAAACAACATGAGAAAGAGACAACTGTTTAAACCCAGATTATTTGGAGAGAAAAAATGTATACGATTATAGTCTGTATTCTTTTGATATTAATGTTTTGGGAAGTAGCTACGTGGGCGGTTTTCTTTTATTTAAGGCGTCTTGCTGCCAAAATAAATGATGCATTGGAAAGATACATTAATAGAAGAAAAGACATATCGCTTGAGATATGCAAATATTCAGATGGCGTAAATACGCAAGAAAAAAAACAATATACGATAGACATTTCAAGATTGGCAAAGAGGCAGATATGTGATGAAATGCAAAAAAATATTCATGACGATTTCTTAATGGGAGAAAAAACAAACAAGCTTGCCTCTATGTTAAAATCTGAGAAGGAATATTTGAATGAAGATGAAGATTTTTTCCATCTCAATAATGAATTTAATGAACTACGGCAAGTAATTGATGGATGCATAGACTATCATAATTTATGTGCCAACAAACTTGAAAAAATGATAACAACATATCCATCAAAAGTGGTTGCAAGACTTTTTCGGATAAAGACTTTGCCGATGCTAAAAAAGGCTTGAAATTGATAAATCATGATTTGGTTTTATTATTTTCTATAAATGAAAACGTAGTAAAAAATGGAATAACCGAAGCATTTAGACTGGGGAAAGTGCAAATGCTTTTACCCAAAACAAAGCACGACCCGCAAGTGCTACCAGGAAAGTGATAATTTCACTATGAACATACAGTGGTTATTCTGCAGGGAAAATGCGATTTCTATGTAGGAGAGGACGACGCTAAGGAAAAGTTTACCTTTGATGCAAAGCTCGACGACGGTGGAATCTGCTCTTGGACAATTCCACCAAACGAGGTGAATCGGATAGGGAATCCATATAACAAGCCTGTTTATAATATTGATATATTTGCGTCAAAGATGACAGAAGACAGAGAACAAAGCGTTGAAATTTGTTGAAAATGGAGAAAAAAAATATAAAAGAGAACCGATTACATCATAAACATTACGCATGGATAGTAGCTATAGGTAGTTGTGTAATCTTTTTCTATAGCTTAGGATTGACTGTTAATACATTTTCTATATTTCTTACTCCGTTAATAAATAAAATCGGAATAAGCAAGGCAGCAGGTTCTTCAATAGTAACGGTTCAGTATGCTGTCGGTGTGATAGGGATGGTTTTTGCTAATAAATTCTATAGGCATTTTAGTGTGAGAAAGGGTGCACTCATTTGTGGATTACTGATGGCAGGAGGCTATTTCATGCTTGCCTTTTCAAACAGTCTGCAGATGTGTTACTTGTCCGTGGTGTTAAGCGGATTAGGATTTGCGGGAGGATCCATGATCCCGGCGACCACATTGATTACACGATGGTTTAATGAAAAAAGAGGTTTTGCTTTGTCAATTGCCGCCTGTGGATCGGGTTTTGCGACCATCATCTGCTCGCCGATTTTGCAAAAAATAATCTTGGCATATGATGTTTTTCTGGCTTTAATTTTTCAGGGTATAGCAATAGCCGTGATGGCTTTAGTAGCGTTTATAATTGTAAGAGACTGGCCTGAGGACAAAGGACTCATGTCATATGGAAAAGAAAATGTTGATAAAAAAGATGTACAAGAAGATATACGCATAGACTTAAAAGATGTAATTCGTAATTCAAAGTTTATTTTAACAAGTATTGCTGTACTATTAACAGGCATGATGGTGATACCATCAATAAATCATATTGCGGTTTTTTACACGGGATGTGGTTATTCTGAAATGTTTGCTGCATCAATGTTATCGCTTTACGGAACAGTAATGTTAATTGGTAAGCCATTTTATGGTATCTTTTCAGATAAATTTGGAACGTATAGAGGAACAATATATATCATACTTGTTTGGATGTTAATCGCGATATCAGGAGCTGCTTTAGCATATAATGTATTTTTTGGATACATGTTTGCTTTTTTTATGGGCTTAGGTGCAGCCCTTTCACCTATGGCAACACCGATTTGGACAACGGATTTGTTTGGGAAAAATAATTATGTTCAAATATATACATACATGAGACTATTCTTCCAAATTGGAGGAACAATTTCTTTAACATTACCTGGGATTGTTGCAGACATTGCGGGTGATTATAACAAAGTATTCTACTTATATTTTTTGATAGCTGTAACATCAGGGATACTTTTGAACTGGCTATATAAAAGATATGTAAAATAATAATTATTTTGCATATGGAATTTAAGAGCAAAATTACTTGATTAAGCGCATTATAACAGGAGGAAGTACTATGAAATCAAGGATATGCGAGTTATTTGGAATTAAATATCCGATTATGCAGGGAGGAATGCAATGGCTTGCTACGCCGGAGCTTGCGGCGGCAGTATCAAATGCCGGAGGCCTAGGGACAATGAATTCGTCATTGTACATAGACGCTGAAGGCTTAAGAGAAGGTATAAAAAAAATAAGGACGCTGACTGAAAATCCATTTTGCGTAAATATATCAATGCTTCCTAATGCAACTGCAGGTGAACTTGTTCCGGATTTTATTAAAATAGTATGTGAGGAACAAGTTCCTGTGGTTGAGCTGTCAGGAAGGGATCCAAAAGAGTTTGTTCCACAATTGAAGGAAGCAGGAATAAAGATTATTCATAAATCACCGGCGGTTAGATTTGCAAGGAAGGCGGTAATAGCCGGTGTAGATGCGGTTTCTATTGTAGGATTTGAATGTGGAGGACATCCAGGAATGGATGACGTAACGACATTTTGCCTGATTCCTGCAGTGGTGGATGCTTTTCCAGATGTGCCTGTTATTGCCGGTGGAGGAATTTGTGACAGCAGAACATATCTGGCGGCAAGATGTCTAGGTGCAGAAGGGGTTGTAATGGGAACAAGATTTGTCGCGACAGAAGAATGTGCACTTCATCCAAACTTTAAAAAGGTAATGATTGAAGCGGACGAAAGATCGACAGGTATAGTTCAGAGATCTATAAAAAACGCTGCAAGGAATTATAAAAACAAGCCAATATTAGAATTAATGGAACTTGAGGCACGTACAACACCAAGCTTGGAAGAAGTTCTTTCTTATGTGAGTGGTAAAAGACAGAAACAGGCATATTTAGATGGAGATGTTAATGGCGGAGCTTTCCCGATGGGGCAGTGCGTCGGACAGATACATGAAATCCTTACAGTTAAGCAGGTGATAGATGAAATAATTACTGGAGCAGAAAAGTTGCTTGAGGAAATGAGTAGATAAACTTTTGAGAACTTCTACAGCCTTCAAAGTTTAAACTTTCGTATACGCAAGAGGACGCCGCATTAACGGAGAAAGACCGTTAGGGCGGTGCCCTCTGTTTTTTGCTTTAATTTGAATTGTATGTTTGACAATAAGAAACACTTTTGTTCGATCAAAGAGAAGAACTTACTCATCTAATTCCTTCATTTTGCGCCAAAGAGTTGAAGGGGCAATACCAAGCTTCTTAGCGGCCATAGTACGATTACCCCCACATTCCTTTATAGCCGATTTTATGCTCTCGAGTTCCTGAGCTTTTAGCGTGATAGTATTATTTGTCTTGATTACTCCCTCTCTATTTTTGGGAAAACTTTTTTTCAATGTGTCAATTGTTATTTTGCTGTTTTCACAAAGAATAACCATTCGTTCCATTATGTTTGACAATTCTCGGACATTTCCTTTGAAGTTGTATAATTTCATTTCGTTAATAACATCTGAATCTATAGAATTAATATTTTTTTTATATCTTTTACAAAAACGTGAGAGAAGCGAATTACAAATATCCTCTAAATCTTCCATACGTTCTCTGAGAGGAGGAATCTCAATTTCTAAAACACTAAGCCTATAGTATAAGTCTTCCTTGAAACTTTTGCGTTCAATTAAATCTGGGATATACTGATTCGATGAGCATATGACACGGGTATCTACATGGATTACTTTATCACCACCAATGCGTATTATATCGCCTTCTTGAATAGCACGGAGGAGTTTTGATTGCATCGAAATAGGAAGCTCAGATATTTCATCGAGGAAAAGCGTACCATTGTTTGCCATCTCGAACAAACCAGGTTTTCCTTCTTTGCTTGCACCGGTGAATGCTCCTTTTACGTACCCGAAAAGTTCCGATTCTATTAGATTTGCCGGCAGCGTGGCACAATTAATAGCCACGAAAGGGTGATCCCTTCTAGGCGATGCATTATGAATAGATTGAGCAAATAACTCTTTACCTGTTCCTGTTTCTCCTGTAATCAGAATGGTGGAATCATACTTAGCATATTGTGAGGCCTGTTTCTTTACTTCTCTTATTGCACGGCTTTGACCGATTATATCATCAAAATTATGTTTGGCTATAAGACCTCTCATAATCATATTTTTTTTTGCCGCATATGCTATTTCATCTATTTCGGAGACTGTTTTAATATATACAACTGAAGCATATTTGTCCGAATCAACAGACAAATCTTTTTCATTCATATAAAGAGGTGTGATGCCTTTTGCGGATTCGCTGTCTAACAGGTTGAAATTGTCCATATTCATCATATTGTTCCTTGCAAGTAATGTTTCAAAGCTAAGACCCTTTGCAAGAAGGTTGTCTGTTTTAAAAAGATGTTCAGCGCTACTGTTTAGCATAAAAACATTTCGCGCTTCGTTCAGTACCACAATAGCATCACTGCTCATCTGCATCAGTTCGCGATCTAATTCCATACTTCTCAGAGCCGCCTGCTGACTTCGCAAGAAGGATTGAGCATTATCAATGGCAATAGCAATATCTTGCTCATCAACATCGAATTCAATGCCGATTTTTCCGCGTTCAATAACGTAGTCGAGTGTCATGAATCCACCGGTAAAAACTTCATAGCCCATGTCTATTAGAGTGTCAATTTGGTCAGAAATAGAACTGTTTATATCCAAGGGGTGAAATGCTAAAGTATCTGGGTCAATATCGAATAATTGCAAAGCGCTTTGAAGATGCCTATACAATTCATGTGTGCCAATATGCATTACACGTTTTGAATAAGAAAAGGCTTCTTTAATAGACTTAGCAGCTTCAAGACCAGAGAATGGTAATGTCACTGTGGGAATATCCAATGCCTTTTGAAGATATTCTAGTGTAACGCTGTTAGATATGATAAGTTTTACACCGTTCTGTACAAGTTCCTGAGCGATAATAAGAGCATTGTCTGTAGAAGCAGCATACACAGGATATTCTAAATTGTTCTTAATACAGTAACGGTTAATTGTATTTACAGATTTTCTGCTTGGTATAACAAAAGCAATTTCTGGTTTAAGCATAATAACCTCCATAATAGGATTGCAATTTAGTATTTACTCCTTCATTTTAGAACAAAATATTGCAAAATGAAAGAAATATTTTTATTTTTTTAAATATAAATTGTGATACTTTTTTCAAAACATTAGAAAATGCATGATGATACCGTTGATCTAAAAGTTGGCACGCTAATTGCTTAAATTAATAGTGTCGAGTAAATGAAGACTGACAAAATTTTAATATAAAAAATAAAATTGTGTTAGTAACATGTCACTAGTTTAAAATTGTTTTTAATAATTATATTATCAATTAAAATATTATTAATTTAAATATTATAATTAAGGGAGGTTATTAGTATGTTAAAGACTAAATATGAAATTGGGAACTGGAATGAAATGAAGTACCAGCCGGGCAGAGAAGGTGTTAAGAGAGCTATGCTTGGAATTGACATGGACAACATGCTCGTTATGGTTAATGTTTTACAGCCGGGACATGAGATTGCTCCTGAGCATTCTCATCCTGATGAACAGATGTCAATCCTGCTCTCCGGAGAATTGGATTTTTATACAGATGGTGAAGCTCATAGAATGACAGCTGGTTCATGGATTGCCATTGGCTCAGGTGTTGGTCATCGCACACAGGTCGTTGGAAATGAACCGTGTATGATTATGGATATCTTTGCACCAACTCGACCTAAATTTACCACATCTTATAAGGAATTTCTTGCAGAAGAAAAATAATATCAATTGAAAAAAGAGAGGTCAGTAATGAAATTTTTAGCAACAAATTCGTCCTTCTGTAAGACCACAGAAGAACCAAAGAAAATGATAGCAGAAAGAGGATACGAACTTGTTTGGATTCCTGATGCTACAAAAGAACAAATAATTTCAGAAAATCCAGACGTTATTATCAACGGAATAGAAGTGGTTGATAAAGAAATAATGGACGCTTGTCCGAATTTAAAGGTTATTTCACATCATGGTGTTGGATTAGATGGTATAGACCTTGAATATGCAAAGAAGAAAGGAATTGCTGTAAGAACAGGCAAGGGCAGCAATACCGAAGCTGTTGCAGATTTTGCTTTCTGTTTAATGATGGCTTGCGCAAGAAGAATTAATGAAGCGCAGGAGACGACTTTGAGCGGAGTCTGGCAGAAAAAAGTAGGCTACGGTATTTACGGAAAGACTGTTGGTATAGTCGGTTTGGGTGCAATAGGAAAGGCAGTAGCCAAACGTGCAAAAGGTTTCGGTATGGAAGTATTAGCAAATGACGTGTACTGGGACGAAAAGTTTGCTGAAGAGTGGAACGTCAAAAGAGCAAGTGTTGATGAAATCATCGAACAGAGTGACTTTATCACTCTTCATTGTAATCTGACAGATGAAAACAAAGGGATGATAGGTTATGAAGAACTAAAAAGAATGAAGAGAACGGCAATTTTAGTTAATACCGGAAGAGGCCCTTTAATTGATCATGATGGTCTGGTAAAGGCTATGAAGGAGGAATTAATAGCAGGTGCAGGAATAGATGTTTATGATGTTGAACCAGCGCCTGTAGACGACACACTCTTTGATATCCCAAATGTCATTCATACTCCACATGTTGCCGCATATACGGTAGAAAGTCTCACAAATATGAGTATGTTCGCAGTTCAGAATGCATTCGAAGAACTTGATAAATTAAAGTAATATTATATGACATTTGCGCCGTACAAGAGTTGCGGCGATAAATGATAAATCGATTTATAGGAGGTAAAAAATATGGCATCACCAAAACATTTAGACTGGGGAAAGTGCGAATGGTTCTACCCAAATCCAAGCACAACTCGCAAGTGCTATCAGGGAAGTGATAACTTCACCATTACAATGGGGTTAATTCAGCCGGGGATTGAACCAGGTCCTCACAAACATCACTATGAACAGACCGTGGTTATTCTGCAGGGAAAATGCGATTTCTATGTAGGAGAGGGAGACGCAAAGGAAAAATTCACCTTTGATGCAAAGCTTGAAGACGGCGGAATCTGTTTTATGACAATTCCACCAAATGAAGTACATTGGATTGAAAATCCATATGACAAGCCTGTATATAATATGGATATCTTTGCGCCAAAGAGGACAGAAGACAGAGAACAAAGCGTTGAAGTAAAATAAAATATTCCGCCTATCGGTGTAATGTATATCTAGTTGTTTTTTAACGTAAGGAGGAAGAAATGAAAAAGATATTAGCATTAGTACTGGCACTAGCACTTGTATTCACTTGTTTTGTTGGTTGTGGACAGGATGAACAGGTTGAATACCCGACCAGATCAATTAAGATCATAGTACCATTTGCAGCAGGCGGTTCTGCAGACTTACAGACCAGAATTGTTGCAGACAAAATGGAGGAAATTCTCGGGCAGACTGTTGTAGTTGAAAATCAGCCCGGCGGTTCAGGTGCTGTCGGTGTGAATGCTTGTTTAGCAGAAGAGGCTGACGGCTATACGTTAGTAACTATTACAAACGGTCCTTCAACAGTAGCACCTATTCTTTCTGATACAGGATATACAACTGAAGAAATCACTCAGATTGGCCTTTTTTCAGATGTAGGTAACTTTATCTGTGTATCAAAAAAACTCGGAATTGATAATTGGGACGCTCTGGTAGAATATGCGAAGAACAGTGATAAACCACTTACCTATGGAACATCTTCTGCAGGCGCATATGCCAACATTGCTTTCCAGAATGCAATCAGATCACAAGGCCTTGAAGACTACTTCCAGATTGTGCCTAACTCAGACGGAGGACGTGCTGCAGCTACTGAATGTGCAGGAGGAAGTACTGATCTGGTACTTACAGTTCCTATTGAATTGCAGACACTCATTGACAGCGGTGACCTGATTCCTGTCCTTTGGGTTGCAGGACAGAGAAACAATGATTATCCTGACGTTTCATGTGTAAAAGAATTAGGAATGACATCACCTTCAGATAACGGCGGAACGTTCACAGGTCTTGCTTGCTCATCTGAAGTTGACCCTGAAATCATCGCTATACTTGAAGCTGCTGTAAAGCAGATTATAGAGGATGAAGACACTGTTGCTCAGTTTGCTGACTTGGGAATGACTGCAGTATTTGAAGATGCTGCAACTTTCAGAGCTAGGGTTCTTTCTGACTATGAATCCAATACAGCCGCACTCAAGGCGATTGGCCTTATTAGCTAGCTTTGCTCGCATAGACAGAGCCTTTTGGCAGGCAAAAGGCTCTGTCTTATATATATGGAGGTACTGACAATGAAAAAATATGTGACAGTTAACATATGTGTGCCGCTTTTCTTTTTCATCGCATCAGCAGTTTGGTTTGTCGTTTCATTAAATACAGATAATAGTTCCAACAGTGTAGTGCTCTACACAACCCCTACGACCTTTCCAAACATTATTCTGGTGTTAGCAATGGCCATGACCTTGTGGACATTTATCGAAGAAATAATTAAACGTAAAAAAGAACTTGCAGATATGTCGCAGCAGGATGAGGAAGATGCACAGCAGATGGATTCTGGTATCCTAAGAGCTGCCGCTTTAGCAGTGGTAATCGTTCTTTATTCATTTTTAATGAAGAAAATCGGCTTTATAATTTCGTCAATTGCCATGATGCTTGCAGCACTGCTTCTTTTCAAGGAAAGAAGAAAGGCTGTATTAATTCTGGTTCCTATATTTGTTACGTTGTTCCTTTATTTCCTATTCAAGTATGCATTGAATGTGGGCTTAACGGGTATTCCGGGTGTTTACTGGATTTAGGAGGTGAAACTAAATGCTAGGTGAAATTTCTATTTTGGAAATATTTAATCCGATAGTTTTAATCATAAATTTGGCAGGCGTTGCAGCTGGCATTATATTTGGATTTCTTCCAGGTTTAAGCGGAACTATGGCCGTTGCCCTGGTTTTGCCATTCACTTTTGGACTGGATCCAATTCCTGCTTTAACGTTATTGGTGGCCGTCTATGTAGGCAGTACCTATGGTGGAGCCGTAACAGCAATACTTATTAGAACGCCAGGTACTCCAAGTGCGGTTGTTACCACGCTGGACGGGTATCCTATGGCTCAGCAGGGACGAGCAAAAGAGGCTCTTTCTGCTGCCGTAATTGTATCATTCTTCGGAGGGATTATCTCCGCAGCAATTCTGATTTTTTCAGCGTCAAAGGTTGCTAAAATTGCTCTGAATTTTGGTCCGGCTGAATATTTTGCCATTGGTCTCTTTGGACTGAGCATCGTTACCACACTTTCTGCAAAAAACATGAAGAAAGGAATATTTGGTGCCTGCTTCGGAATTATGCTTGGAACCATCGGTGTTGATCCGGTAGGTGGACTCATAAGATATACTTTCGGTAATAAATCCCTTATGGCAGGGTTGCAGCTTGTAGCTGTAATCATTGGTATATTTGCGATTTCTGAAATTCTCACTAAGCTTAGCAATGTTAACAAGCCGAAGGATTTTATAATGCAGGATATGAATAAGGGTAAAATCGTGTCTGGAAGAACTCTGTGGGCGAACAAGATAAATATTATTCGTTCATCAATCATTGGTACCGTTGTAGGTATGATTCCTGGCACAGGCGGAGGAACTGCAGCATGGATCAGTTACAATGAAACTATGCGTAACTCAAAGGATAAGGATTCATTTGGTAAAGGCAATGTTGCCGGATTGATCGCCTCGGAATCTGCCAATAATGGAGTAACCGGCGGTGCAATTATCCCGCTGCTCACACTGGGAGTACCGGGCGACTCAATTACAGCGGTTATGCTTGGTGCCCTCATGATTCAAGGTTTGGCCCCAGGACCTTCACTATTTCAGGAACACGGCGATATTGTTACCGGTATCTATATAATGCTTATCATTGCGAATGTATTTATGTTGATTTTAGGCATGGTTGCAATTCCTGCCTTTATCAAGGTTCTTAGAATTCCTGAGAGCATTTTGATGTCATCGGTTCTTTTGCTGTGCGTAGTAGGATCTTTTGCGATGAGAAATAACATATTTGATGTAAAGGTGGCAGTTGTGATAGGTATTGTGGGTTTCTTCTATGCAAAGGCGGGATTCCCGATCCCTCCAGTTGTAATAGGAATGGTTCTGGGGTCCATGGTAGAGTCGAATTTCAGAAGAACACTGATTGTTGGCAACGGTTCATACGCATACTTTATGACAAGACCAATAGCGGCAGTATTTATCTGTATAGCAGTATTTACTTTCTTCTATCCAGTAGTCAAGCAGTTTATAAATAAACGAAAAAATAAAGAAACTATAAGTTATGAAAACTAAATTCCATATATGGATGATTTAATGGAGAACTAATATGCTTAAACAAAGATTACAACAGGGTGAAAAGGCGTTAGGAATTTTTGCAAAATGTCCTTTTATTGAAATAGCAGAGGTAATTGCATATGCAGGATATGATGCATATGTAATTGACAGACAGCACGCAATCTTTACTGATATAGAAACAGAAACTTTAATGGCAGTAGCAAAAGCTGCGGGTACAACTCCTATTGTTAGAATCCCTTCTGCGGCGGAGGAACACATTATCCATGCTTTAGATTCTGGTGCAGAAGGAATTATTATTCCAGGCATTGAAACCGTAGAAGAAGCAGAGAAGATTGCAAGAATGACAAAATTCGCACCTAACGGTCTAAGAGGCATGAACGGAGGTGCCAGAGCAGCGAAGCACGGATACACACCGAGAGCTGATTATATGGCTGATGCCAACTTAAATACAATGACCATGATTATGGTTGAAAATCTTTATATGGTTGAGAATATTGATAAACTTGGAGAAATTGAAAATATTGACGGCTTTTTTATTGGACCTGCAGACTTAAGTCAGGTTATGGGAATACCTGGGCAGGTTAACCATCCAGACTTATTAAAAAATGTAGAAAAGGTTGCTAAGAGCGCTAAGGAGCATAACAAGTTTGTAGCAGTATTCGCAGGCTCTATGGAAGGCGCAAGAAAGTTTATTGACTGCGGTGTTACATTTATAATTCACTCGACAGATTTAAGTGTGATGAATGCAGGACTTAAAAAGAACGCTGCAGATTTTAAAACTCTATGATAAGGGGAGAAGAAAATGTTACAGATCTCACCCGATGAATTTAGAAAAAACCAGGAAGAATATATGAAGATAGCTGCCCGCGAAGGCATACAGGTGGTTAAAAATGGAAGAATAATCTTTACTTTATCCAATTCACCTGCATTTGCGAATCATTTACAGGAGGACGGTGATTCGTCGTCAGTTAAGGGAGCAGCAAAATTATAGCAAATTATAATGAATGTGCAAATATAATTTATGCGATAATTTAGATGTTCGTTTTATCAAGGCAGCGCAAAGATGCGCTGTTTTGTTTTATGATGATAAAATGTGGAAGGAAGTCCTTGATGCAAAATGTAATAAATTATGTTATAATTATTCTGGAGAGAACTTAAATATTGGTTTAAAAGAAGATGGTGATGATATAATGAAAACAAATTTACAAGAGAGACTGGATATACTACTGGAAAACATATCATGTCAGGATGATTATAAATGGGACATTTTATTTGCTGTTTTAAAAAATGGGCAAATTATATGGATGAATGATGAGGCATGCAGTTTTACTGGCGTGAATTATAACGAAGAAATCACTTACCGTTTGTCAGATATTGTGGATGAAAGAATCGTATCAACCATTAGGAAATGCAAGGTAAAGGAAGAATATGCACATCTTTTGCTTGATGAAGAATTAATCGTAAGTAGCCTTATTGATGCAGATATAAATGATGAAGAAGGTGATATCTATGTCATCGGTATGAAGAGTCTTCAGACGTTGAACGATATGGCAGATGAAATTGCGAGAATCGACAGGGCTAATTATGAGCTTAAAGAAATGCTGAATAATTCTTTTGATGGAATATACATAACTGACCGGTATGGAACTACGCTGATGGTGAACGCCGCACATGAAAGGCTGAGTGGAATAAAAAAAGAACGTCTGCTGAATCGTAAAATTGAAAGTATGGTTGAGAAAGGTATTTTTTCGGGATTTATAACTAATAACGTTATTGCTGAGAAAAAACCTGTAACAATTATGCAGGATGTTGCAGACACTCAGAAAAGCCTGCTCATTACAGGAAGCCCCGTTTATAACGAAGACAAAGATATTGTAAAAGTGGTTACAAATGTACGCGATGTAACAGAGCTTATAAGTCTCCAGAAGGAATTAAAGACCACCAAAGCTATTGTGGAAAAATACAGAGGGGAACTTTTCGACTCAAACAATATGAAAAATGTGGTTATTAATCAGGGAAGTAAATTTGAGCATGTAATGTCTCTCGCTAAGAAGGTTGCGAGCAGGGATTCAACAGTTCTGATACTGGGAGAGACAGGAACAGGAAAAGAAGTTGTTGCGCAACACATTTTCAGTAACAGCTGCAGAAATGAAAAAAATTATCTGAAGATTAATTGCGGCGCAATACCTGGCAATTTACTGGAATCAGAGCTGTTTGGATATGTTAAAGGTGCATTTACCGGTGCTGACCCTAACGGAAAGCTCGGGATGTTTGAAATAGCAAACAATGGTACACTCTTTCTCGATGAAATAGG
Organism: Anaerovoracaceae bacterium; assembly: GCA_051883095.1. GTDB lineage: Bacteria > Bacillota > Clostridia > Peptostreptococcales > Anaerovoracaceae > SUG1106. Next base: position 57,510 of record JBJETB010000011.1, read on the forward strand.
AGAATTACCGATGCGATTGCAGGCTAGTCTGCTGAGGGTACTTCAGGATGGAGAAATAACCAGGGTCGGTGATACAAAGAGCAGAAAAGTAAATGTAAGAATCATTGCCGCAACTAACAGAGATTTGGTAGCAATGATTAAAGATGGTAAATTCAGAAGTGATTTATATTACAGATTGAACGTAGTATCTATAACTATACCACCTTTGAGGGAAAGAAAAGACGAGATTCCAGGCTTGGTTGAGGAGACAGTGCGAAGACTGAACAAAAAATACAATGAAAATAAAGTTGTAACTGCGGATTTTATTGATACACTTATGGAAAAAGAATGGTACGGCAATATTCGTGAGCTTGAAAACTACGTAGAAAAGTTTTTTGTAATTCAGGACGATGATATAATTGATGTGCCTTATGCTGGGAAAAAGAGTGAAGAAGTAAAAGAATCTGTTGAAATTCTAGAATGTGATGAAATAATCTCCATGAAAGAAGCCATAGAAAATGTAGAAAGGGAACAGATAGAAAGAGCCATGAAAATTGGGAAAAGCACATATAAGGCAGCAGAGCTTCTTGGAATGAGCCAGTCCACTTTTTTCAGAAAATATCGGAAGCTTGTATCGGAGAAATAAGGATACCGTCTGATTAAATTATTTTTGACATGTTTACTAATTTAAAAGCGAGTCGATAATTCAAAAATGACTCGCTTTTTTGCTGCACAAAAATATCATGAACCGCTAAAAACACCATAAAATAAACGCTATTCTTTGAAAAAATAAATTGGCATATTTCTTGCGTTAGATGTTGATAAAGCAGATTAGAAAAGAGAGGAACGCAAATGTCAAAACATAGACCACTAGAAGGGCTTGTAGTCGTAGATTTTACCAGAGTGTATTCAGGACCATATTGTACAATGATGCTGGCAGATTTAGGCGCTGAAGTAATAAAGGTCGAAAGGAAAGGCCTGGGTGATGACAGCCATCAGTACCTGCCTCTGCCTGACCCTACCAAAGAAAGCGGATACTTTATGTACTATAACCGCAATAAGATGAGTATAGAGCTAGACTTAAAAGATCCGGAGGCAACAGAAATTGTCTACAGAATTTGCGAAAATGCAGATATTGTAGTTGAAAACTTTGCGCCGGGAGTTGCTGATAGACTGCATATCGGATATGAAGATATTAAAAAGAGAAATCCGAAGATAATATATGGTTCGATTTCAGGCTTTGGTCAGACGGGGCCATACCGCAGCAAGGCAGCCTACGATATAATCGCTCAGGCGATGGGAGGGTATATGGCTGTAACCGGTTTCAAAGGCGGAATACCTCTTAAGTTGGGCACATCCATCGCAGATGCGGGAGCAGGAATACAAATGGCATATGCTCTTCTGGCTGCAGTTTATTACAGAGAAAAAAACGGAATTGGCCAATACGTAGATGTAAGTATGCAGGATACAGTTTTTTCAACTATGGAAAACTTTATTATGATGAAGACATACGGTGGAATTACTCCTACAAGAAATGGCAACTCCAATCTGGGAGCGGCACCGTTCAATACTTTCAGGACAAAAGATGATCGATATGTATGTATAGCTGTTGCCAATGATGCTATGTTTGAAAGATGTATGGATGCTATAGGTAAAAGTGATATTGTACACGATTCAAGATTCTGCAGCAATAAATACAGAAAAGAAAATGAACCTATCTTGAACGCCATAATGGAGGAATGGACTGAAACCAAAACAGTTGAAGAGGTATGTGAGGTGATGGATGCGGCGAAGGTGCCGGTTGGTCCGATTTTAGATATTGACCAGCTTCTTGAGGATCCTCAGCTCATAGAACGAGAGATGATCGTAGAAATGAACCATACCACAGAGGGTAAGGTAAAAATGCCGGGATGTCCTCTTAAGTTCTCAGAGACAAAGGTAGATGTATATAATTCATCGCCGCTTTTGGGAGAACACACATGTCATATTTTAAGAAAATATGGAAAGTATTCAGACGATGAAATCCATGAGCTCTACGAATGTGGAACGATTTTTCAGGATAAATAATTGAAGGATTGAAAGGAGAAGACAAATGAGCTTAAATGAAATGTTTTCATTAAAAGGGAAAACGGCAATTGTTATCGGTGGGAGCAAAGGAATTGGGAAAGGCATGGCAGAAGGGTTGGCATCAGCTGGCGCAACTGTCGTAATCTGCAGCAGAAATCAGAAAGACCTTGACGCAGCCGCAAACGATATCATGCAAAAAACCGGAGGAGAGGCCGTAGGCATTGCAACAGACATTACTTCTGTTGCTGCGTGCGAAGGTTTGGTAGCCAAAGTGGCAGATATGTTTGGCCATATTGATATCCTAATAAACGCAGCCGGCGTCAATGCGAGAAAAAGTGTTCTGGATTTTACTGAAGAAGATTGGGATAAAGTGCAGAATGTTCAGCTGAAATATGTTTTCTTTATGTGCCAGGCAGTAGCAAGACATATGGTTGCCAATAATATCAAAGGAAGAATCATAAACACAGCATCCATTTCAAGCGTAATCGGTCTTAAGAATATGATTTCCTATTGCGCAGCAAAGGGCGGAATTGTTCAGATGACAAAAGGTATGGCTGTAGAATTAGCTGAATACGGGATTAATGTAAACTGCATGGCACCTGGATACACTTCAACAGAAATGACAGCTCCTCTGTTCAATGACCCTGTTAAGAGAGCAGAAATGATGACAAGGATCCCTCAGAAGAGATTTGGCCTCCCCGAAGACTACGCAGCAATAGCTGTATACCTTGCTTCACCGGGAGCAGATTATATTACGGGACAGCTTATTACTGTAGACGGTGGATGGTTAGCTGGTTAATACAAAATTACAAAAAACAGATATTTTTATAGGAGGAAATAAAAATGCGTACTTTTGAAGAATACAAGCAGAAATTATATGGAATGAGAAAAAACGTGTATATCGATGGCGAACTGGTCGGCAGAGATGACCCAAGACTTCTGGGAGGACAGAATGTAATGGGCATGACTTTTAAGGCAGCTCTTTCAGATGACCCTGAGTTAAGAGAGCTGGCAACAGCAACTTCACATTTAACGGGAAAGAAGATAAACAGATTCGCACATATCTATCATTCTGTTGACGATATGTTGAACAAGCAGAAGATGGTCAGAACACTGAGTGAGCAGGTAGGGGGCTGCATCCAGAGATGTATGGGATGTGATGCTATCAATGCACTTTATGTTTCTACATATGAGATAGATCAGAAATACGGAACAGAATATCATGAGAGATTTAAAAAATACCTTGAATGGTATCAGGATAACGACCTCGTTGGCAATGCAGGCCAGACAGATGTTAAAGGTGACAGGTCCAAGAGACCATCCGAACAGGTTGATCCAGATCTGTACATGAGAATCGTTGAAAGAAGAGAAGATGGTATTATTGTAAGCGGTTGCAAAGCTCATAATACAACAGCACCTTACTGCGACGAAATTCTGGTACTCCCTACAAGAGCGCTGAAAGAAAACGATGCTGACTGGGCAGTTGCTTTTGCAGTACCGGCAGATGCCGAAGGCGTAACGCTGGTATCAAGACCTGTAAGTCCAAATCCTAGAAAAGAACTCAAAGCACCTTACAATACATACGGTATATGCGATACTATGACTATTCTCGACAATGTATTCATCCCTTGGGAAAGAGTATTCATGTGCGGTGAATGGGATTTTGGAGGCAGATTAGCTTTGGCATTTGCCAACAACCACAGATTCAGCTACTGCGGTTGCAAGCCAGCGATTACATCAGTATTTATCGGTGCTACTGCCCTCGTGGCAGATTTCAATGGTGTTGGTAAAGCACCTCATATTCAGGAAGAGTTAGCCGATCTGGAAGCAACAGCAGAAATTGTTTATGCAGCAGGAATTGCAGCTTCCGTTGCAGGAAAGGTTACTCCATCCGGAGCAAGTGAACCGAACTTCTTATATACAAACTGCGGAAGATATCATGCAGGAAAGAAGATTATGCATGAATATGAAACTTTGATTGCTGTTACAGGCGGATTTGCAGCAACCATTCCGTTTGAAGGCGACTGGATTAATCCTGAAACTAAAGGATATATGGAAAAGTATATTATGAGAAATCCTAAGTATACTGCCGAACAGCAGCATAGACTGTTCAGATTCCTGGACGACTTTACGGTATCTCCTTGGTGTGGTATGGAAATGTCTGCCGGAATCCACGGCGGCGGTTCGCCTATCATGGAGCAGATTGGTATCAGAAGCAACTACGATATTGAAGGAAAGAAGAATATTGTTAAGAGGCTTGCTGGAATTGAAGATTAATTAATCTGCATGTCTCATACATCCACCTTATAGATTATTGATTACTTTGAGAGAGAGAGCAGCAGACGTGGAACTGCTCTCTCAATCAGAGTGCAAAAAACAGCGTTCATAAGTTGTTTATAAGAGGAAAGAATTATGAAAATCAAAAACGTAACAGTGGCGGGAGCCGGTTTAATGGGAACTCAGATAGCTATGCAGGTAGCTATCAGCGGATACAACGTAACGTGCTACGATATCAGCGAACAAATGCTTGAAAAAGCCAGAGATTTCTCTAAAGATTGGTTTGCCAAAAGAGAAGCAAAAGGAAAAATGGATAGTCAGCAAACTGCTGAAATACAATCCAGACTAACGTTTACATCCGATATTAATGTTGCCGCTGAAAACACGGACTTAGTGATTGAAGCGGTATCCGATATAGTTGAAATTAAAAAGACCGTTCTGAGGCAGCTTGACAAGCTGACTCCAGAACATTGTATTTATGCGAGCAATAGCTCATATATAGTTAGCTCAAGATTCTGTGATGCGGTGCAGGACCCTTCTAAAGTATTAAACGTCCATTTTTTTAATCCAGCACTAGTCATGAAAATTGTTGAAGTTGTAAAGGGGCCACATGTCTCCCGGGATACTTTTGATACTGCATTTGAATTTGTAGAATCAATCGGAAAGACTCCCGTAAAGATTGAAAAAGAAATATACGGTTTCGTAGTCAACCGTATTTTCAGTGCATTGACACGAGAGGCTTGCTATCTTGTAGACATGGGAATCGCTACACCACAGGATATTGATACAGCTGTTAAAGGGGCTCTGGGGCATTCCATGGGGCCTCTGGAAACGCTGGATATGACAGGAATTGATCTTGAATATAACGTGTATATGGAAAAATTCAGGACATCCGGGAAAAAAGAAGATTTGCCAGCAACATGCCTGACGGAACATTATGCTAAAGGCGAATACGGACGCAAGTCAGGAAAAGGCTTTTATGGCTACGAAAATAATAATTGATTTAGGAGGCATAGTCATGAAAGAAATCAGCTATACAGTCGAAAATGGAATCGCCCTCATGAAGATTGACAGACCTAAAGCTCTTAATGCGTTGAGTCGAACAATCGTTGATGATATGAATGAACTGCTTGAAGAAATAAAAATGGATACAGATATTAAAGTCCTCGTCATACATAACGAAGAAAATTTCGCGGCAGGAGCTGACATCGGCGGAATGGTGGAATGTGATGAAGAAAGTGCAAAAGAATTTTCCTTTTCACCTGTGTTTAACAAGTTGGAGGCATTAGAAATTCCTACAATAGCTGCCATAGAGGGGTATGCTTTAGGAGGAGGTCTTGAGCTTGCTCTTGCCTGCGACATGAGAATTGCATCGGAAGATGCAAAGTTAGGTTTCCCTGAAATCAATCTTGGGATTATGCCAGGAGCTGGAGGAACAGTTAGGGCGGCTAGGTTAATAGGTGCAGCAAAAGCCAAGGAACTAATTCTTATGGGAGGCACGATAAGTGCCTGCCAAGCTGAAGAAATAGGACTTGTTAACATGACGGTATCGCGTGATGAACTTTTGAGTACGGCTTTAAAATGGGCTGATAAGATTGCCCAAAAGGGAGCTATAGCCGTTAGAACTGCAAAAATGACGATAAACGCTGCAGCGGCAGAATGCTGTGTCACAGACGGCATAGACATTGAGAGCAGAAACTGGGCGGCCTTGTTTAATACTGAAGACCAGAAGGAAGGAATGAGAGCATTCCTGGAAAAAAGAAAACCTGTATATAAAGGGAAATAAGAAGGAGAAAAAATGAGAAATGTAGTTATCGTGTCTGCGTGCAGAACACCAATAGGTACGATGGGTGGACAGTTTAAAACAATTACTTCGTTAGATTTGTCCATTCCTGTCATGCAGAACCTTGTTAAAAGAGCCGGAATTAACCCGGAGATAATAAATGACGTGATATGGGGATGCAATTATCAAAGAACGTATAAAGAGAATAATCTTGCAAGAGTTGCTCTGGTGAAAGCCGGACTTCCTGTAACAGTACCAGGAATAACAATACATAGAAACTGCACGTCATCCATGTCATCTATCCAGATGGGCTATTATCAGATTAAAGCAGGTGAAGCGGACTGCATAATGGCGGGAGGTGCTGATAGCATGAGCACTGCTCCCCATATGGTATTTAATGCTAGATATGGGCAGAAGTTTGGGCATATGGAGCTGAGAGACTCCATGTGGGATTCTTTGACTAACCTTGGTGTAGGGCCTGCAATGGGAATCACAGCCGAAAACGTAGCTGATGAATATAACGTGACAAGAGAAGAAATGGATGCCTATTCCCTTCGTTCTCAGCAGAGAGCGGTATCAGCAATTGATGCAGGAAAGTTTAAAGATGAAATTATTCCTGTTACGGTAGCAGGGAAAAAGGGAGATATCACATACGATACGGATGAATATCCTAAACGGGATTCAAGCATTGAAAAATTGGCTAAACTGAGACCTTCATTCAAAGAAGACGGTAGAGTAACTGCGGGAAATGCATCAGGTATGAACGATGCAGCTTCAGGCGTAATATTGATGTCTGAAGAAAAAGCAAATGAACTGGGAATACCTTTCATGGCAAGAATAGTCTCGGTGGCAACTACCGGGGTAAGGCCGGAAGTTATGGGAATAGGTCCGGTTAGTTCATCACAGGAAGCCCTGAAAAAGGCGGGTCTTACTATAGAAGATATCGACCTTTTTGAGATTAATGAGGCTTTTGCAGCTCAATGTATTGCTTGTGCCAAAACGCTAGGCATTGATGAAAATAAGCTTAATGTTAACGGAAGTGGAATTTCACTTGGTCACCCTGTTGGAGCAACCGGTTCTAGGCTTGTAGTAACGCTCATGTATGAACTCAAGAAAAGAGGCGGCAGATATGGTCTTGCTTCACTTTGTGCAGGCGGTGGAATGGGCACTACGGTAATAATCGAGATGGCATGATATGAATAAGTCTATAGAAGAAATACAAAGGATTATCGACTTAAAAATTAATCCAATTTTATCGGAACATAATGGGAGTGTGACTTGCAAAAGCTTTAATAATGGTCTCCTCTTAGTAAAAATGGAAGGCGAGTGCGCATTTTGCCCGTCTTCCATTTCGACATTAAATACGGTAATTGAGCCTGTCCTTAGGGCAGAAGTGAAGGAAATAAAAGAAATTTTACTGGATGATTCGACAGATGAAAAAATGATAGATTTCGCCTTGGAAATTTTGAAAAAGAAAAAATAGGAGGAGACCTATGGCAATGATGACAGGAGCTCAGTACATAGAGAGCTTGAGAAAATTAAACACACGTGTATATATGTTCGGTGAGAAGATTGACAACTGGGTAGATCACCCGATTATTCGCCCGTCCATCAACTGCGTGGCAGTTACATACAATCTGGCGCAGGATCCGCAGTATGAAGATCTGATGACAGCCACATCACATCTGACAGGAAAGAAGATCAACCGTTTCGCTCACATCCATCAGAGCACAGAAGATTTAAAGAAAAAAGTAAAGATGCAGAGACTCTGCGGACAGAAGACAGCATCTTGCTTCCAGAGATGTGTAGGAATGGATGCTTTCAATGCGGAATATTCAACAACCTACGAAATTGATAAGAAGTACGGCACGGACTACCATGAAAGATTCAAGAAGTTCCTTGAGTTTGTTCAGGAAAACGACCTGGTAGTAGACGGAGCAATGACCGACCCTAAGGGAAACAGAAGCCTTGCGCCACATGCACAGAAGGATCCTGACATGTTCGTTAGAATCAAGGAAGTAAGAGAAGACGGTATAGTAGTTCGCGGTGCAAAGTGCCACCAGACAGGCTCCATCAACTCACACTGGCACCTTGTAATGCCGACACAGGCCATGAGAGAAGAGGATAAGGATTTTGCGGTATCCTTTGCATGCCCGAGCGATGCAGAAGGACTGTACATGATATACGGAAGACAGTCCTGCGACACCAGAAAGCTTGAAGAGGGAGCAGATGTAGACCTTGGAAACAAGCAGTTCGGCGGACAGGAAGCACTGGTAGTATTCGATGATGTGTTTATCCCTAATGAATATGTATTCATGGCAGGAGAATATGACTTTGCTGGAATGCTTGTAGAAAGATTTGCAGGATTCCACAGACAGAGCTACGGCGGATGTAAGGTAGGCGTAGGCGACGTGGTAATCGGTGCAGCAGCATTAGCAGCAGAATACAACGGAGCAGACAAGGCATCCCATGTAAAGGACAAGCTTATTGAAATGACACATCTGAATGAGACACTGTATGCATGCGGAATAGCATGTTCCACAGAAGGTCATGCAACGGAATGCGGAAGCTATATTATCGACCTTCTTCTGGCAAATGTATGCAAGCAGAACGTAACCAGATTCCCGTATGAAATCGTAAGACTGGCAGAAGATATCGCAGGCGGCCTTATGGTGACCATGCCTTCAGAAAAGGATTTCAAGTCTGATATGGTAGTAGGAAGAAACGGGGAGACCATAGGAGATGTATGCAATAAGTACTTTGCGGCAAATACAGACAAGTGCAGCACAGAGGACAGAATGAGGGTACTCAGATTCCTTGAGAATATCTGCCTTGGAGCATCAGCTGTAGGATACAGAACAGAATCCATGCATGGTGCAGGCTCACCTCAGGCACAGAGAATCATGATTCAGAGACAGGGCAATATCGAGGGTAAGAAAGAGCTGGCAAAGGCTATTGCAGGAATAAAGTAAATTGATTTTATATAACAATTAAATAACTATTACTCTCACCTTTCGGCAAGTGGTTTGCTTACTGATAATGAAAATCGTGAATTAGAAAAATTATAGGTGGGAGAGGCCTTAAAATACCTATGGAAAAAAGAGACAAGCACAAGACAAATCGGCAGCGTCAAGCTGAAAAATCAAAACAGAAAATTTTTAATTCCGCGCAGTATCTATTCGCGAAATATGGTTATGACAACATAACAATTGCAGATATATGTAAGCGTGCTGGTGTATCAACTGGACTATTTTATAATTATTTTGGGGCAAAATCAGAGATTTTAATGTTCTCTGATGATATATTAAGCAAGTATTATGAATCACACCGTGATGAAATTGAATCTTTACCTGACGCATTAGACAGATTTGTAGAGCTCATACTTCTAGGTGTAAAAATTGTTACCGAAAGTCCATCTCAAATTCAAAATGCGCGCGTTCATTACATGCGTGCCTGTCAAGGAATAAAGCCTTCGATTTTTGATGAGTCTCGTACAATTATTCAACTTATGAAAAACACTTTAGCAGAGGGACGCAAAGCCGGCCAAATTGTATGTGATACTTTGACGGACGATGAAATAGTAACAGTGATGTTTAATCATATGGTGGGCACTGTAATCCATCTTCTCAATGTGGAGGATAAAGAAGCGGCTCTTGTTCAGATCCGTAAAGAAATTAATTTCATGTGTTCGATTCTTAAACCTTAAAAATTGTTAAGGGGCTGTCGCATTAACGAAAATAACAGCCCCCTTTTTTGCGTTCAAAAAAAACAATCCCAAAAAGTCATATGCACACAAACACATAGGGCTTCGCCTTCGTACCACAGCCTGTTCGCAGGTTCACCGGACCTGCGAACAGGCTGTGCCCACATTGGCTTCGACTCCCTTCAAACTACTATCGACGAAATAAAAAAATGAGCCTGAAGGCCCATTTTCTATTTCGTGGTGGAGATGGTGGGAGTCGAACCCACGTCCGAAAGCATTTCCGCAGGAATTTCTCCGAGCGCAGTTAATGTTTTAGAGTTTCGCTTTTTCGGACGTCCATTAACAGACTTCCGAAGCGGCTATCCCGTAAGTCCCCTGCGGTACCGGGAGCTCCCGCAGAGTTTTCCTGTATAGTCGACGCCGGTAATCAGGCCTACAGGTAAACCTGAGCCGACGCGCGAGCAGAACTAAGCTGCTAATGCGAAATTGTTGTTCTTTTTAGCGTTTATATTTAACGTGTCCCTTTTAAGGTAGACTGGACAAACTACCGCTCGCTTATCCTGTTTCTACACCCCCGTCGAAACCTTTACACCCCCTTGATGCCAGTATATTATACCACATACCTGTCGTTTATGCAAATTTATTTAATTTCCAGTTCCATTGCGTTCTTATTCGATCTTAATCATCGTTATCGTTCACTTTGTTTTTTTCATTTTAGCCCAATTTCTTTGCAAAAATACAAAGAAAAACGCAAAAATGAAAATAATGTGTCAAAGGAAAAGAAAAGCTATTAAAGTTTTTTGCTTTTCAGTAAGATATTAGCAGGAGTACTGGATGATATTACAAAGACAACACATCCCTAAGCAGATTTTTTTCAAAACTCGTCAATTCTTTTGCAAAAATACAAAAAAATCAGCCAAAATGAAAATAATCACGCAGCACGCCAAATCACGCAGCACGCCAAATCACGCAGCACGCCAAATCACGCAATTATTCACTGCTTCTCCGCAAACCAGCGTTTTTTCGTAAGAAGCCAGAATATAGGCACTGCGTACATATATACCGCGAAAGGCAGCGAATGGAAGTCAGCGCCGAAGAAGGAGAGGGGTACGCTGCAGCCTATGGACCACGGAATGAAGCAGGCGATGAGTATGACCGAATTTTCCATATCCATGGCAAGCTCTGTCATTGAGGTGGCATCACCACCATCCAGATAAGGCTTTTTCATCAGGTCACAGCACATGAGAGTGGCTATGGTCTGGTTGCAGAACACAGCCGCAGTGCCGATACTCATCATGAGCATTACTGTGAACCTGCCGAAGCGTGTGCATGCGCAGCTGAGCTTTTCCTGAAGATCATTCAGGAGACCGGTGCCGCTGAAGATACCGGAATATGAACTGGAAATCAGCAGTATAAAGACTATTTCCAGCATGGACACCAGACCGCCGCCGTTCAGAATCGATCCAAGGCCTTCCCCTTGAGCTTCATAGCCAACAATACATATTTTAAATATTTCCAGGAGAGGAACATTCTGAACCAGCCATGCGACTGCCACGGCACAGAGTATGCTGAGTCCCATGGAAATGAGCACGCTGACCTTTAATAAAGGAAGAACAAGCATTACAACAGCAGGCACGAAGGCCCACAGGGACAGCACGAATTCCTTTTCAAAGGAAGCCACCAGTGCTTCATCCACGTGACTTATAGGATTCATTACCGACAGTACTGTATAGACAGCCAGAGCAATGACAAATGGAACGATAGCAGTTTTCATCATCAGCTTCACGTTGTCTAGGATTTTTGTGCCGGTGATGCCGGCCACCATGTTTGCACTGGAAGATACGGGAGAGCCCCTGTCTCCGAAGTAAACTCCCGACATGAGAACTCCTGCGGTAATAACAGGATCCACACCGCCGCTTCTTGCCAGAGTCATAAAAATTACGCCTACAGTTCCCGCCACTCCGAAAGAAGTTCCCAGTGCGTAACTGAGAATGCAGGACAGGAGAAAGGCAATGAGAAGAAACAGAGCCGGGGTTATTAATTTCATGCCGTAGTATACGAAAATGGTTATTGTGCCGGAGACTCGCCATGAGGCGGTGACGAAGCCGATTACACACATGACCTCTATGACAATCAGAGAACCTCTGGCACCTTCAAGAGCCATAGAGCCAAGGGATTTGAGACCATAGCCCTTGCCGGCGGCTGCAGCCGAAAAAGCGATAAGTCCTATGAGCAGGGCGATTATCATAGAATAACCTGTCAATATGGCTGCAACCATGGAGATTAAAAAAACTAAAAAAGCGATTAAAAGTGCCAAATAATTCACCTCGAAAAATCATTATCATCTATAATATATATCAAAGCCATTTTAAACCCAAATTTACTATGTTTCAAGGTGGCTTTGGATAAAAAACTATGATATACTGTAAGCATCAAACGACAGGGAGGATTGACATCATGATCAGAGAAATGAGAAGAATCAAGCAGCTTCTGCCTGAGGAGAAGACCATAGAGATAATGGAAAGAAACACGGCAGGAGTGCTGGCTGTAACAGGAGACGACGATTATCCTTATGCTGTGCCAATCAGCTATGTTTACGCAGACGGAAAGATATATATGCACAGTGCAAAGGAAGGCAACAAGGTGGATGCGGTAAGAAACCACGAAAAAGCATCCTTTTGCGTAATCGATAAGGACCAGATTGTTCCTGAGGAATACACTACATACTTCAGAAGCGCTATTGCATTCGGCAGAGTCCGCCTGGTAGAAGAAACAGAAGAGAAGAGGAAGGCTGCAGAGCTCCTCGGCAAGAAGTACTATCCGGGAGATACAGCTGAAAACCTTACACGCGTAATAGATGAGTCGAATCCGAGATTTGTTATAATCGCTCTTGATATAGAGCACATGACAGGAAAGGAAGCCATAGAGCTTGTCCGCGCTGCAGAAAAATAAGGTCGCGCAGACAGACCAATAATTGTACTTTAAAAAGTACATAAAAACTGTGCGAAAAACCAAAAAAATATTAAAAAAGTTGTTGCAAACTATGAAATGATATGTTACAATACCATCATCGCACAGATTATTGAGTTTTGAAGAGGCAGAAAATTATGATGAACTTTAGTTTAGCAATTATCGGTATCGTGATTATGAGCATTATTCTAGTCCTCCTAGTGGGAGAAAAAAAGGATAGTGCCAAAAGTGATGCCCTGATTTGCTAACTATAGCGTTTTGCCTGCTGAAAAGCGAAGACATAATGTAAATGCAAACCTTACGGATAATACTTTTGGCCGTAAGGTTTTTTCATGAGTCACCAGAACACCAGAAGGAGGAAGAGGAGAAAATGATGATGACAGGTGCAAAAATATTGATAGAATGCCTGCTTGAGCAGGGTGTAGACACTGTTTTCGGCTACCCCGGCGGCACTATCCTCAATGTTTATGACGAGTTATATAAATATGAAGGAAAAATCAAGCACATTCTGACTGCCCACGAACAGGGAGCATCACACGCAGCAGACGGATATGCAAGGAGTACAGGCAAGGTGGGAGTATGTTTTGTTACCTCGGGACCGGGAGCTACAAACATTACGACAGGAATTGCCACCGCATACATGGATTCGTCTCCGGTAGTATTCATTTCCTGCAACGTAGGTGAAGACCTCATCGGAAAGGATTCTTTCCAGGAGGTGGATATTACGGGAATAACAATGCCGATTACAAAGTGCAATTATCTGGTCAGAGACGTAAACAAGCTGGCGGACATAGTGCGTGAAGCCTTTGCTATAGCCAGAAGCGGAAGACCGGGGCCGGTATTTATAGATATACTTCAGAATGTATCGGCACAGGAAGCGGATTATACTCCGGTTCCGCAGTCACAGCACTTTACCACAGGAAGGCTTGGAGCCCTCATGGAGAGGTCCTCACACAATTTCGAGGCACCTACACCGGATGAGGACGATATAGACAAACTGGTTGAAATGATCAGAAATTCCGAAAAGCCGCTGCTCATATGCGGAGGCGGTGTTGTAAGAGGCAGAGCTCATAAGGAATTCCTCGAGTTTGCCGAAAAGATAGATTCGCCTGTAGCAATCACAGTTATGGGCGGAGGAGGCTTCCAGGGCAGAAATCCTCTGACCACAGGAATGGTAGGAATGCATGGTTCTCAGGCATCCAACATGGCATGTGACGGCTGCGATCTTCTCATTGCTGTAGGATGCAGATTTTCCAACCGTGTAGCCCTTGATCCGGAAAGCTTCGCCAGTCAGGCTAAGATAGTGCAGATAGATATAGACAGGGCCGAGATAAATAAAAATGTCAAAACCGCTCACCACATCATAGGTGATGCCAAGAAGGTTCTGGAGAGACTTAACAGCAAAATCGAACAGCAGCATCACGATGAATGGAAAAAGTACGTATTTTCTTTCAAGACTGAGACGGAATACGAGGAAGGTGGAGAGGCACTTACACCTAAGCAGATTACAAAGACAATCGCAAACCTGCTGCCCCAGGACACCATCGTGGCTACAGATGTAGGACAGCATCAGATGTGGGCAATACAGCATTTCCACTATGATTATCCGGGACAGCTGCTGACATCAGGAGGCTTCGGTGCCATGGGCTTCGGTCTGGGTGCTGCTATCGGCGCAAAGGTGGGTAATCCGGACAAGACGGTTATCCACGTTACAGGTGACGGAAGCTTCAGAATGAACTGCAATGAGCTCTGTACAGAACAATATTACGATTTACCGATAATCACCTTCATATTCAACAATGGTGTGCTGGGAATGGTAAGACAGTGGCAGACACTGATAAAGGACAAGAGGTATTCTCAGACTGATCTGGACAGAGGACCGGACTTCGTGAAACTTGCAGAGGCCTATGGACTGAAAGGCCGCAGAGTCGCCACCGTTGCCGAGCTGGAGGATGCCATCAGGGAAGCAGTCAGCTGGGGTCACGGCTATGTAATCGACTGTGCTATAGATATGGATGAGATGGTTAAGCCTATGGTAGCAGGCGGAAGCCACATTACCAAATTTATCGTATGCTAGAGAGGAGGGCCCCATGAACGAAATAAAGAAACATACAATAGCAGTTCTGGTGGACAACGAAGCGGGAGTTTTATCCCAGGTTTCCAGGCTGTTTTCCCGTAAAGGATATAACATAGAGTCCCTGGCAGTAGGCACCACTGATAACCCTAAGGTGTCTCGAATAACCATCGAGGTGCTGGCCGATGACGACCATGCATACCTGCTTTCCAACCAGCTGAGAAAGCTCATACCGGTACACTCGCTGAAGCTGCTGCCGCCGGAAAAATCCATCAGAAGAGAACTGCTGCTCCTAAAGGTTAAAGCGGAGACTGCAGAGAAAAGAAATGAAATTATACAGATCGCAAATATTTTCAGAGCCAACATCGTGGACGTATCCATAGGAGCGCTGACACTGGCAATGATAGGCGATGAATCTAAAACAGATGCACTTGAAAAAATCCTGAAAGAGTTTGAGGTGCTGGAGCTGGCCAGAACCGGTATCGTAGCTCTTGAACGCGGACAGGAAACAATAAATGAAGAAACAAAAGAAAAAGGAGAATTTAATTATGGCAAAAATGTACTATGAGAAAGATTGTGATATCAACAAGTTAAACGGCAAGAAGATTGCTATCATCGGTTATGGCTCACAGGGCCACGCCCATGCACTTAACTTAAGAGACTCCGGCTGCGATGTAATCGTAGGACTCCGCAAGGGCGGCAAGTCATGGCCGGTAGCAGAAAATGACGGCTTCCAGGTTATGACCGTTCCTGAAGCAACTAAGGCAGCAGACATTATCATGATTCTGATCAACGACGAGCGTCAGGCAGATATGTACAAACAGGATATTGAACCTAACCTTTCTGCAGGCAAGGCAATCGCTTTCGCTCACGGCTTCAACATCCGCTATAAGCAGATAGTACCTCCTGCCGACGTTGACGTTTTCATGGCAGCCCCTAAGGGACCGGGACACACTGTAAGAAGCCAGTATGTAGCAGGAAAAGGTGTTCCTTGCCTCATCGCAGTTGAACAGGACGCAACAGGAAAAGCCTACGATATCGCTCTGGCTTATATCGCCGGAATCGGTGGAGCAAGAGCAGGCATCATGGAAACTACAATGCATGATGAGACAGAAACAGACCTCTTCGGTGAGCAGACAGTTCTCTGCGGCGGTGTAGTTGACCTGATGCAGTGCGGATTTGAAGTTCTGGTTGAAGCAGGATATGCTCCTGAAAACGCATACTTCGAATGTATCCACGAGATGAAGCTTATCATTGACCTTATCAACAAGGGCGGCGTTGCAGCCATGAACTATTCAATTTCCGACACAGCTGAATTCGGTGAATATGTATCAGGTCCTAGAGTGCTTCCTCACGAAGAAGTGAAGGCCAACATGAGAGCTGTATTAAGCGACATTCAGGATGGAACTTTCGCAGGAAAGTGGATTGCAGAAAACAAGAACGGACGTACATTCTTCAATTCCAAGAGAGAACAGCTGGCAAAGCACCCTATGGAAGTTATAGGCAAGCAGCTGCGTGAGCAGATGCTCTGGAAGAACGACTCCAACCTTGACAACGCTTCAAACTAATCGCGACCAGCTTTCGGAGGATAAAAATGCGTTCAGATTGTATAAAGAAGGGTGTGGAAAGAGCACCTAACAGAAGCCTTTTATTCGCTTTGGGCCTTACTGAGGAGGAAATGAAGAGACCTCTCGTAGGCATCGTAAGCTCATATAACGAAATAGTTCCGGGTCACATGAATCTGGATAAGATAACAGAGGCTGTAAAGGCAGGCGTAAGAGCAGCAGGGGGGACACCGATAATGTTCCCTGCCATTGCTGTCTGCGACGGAATCGCCATGGGCCATATAGGCATGAAGTACTCACTGGTTACAAGAGACCTGGTGGCAGATTCCACAGAAGCAATGGTTACGGCACATCAGTTTGACGGCCTTGTAATGATACCAAACTGCGACAAGAATGTGCCGGGGCTCCTTATGGCAGCAGCCAGACTCAACATTCCGACTATATTCTGCTCGGGAGGACCTATGCTGGCCGGACATCTCAAGGATGGAAGACGTACCTGTCTGAGTCACATGTTTGAAGCGGTAGGTGCATATCATGCGGGAACTCTCGATGAAGAGGGAGTACTTGACTACGAGGAAAACGCATGTCCATCCTGCGGCTCATGCTCCGGGATGTACACAGCAAACTCCATGAACTGCCTGACAGAGGCTATAGGCATGGCCCTTTCCGGAAACGGTACAATTCCTGCACCTTATTCGGCTCGTATACGCTTTGCCAAGGAAACCGGCATGAAGATCATGGAGCTTATCGAAAAAGATATCAAGCCTAGAGACATCATGACTCCTCAGGCTTTCCACAATGCAGAAACAGTTGATATGGCTCTGGGCTGCTCCACAAACACAATGCTTCACCTTCCGGCTATTGCCCATGAAGCAGGTATTGAAATCAGCTTTGATATGTCCAATGAAATCAGCGCTAAAACCCCTAATCTGTGCCATCTGGCACCGGCAGGAGACACTTTCATGGAGGACCTTGACAGAGCCGGCGGCGTATATGCAGTAATGAAGGAACTGACAAAAAAGAACCTTCTTGACACAAGCGTTATGACTGTAACCGGAAAGACCATGGAAGAAAACCTTCAGGGCGTTTCAAACAAGGATACTGAAATAATAAGACCAGTGGAAAACCCTTATTCACAGAGCGGCGGCATAGCAGTGCTCAAGGGTAATCTGGCTCCTGACGGCTGCGTAGTAAAGCAGTCTGCAGTAGCGCCGGAGATGATGAAGCACGAAGGACCTGCAAGAGTTTTCAACTCTGAGGAAGAAGCCATAGAGACCATATACGCAGGCGGAATCAAGTCAGGAGATGTGGTAGTCATCAGATACGAAGGCCCTAAGGGAGGCCCGGGAATGAGAGAAATGCTCAACCCTACATCAGCTATCTGCGGTATGGGACTGGGCGAAAGCGTAGCCCTCATTACAGATGGAAGATTTTCCGGAGCCACAAGAGGTGCGGCTATAGGACATGTCAGCCCTGAAGCGGCAGCAGGAGGAAATATTGCTCTCGTAGAGGAAGGCGACATTATAGCTATAGACATAAAAAACTGCAGTATCCAGCTTAAGGTGAGCGATGCAGAGCTTGAAGAAAGAAGAAAAGCCTGGGTATGTCCTGAACCGAAGGTTAAGACAGGTTATCTGGCAAGATACGCCAAGCTGGTAAGTTCCGCCGACAAGGGAGCCATACTGACAGTATAAAAGTTGCATCGGCCGGTCGCCGGTGCAGGGGAAAGAGGAAAGATAAATGCATCAAGTTAAAATTTTTGATACAACTTTAAGAGATGGCGAGCAGTCACCGGGCTGCAGCATGAATCTGAGGGAAAAGATTGAGGTTGCCAAATGTCTGGAAAAGATGAAGGTTGACGTCATCGAGGCAGGTTTTGCTATTTCGTCACCGGGAGATTTTGAATCGGTTAATACCATCGCAAAGACCATTAAGGACTGTACGGTGGCTTCCCTTGCAAGAGCAGCGGAAAAGGACATCGACACAGCCTGGGAGGCGGTAAAAGATGCGGCAGATCCGAGAATTCATCTTTTCATCGCAACGTCACCTCTTCATATGGAGTACAAGCTTAAGATGACTCCGGAGCAGGTCCTGGAAAGAACCGCTGCAATGGTGAAGTATGCGAGAAGCTACTGCTCCAATATTGAGTTTTCTGCGGAGGATGCTACCAGAAGCGATATCGACTTCCTGACCAAGGTGGTTGATGTGGCCATTAAGAACGGTGCTTCCGTAATAAATCTGCCGGATACGGTTGGCTATACAACTCCTTCGGAGATGCGTGCCATCATAGAACATATGATAAAGAACGTGGAAAATGCAGACAAGGTGGAATTCTCCGTTCACTGCCATAACGATCTGGGTATGGCTGTGGCCAATTCTCTTGCAGGTGTTCTGGGCGGTGCAAGGCAGATAGAATGTACCATTAACGGACTGGGCGAAAGAGCCGGAAACACTTCACTTGAGGAAGTGGTTATGGCTATGAGAACACGTCCGGACATCTTTGAGGTAAGCACTGAAATTGATACCACCAAGATTTACAGAGCCAGCAAGACAGTCTACAATATAATAGGACAGAATCCGCCTATCAATAAGCCAATCGTGGGCAAAAACGCTTTTGCACATGAATCGGGAATTCATCAGCACGGAGTATTGGCGAACAAGAAGACATACGAGATTCTCACTCCTGAAGCTGTGGGAATCACCGCAAACAATATAGTTTTAGGAAAACACTCAGGCAAACATGCTTTCCAGGCTCATGTAAACGAAATGGGTTATACCCTTACCGATGAAGAACTTCTTAAATGCTTCGATGAATTCAAGGCACTCTGCGATAAGAAGAAAAACATCAACGATGCAGATATTGAGGCTATCGTTATTCACAACACCTCAGCCGATGAGGAAGTTCGTCCTGATGAATATGCTCTTGACTGGTTCGCAGTTCATACAAGCAACTTCACGACGGCAACCAGCACCGTATCTCTCATCAAGAACGGAAAGAAGTACGAGGACGTATGCCTGGGCGACGGACCTATAGACGCTGCTTTCAATGCCATCGACAAGATAGTAAAGCCTGTAAAGCATACCTTCGACCTTTACACAATCAACTCTATCTCAGAGGGTAAGGATACACTGGGCGATGTTACCGTAAAGCTGCTGGCTGACAACCGTTCCTATGTGGGCAGAGGCCTTTCCACTGATATTTTTGAAGCAAGTATTCTGGCCTACATCAAGGCAATGAATAAGATGATGCGTGCTTACAGCAGTGACCAGGCTGGAGAAAAGGAGGCCGCCAATGACAACTAGAATGACAATGACCCAGAAAATTCTTGCTGCTCATGCAGGGCTGCCATCAGTTAAGGCAGGTGACCTCATAGAAGCAAAGCTGGATATGGTTCTGGGAAACGACATTACATCCCCTGTGGCCATTGACGTCTTCGACAAGGCAGGGTTTACCCGGGTTTTTGATAAGGAAAAAATCGCTCTGGTTCTGGACCACTACACACCTTGCAAGGATATCAAATCAGCGCAGCTCTGCAAGACTGTAAGAGAGTTTGCCAAACGGTTTGACATAAAGCACTACTACGATGTGGGTACTGTAGGCATTGAGCATGCGCTGCTTCCCGAAAAAGGTATCGTAGGCCCGGGAGACTGCATTATCGGAGCAGATTCCCATACATGTACATATGGTGCGCTGGGGGCGTTTTCCACAGGCGTAGGTTCTACGGATATGGCAGCAGGAATGGCCATGGGCGAGAACTGGTTCAAGGTTCCTTCGGCGATAAAGGTTACTCTTAAGGGCAGACTGCAGCCATATGTAAGCGGCAAGGATGTCATCCTTCATCTTATCGGCATGATAGGTGTAGACGGAGCTCTGTATAAATCCCTTGAATTTACAGGGGAAGGCGTTTCTGAGCTTTCCATGGACGATAGATTTACCATAGCAAATATGGCTATCGAGGCAGGTGCCAAGAACGGTATCTTCCCGGTGGATGAAAAGACTAAGGAATACATAAAAGGCAGATTCACAAGGGAACCGAAGATTTACGAGGCTGACCCTGATGCTGAATACGACAGCGAGGTTGTAATAGACCTTTCGGAGCTGAAACCTACGGTATCAATGCCTCACCTTCCGTCAAACACCAGAACGGTGGATGAGGTTAAGGGACTTCCTATCAACCAGGTTATCATAGGATCCTGCACCAACGGCAGAATTTCCGATATGAGAGCGGCGGCAGAAGTGCTTAAGGGCAGAAAGGTTGCCGATGATGTAAAGTGCATAGTGATTCCGGCTACGCAGGAAGTTTATCTTCAGTGCGTAAAGGAAGGCCTTGCAGAGATTTTCATCGAAGCAGGCTGTGCGGTTTCCACACCTACATGCGGACCTTGCCTTGGAGGACATATGGGTATCATGGCTGAAGGTGAAAGAGCTGTGGCAACCACCAACAGAAACTTTGTAGGCAGAATGGGCCACGTAAAGAGCGAGGTTATCCTTGCCAGTCCGGCAGTTGCAGCGGCATCTGCTGTGGCAGGTACAGTGGCTTCACCTCAGGATTTATAAGGAGGAGACATAATGGTTACTGGAAAAGTTATTAAATACGGTGATAACATCGACACAGATGTTATTATTCCGGCTAGATACCTCAACGCTCCTTCTCCCGAGGAACTGGCGAAGCACTGCATGGAGGATATCGATATAGATTTTGTAAACAAGGTAAAGCCGGGTGATATTATGGTGGGAGGTGCCAACTTCGGATGCGGCTCATCAAGAGAGCACGCTCCCGTGGCTATCCAGGCCAGCGGCATTTCCTGCGTAATAGCAGCAAGCTTTGCCAGAATCTTTTACCGCAATGCTATCAACATCGGATTTCCTATTCTGGAATGTCCTGAGGCTGCGGCAAAGATTCAGGACGGAGATAAGGTTTCCGTGGACTTTAAAACCGGTGTAATTACAGATGAGACCACCGGTGAAAGCTTCCAGGCGGCAGCCTTCCCTGAATTCATCACACGAATAATCGACGAGGGCGGCCTGCTTAAATATCTTAAGGAAAGACAGGCTGCAAAGGAGGACTAGAGATGAATTATAATATTGCACTGGTAAAGGGCGATGGCATCGGTCCTGAAATCGTCGAAGGAGCCGTTGAAGTTCTGAAAAAAGTAGGCGAAAAATACGGCCACTGTTTCAACTTTACAGAGTATCTGGCAGGAGGCTGCGCCTACGATAAATACGGCAAACCTCTTCCTGAAGAAACGGTAGAGGGCTGCAAAAACAGCGACAGCGTGCTGCTGGGAGCTGTTGGAGGTCCCAAGTGGGACAATGTGCCTTCGGACCTGAGACCTGAAAAGGCCCTTCTGGGACTGCGCGCAGCCCTGGGATTATATACGAATCTGAGACCGGCTAAGATTTATCCGGCTCTCATGGGAGCCTGCACACTCAGACCTGACATCGTTGAAAAAGGTTTTGACCTTGTAATCGTAAGAGAACTTACAGGCGGAATATACTTCGGCGAGAGAGGAAGAAGAGAAGGCAGGTACGGCGAAGAGGCCTACGATACAGAGGCCTACAGCGTAATGGAAATAGAGAGAATCGCAAGGGTCGCCTTCGAGACTGCAAGAAAGAGAAGAAAAAATCTTATCAGCATAGATAAGGCCAACGTGCTGGAAACCTCAAGGCTGTGGAGACAGACCGTAAACAGGATTGCAGAGGAGTATCCGGACGTTGAAGTAAGCCACATGTATGTGGACAACGCGGCCATGCAGCTTGTTAGAGAACCTTCCAGATTTGATGTAGCTGTTACTTCAAATATGTTCGGAGACATTCTTTCCGATGAGGCCTCCCAGATTACGGGTTCCATCGGCCTGCTGCCTTCAGCATCTCTGGGAGACAGCAAGTGCGGCATGTACGAGCCTATTCACGGCTCTGCACCTGACATTGCAGGTACAGGCAAGGCAAACCCTATGGCAACCATCTTATCGGCAGCCATGATGTTAAGATATTCTTTCGATCTTTCGGAGGAAGCTGACTGCATAGAAAAGGCTGTGAATGCAGTGCTTGAAGAAGGTTTCAGGACTGCGGACATTGTGGGAAACAGCGGCGCAGAGCCTCTTTCCTGCAAAGAGATGACAGCAAAGATAATAGAAAGACTATAAAAGAATTGACCGGGAGGGAAATAAAATGCTGGATATCAAAGTAACAAGAACGACAACCCCAAAGGCTAAACCGGAAGGTCCTCTGGGATTTGGAAAAGTATTTACAGACCACATGTTTATCATGGATTATACTCAGGGAAAGGGATGGCACGATCCTAGAATCGTTCCTTATCAGGATCTGGTTCTTTCACCTGCTTGTATGGTTTTCCACTATGGACAGGAAATGTTTGAAGGACTCAAGGCTTACAAGGGTGATGACGGCAAGAGCTACCTGTTCAGACCTGATATGAACGGAAAACGTACAAACAGCACCAACAAGAGACTCTGCATTCCTGAACTTCCTGTAGAGGATTTTGTACAGGCAGTAAAGGCTGTTGTAAAAGAAGATGAGGACTGGATTCCTACTGAACCGGGAACATCTCTGTATGTGAGACCTTTCATCATTGCTACAGAACCTTTCCTGGGTGTAGATGTATCTGAAACCTTCATGTTTATTATAATCCTTTCACCGAGCGGCGCTTACTACAAGGAAGGTCTGGCACCTGTAGGAATCTGGATTGAAGACGACTATGTAAGAGCAGTCCGCGGCGGTATGGGCTTCGCCAAGACAGGCGGAAACTACGCAGCCAGTCTGGCAGCACAGGTAAAGGCTCACGATGACGGCTATTCACAGGTTCTGTGGCTCGACGGTGTGGAAAGAAAGTACATTGAAGAAGTGGGCGCTATGAACATTTTCTTCAAAATCGACGGTAAGGTGGTTACACCTATGCTCAGCGGAAGCATTCTGCCGGGTATTACGAGAGATTCCGTACTGACACTCTGCAGAGAGTGGGGACTCCCGACAGAGGAAAGAAAGATTTCCGTAGACGAGCTTCTGGAAGCACAGAAGTCCGGTAAGCTGGAGGAAGTTTTCGGAACCGGTACTGCAGCCGTAATCTCACCTGTAGGCAAGCTTCGTTACAAGGATGATGTTATGGTAATCGGAAACGGAGAAATCGGCGAACTGAGCCAGAAAATCTACGATACAATTACAGGAATTCAGCTGGGCAAGATAGAGGACAAGCACGGCTGGAGAGTTGAAGTATAATTTTAAAAAACGGGAGGACAGTTATGCACAAGCTGGTGTCAAAGCTGCTGATTTACAGCAATCTGGGTGATGACAGTATTCTTTCTTCTCTCAGCTGCATTTTCCGGCAATGGGAAAACAGCGAGACAGGCAAAGATGATCTCATAGCCCGCATTTACAAAGAAATAAAGCGGATTCTGGACGTTTCCACCGCCTATGGGTTTGATACCAACCTGTGGCATAACTACCTCACTTTCCTGCTGATTTCCAATGAGAACTCCTTTTCTCTCACCTGTGAGAGGGCAGGAGCCAGCGAGGACGGTACGGTCAATTATCTGGCAAAGCAGGATTTCAAGGTATTCAAGGCACTTTTCGATTTCGATTTCGGACCTATAGAGAAAGACCTTGGAATTGACTGTTTTTCCACAATTTCAGATTACAAGGCCGTAGCTAAAAGAGAAAGAGTCTACAACCGCAATGTAAGCGAAAAGGTTCAGGAGCTGAGCCTCAGGATTGCGGCGGCAGAAGACGAAAATGAAATTTTCAGCCTGGTAACAGATCATTATAAGCTATACGGCGTAGGGCTTTTCGGTGTCAACAGAGCTTTCCGCATAAGGAGGGACAGCGGCAGCGGCCGCCTTGATTTCATTCCCATAAACAATGCCGATTCTATCAGGCTGGATGATCTGGTTGGATATGACATACAGAAGAAGCAGCTTGTGGCCAACACGCGGGCTTTTATAGAAGGAAAGGCTGCAAACAATGTACTGCTTTACGGTGACAGCGGTACGGGAAAATCAACCAGCGTCAGAGCTGTGCTCAACGAATATTACGACAGAGGTCTTCGGATGATTGAAATATACAAGCATCAGTTCAGAGACCTGTCCGATGTTATAGCACAGATAAAAGACAGAAATTACTTTTTCATTATCTTTATAGATGACCTTTCATTCGAGGAGCATGAGGTTGAATACAAATTCCTCAAAGCTGTAATCGAGGGCGGAGTGGAATCAAGACCTGACAATATTCTTATTTACGCAACCTCTAACAGGCGTCATCTCATAAAGGAAACCTGGAATGACAGAAATGATATGGAATTCAACGGTGAAATCCACCGTTCAGATACAATGGAGGAAAAGCTTTCGCTTTCCGCACGGTTCGGCGTGCTGATAAACTACTCTATTCCTAATCGTCAGGAATACCACGAAATCGTGGAGACCCTGGCTGCCAAGCAGGGAATAAAGATGGAAA
This sequence comes from Anaerovoracaceae bacterium, assembly GCA_051883095.1. Classification (GTDB taxonomy): domain Bacteria; phylum Bacillota; class Clostridia; order Peptostreptococcales; family Anaerovoracaceae; genus SUG1106. The sequence continues at coordinate 82,392 of JBJETB010000011.1, forward strand.
GAGATAAGCTGCTCCTCGCAGCAAACACGTGGGAGCTGCGTCACGGCGGTGTTTCGGGCAGAACGGCACAGCAATTTATCAACTACTTGGAAGGAGAACAGGACATTGATGGTTAAACTGGATAAAATATACCAGGCCGCTTTCGTGCTGAAGGAGGCCGCAAGACGTACAGACCTGATTTATTCGGAAAAGCTTTCGGGAGACATGTCCGGCGGTGCAGAAATATATCTCAAGACTGAAAATCTGCAGGTGACAGGAAGCTTCAAGCTGAGAGGAGCCTACTATAAGATAAGTCAGCTGACAGATGAGCAGAAAAAAGCCGGAATCATTGCCTGCAGTGCAGGAAACCACGCTCAGGGTGTGGCTCTGGCAGCCACAAAGATGGGCATAAAGAGTGTAATCTGCATGCCTGACGGAGCACCTATCAGCAAAGTTGAGGCTACAAAGGCTCTGGGTGCAGAGGTAAGACTGGTGCCGGGAGCATACGACGATGCATATAACGAAGCCCTCAGACTTCAGGAGGAAACCGGTGCCACACTCATTCATCCTTTCGATGATGATGAGGTTATAGCAGGACAGGGCACTATCGGTCTGGAGATTCTCGACCAGCTGCCTGAGGTTGATGCCGTTATCGTGCCTGTTGGCGGCGGCGGTCTTGTTTCAGGCGTGGCCTGTGCGGTAAAGCAGCTCAATCCTAATGTGAAGGTATACGGAGTACAGGCAGACAAAGCTGCTTCCATGGTAGAAAGCCGTGCCGAGGGGAAGCCTGTTACCTTAAACAGCGTAGCCACCTTTGCTGACGGCATAGCTGTAAAGCATCCGGGAGACAGAACCTTTGAAATAATAAACAACTATGTGGATGATGTTGTAACCGTAAGAGAGGATGAAATCGCGACGGCCATCCTTACTCTCATAGAAAAGCAGAAGCTTATCGCTGAAGGCGCGGGGGCTGTCAGCGTTGCAGCAGCTCTTTTCAACAAGCTTCCGATTGCCGGTAAGAAGGTTGTATGCATAGTTTCTGGAGGAAACATTGATGTAAATATTCTTTCCCGTGTAATAACCAGAGGCCTCGTGACAACAGGCAGAACCACAACTCTGCAGATTGCCCTTGAGGACAAGCCGGGCCAGCTGGTCGGCGTAAGCTCTATCATATCTAACTGCGGAGGCAATGTAATCAGCGTTCACCATGAGCGTTCCGATGCAAACATGGCCATCTCCAGCTGCTTCCTCAAGATAGGTATGGAGACCCGTGACTTCGAGCAGATAAAGCAGATTCGCGATGCCCTGACGGAGGCGGGATTTAAGATAGTATCGTAAGTAATGATGTTGGCGTTTTTTGATTAAAGCTCGAAAAACGCCAACTTTTTTTCTGATTAGTACGACAGCGAACTCAGGATTAAGCTTGAAATTTTCTTTTTCGCTGATTTTTTTGTATTTTTGCAAAGAAAAACGTCTCTTTTGAAAATAAAAACTAGACATATGGAATAATGTGTAAATTTTTAATTAAATTGCAGTAAGGTTATGCTAAAAAAGTAAAATCAGGTTCCAGGATTATTATGCAATGAGGGAAAATATTACATTTATTTTCTTTTGGTTAAAAGAAAAACTAACTGCAACATTTCTTCAGTATAGTCAATGCATAGGT
>JBJETB010000012.1:0-16750 GCA_051883095.1 Anaerovoracaceae bacterium
GTAAGGATCGCAGGATTTTAAGTCCTGTGCGTCTGCCAATTCCGCCACTCCGGCATTCTTTGGGCCTGATTAAATTTTGGCTCCGGGGGAGGGGCTCGAACCCTCGACCTTGCGGTTAACAGCCGCCTGCTCCACCATTGAGCTACCCCGGAACACCTTATTTATCGGTCTTATCACCGCCGACAACAATAAAGATTATAACCTAAGAGGGGCATCATGTCAACCCCTCTTTCGCATTATTTTCTATTTTTTTGCCCAAAATTTCAGAAAAATATTCACAGCATCGTCTGCCAATGGCTCATCAGTTAAGTATTGTATTCTCACGTCTGAGGAGCTCTGCATCATCTCTGTCTTTCTTCGCGTTTTCATGCACTATCTCCAGCTTGTTGCGATATTTGGATACCTTTTCATCGTCGCCCAGCTTTTCGTAAATGTGTATCAGTTCTTTCATTGCCTCTGCATTGCTCGGCGAAAATCTGAGAACCTCGATAAAGCATGCCGCTGCCTCTTCATAGCGCTCCAGGCCTTCATAAGCAGCACCCAGATAGTACCACAGCGGCCACCATGAAGCATATTCGCCCTCAGTATATGGTGAAAGCGCGGCTATTCCTTCCTCGAATCTGCCGGAGAGAACCATATTATATCCCTTCTCGATTTTCACCGGCTCCTCCAGCTGAGCAAGTCTTCCTGAGATTTCCTTTTTAAGCTCTTCATCAGTGCTCAGCTTCATGAACTCATCCCAGGTAATCTTGGCCTTGATGTACAGTCCCAGGTTCAAATAGCCATAGCCCAAGAAATAAAAAGCTTCCGCCAGCTGCGGATTCTTAATGGTAGCTATTTCAAAGGCCTCCAGTGATTCCGCCTTGTAGCGGCCTATCATCTCTTCTTCTTCACATGCCTCATATGCATCCTTGCAGGCCCTGCCGTAGCAGTAATATGAGTTGGCATTTTCAGGGTCGATCTGCATGGCAGCTCTGAACTGTATGCATGCATAATCATAGTCCTTCTTTGCAGCACCTTCCACGCCGTCAGCTATAAGTCCTTCTGCGAAACGCTTGTCAAAAGTGCGCAGAATATATGCTATATAGTTTTCTTTATACTGGAATACCGGGTCACATCCTATCACAAAGGCCATGTTCCTTGCTATGGCCAGCGTGGATATGCGGTTAAGCTCTTCCTTTCTGATAGGCACAGGCACTCCCGTCATGATGTCAGCTATACCTGCCTTTTTCAGGTATCCATCTGAAAGCTCGTCAAAAACCATCTCCGAAAGATGTGGTACCAGATACTGTCCTATCCTGTCTTTTTGCTCGAAACCCATATTCAATGAATCCATGTCATCATTCACTCTACCGGGTCAATGCCCAGCCCTTTCTCAAAAATCTTTTAAATATCTCCGGGTTTGTACTTTTTTCCATGTCGGACTCAAGCAGTTTACATGTCCTTTCCTTAAGGTTTTCACCGATACCTGCCTCTTCCAGATCTCCTGCAAACTCCAGCATAATCCTGTACTGGTCTTCCTTTTTACGTTCCCTGTGCTGATAGCCTCTTTCGTAATAAAAATCCGCCAGCTTCTCGTAGAAGCCAAAGGCTCCCTTATCCACAGCGTCAATAAGAAAATCCAGTGTATTCTCAAATCCACCCCGGTTATAATATATATCCACCATGTTTTCAATCATCTTAAGCCGCACCAGTTCCCCGGCCTTGATATAATCGGTGGAAATCACCTCATAAGGCGCATGGCCGCGGTATTTTATACCGTGGGCTTCCAGCTGTCCGTATATAGGTGTGCCTGCCAGAACTTTGAGAAAACCCAGCTGAAGCATGTCCGCCTTCAGGTCATACACCTTGTCAAAGGAACGCGCAAAGATCTCGTAACTTTCGTATGGCAGCCCGGCTATCAGATCCACATGAGTATGGATGTTGCCCTGCTTGATAAGCCTTTCCGTATTGTAAAGCACCGGATATACATTTTCTTTGCGTCCTATGGCAGCCAGCGTAGCCGGATTGGTCGACTGTATGCCGATTTCCATCTGGAAAAGTCCCCTGCGCGCTTTTGACAGCAGGCGAAGTGTCTCATCGTCAAGCAGGTCTGCACATATCTCAAAATGGAAGTTGGTCACTCCGTTGTCGTTGTCGATGAGGTACTTGAAAATCTCGTAAGCTCTCTCCGGTCTGCAGTTGAAAGTCCTGTCGATGAACTTGACCTGAGCAGGCTTTTTGTATAGAAAATATCCCAGCTCGCTCTTGACCCTGTCCATGTCCAGAAACCGCACCGAAGTATCTGCCGCGGAAAGGCAGTAGGAGCATCTGAAAGGGCAGCCTCTGGATGACTCGTAGTAGACAACCCTGTCCTCCTCGCAGTCCATCACGGAATAAGGGAAAGGGATCAGGTTAAAGTCCATAGGCTCCAGAAGAGCGTTTACGTAGATTTTTCCCTCCTGGCGGTAAATCAGTCCCGGCACTGTGTCAAAACGTCTGTCGCTGCTTTCCAGCACCTGACAAAGCCTGTAGAAGGAGTATTCGCCCTCGCCGCAGAGTACGAAATCTGCCCATGGGTTTTCCCTCATGAATTCGGGCCCGCAATAGCTGACCTCCGGCCCGCCCACCAGTATCTTCATCTCCGGCCGGGCCTCTTTGACGTCCCTGGCCAGCACCTTTATCTGCTCAATATTCCATATGTAACAGGAAAAGCAAACCATATCATAGTTTGCTCTTACCAGTTCCGAGAAAATGTATCCCGGGTCGTTATTTATCGTAAATTCGCGCACCTCAACATGGCTGGTTTCCCCTGCCACCACAGTGTAGAGATATTTCAGCGCAAGATTGGAATGCACATATTTAGAATTCAATGTAGTGAGTAAAATTTTCATTACAGCATTCTGAACCTTTCGTCCTTAAGCAGCCCTCTGTCCTCCATGCATCTCTTGAGAGACTTTATCATGGATTCGTTGTCCATAGGCAGATTGCCGCGGAGAGAAACATAGTTGGATGCATGATTGCTCCTGAAAACGCAAGGCTTGGACGGCCGTGCGTACTGCAGCATGAGACATGTCTCCGCCAGCACCTCCTCCGGAGTCAGCAGCTTGAACTTTCCCTCTCTGTAGTCATCCAGCAGCGGTGCAGGCGGCTGGAGCATAAGGGTAAGCAGGCTTACATAGGAAGCATTCATTTCGGCAATCATCTTGCCGGTTTCTATGGCATGCTCCTCCCAGTCATCAGGTCCTGCAAGGCCGCTGATAAAGGTTACGGATGTCTTGATGCCCGCATTTTCCAGTTTCTGAACGCCCTGAATGAGTTCTTCTCTCGTTTCTCCCTTTTTCACTCTATCCAGAATCTTCTGACTTCCCGATTCCGCACCGATATATACCATTTCCAGACCGTGATCACGCAGCTCTCTGAGCTCCACGTCAGTCTTTCTCAGGGCGTCAGTAGCCCTGCCGTAAGTGGTGACTCTTTCGCATTCAGGGAAGTTCTCCTTGATATAGTCCAGAATAACCAGCAGCTTGTGGTTAGCCAGACACAGGGCATCACCGTCACAGAGGAATATTCTTTCCACTCTGTTGTAATGGCTTCTTGCCCATGCCAGATCCTCCAGCACCTCTTCAGGCTTACGCACCTTGAACTGCTTAGCCTTATACATGTTGCAGAAGGTGCACTTGTTGTGGGAACAGCCTATGGTCACCTGTACCAGCAGACTGTAGGCCTCACTTGGAGGTCTGTATATATCGCCTACATATCGCATATATTATTCTCCTTTTTACTTGCTACATTCTTTCAGGGGCTTCCATACCCAGCAGTGCCAGTCCGTTCCTGATGGCAGTCTTGGCTGCAATTACCAATGCCAGCTTAGCTGCTTTTTCTTCTTCGTCATCTACCAGAATATGTTCATCGTGATAGAATCTGTTGAAGCTCTGAGCGATATCCACTATATGTCTTGTCACGATGGACGGCTCGAACTTCTCACCTGCCTCGGCAACTACCTGAGGAAGTCTGTAGAGAAGCTTAGCCAGTGCGAAGGAGCTTTCGCCTGTCAGATACCTGGCATCCACTCCTGCCAGTCCCTTTTCCATAGCTTTCTTTACAGCCTCTTCCCCTGCATTTCTAAGCACGCTGGCGCATCTTGCGTAGGTGTACTGAACGTAAGGTCCTGTCTCTCCGTTGAAGTCCAGAACCTTGCTCCATGAGAATACGTAATCCTTGATTCTGTTGTTTGAAAGCTCGTTAAAGATAACTGCACCGATACCTACCTGGCGTGCGGTCTCATCGATGTTATCAGTATTTACACCCTTTTCTCTGATGATTTCCTTGGTCTGCTCTACAGCTCTGTTAAGAACATCCTCCAGGAAAACGACTCTGCCGTGTCTTGTTGACATGGTTCCGTCTTCAAGGCTTACAAGGCCGAAAGGCACGTGCACGCAGTCTCTCGCCCATTCATAGCCCATGAGCTCCAGAATCTGTATCCACTGCTGGAAGTGCAGGTTCTGCTGTGATGCAACAACGTAGATGTTCTTGTAGAAATCGTAGGTTTCCTTTCTGTATACGGCTGCCGCAATGTCTCTGGTAATGTAGAGAGTTGAGCCGTCGGACTTGGTGATGAGAGCGACTCCCAGACCGTATTTTTCCAGGTCAACGATGTGTGCGCCTCTGGATTCCTCCAGAAGTCCCTTTTCCTCCAGTTCCTTTACGAAACGAGGCATCTTGTCTGAGTAGAAGCTTTCGCCGTTATATGAATCGAATTCGATGCCCAGCATTTTATATACTCTGTTGAATTCCTTAAGGCTTTCATCTCTGAACCACTGCCAGAGTTCAACCTCTTCCGGTTCGCCGTGTTCAAGCTTGGTGAAGATTTCTCTTGCCTCGTCATCAAGCTCAGGATGAGTTTCAACCTCTTCGTGGAACTTGGTATAATAGCCGAGAAGAGTCTTGATAGGTTCGTTTATTACATCTTCCTTGTTGCCCCAGTGTCTGTATGCGCAGATCATCTTTCCGAACTGGGTTCCATAGTCCCCTAGATGGTTGATTCTGATTACATTGTATCCCAGGGCATCGTATATTTTATAGATTGAGTTTCCTATAACTGTACTTCTGATGTGTCCGATGTGGAAAGGTTTTGCAATGTTAGGTGATGAGTATTCGACGATTACAGTCTTGCCTCCGCCTAGATCACTTCTGCCGAAGCCGTCGCCTTTTTCCAGCACGTCTTCAACTACGTCCTTTACGAATTCTTCCTTGGAAATGAACATGTTGACGTATGCATTTACCTGTTCAACCTTTTCAAAAAGCGGATTATCTGCAATCTTCTCCGCGATGTTCTTCGCGATCAGAGGCGGGGCTTTTCTCATTACCTTTGCAAGCTTGAAGCATGGGAAAGCATAATCTCCCATCTTTGAGTCCTGCGGTACCTCTATCATGCCCTGGATCTCAGAAAGCTCTAAATCAGTAACTTCAGCCGCGATAAGCTTAGCGATTTCCTCTTTAAAATTTACCATTTTATCTTCTCCTTCTCAGTTATTATTTCTATTCCCAGTCTTCTCAGCATTCCCGCAAAGACCCCGTTTCCTTCTGTCAGAGTTCCGCTGAAGGTTCCGTCGTAAATGTGTCCCACTCCGCAGGAAGGGCTGTTGGCCTTAAGTATGGCTCCCTCTATTTCCTCTCCTGCAAGTCTTGACATTTCCAGGCAGGATTTCAGCGAGATATCCGCGCCCCTTATGAAGGCTTCCGTCAGGTCGTTTCCGTTTTTGTCCAGTATCCTGTTTCCCACCTTCTCGGCAGGCGGTCTCGGTGACGGCAGTCTGCCGGCGCTTTCCGGGCATACCGTCACGTACCTGTGTGTTCTGCAGAACTCCACCACATCTTCATTACGGTTGTTTCCGCCGTTATATTTACAGTTTTGTCCCAGAAGGCATGCGCTGACAATATACATCTGACTACTCCTTTAACTTTACTATGGTGACGCCCTCTCCGCCCTCATTATATGAGCCTTTGCGGAATGACGCAACCAGTTTGTTGCGTTTGAAAAGCTGCCTCAGGCCCTCCTTGAGGATTCCCTGGCCGCGTCCATGAATTACGGTAACTTCTTTAAGTCCGGCCATGTACGCATCGTCCAGGTATTTTTCCACCTCCATGGTGGCATCCTCCAGATTCTTTCCTACCACATTGACTGATGTGGAAACCGCCATAGCCTTGGCTCTGTAAAGATTGCCGTATCGGCCGGCGCTCCTGCCGCCTTTGCCGCTTTTCTTCTCATTTATCATCATCAGATCGCTGACGTTGACGTTGATTTTCATTATGCCGACCTTCACCATCAGGTCGCCTTTTTCGTCGGGCAGTGTGAGAACTTCTCCCGTCTGATCCAGAGTCAGCAGCTTGACCTTATCTCCCGCTCTGATGTCATCTATGCTTACAGGGTTTTCGTTGACCTCCCGGACAATACCGTCCTGATACCTGTTTTCAGTTTCCTTAAGTCTTCGTCGGCCCTGTTCAAGGCGCTTGTTCCGTTCGCCCAGACTCTGTACCTTAGAAAGCTCTCTCAGTTCCTTCTGCACCTCTGAAGCCGTTTCCTTAGCCTCTCTGATTATGGCTCTGGCTTCTTCCTTGGCCTTCTGCAGAGCTTCCCGCTCTCTCTTTTCCAGAATCCTCTCTCTGCGTTCCAGTTCCTCCTGCTGCTTTCTCATAGAAGCCGCAAGTGCCTCCGCCTCGTCTCTTTCGTCCTCAGCACGTTTCTTGTCTGCCTCGATGGCCGAAAGCACATCCTCGAACTCGATATCTCCCTTTTCCAGCAGCTCATTGGCCCTGTCGATTATTCCTCCCGGCAGCCCCAGCTTTCTTGAGATCTCGAAAGCGTTGGATTTGCCAGGCACTCCTATGGAAAGCCTGTATGTCGGGCTCAAAGTCTCCACGTCGAATTCCATGGAGGCGTTTTCTACGCCCGGCGTTGATATGGCGTATTTTTTGAGTTCATTGTAGTGGGTGGTGGCTACTGTCTGTGCACCCTGAGCGGCCAGTCTCTCCAGAATGGCTATTGCAAGAGCTGCACCCTCTGTCGGATCCGTTCCCGCTCCCAGTTCATCCAGCAGCACCAGAGTTCCCGTTTCTGCCTTTTCCACCAGCTCCACAGTGTTTCGCATATGTGAGGAAAAGGTGCTCAGGCTCTGCTCTATGCTCTGTTCATCGCCTATATCAGCGAAAATATCATTGTAAACCGGCATTCTGCTGGTACCAGCCGCCGGAATGTGGAGACCGCTCTGACACATCATGGCCAGAAGGCCGATGGTTTTCAGGGTTACGGTCTTGCCTCCCGTATTGGGTCCCGTGATTACCAGTGTATTATATTCCTTCCCTATGGATACGTTGATAGGAACCACTTTTTTTGAGTCTATGAGAGGATGTCTTGCCTGTCTCAGGTCCAGATACCCGTACTCATCTATGGCCGGCTCCTCTCCCTGCATCATGCATGAAAGCTTTCCCTTGGCAAATATCACATCCAGATCTATGAGCAGCTTCTGATTGTTCATTATATCGTGGAAATGCTCTGCCACATTGGATGAAAGCTCTGCCAGAATTCTTTCTATCTCAGCCTTTTCAGCCAGCTCCAGCTCCCTCAGCTTGTTGTTCAGCTCCACGATTACCTGCGGTTCCACAAACAGTGTAGCGCCGCTCCCCGACTGGTCGTGGACTATGCCGGGCACCTTGGCTCTGTTCTCCGCCTTGACAGGAACCACATACCGGCCGTCTCTCATGGTGACGATGGCATCCTGCAGATAAGTTCTGCTGGTACTGGAGTTAAGAATGTTGTTAAGCCTGTTTCTGATGGCATCGTTCTGTCTTACGATGTCACGCCTGATGTTTCTCAGCTCCGGTGAGGCGCTGTCTGCCATTTCATCCTCGGAAAGTATGCACCTGTCTATTCTCTCAGCGAGACGCGGAAAGGTGACGATTACTTCCGCCATGCCGTTTATGATAGGCAGAGGCGGCAGGTCACTCTTCAGGAAAGTCACCACATTGGAAGCCACCTTCAGGTTGTAAAGCACCTGCAGCAGCTGCCTCATGGTAAGGCTCCCGCCCTTTCTGGCAAGGTGCATGGCGTTCTCTATGCCATAAATCTGTCCTACAGGGAGGCTTCCCTTTCGGACTATCACGCTGACCGCTTCTGTGGTCTCAGCCAGGCCCTCCCTTATCTCCGCCGCGTTGTCCGACGGGGTCAGGGCTTTAAGCTTTTCCTTTGCCATTTCCGAACCGGCCTGAGAGCTTAGAAGATCTATTATTTTATTGTATTCTAAAACCTTCAGTCCTTTTTTGTTCATCCTGCTTTATCCGTTGTTTTCCTTTAACTTTTCCAGCTGATCCTTCAGCCTTATGTTCTCCATCTGTACATCGAAGTATGAGTTTTCAAACTCGCTGCAGCGCTCCTCCAGCTGTCTGCACTTTTCCTCCAGTTCCTTCATGTCCTCGCTGGCCTTGTTTGCGCCTTCCTTGTACTGCACAAAACTCTTCTTTGCTTCGTCCCACATCTTCAGGTAGTTCTCCGCCTCTTTTTCCAGCTGTGCCTTTTCTTCCTTTAACCTTGTCGTTTCCTCTCTGGCGCTGAAAAGCTCGTCGGCTATGTTTATGGATGCCAGCACCGCCAGTGAGCCGGGGATATTGGAAGAGAAAAATCTGCTGATTTCACGCATTTTGGCGTCAACATAGCCGGCAATTTCGATGATTGTTTCTTCATCTCTTTCGCCTGAGATGGTGTATTCCTGTCCGTAAATTCTTACCTTTACCTTGTTGTCTTCCATGATATCCTCCTTTGCATTATTTATCCAGGTATTTCACATAGAATTTCATGTCTGTCGGGGTATATCCCACCGCTTTATAAAATCCCATGGCATTGGGGTTGGTCAGCTCAGACTGGAACTGCAGTCTTTTACATCCCATTTCCCTTGCGTATTTCTCTATATGTTCAAGGGCGCTTCTGCCGAAGCCTTTTCCTCTGTTTTCCTTAGTTATATACAGGTCATCAATTATCATTGCCTTGCCGTGACTCCAGACGCTGAAAATAACCAGCAGATCAGTTTAATCCAGACTGCTTGGTCCGATTCTGCTGCCAGTCTGTAGGTAAACACTTTCATTTTCCTCCGTGTTAATCATTTATTACGTGATGTCGTATAGATTATGGCTATCCATACTTTTTTACGACATTCACCATTCCGCACGGCTTTTTTCAGGCCAAATGTCGTATGAAAATCTCTTTTTCTGGATTTTATACAGCATAAAAAGATGTTTTTTCAAAAAATGTAGTATGAATTTGCTTTTCTTGCATTTTCATACGACATTCGAGCGAAAAATCGCATTAAAATCGTTCCATATAATTCCAATGTCGTAAGAAATCCAAATTTTTCGGATTTCTTACAGCATTACTGTAGTTCTGCTTTATTAACAATCGTATCCCTTTGCGCTATTTCCAGCTTATCTGCGTAGGCTTGCTCTTGAGGAAGTCAATCAGCTCATTCCTTTCAAAACTTCCGTCTCTGAATATAACTGAAAATTTTCCTCCTCTGGTGAACAGGAAATAACCGCTCTCAGTCTCTACAAACTTTTTGAAATCGCCATACTTCAGCAGACCTCTGTCACCTGTAACGTGATCAAAGAACTGAAGACCCTCCTCGTTTAAAGATGAGGTATATCCGTTTTCGGGTTTCCCCGTGTATTTCACCATTTTATCCAGTGACGTTTTGATTATCTTACCCAGTGTAGCATAATACTCCACCGCCACCACTATGAGTCCAAGCAGAGATATTTCGGCAAGCATTGTATTTTTCATTATAAAAAATACTACAGCTGCAACAGCAAAAATCCCTCCCCCTATCAGGAAGCCTATTTTGCGGCTGCGCGGCATAATGTGCAGTTTTATTTCCTTCAGCAGTTTTTCGTTTATTACGCCTGTGGTTTCAAACATTATCTGTGACTCCTTTTCTGCCTGATAAAATCGTGGGCTTCCACCAAAAGCCGTCAAAATTCCACCAGAAGTGGGAAACCCCTTTATAATGGTGGAAAAATGACAGCTTCAGCTTCGGCTTTATCTCTAAACCGTGCCGATCCGGCCGCTTAAATATCTCTCAGCGTTACGCCCAGCTTTTCCTTGAGCGCATCAAGCACCTTGCCGTGAACAGCCTGCACATCCTCGTCAGTGAGTGTTCTGTCTGCCGCTCTGTAGGTCAGTGAGAAGGCCATACTCTTCTTGCCTTCCTGAACCTGTTTGCCTCTATAAATATCGAAGAGTCTGATTGCTCTCAGAATTTCAGTTCCTGCCTGGCGGATTACATCCTCAATCTGATCCACTGTCATATCCTCGTCAGCCAGAAGAGCGATGTCTCTTGACATTGCAGGATACTTAGGAAGCGGAGTGTAAACCTTTTCGGTGTCTGCCAGTTCTGTTACGTTTTCGAACATGAGCTCTGCCAGATAGCAGCGGGTTCCTATGCCGTACTTTTCGGCAACCTCAGGGTGAACCTCACCCATGATACCAAGTTCAACCTCTTCCTCTGCAGGTCCGTTTTCAAGCTCAGCCATATGAGTTGCAACGATTCTTGCACATCTGCCTGGATGGTACACACCGTACTCGCTTTCAGGAATGTATTTTACTTTCTTGATTCCCAGCTTGTCGAAGAGTTCTTCCAGCATTCCCTTGAGAGTGAAGAAGTCTTCGTCCTTGCCGTATACGCCTACTGACATATTGTCGCTTTCATATGGCAGCCCCTTAGGGTCTATCATGTTGGCCATGAAGGTGTTTCCGATTTCGAAGGCTTTCATTGCGTCCAGGTTTCTGGAGTAGTTTCTGCCCATTACCTCCAGCATCTGAGGTGTGAGGATTGTTCTCATAACTGAGGTGTCCTCTCCCAGAGGATTTAATATCTGAACGAAAGCTCTTTCCCATGAATCTTCGTCGATTCTAACATTGTCTACTCCCTTAGGGCTTACGAAGGAGTAAGTCTGAATTTCGTTCGCACCCATTGCACACATGGTGTCGCGGGCAAGATCCTTGATATCTCTTTCGTAGGACTGGCTTGCCTCGTTATTTCCCTTAGGAATGGTAACCGGCAGGTTGTCATAGCCGTAAAGTCTTGCAACCTCTTCCACGATATCTTCTTCAATCTCTATGTCCTGTCTTACGGTCGGAGCTGTTACATACATGTCATCTCCGGAGCCTTCAACCTTCATTTCAAGGCTTTCCAGGTATTTAACCATCTGCTCTCTTGAAAGCTCGATGCCAAGCACGTGGTTGATTCTGCTTACTCTTGCATGAACAGTCTTTGCTGCCTCAGGCTGCGGGTAAATGTCAACCTTTCCGCCTACAACCTTACCTGCACCGATGAGCTCGATAAGTCTGCAGACTCTGTCTGCTGCAGCTTCGCAGAGGTTAGGATCGATGCCCTTTTCATATCTTCCGGATGCCTCTGTTCTCAGAACCAGTCTCTTGGATGTGGTTCTTACGCTGTTGGCCTCAAAGTTTGCACACTCTATAACGATTGTCTGGGTGGTGTCTTCGATTTCGGAGTTGAGACCGCCCATAACGCCTGCTACTGCAACAGGCTTTTCGGCGTCGTTTATCATGAGCATCTTGTCGTCCAGAGTTCTCTCCGTGCCGTCAAGGGTAACGAACTTTTCACCTTCCTTAGCTGTGTCCACGATAATCTTATGACCGGCCAGGCTTTCAATGTCGAAAGCGTGAATCGGCTGACCGTATTCCAGCATTACGAAGTTGGTGATGTCAACGATATTGTTGATAGGTCTCATACCTGCGTGGATCAGCCTTCTCTGGAGCCACCACGGTGAATCTTCAACCTTTACATCCTTAACCACTCTGGCAACGTATCTCTTGCAGAGCGGTGACTTCACTTCTACGTTTACATAATCAGCTGCGTTTCCCTCTTCATTTTCGCACTTTGTGTCCGGGTACTTGAGCTGAGTGCCGAAGGTCGCTGCAGCTTCTCTGGCCATACCGATCATGGAAAGGCAGTCCGGTCTGTTAGGAGTTATTTCAAAGTCGATTATCGCGTCTTTAAGTTCCATAGTTTCGGCAAAATCTGTTCCCACAGGGTATTCACCGCTCAGAATCCAGATTCCGTCTCTCTGATTTACAGGCACAACCTTGTCCTCGAAGCCCAGTTCGCCGAAGGAGCAGAGCATTCCGTTGGAAACAACGCCGCGGAGCTTGCCTTTGGTAATCTTAGTGCCGCCTTCCTGCTTAGGCTGTCCGTGAAGAGGTCCCGGTATTCTGCTGCCGTGGAGAGCAACAGGAACATAGGCGCCTTCAAATACATTAGGTGCACCTGTTACAATCTGAACAGGCTCTTCCTCACCTATATCAAGCTGGCACACTACAAGTTTGTCAGCGTCAGGGTGTTTGTCTATCTTAACTATTTTGCCCACTACGACCTTGACCATGTCTTCTCCCACTTTTTCCATAGTCTCAAGGTTGGAGCCTGACATTATCATACGATCGCAGAATTCTTCGGGGCTTACATTAACTTCTGTATAATCTTTTAACCATTCCAGTGATACTATCATTTCTTCTTGTCTCCTAAATCAAAATTTCACATTTTAATTCGCATCGGTGTTCTTAATGCTGCGAATTACCTGAACTGCTCGATGAATCTCATATCGTTTTCGTACAGCAGTCTGATGTCATCGATTCCGTACTTGAGCATTGCGATTCTTTCAACGCCCATACCGAAAGCGAAGCCTGTGTACTTTTCCGTATCGATTCCGCCTACCTTGAGCACGTTAGGATGTACCATACCGCAGCCCAGGATTTCTATCCAGCCGCTGCCCTTGCACACTTTGCAGCCCTTGCCGCCGCACTTGAAGCAGGAAACGTCCATTTCTGCCGACGGTTCTGTGAACGGGAAATGATGAGGTCTGAACTTGGTTCTTGCTTCAGGTCCGAACATCTGCTTGGCGAAGCTGTCAAGCACTCCTTTAAGATCCGCCATAGTGATTCCCTCATCTACAACCAGTCCTTCAACCTGATGGAACATAGGTGAGTGGGTAGCATCAGGAGTATCGCAGCGGAAGCATCTTCCAGGGGCGAAAACTCTGATAGGAGGCTTCTGGTTCATCAGCGTTCTTACCTGTACCGGTGAAGTCTGAGTTCTCAAAAGCACATCGTCATTTACATAGAAAGTGTCCGTCCAGTCTCTGGCCGGATGGTTAGGACCTGCGTTAAGGGCATCGAAGTTGTTGAAAACCGTTTCAACCTCAGGTCCCTCTGTCAGGGTGAAGCCCATGGACTTGAACACTCTTGAAATTTCTTCAATGGTAATGGTTACAGGATGCTTGGTACCAAGCTTGTAAAGCTTGCCCGGCTCTGTAACATCTATCTTTTCGGCCTTGAACTTGGCCTCCCTTGCCTTGCTTTTAAGGTTATCAAATGTTTCCTCCAGCATTTTTTCCACTTCGGAGCGAACCTGGTTTGCCGCCTGGCCAAGCTCCTTTCTTTCCTCAGGAGCAAGCTGTCCCATGGAACGAAGGATTTCTGTCAGCTGTCCCTTCTTGCCCAGAACCTTTACTCTGACATCCTCGGCATCCTGAACCGAGGCCGCTTCCTGTAACTGTCTCTTTGATTCTTCTAAAATCTGCTTTAATCTTTCCTGCATTTTCGTTAAACCTTTCTACCGAATTTTATTGGGGCCTTACAGCCTCATACATTAAAATCCCTGCTGCCACGGAAGCGTTAAGCGATTCGATATTTCCGTGCATAGGAATCTTTATTTTCACATCTGAGCCTTCGATAAGCTCCCGGGAGATACCGTTCCCCTCATTTCCGATTATGAGAGCGATGTTCTCCTTAAGGTTCTCATCGTAGTAGTAACGGTCTGTGTCAAAACAGGTCGCTACGAGTTTTTTGCCGGCTGCCCTGGTAAATTCCATCAGCTCATCTACGGAGTCCATGAAAACAACCGGCATTCTAAAGAGTGAACCGGTCGCCGCCCTTACCACCTTAGGTGAGAACACGTCAGCCGTGCCCTTTAAAACTATTGCCAGTCTGTAGCCTGCAGCATCGGCTGTCCTTAAAATTGTGCCGATATTGCCCGGATCCTGCAGCCTGTCTAAAACGACAAAATTCCCGCCGCCTCCTTCATCCAAAAATCGGGCCGGGGAAATTTCGGGTTTTGCAACTATTGCTATTATTCCCTGACTGGTTTCCGTCTGAGCAAGCTGCCTGAACAGATTATCGTCAAGGAAAAAAGCTTTATCCTCTGTTCCGAAGAAACAGCCTCCGTAATCGGGTCTTGCCAGAACGGTCCTGATTTCTGCTCCGTTCTTGACTGCCTCCTCCAGAAGATTCTCGCCTTCAATGAGATAGAGCCCAAGCTTATCCCTGTATTTCTTCTGGGAAAGCTGCTGACAAAGCCTGAATATTTTGTTGTCCTTAGAGCTTACAGTCCTCACAGGGCTCCTTCTCCTTTCGTTTTTTTCACTTCACTATTACCACAAAAGCCGGCGAATAAGCCGGCTTGGTTTATTATCTACAGAAAACTCGGAATTTCAAACCGTGAACTTCCTTTTTCTTCTTCTTCCTTCTGAAGAATGTCCTGAAGTGTGACTTCCTTACCCTCAAGACCTTCAACTCTGCCGAAAACATCATCATATCCGCCCAGTCCCTGCTTCTGTCGGTCTGCCTCTGCAGGCTTTTCTTCAGCTGCCTTGCTACCACCTGCAGCACCTTCAAGACCTTCATCAAAGCCGGTGGCGATAACTGTAATCGATATCTCGTCCTGCATTTCCTCATTGACAGCAGCACCAAAGATAAGTATGCAGTCTCTGTCGGCCTGTTCCTCAACAAGGCTTGCGATTTCGCTGACCTCCAGCATTCCAAGATCATATCCGCCTGCCACGTAAAGAAGTATAGCCTTGGCTCCTTCAATAGTAGTTTCAAGCAGCGGACTTTCGATGGCGCTCTTTACTGCATCCTGAGCTCTGTTCTCGCCGGTTCCTCTGCCTACTCCCATGTGCGCAACACCCCTGTCTGTCATGACTGACTTGACATCGGCAAAGTCCACATTGATAAGTGCAAAATCTGAAATAAGGTCTGAAATTCCCTGTACCCCCTGCCGGAGCACATCGTCCGCCATCTGGAAAGCCTGCAGCATTGAAGTGTTCCTCTCGCAGTTCTGCAGGAGTTTGTCATTCGGAACGATTACGAGAGAGTCAACGTATTTTTTAAGGAAGTTGATTCCAAGTTCCGCCTGTTTCTTTCTCTTGGCACCTTCAAATGAAAAGGGCTTCGTAACAACACCTACAGTAAGTATTCCCATATCCTTGGCCGCCTTGGCTATAATAGGCGCAGCACCTGTACCTGTGCCGCCGCCCATTCCTGCGGTGATAAATACCATGTCTGTTCCGTCAAGAAGAGAGGTAATCTCGTCCAGAGTTTCCTCAGCGGCCCTCTGTCCGATCTCAGGATTGGCCCCTGCGCCCAGTCCTCTGGTAAGTTTTTCTCCTATCTGAACTTTTGTTTCGGCTACACACCTGTTGAGAGCCTGTCTATCTGTATTAACAGCAATAAAGTCCACACCCTTAAGCTCAGCTTCAACCATGCGGTTTACCGCATTGCATCCGCCCCCGCCTACGCCTACGACCTTAATGACTGCTGATTTTTCTAAATTTGTATCAAATTGCAGCATTTTCAATCCTACCTCCTCGATTGTTCCCAATTACCCTTAATTGTAACATACATTACACTTAAATGCACCATTTTTTTAGTAAAAACCTAATCTATTTTCGGTGTGAAGGAAACCGTTCTGTCCCCGCTTATTTTAATGGTTCCGCGCTCGATTTTTCTGTCAAAAAGCTCCTGTACCACCAGCTGCAGGCTGTCTTTCTCCATGGCCTTCATAATGTTCTCAGGTGTGCCCTGACAGATAAGGCTGTCCAGAATGTGAGCCTTTATTTCTCCCTCTGAAAGTTCTATGGTCTTGAAGTACATATTGCTTTTTTCCATGACACTGAGCATCTGAAGAGTCTGTCTAAGGAGAACCTTTTCCTCGGCCTCCACCTTTTCCCCCACAGAAAGCTTGCTTATGGTAAGTCCCTTGAGCACTGTTATTTCAGGCATTACACCTGTTTTACGAAGTACAACACCTTCGCCATCCACCACCACATATTTTTCACCGTAGACGATGGCCGCTGTCTGCTTCCTCTCATCAAGCTGAATTTTCACTGTATCAGGGAGAACACGTTTTACTTTAACGGAAGCCATGTATGCATCCTTTTCCAGTCTCGACCGGATGTCGCCCGTATCTGTTCCAATAAAAATATTGCCCCCGGTCTTGCAGTTTCCCATAACGAGAATCTCCTCATCAGTATAATAACTGTTACCCTCTACCTGGAAAGTTTTAACATTGAAAAAAGGGGCTTTTAGCACGAAAACCACTGCACCGGCAATGATCAGGAAAACCCCCAGCTTCACAACGAATTTTATTCTTCTCTTCTTTCTTTTAATCGCACGTTCTTCTTTCAATTAATCCACCCAGCTGTCTCAGTCCTTCATCAAAATTTTCATAACCCCGGTCTATGTGATATATGTCCTTAACGTCAGTTTCGCCACACGCAGAAAGGCCGGCAATAACCAGTGCCGCACCTCCTCTGAGATCGGCGGCTGAAACCTCTGCACCTTTAAGCGGCAAACCCCCTTTAATTATAGCATTTTTTCCGCAGATATCAATATTTGCGCCCATTTTAACCAGCTCTTTTTTATGAG
>JBJETB010000013.1:0-16695 GCA_051883095.1 Anaerovoracaceae bacterium
TCCACAAACATATAGTCAACGTTGCCCCAATTCACATCCGTCCAGAACTGCTTGACAGCTCCGGCAATAATGGGTCCGCGCCACACCACGGGGTCTCCCTCATGCTCCAGCAGCAGATTGATGGACATGATCTTCGTGCCGCACTTTGTCTCGGCGGGAAGAATCCCGTCCTCACTTCCGAGAGCCTTTCCATGGATTCCAAACACTTTGGGAATAGACGGTCCTGTGATGTCCGCGTCCAGGATTGCCGCCCGATAGCCCTTGCGCTGGGTCAGTACCGCCAGCATGGCGGTGACCAGGGATTTTCCAACGCCTCCCTTGCCGCTGACCACACCAATCACTTTTTTCACAGAGGAGTTTTTGTTCAGTGGTTCAAGCAAGCTATGGGGCGCAGTCCGTTCACTGCAGTTACTACTGCATTCAGAGCAGTTATGCGAGCAATTTTCACTCATGGCAGCCACCTCCGTTTCCGGTACAACCGTGTTTCTCCTCATGGCAGGCATGCTCCCCGCGAGAATGCTCCTGCTCATGGTGTTCACAATGTACGTTCGGATCATAACCCAATTCATCGGCCAGATAAGCACGAACCGCCTCATCTGCCTGACCTGTTACACCGCCAAATAGCTGGATTCCAGCCTCCCGCAGTGCGGTCTGGGCACCGTCTCCGATACCGCCGCAAATAATAACATCTACGTCTGCCTGTGACAAAAATCCGGACAATGCCCCATGGCCCTGCCCATTGGTGTCCACCACCTGACTGCTGACGATATTTCCGTTTTCCACATCATAAAGTTTGAACTGATCCGTGTGTCCAAAATGCTGAAAAATCATACCATCTTGATAAGTTACTGCGATTCTCATTTGCATCTCTTCCTTTCGTATTATTATATGTGTAGTGTTTTCCTCCAGATAAATAAGGCAAATCGCCTCGTTACGTTTCCGGTATATATCGAAAACATTGTAGCGCTGATTCAAAAGAAATACAAGTCACTATGGAATTTATGAGTGCCTTTTATTTTTACAATCCGCCTTTAGTGAACGATTGTATTTGTAGAACATGGGGGCAGTTGTACAGACCGCAATCGTATCTGCAACAGGCTCCGCCAGGTATACGCCCATAGTCGGATCGGGCCACGCTAAAGGAAACACAAAAATCAGAGGGATCAGCAAAATGATTTTTCGCCAAACGGTCAGGAAGATTGCTTTGGGAGCCTGATCCAATGCCACGAAGCTGTATTGACAGGCTACTTGAACACCGTAAATCAGGAGCATGGCCAAATAGATTCGCATACTCCACTCCGTATACTGAAGTAACTCAACATCATTGGTAAAAACTCGTGCCACGGCTCCCGGTGCGGCCATGCACAAAATCCAGATCAAAAACGATCCGGTTACACAAGACAGGAGCAGCAGTCGAAATGTCTTCTTCACTCTCGGAACGTTTCCTGAACCAAGGTTATAGCTCAAAAGCGGTTGTGCTCCCTGCACCAAGCCTGGCAGGAGCAGCATGACAAACTGCATAACACTGTTCAGAATACTCATGGAAGCGACTGCCATGTCACCGCCGTATTTTTGCAAAGAAGTGTTGAAGCTGATGGCCACCAGATTTTCCGTCAGCTGCATCAGTGCCGGGGAAGTTCCCAGTAAAAGACACGGCCACAGAATCTGTTTGTTAAAGTGGATAGTCTTCCATTTCAACCGCAGCACGCTCTTTACGGAACACAGAAAAATGATCACAAAAAGTGCTGATACACCCTGGGAAATCACTGTCGCAAGGGCGGCTCCCCGGACGCCCATCTGAAGACCATTGATTAATAAAGCATCCAAAAAAATATTTGTTACAGCACCGATGGCAACATTCCGCATGCTGACTAGTGTTTTTCCCTGTGCAGTGATAAAAGCGTTCAATCCCAGGGTAAGCTGTGTAAAAACAGTACCCAAGCAATAGATGTTCATATAATCTGCAGCAAAGCCAATCGTATCCATGCTTGCTCCAAACAGAAGCAGAATTGGCCGTCCAAATGCGAGCATAACGGCAGTAATCAGCAGTGAGAGCAGCAGCAACATCCAGGTACAGCTTCCAAGCACATTTTCCGCCTGACTATTCTCTCCTTTTCCCAGAAATATGGAGGCTTTCGGTGCACCGCCCATACTGACCAGTGCGGCAAAAGCAGAGATTGCAAGAATGACCGGTGTGGTTACGCCAACTCCGGCGAGAGCTTGTTTTCCCACCTCCGGGATATGGCCGATGAACATTTTGTCTACGATGTTGTATAAAATATTGATTAGCTGCGCGGCGACGGCTGGGACTGCCAGCTTTAGAAAAGCTCTGGATACCGGCATGGAATCCAGTATATCTTCATGATTATTCAATTTTTTCTTCCTTCCCGATATCCTTCGGTTCATGAAGTACAAAGCTCTATGCCATTCCTCCCCTATGATCGCATTTTTGACACTGTATCATAGTCGGATCATTGCTTTCTTTATAGAATAAACCGGCCCATTTACAAATACTCTGTAAAATTGGAACTACGGACTCTCCTTTTTCCGTCAGGGAATATTCTACTCTGGGCGGGATCTCATCATAGGACTTCCGCAGGACGATCTCGTTCGCGATCAACTCTTTCAGCGTTGATGCCAGGACAGCGTCCGTGATATTTCCCATCTCTTTGCGCAGTTCACTGTAGCGCAGTGTCCCCAGCGTAGCCAGCACGCAGATGATCCGGGAGTTCCATTTCCCGCCGAACAGTTCCATGCCGTATTCCAAAGGGCAGCGGATATCTTTATCCAGTTTTCTTTGATATGCCATAATTTCCTCATCCTTTCACGATTTGTAATGAAGTATGCGCTGAGTAGGGATGAAATGTAGAAATAGATCTTTACATTTACCAATAGCACTTCATTCCCCCTTATTTTATCGCGATATCTCGGAAATAACAAGTAACTTTATATTTTATAGTTTACAGTGTATTGCTATGCACCCAATATGGCGCCTGCTTATGGCAGAGCGCTACACATTTTCCACAGCCAATACATTTTGATATGTCCACCTCACTGAACCATCCGGGAAGCATACGAATTGCCTGTGCGGGACACGCGGAAATGCAAGCACCACAGCCAACACATTCCTGGCGGTTGATCTGTGCTTTTCGGCCTTCCATATATAAGCTCGTCATTCAAACAGACCTCCCAAAATACAAACACGGATGCGCAGGCTGCGCATCCATGCCTAAAAAAGCTTACAGAACTTTCTTATTATCAGCGCCCGGTGTAGTTACAATTACCTTCTCCGGAGTGATGACCAATGCGCCCTTTGCAGTAGCGGCACCATTGAACATCTTTTCAACCATAGCCTTGAAAGTATCCACAATCTTGCCCTCAGTAACATATTCGGCTTTACCCTTAACCTGATATCCTTCCAGATTCTGTGCATCATAGACGGAGATGGCAATTTTACCGTCATTCGCCTGGATGTTATTCAGGGTGGTTTCAAGGAATACATCACCCACTATCAGTTTTCCATCCTCGGTCACATCTTTAAAAGCAACGGGAACCACATTAGGTTCGCCATTTGCACAGGTAGCCAGATCCCACATACCAGCCTTCAACAATTTTACAACATTTTCATTAAGCATTAGAAACACCTCCAAAATTGTATTTGCTTGTTTCAGCATACTCATTGTAGTAGATTGGCTCCTGTTAAACAAGATATTAGCAAGTTTATGAGTAGCTTATAAATTTCATAGTATAAATTAAACATAAAAATCTTATCTTGCTATAAAATCAACAAATTTAGATTTACGATTTTCTTTTCGCTTTTAATTATATTATACAAGAAGCAAAACACAACGGAGACGAAAATACTCTTTTCTTCACGGGGGTTTCAGGGGGTATCCCCCTGAGCATCTCCCTTTCTACTCGCAGTAGGAGTAGAAAGGGTCTGC
Organism: Anaerovoracaceae bacterium; assembly: GCA_051883095.1. Classification (GTDB taxonomy): domain Bacteria; phylum Bacillota; class Clostridia; order Peptostreptococcales; family Anaerovoracaceae; genus SUG1106. The sequence continues at coordinate 3,945 of JBJETB010000013.1, forward strand.
TTGCTAAGACAGGGCAGCGTGCTGCGCTGCCCTGATATCTATCTTTCGATTTCGTGGTCCTTCAGGTTAACAACTCTCATCCTTGTGACCATAATGCCCTCCGGAGTGTTGATGAAAACCTCTGGCATGCGAAATCTTTCCAAATACTTTTTGGCCTGCCCCTGGGTAAGGCTGGCAAAATCCTCGCTATCTGCAGGTGCTCTGCAGATAATCATATTTCCGGCTATAATGTCCTGAACTCGTCCGTTCTTATCAAAGATTGCTCTGTTAAGAGGCATCCCGTTCAGCTTGCCTTCATCATTACAGATATTATGTGGTGATCCACATAACGTCTGTAATGTGTAGTCCTCAGTTATGCGTAGTACAGGAGGGAAACGCCCGGAATACCGAGCGTTTCCCTTCAAATGACTACACATAATCAGAAAGGTTTCTTTCCAAATTGTGTTAACCATTGTAATAAATCCTCGTCCTCCTCCCAAGGCATAGTAGTGTTTGGCGTAAAATTGGGTACCTTTTCTTCAAAAACCTTTCGCTTCATCTCAGCATCAATTCGGGCATATACCTCGGTGGTAGAAATATCTACATGACCTAAAAAATCGCGGATGTAAATCATATTTACACCAGCCCGCAGCAAATGCATTGCCTTAGTGTGGCGTAAAACATGAGGAGATATCTTCTTCGAGTTACAATCCAATCCAGCCTGAGAAGCATATTTTTTTAGGATATAAGTTACTCCGTACCGAGAAAGAGCCTGACCTTTTTTGTTAAAGAACAGTGGTGATGCCAGCAGCTCGGAGTCTAAATTAAAGTTCCGTATATATGTATTCAAGAGCTTGCAAGTATCCTTCATTAATGGAACCTGGCGCGCTTTTCTGCCTTTTCCGGTCAACGTAACCATTGCGGGATTGGTTAATCGGATATCCTTTAGTTTCAGATCCGTTAGTTCTTGTACACGCGCACCGGAATCATATAGCAAGGATAACAGCGTTAAATCCCGCAATCCTTGCCGTGTGGATGGATTTGGTTGTGCGAGTAAAGCTTTAAGCTCGTCTTCTGTCAGAAATGGTACAACAGGTTTTTCATGTTTTTTCGGTCGTATAGTAATGATGTCTGTACAGTTTTCAAGATACTCCGGATTTCTGTACTGCACATAATGAGCAAACGCTTTCAGTGCGGCCAACCTTTGGTTTCTGGTTGTAACAGAGACTTCTCTTTGTAATTCCAACCAATCCAAGAAATCGGAAACAAGAGTTCGGTTCAGCATGCGGAGTTCAATATCGTTCGCAGGTATCCCTTTTTCTTCTTGAAAGTATAAAAGTAAAAGTTTGAAAGCATCTCGGTAGGAATTGCATGTGTTCGGGCTGACACCGCATGTTAAAGGGAGATATGTCGAAAAGTAGGTGGTAAGTGCTTTCGTGAAATCAGTCTTCTTCAAGCATCTCACCTCCAACGACGGGGATTATTCCCATGAATGCAGAATCGAGCCTTTGTGCCAATTCCGGAAATGAAGCAATTGTCAGGTGGATATACCAGCATGTTTCCCTGTAGCTTTTATGCCCCAGATATGCGGCAAGCCGTGGAAGAATAACCATTGGATCATATCCTTCTGCAAGCTGCTTCTCTAATGTGTGAACTGCAAAGGTATGTCGAAAATCGTGAACGCGAGGACCGTTTCCCGTATGAGGAATGTGGCTCTGAAACAACAGTTCACGGAAATTTTCATAAACCGCACCGCTGGAATAGTGTCCACTGGCAGACGGGAAAAACCACTCTCTATTCGACGGCAGTTTTTCTGTGTATTCTTTCAAATACTCAGTAAGACTACTGTGTATTGGAATAAGCCGATCCTTTCCGCCTTTACCGTTAAAAATGGTAATTACGCCGGCATCAAAATCGACATCGATTGTTCTTAACCTTAACGCCTCATTAACCCGTAGACCACACGCATACAGCAGCCTCATGACGGCGGGGATGACCAAGTGTCTTGTAGGTGCGTTTTTTCTGTACGGTAGATTATCGGCAGCATAAAAAAGACGGGATATCTCATCAGTGGTAAAAATATGCGGAACAAACGAGGAGTTACTTTTCAGTTTGCTTGTATATGGGACGTATGACATACCATCGTGGGCGTATGCAAAAGCTGCAAAGGATCGGATTATATTGTGACGTTGAATCTTTGTACGGTTCGAGAGATGCGGCTTTACAGTATCCCACACCTCAATGAGTTCCCTTGTTACGAACGATTCATTTCCCGTTTCCTTGGACAAAGCATCCAGCTCCTGTAGATAGTATCCGGAGTTATTCGTAAGGAAGCCATCTTCATTTCGTGTTGCCAGATACAGTTCCATCATCGATGAGAGCTTGCTCGTAAAATGAAATTGCTTCATGACAACACCTCCAAATTCAGCGAACACAGGCGCAACTGCTCAATATCAACGCGTAAATATGTTTCTGTCACATTCATGTCGCTGTGACCCAATATCTGAGAAATATCCTGAAGCGGCGTTTCTTCCTTGAGCATATTTGTGGCAAACGAATGGCGAAATGTATGAACACCTGTGTGTCTTTCTGCCGGCACGGTAACTCCGGCTCTTCGCATATATTTCCGGAGTTCTGAATTGAAATTGTTGTGGTAATCCAAAGGACCATATGGGGCGGTATGACGGATAAAGATGAAGTCTGTCGATGACTGGGGGCGTCCATTTTTAAGATATGAAATAATTGCCATTCCCAGTTCTTTGCTCAAAGGCAAGCCAAGATTGTTGCCAGTTTTCTGTTGCACAAGTGAGATGCTGTTGCTCTTCCAGTCAATATTTGAGAATTTTAAGCTCACAACATCGCTTATCCGAAGACCAGTTCTCGCCATAAGTAGGAACATGGCATAGTTGCGCTTGCCTACAGGGTTTTCGGTATCAATAGCTGCCAAAATCCGCTCTATCTCTTCCGCCGTCCATGTTTGCGGAAGTTTGACCGGACTTCTTTTAAAGTTTGGAAGCAGAAGAGAATAATCCTGGCTTGTAACCTTATGCAGATATAGCCAATGAAGGTATATACCAACCTGGTGGCACCGCGTTCGACGAACATTCATGCAAATTCCATCAGCGCTTCTCATGGCCTCGGAAAAACAGTTAATGGTATCCAGATCAATGCTTTCCGGTGCAGCAGTGTTGGATGCATGAGTCGCCAGTAAAAAGACTTTAAGACCGGATACAGTATTGTCCATCCAAGACTTTGAGTAGTTTTGCTCTTTACAGAAATCCAAGAATTCCGCAAAGAACAGGTCAAATCCGTCATCATCAATTGTTGCTATCCCCCGAACTTTTCTGCGACAGATCTGGCCGGTTCTCAAAAACTCGTCAAGCGCATTCATATGACGCCTTGCGTGCCGCATTCGCATATCAAGTTTTTGATCAATAGCATTCACATCGACACCGAAATAGCGAAGCAGAAACTTTTCCGCAGTATTGCGGTCATAGAAAGGCGATACCGAAAAGGCTCGGAACTTGTTCCATGTCGCTTTGTAGACACCGAGTGTGCTTTTTTTGTAACCGTGGTCTAACAACCATTGTTCGGCTTTTTCCATCAGTTCAATGATGGAGACATAAATAATATCTGACATTTACAAACCTCCTGTGATTATTGGCAGAGAGTCAGCCTCTACATTATGTAGAGTAACACAAGATTGTGAACTGCCAATAATCAAGTTAATTCAGGAGATTAGAAGGGAGAAAGAATAGATGCTACACATAACAAGCAACTACGCATTACAGATAACCGCTGCATCGTCCTCAAAAGGATAAATGGCCTGAATAGGATCACCCACCAGACCATAATATCCCTTGAGAGAGTTTTCTATTTCAACAAGCTTCGGCTTTTCACCCGGCTGTATGAAGACTACTTTGATGTGTTCTTCCTTTTCCATCGTATCTACCCTCGCTTCCTATCGTTCCATGTCTTTTGGCTTTTTGACAGGCGGCAGTGACTCAGGAATCTGGCGCAGTCTCGACTCATTGTATGTAAATTCGTATACTCTGTCTGACAAAATATCTTCCTGAGGCATATGTCTGTTTACTTCCCGGACCATATTGCCGATTTCTTTTGGCGGCATAGGGCAGGATTTAGGCACGATGATAACCTCTTCGGTTGATGACGGGATAATCGTCAGATCATCACCCATCATCTCACTGACTTTTTCAAGTACTCCCGGGTACAGTGCTGATGCCGCTCCCATTGATTTATGAGCGTTGGTCAAAATAAGCATCTTATTTCTCGCATCGAGGCTCTCTTTTTCCAAAAGGTTCTCCGGCTCTGATGACAGGCCACACCTTATAGAGTCTTCGATGTCGTATAACACCGGAGGCAGCATTTTTTCCATGTTGGAAGCTGCAAGCACATCCAGCTCATCTCTGGTAATTTCCCAGCATCTGAGCAGCTCATTCGGTATCATTGCAGCACTTAAAGAACTGTCATCGATGAAAAATACTCTGTACACTTTGGCAAGATCCTCAACCGGCTCCCATACATTGTCTTTCAGCCTTTCCTTGTTTCTGCTGAAGTTCACCAGTTCAAATCCAATCATATCCTTTACTGCTTCAAAATCAAATAGATTCGGAAAGTTTCTTGCCTTTTCAGCGTTTAAAATAACTCCGACAATGTCTTCCATTATTGCTTTGATATCGCCTCCCGACTTATATCGATCAAAGGCATCATCCAAGTAAATCACGGGTGCCATTGTTGCTTTTTCCGGTAAAAGTGATATTCCTTTCTTCACCTTGCCGTTATTCTTTACGACCTCGTTTATCTCAACGCTGCGGTTCCTGCACTCCGGCGGTACAAATTCCAAAATGTTTTCTTCTACATAGTCACAAAATTCTTTATAATTCATCTTTCTGATTTCCTCCTTCTTCATTTTCACATCTGCGCAAAGTAGCTAAAGCCATCAATGTAAGTGCCACTGCTGCCAGAATCATATAAAACATCATGTCAGAAGTATCTCCTGTCTTTGGTATTTTGGAAGGCTTTTGCGGTTTTTCCGGCTTTGTCGGCTTTGGCTTATCCGGCTTTTCAGGCTTGCCCGGTTCTTCAGTATCCTCTTTTTCATTGGTAACGGTTACCCGCGCCGGCATCAGGCTGCTCACCCTTATTTCATGGAAATTGTCGTTGAGAACGTACCCTTCCGGAGCTTCTGTTTCACGATAAAAATATGTTCCGTAGTCCAGGGAAAGTGACAGCCTTCCGGCAGCACCTGTTGTCCCTTTATAAATCAACTTATCCGGAACTGTCTTTGCAGAGTTTCCTTCTCCTTCGATTTTTGATGACCAGATTTCGAAGGCTGCCCCTGAAAGTCCTTTGCCGGTTTTGCTGTCAACCTTAGTAATTATGATACTTCCCTTTCCCGGTTTCGGTGTAGGAGTTGGAGTATCGGTTTTAAGGTGTTCGTTTTCAATAGGTGATGCATTCAGATTATCAGTTGTATTAATCTTTATCTGCAGTGTCTTTGCCGAGTGATTCTGCCTTGCCAGAGTTACGCTTTTCACATATTCCATACCTGCTGCATCGCTTCCGTTAAGCAATACCTTTGGTGAGTCTGCTTCTGAAATCATATCCGGCAAAGTACCATGGATCTGTACTTTAAACTTACCGTTTTCATCCAGTAAAACAGATATTTTCGCTCCGCTAAGGTCACTTAAGGTAATGATATCCCCGGCCTCCATTAAAACGGTATCAGCTGCAGTCTCTATGGTCTGAAGGTCTCCTCGTTTTCTTATGATACTGCCGTCTATAGTGCTGCTGCCCATAGCATCCGTTACAGTAAATGAGCTTCTGTGGGTGTAGACCTGCCTGCCGTCCTTAAGTACCGGTTCAGGTGTCGTTTTCGGTGTATGGGTAATCTCTGCTTTTATCGTATTTGCATCCGTCCCGGCTCCCTTAAATTCTACTGTTTCAACTTCATCAGAGAAGTCAGGCTTGGTATCAGGGGTAAACTCGTGCTCATAGCTTGCAAAATAGCCTGTGTATGATACATCTGGAGTGTAAACCTGCGTTACGCCATCAAGGGTATACTCGTAGATATTACCTTTGACAACTACAGTGAGGGTCTTGCCGTTTGGCAGTGTAATATTTACAGGTACATTATCTTTCGCTGTAATCTTTGCAATGGCTGCATCTTCGGCAATCGTTACCTTCAGGCTGCTATCACTCATATCTTCTGTGAGACCGACTGCCTTTCCATCCACAGTCAGGGACGGCATTGGATATCTTGTCAGGGTTTTTACAGTGATGTCAGCTTGTCCGTACTTATCGAGCACAACATTTCCACTGATTCCGTCTGATTCATAGCTGAACTCACATGGGGATGACTGATCCGTATCTGTTTCCTTCACCACAAAGTAGTATGGTTTCTCATCCTTCTTGTGTGTGGAAAGGGTGGTAAGTTCTTTGATATAGTACGTTCCATATGGCAGCTTTATAGTTGACTTGGCTTTACCGTCAGCGCCTACAGATATTACATCAAGTAGTGTGTCTGCCGGAATCTTTCCTTTAATGCTTTCTGCATCTTCCCTGCCGCTGTCTATCGGATCTGCACTGTAAAGTCCGAATATCGCTCCGTCGTTTGCTGTGAATACTCCGCTTTCATAAGCAGTTTCAAAGACCTTACTCAGGTCTATTTCCACGGAAAAATATTCGTTCTTATTCTTTAAAATCTGCCATACAAGAGGTGTGAACTGGTCTTTGTACTTAAGCTCTGCCAGATATTCTTTATCGTCTGTCATGTATCCTGAAGGAGCTTTGAGCTCACGGATTATGTATGTACCAAGTGGCAGAGGCGAGCTTACTGCTTTGCCTTCATCATCGGTAGTTATAGTTTCCACAAGCTCGCTCATAGTATATCTTGTGGTCTTATATATGCTGTCAAGGATTATGACGCCCACACCATTTCCCGATGCTGATGTGTCTGCATACATTGTCATGCTGTAACCATCTGCAAAGGTAATGACCATCGGAGCATCTTCCCCCTGATTGGAGATGATTTCTATGACATACTTTTCTGCCTGTCCTGCAATGTTTGACGCGACTCTTGTTGCTTTCACACTTATACCAATCGCCGGTTCAAAGGTTTCCGCCGGATTGGAAGGGGTAAGCTTTGAATACCAGTCAAGTATGTTATCTTCTGCTCCGCCTTCCTCCATTCTCCTGAAGTTAAGCACCGGTACAATATGCTCATAATCAGACTCCACTGCCGCTTGCGGGATTTCAACTGTGGCCTTCATCACGCCTCCGGCATAGTACATTTCTGTCTTTACACCGTCACGGGAAAGAAAATATACAGGTGCTGCAGGTTCTTCTGCTGTAAATATGGTTTTTCTTCCTTCATCAGTGTACGTAAAGCCTGCTCCGACATCCTTTACTGCTGCTATACTGTCTGCCTGCTTTGTAATTACAGTTACTGCATTCTTTGCTGCATAATCTGCTTTTGCGGCTACTTCAAAGCCATCCCAGCTGAAAGTAAATCCATCGTCTGTTTCTGGTTCCTGAACGAATGAAGCTTTATAAACCTGCACGGTCATCTTCTGGAAGTTTCCAACCGAATCGCAGTCCTGCCATGTCAGTCCGTCGTCAAGAAGCACCTTATATGCACCGTCTTTTGTTATGAGTGCATAATGCGGATCGGATTGCGGGTCACCTATGTACGGCACAGCAGTCCATCCTTCAGGTATGGTAAACTGCTCTTCTGCCGGGATATCATCTCTTACTTCATATCTCCTTACTCCGATTGCAGCAAAGTCTGTCATATTGCCATCCCAGTCAGGTGCTGTGGTGCCATCGGCCTCGTATATGTATGTCTTGTCAGTCACCGTCAGTCTGCTGGTCTTTGTAGTATCGTCAGGTGATGCCATCCCCAGATAGTTTTCTATTGGGGAAAGGATGTTATCTCCCACACTTCCTTCCGGCAGGGTCAGAGGTATAACCTCCTTATATCCATCACCTACAGTTGTGGTCTTGATTACATTTACATCTGTAATGTTCTTTCCTCCTGCCTGATAATTCATGGTTACAGTCACATCGTAGCGATAGCTGTATTCGCCGTCACCTGTCTCGTAGGTGTATGAATATGTGGTATCCTTTTGCTCCGGTGAGACATACATTCTTGTATAATTGTTGTCCTCACCGTCCGTTCCCCCATGACCTGATTCTCTGTCTTTAAAGTACCAGAGCTTTGCACCTGATTCATGGTCATAGGTTCCTGTTTCATATGTCTCTGCAGTTCCAAACAATTTTCCCAGAAGCCCTGTTATAGTTTCTGTGAGATTTCCAAAGTGGGTTGATTTATTCTTTGTGATATCAATTACTTCATTTGTGGAAGCATCGTAAATCTCAGGACCATCGTTGCCGTCCTTGAGCAGCTCATCTGCCGCTGCAAAGATTCCGAAAACGGCCCCCTTAAGAGCTTCATATGCTCCATATACAGGCTTAAATACCCTATGTCCTAAAACTGTTTCCTCAATGAATCCGGAAAGTATTTCCCCGGTCTTTTCAATCTCGATTTTGCCCTTCACCTGATTGTTGGCCATGGCAACTGCCTTATAATAAGCGGTATAATGATAGAGCTTTGAATTATATGATTTGTCAGCTGCCGATATATCCCCGTCATAAGTAACAAGCTGTCCGAAATTGCCGTCTGTATGCAGCTGCTGTCTGGTCACCTCGAAGGTATATGAGTTGAAAACCTCATCAACGGTATACTCTGAGGCGTCCTTGTATGAAACTTTTTCCCCTTCAGAATTATAGATTGTCACAAGGTCACTCCACTCTGAGCCGGAAAGTGCCTTTCTCTGGCCTTCTTCAACTTTGCCGTAGTCATGTGATATTGAAGTCCCTGTTTCGTCATATTCTCCAACAAAATATCCTTCTGGAAGTGTCCACTCAAGTATTTCATAGATTCCATATGGGAGCTCATAGTCTATAACTATTTCGCCGTTTCTATTTGCTTCAAATTCAAAAGGTCCGTCCGCTGTTATGCTCGGAGCATTCGGCAGAAATCTGTTATAGTCCCCAAGAGCTCTGTTCTGAGCATCGGTATTATCAGGGTTTCCTTTATATCTGATATAGAATTTTGCATTTCTTTCGTTCTCATCTGCGCTTACCAGCTTGCCGGTTTCACCATCTGTCTTTATGACTTTTATGACATTGGTTTTCTTTTTATCTCTGAGATTATAATCGTAGCGGTTGTCGTAGGTCTTATCCGGCGTATAGGTCCCGCCATGTTCATCAATAGTGACTTCGAACTTTTCCTTTACATAAGAAGCATCGTCAGTCACCACTTCCTCTACCCAGTACCTGCCGTATGGTATGTCATAGATAACCATATCGCCATTAGTTCCTATAACCAGGTTCTCATCGGCATTGCTGATTCCGGATGTATCGCGGACGCATCTGTACACGGAGGTTCCGTCTACCAGATCTGCTTCTCGCACGAATCTTATGTATTTATGATTTTCGTAGCCGCCTGACTGAAGGTACATCTTCCATTCAGATCTGACTGAATCAGGATGTCCTCCCATTGGGCTATCCTTAAACGGATCCTCCCTTTCAAGAGACTTGGAGATAGTGATCTTTCCACGATAACAGTCGTTGATAAAGGTTTCCTGATTTGGTAAGGTAATTATCTCGGAAAGATTATCCTTGACATCAAGTCCTTCAGCGGTATTTCCTCCATCTCCCGTTACGGTATTTAAATTGACCTTGTATTTTATCTCCGACCATGCCGGTGGATTATTCACGCATGTCTGAGCGTTATATGTCTCCGCATAGTAGCTTACCGTGTACTCGCGGCTGCCGTTATATGCATCCGGCTCTATAAATCTCCCGTCCGGTCTTATTTCTTTAATAGTATAAGTGTGTGTTCCTGTCCACTTAATTTCCGTTGGTGCAACAGTGCAGGAATGAGTTACATTGCCTTCGCCATCTGTTTCGATATGGTTATACGAGCCGCTCTCGGTCCTGGTCAAATCTTCCGGTGTTTCCCACGGCTGGTCCACCAAAGTTTTGGTCTCACCATACTCACTTAAGGTCACCCTGTCCACCTCTGTTCCGTCACGATAGAGCACGTAAGTTGCTGCCAGTGTGGCATCTCCCATTGGTGTACATTTATCTCCATCCCAACCCGGATTTAAGTCATCTTTATGTACCGGGAATTCAAAGGATGGAAAATATTCAGGTTCCGGTTCTTCACCTTCAGGTACCGAGGTGTCCTTTGTAAATTTAAAGAAAAACGGTACCGGGTCTGCATAGCCTGTGGCAAGGGACTGTACATGTCCGGCTCCATCCTTACACTCCCATACCAGCATATTTGATATATCCGATCTTCCCTGAATCATTTTAAAAGCTGTATAGGTCTTTGCTGTATCCGGTTCTCCTTCGCAGCGGAATTCATAAAATTTTTTGCCGCCATCCTCGACTATTTTAAGTGTCACTCCGTCAATGACTTTTTCCGGATTATTGACGTCTTTCACCACTTTATATGAGCAGGCATTACTGATTGTTACCGGAATTCTGGCAGTCCATGTGCCGTCTCCATCTTCATCAGATAATTTTATTTCCTTTGGCTTTCCCTTATTATCACTTACAACATTCTTCTGATATTTTCTGTGATTCTTAATCAGCAGCGCCATATAGTTGTAAATGTCCTGCGCAGGCTGACCGGATAAAGGTGAATAGTAGTGACTGGTGCTTATTTTATCCTGAGGAGTGCCTCGCCAGCCTGACTGATATCTGAGTCCATTGGATTTCTTATTAAACTCCTTGTCCCTGAAATCCTGCTGTGACTCATGAATGAGCTGTCTTGTGGCTGCTTCCCAGTCATCCAGACGATAATGGGCCGAGCTGTCATAGTACTTTGAATTTCTGAATCCAAGTCCGCCTCCCTCAGGTGAATTAAGCAGGTCGTAAATGCTGCTTTCATTCTGACGGCCATAAAAAAGAGCAAGTCCCATATTCACTAGAATATATTCCTTGCCCTCATTCTTATATATCTGGTCTATATATGATTTGTTTAATCGCACCGCTTTAAGCTGTGCGGCTGTATCGGTTACCACTCCATGTTCCAGACAATATGCCACATAGGTTTCACTTCCCGACTTCAGCCTGTATCTCCTAAGCTTTTGAATCTCAATTGCACTTCCCTTTTTCAGAGACATGCTGTTATAGTCGGGATATGTGATCTCCATATACCTCATTTCCGAACCGGGATATGCATATTCTCTGTTCTCACTGTCTTTAAAAGCAGTTCCTTCAACCCATTTGCCACTGTCACCTTTCTCCGGGTTTCCTGCATAGGCATCGGATATTCCGATTCCGGGAAGTCCCGTGAATGCGATGAGAAAAGCCAGCGTCAAAGCTGATACTTTCTTAAGTAATTTACTCATTTGTTCTTATTCCTCTTTTGTTTTCTTGCAAATAAAAAGGGAGGCAATTTCTTGTCTCCCGAATAGCTATATTTTATTATCAGTGTTATATTACATGCGCTGCTGATTATAAGATTTTATGCAACGGATTTTTGATACTATAGAAAAGACCTCATCTCTCTACATTTGCGACAAGCTTGAAGTTGTCGAGCAAATAATCTTTACAGTATGTACAAGTGTCTTTAAAATTTTTATCGATATGATGTTTTAGAAAAAAAGATCTCAGTGTTTTGGTACCCATGTTGTGCCAAATATAGTTCCATGTCCCCGTGTGCAATCTTATTTTTTGGTCCTATCCAAATTTCTTTAATAACTTCATCTCCAATTTCAGAGAAAAGCAACGGAATATATGGAAAAATATTATTATCAGTAACATTGAACGATATTTTATTTCTTAAAAAAGATAAGGTTTCAGAAAACATATTGGGACCTATCATTTTACAATCTTCACCTAATACCCAATCTGGATTTTTATATGCACGATTCCGCAAAAAAATCCTCCACTCTTTTTCCTCCTCAAATCCAATTTGTTTGTACATTAAAGACTCTATCATAATATTTTCAATCATACCATGAAAATTGAACTGCAACAAGCCATCAGTATCTGGCGATGAAGCATCATGCGTCATATTTTCAATAATCCATTTGCGAAGATCCCTAAGTGATTCAACTACCTCAAAAGCTTTTTTCTTAACAATTTCTTTGCGTTTTTCTTCACATATATATGCGACTTTCTCAAGTCGGAAAACACTATTATCTTCTTTACATTTTCTTTGAAGAAGTTCCTTTGAAAAACCAATCGAAATAACTTGTCCATCATTTGCATATCCTCGCCATTGACTCAGCAGATCGGCTTGCTCGCTAAAACATACGACAAAATTAGTTAAATCTCCACTTTCGATACTATCATTAATCATATGGTAAGTAATCTCTAAAAGTGCTTTTAGTGCTTTCTCTCCATTTTGACATTCATATTGAAAATCAAAAGGAGACTCTTTATATACAGCAAGAATATCTTCAAAAATATCTGGATATAGTAAAAACAATTCCTCATAATCGTTACTCTTACGAATATCGCTTAATCTTATAGCTCTGTCATTGAGTATTCCAAATCCCTTTTGATTACTAGCATAGTGATATAGTAAATCCATGTTAAAAATCCTTTCCAAATTTTTCCCGCATGTTAAATTCGCACTTTTCGTTGTTGTATAATATAACTCAACAAATTCTTATTTATCTAATCGATCCTCCGAAACCCTTGTATTTTCAAGGGAAATCGGCATTTT
>JBJETB010000014.1:0-16658 GCA_051883095.1 Anaerovoracaceae bacterium
AATTATTAAATTATCAAGGTACATTTATGTACCCAAAAGATATTATACGAGGAGGTAACTGAAATGAAAATGATTGTAAACGGAAAGAAAGTCGACAGCGAAAGCGGACTTACATTTGATATCATAAATCCGGCAACAGGAGAGGTAATTGAAGCCGTTCCTAAGGCCACAGAAAAGGATGTGATTGCAGCAATCGACGCTGCAGAAAAAGGCCAGAAAGTCTGGGCAGAGATACCTGCATGGCAGCGTGCTCAGGTTTTATACAAATTCCTTGATATTGTAGATGCAAACAAGGAAGCACTGGCACAGACACTTTGCGCAGAAAACGGAAAGCCGATAGTCGAGGCTAGAGCAGAAATAGGCAACATAAGAATCGGCTTTTCCGGTTTCATAGAAGCAGCCAAGCACTACTACGGCAGCATTATTCCGCAGGGCCAGGAACAGGGCCAGGATAAGAATATGCAGCTCATTACCAGAGAGCCTATCGGCATAGTTGCCTGCATCATTCCGTTCAACTTCCCTTGTGACCTTTACGACCAGAAGGTTGCTCCGGCTCTGATGATGGGAAATGCGGCAATCGTACTTCCTTCCTCGGACAACCCTCTTACACTGATGAAGCTGACCGAAATGCTGGTGGAAGCCGGCGTTCCTAACGGTGTAATCCAGTGTCTGACAGCTCCGGGAAGCGTAAAGGCAGCAGCAGTAAAGGACCCAAGAGTACATCTTGTTACCCTTACAGGAAGTACCGAAGTAGGTATAGATACCGCCAAGCTGGCAGCAGAAAATCTGACTCACACAGCTCTTGAGCTGGGCGGCAACGATGCTTTTATCGTACTTGATGACGGCGACGTTGACCTGGCAGTTGAAGAACTTATCTGGGGACGTATGTACAATACAGGACAGGTATGCTGCGCAAGCAAGCGTTTCCTCATCCACAATTCACTTAAGGATGAGTTTGCAAAGAAGGCTGTGGCAAGAATCAGCCAGCTGAAGGTGGGAATGCCTGCAGACGAAAGCACCCAGGTAGGATGCCTCATCAGTGAAAAAGCTGCTGTAAAGGTAGAAGAACAGGTTAAAAAGACAGTTGAGCAGGGCGGAAAGATCCTTCTCGGCGGCAAGAGAAACGGTGCTTTCTATGAGCCGACAGTAATTGCAGACGTTCCTAAGACTGCAGATGTAGCTGCAGACATGGAAATTTTCGGACCTGTAGTGCCGATTATCGGCTTTGATACCGATGAGGAAGCAATTGAAATCGCTAACAAATCCATTTTCGGTCTGTCAAGCTGCGTATTCTCGAGAGATCAGAAGCGTGCTTTCAAGGTAGCATCAAAGATGGAAGCAGGCGGAGCGGTAATCAACGGCGCAAGCTTCTTCAGAGCTTTTGAGCAGCCTTTCGGAGGCTGGAAGCACAGCGGCATAGGCACCGAAGGTGTATTCTCGACCTTTGATGAAATGACACTTTCCAAGACCATCGTACTGAAGAACATTTTCTAGTAAAGGTTCTGGTATGGAGCATTTCCACAGAAAAAAATAAGTCCATACATATAAATAAAGAAAAGATGCATGCGGCGATAAGCTTCGTGCATCTTTTCATTATTACGATAATAAATAAGATTTAACCGGTATAGCCCATGGAACGGGATATTTCCAGAGCCTGTTTTTTTACGTATTCGGCAACAGGTTCTATTCTGTCTACTGTGAGAAGTGAAACGGGACCGCTTGCAGAAATTGCTGCTATGATATCTCCGCGGTAATCGTAAATGGGAGCACCTATACAGCGGTGGCCTTTCTCCGATTCTTCATCATCTATGGCCCATCCGCGGCGGCGTACCAGATCCAGGTCTGCGATAAGCTCGTCCACAGAGCCCAGAGTCTTTTCAGTAAACTTTATGAAGCTGCAGTCCGCCATAATAGTTCTTACCTGAGCGGCAGAGTAATTTGACAGCAGGCACTTTCCCAGAGAACAGGAATAGGCGTGAACGCGGACTCCGATCTGTGAGTACATTCTGACATTGGAGAATACATCCATCTTCTCTATGTAAACGACCTGATTGCCGTCAAGCACTCCTAAATGTGATGTCAGACCCAGCTCCGCAGTGGTCTGAGCAACGTAAGGACGTGCCTCTGTCTGGAGCTCCAGATTGTTGATATAGCAGCTTACAACTTCAATGAGGTTGATTCCCAGCCGATATGTACCCTTGTCTGTTTTGCTTACGTAGCCTCTGGCCATAAGTGTTGACAGAATACGGTGAACTGTGCTTTTATTCAGACCGATGCGGGTTGCTATTTCCGTTACACCAAGCCCATCATGATAATCGGCAAGGACTTCAATTATATCGAGTGCACGTTCAATGGACTGAACGCTGTTATCCTTTGTCATGGCGGCGGCTCCTTTCGTTTTGATTTTATAGTAAACTATACGGACTGTAAAATCAAGATTTTTTGATGGAGGGTATAAACAGCATGTATAAATATCAAATTGCATATCATATGAAAATATGATATATTTTTTGTACAAAACCGATACATTGGAGGAGGTCTTGGACCTCAGACAGGAGCACAATCCATGAAAAAGAAGATAAAAATTATTGTGGCAGACCCGGCGGGAAATATTACGATTTTTGTAAAGGACCATTTTGACAGAAGTGAGTATACGCAGGTGGCCAGACAGCTTCTTGAGATGAAAGAACTCAGAGGCGAGCAGGTGGCATTTATTCTGGACACACCTTCCTGCGGCAGAGCACAGGGAAAGATGGAAATGTGCGGTCTGGAGTTCTGCGGAAACGCTTCACGTTCCTTCGGGCTGATTAAAGCGAAGGAACTCGGTATAGAGGGTAAAGGAAGCGTGTTTGTGGATGTGAGCGGATGTGATGAAATTCTTACCGTAGACGTCAATACGGAAAGCAGCTATACCAAGGTGAAGATGCCAAATCCTGTGGGATTGTCGAAAATTGACCTCAGTTCATTGGCGATAGGCGATGCAGCGTATGCAGGCGATGCAGCGGGTCCGGGTGACGCAGTGCCTGCCGTAGACTTTGGCGGAATCCTCCATGTGATACTTCGCGGCATACCGGCAACAGAAAAAAACTTTGCAGCAATAAAAGATTTAATAATGGCAAAATACAATCCTCCGGCTCTGGGCGTCATGTTCTGCAGCAGTGATATTAAAAAAGACGGCGGGGCATCGATCTGCGCCATGACACCGGTGGTATATGTAAAAGATGTGGATACCACATATTTTGAGGGTTCCTGTGGTTCGGGAACCACTGCGTGCGCCGCATCTTTCGGACTGGATCAGGGAGATGGAATTCATCACTTCGTATTCCGTCAGCCGGCAGGAACTATAGAAGCCACTGCTCATATTTCAGAAGGGCAGGTTGAAAAAATATACATTGAGGGAAAAGTTGAGCTTTCAGAAGAAAAAGAGGTAGAAGTAGATATAATGAAAAAGACGGAGATGAGAAGATAATGACACCGGAGCAATTAAAATTTATAAATATATCAGTGGAAATGTGCGGAGTGATTATCAGCGTTCTGGGAATAGTTCTGATACGCGTAGGCACCAGGATGGATAGAAATACAAGCAGAAGATTTGAATCCATGTTTCTCTGTCTTGCTGTAGACCTTTTGTCTAATATAACAGGTCTGCTGACGAAAGGAATGAACGGAACCTTCGGATTTTACACCGTAAGAATTGCAAACTTCTGCGAATTCCTTTTCGGATATCTGCTCACCTGCCTTGTGACGTTATACCTGCTCGACTGCGTGGACCCAAAGAAAAAAATGAAAACATTCAGGGAATGTATTTATGGATTTTATGGTCTTCAGATTCTGCTTCTGGTCATTTCGCAGTTCAATCACATGTATTATTATGTAGACGATGCAAACTTTTATCACAGAGGAGACGTGTTCTGGCTTTCACATGCAGTTTCCATATGCGCCATGGTGCTCAATGCGGTCATCCTCGTAAAATATAAAAACAGTCTGACACGACGACAGAGAAAAGCTTTCTGGTGCTATACTCTGATTCCGGCAGCAGCGCTGGTTGTGCAGACATTTTTCTATGGACTTTTCCTGACCATGTTTGCAGGTGTCATAGCTGCAGTGCTCATGTTTGTTTTCATACTGGAAGACCAGGTTGATAAGTACTGCGAGAAGGAAAGGGAAAACACCAAGCTGAGGGTTTCCATAATGCTGAGCCAGATTCAGCCGGATTTCCTGTATAATACGCTGGACTCTATATACATACTTTGCAAAAAAGACCCTGATAAGGCGCAGAAGGCTGTAAGATATTTCGCTGACTATCTGCGGCTTAATCTCAGTTCCATAAACCGTGAAGAACCTGTAAAAATTGAAACAGAAATGAATCACGTGAAGATATATCTTGAACTGGAAAAAATGTCTTCTGAAGACACGGTTAATTACAATCTGGATGTGGAGGCAGGAGGATTTATGGTGCCGGCTCTTTCCGTGCAGCCTCTTGTGGAAAATGCGGTCAAGCATGGAATCACCAGGAAAAAGGGCGGAGGCACTGTTACAGTAAAGGTAAGCGAGTACGACGACTTCTATGAAATTTATGTTATAGATGACGGAGCGGGATTTGACCTGTCGCAGCCGCCTGATGACAATAGAACCCATCTCGGCATGGAAAATGTGCGTAAACGTCTTGATGCCATGTGCGGGGGAACCCTTACCGTCAGCAGTGCTTTAGGAAAGGGAACGACGGCTGTAATAAGGGTTCCTAAAGAAAAGGGACGCGGAGATATTCTTCTTCATCAAAGTAAGGAGGAAATGCTGTGCTAAAGAAACTGAAAGAATTCATCATATGTTATTGGATTTATGGAGGGATCAGCAGAGAAGACTACGATGAGAACAAGGATGCCGTACTTAAAAGAAACAAGGAGACCTTAGCTCCGGCATCTGCAGTTACAACGCTGATGTTCGCAGGACTGCTGCTGAGCAGCTTTTTCCTGGAAGCAACAAGCGATGCCCGGTCGTGTTATATTGTAATGTTACTGATTGCTCTTTTTGTGCTGATTATGTCACTGACTGCTGTAAAACATAAATCAGAACTTGTTATTTTGATGTGGTATCTTTTGCTCTCAGGCTTAGGGCTTTACGGTGTATTGCTCAACACCGTCGTCGGACCTGAGCTTTCGGCGACTACTATCTGTGTGTTTATGGTGGCCGGGCCGCTGCTCATTATAGACAGACCGGTGAGAGTATTAAGCTTCATGATGGCGCTTGCAGCGGCCTTTGTGTTATGTGCAGCCAATATGAAGACTCCGGATCTGGCTTTTGTCGACAGTGTTAATGTGATATGCTGCCTGCTAATGGGAATGGCCATTTATGTCTGCATGAACCATGTGAGACTTCGTGAAATAGTTCAGGCCAGACATCTCCGCCATGAGAGGGATACAGACAGGCTGACGGGCCTCCTTAACAAATCTGCGGCCGAGGACATCATACGCCGTCAGCTTAAAAGCATGTCTGAAAAGAGTGCTCTTATCGTCATGGACATCGATGATTTCAAAAGCTTTAACGATACATACGGACATGCCTTCGGTGATGTGATACTTAACAGAACGGCAGGCTGTATAGCTTCTGTATTTGGAGAATCAGCAATCTGCAGCCGTTTCGGTGGGGATGAATTCGTTATATATCTGGCTGAAACATCTGAACGTGCGCTTGCACTTATGCTGGACGGTCTTGAAGAAACCCTTAAAAGGGATATTGTGATGCCTCGTCAGGATATACATGTAGCCGTCAGTGCAGGTGCCGCATTTTCCATGAGGCACGGAAACAGTTACGAGGAGCTTTTTAAAAGTGCGGATACGGCACTGTATGCTGCTAAAAAAGCCGGAAAAGCCCGCTATATGATTTACTAGTCAATGTGCCGGAAATGGCACGAGCAGCTTGAGGTTATACGTCAGTCCGGAAAAGATAATGGCATATTCTGCTGCTTAGAGTTTAAGACTGCACCTCTGACAGCTACGATTCTGGATGCGGCCTCGTTGGCTTTTGCCAGGGCTTCTTTCATACTGAAGCCTTTGGCCAGGCAGGCCAGAACCGCCCCGCAGTGGCCGTCGCCTGCGCCTATGGTATCCACTATACGCTCAGGTTTTACTGCTGCCACCCGGACAAAATTTTTGCCGTCGTAATAACAGGAGCCGTTTTCACCTACTGTTACAATTACCGTTTCACCGGTCATGGCGAAAAGAGCAGCCGATGCGGATTCAATATCTGCTGCTCCTGTGTATCCTGTCACTTCACCCTCGTTCAGATGAACAATAGGGTTAAGAGCAAAGATCCTTTTAATAAGGTTTTTATCTATTTTATCGATTCTAGGGCCGGGTGCAAACACCGGCTTTATTTTGCTTCTTTCCAGAAAATCTACGATTACATCTCCCGTCTTGTCTTCGATTTCAAGACCGCATATATATGCATAAGAAAAACGGTCGGGATCAATGACGTCAAACCATTCCCTCTCAAAAAGATATTCTGCACCGTGATAGCAGATAAAAGTACGTTCCCCTGATTCCTCTACGAAACAGTAGCAGCAGCCGTTTTCGCTGTCGGGAGCGGGAACGGGACTTGTAATTCCTTTTGCAGAAAGTTCTTTACGGATAAAATCGCCGTATATTCCGCGACCCACCGGTGAGAACAGGGTGTATGGCATGCCGAAGAAATCTATCATTGACGAAACGTTGTAGGCACAGCCGCCGAGGGAGATGGTCTGTGACTTTACATGAATGTCCTGCGCCGTAGTGGGCAGGACATCAACATTTATTATTACATCGGCAACGGTGGAACCAATAACAAGTATATCCGTTTTATATGATGAACCGGCGGTCATATTATGCCTCCCCGGAAGGATCGTATTCGAAGCAGTCCATGTATTTAAGCTTGAAGGCATTAATGCGGTGGAGATGGTCTATGCGCTCCTTAATAGCAGGATCGTCGATTTCTCCTGTCCTGATATATCTGTCTAATACAGCATAGGTGAAGCCCAGATTTTCCTCGTCGGTCTTAGGCTGGAGACCGTCGATAGGAGTCTTGTCCACAAACATCGAAGGAAGTCCCAGGACTCTGCCTATGGCTTTTACCTCCTGGACGGTCAGTTGGCTGAGAGGACTGAAATCGCCGGCGCCGTCACCGTATCTGGTAGCATAGCCCACCCAGTCCTCAGACAGGTTGCAGGTGTTGGCCACACGGCCGTTTACAGACTGTGATACAGCGTATGCTGCGGCCATTCTCAGACGAGGCGGCAGATTGGTTATGGTCTGTGTCTCCACCTTGTCAAGCTGAGAATTCAGCTGATTAACCAGACCGTCGAAACAGTCTTTTATATTTATAACATAGTGTTTTATTCCCAGATGTTTTACCAAAGCGTAGGACACGTCGATATCGAACTGCTCGCCTTTAGGAAGCAGAACACCAACAACATTTTCCTTTCCAAGAGCTTCGCAGCAGAGAGCCGCAACCACTGAACTGTCCTTTCCTCCGGAAATGGCCACTACAGCCTTGCAGCCGGGGCCGTTTTCATTAAACCAGCTGCGAATCCATTCTACTACATCGTTTTTTACCTTAAGAGCATCAAATGCCATATTCCGTACCTCCTGTAATATATTCAAGTTCATTTCGGATAATTCAACTAGGGACAGTATACCCCTTTTTTAGAAAAAAGAAAAGAAAAAAGTAGCGGCACAGCCTATATTGTTGTATAATATTTTTTAGAGTTATCTGTAAAAGAAACTCGGAAGGACAGGTGAATAATGAAAGAAATTTTTATTAAAAACTTGAGAAAGGATATGGAAATCACCGACTTTTTCATGGTTAAATCATGTGCAATCAAGACGGGTGCCAACGGCAAACAATATCTTGATATAACGCTGGGTGATAAGACGGGAGAGGTTTCGGCGAAAAAATGGGATGTGAGCGAGGCGGAACAGGAAAGCCTGGTTCAGATAAAGGAAAAGGAAATCGTCAAGGTAAAGGGTCTTGTGACGGAGTGGGCAGGCCAGCTGCAGCTACGTATACAGAAGATAAGGAAAGCGACAGCGGAGGACGGTCAGGTTATGGCTGACTTTGTCAAAGCTGCTCCTGAGGATCCCGGCCTGATGTACGAATATATATATAATGTTGCAGAGGGACTGGAAGATGACGATCTTAAACGGCTCTGCGTTAAAGTGCTCACCGACAACAAAGAGAAACTCATGTACTATCCTGCAGCATCCAAAAACCATCATGCACAGCTGGGCGGGCTTTTGTATCACACCAAGAGAATGCTGATGACCGGCGAGAGAGTGTGCCAGGTGTACACAAATCTTAACAGAGATTTAGTGCTGTGCGGTGTTATAATGCATGATATGGAAAAGCTGAACGAAATTGAAGCGGCTGAGGACGGGATCGCGTCAGGCTATTCCTTCGAGGGACAGATGCTGGGGCACATCATACAGGGTGTCAAGTCTGTGGACAGGCTGACTCTGGAACTGGGATTCCCGAGGGAAAAGGCCATAATGCTGGAGCACATGATACTGTCTCACCATTATGAACCGGAATTCGGAAGTCCTAAGAAGCCTCTCTTCCCGGAGGCGGAGGTTCTCCACTACCTCGATATTCTGGATGCGAGGATGTTCGATATGCAGGCGGCTCTGGATGCCACAGAGCCGGGAGGCTTCAGCGATAAGATATGGACTCTGGATAACAGACGACTCTATAAACCGATGGATGCGAAGGAGGAAGCAGATGATTAAGATACCTAAGGAAGTCAAGAGGATTATGAAGACCCTTGAGGATGAAAAATTCAAGGCATATACCGCAGGCGAATGTGTCAGAGACAGCCTGGCAGGGATGAAGCCCTGTGACTGGGATGTCGCAACCTCCGCAGGCCTGGAGGATCTGAAGAGATTATTTCCTGATGCCAAGGTTATCAGTGAAAAGTTCAGCGTTATCAGAATGGAATTTATCGACGAGGTATTCGACCGTGAAGGCGATTTCGTAGGTGAAGAGGGAATCATTGTTGATGTTGCAACCTTCAGAAAGAGCGGCGTTTATGCTGATGGTGCAAAGGCTGATACTGTACAGTTTGCCGATACCATCGAAGAGGACCTGACCAGACGTGAGTTCACCATGAACGCTCTTGCTGACAACGGCTACGACCTGGTTGACCCCTTTGGCGGCAGAGAGGATATAAAGAACAGGCTCATAAAGACCATCGGAGATCCTTCCGAAAGCTTCAGAGATGACCCTGTCAGAATGCTGAAGGCCATCAGATACGCTGCCGAACTGGACTTCGACCTGACCCAGAGCGTTTACGAAGCTATCTGCGCTAATTACAGGCTGCTGGAAAAGATAAGCATTGACCGTTTCAGAAACGAGTTCGTGAATACACTCAGTGCTGCTCATGCAGGCAAGGGACTGGGACTTATTATGGATACAGGAATAATCAATCTTATTCTCGGCGATGACGTAGTGAAGAACCTGACCAGACGCGAAAAGAACGATCTGGTGGTGCTCTCTCAGAATATAGACAGGTCCAAGCAGGTACCGGAGAGAAGACTGGGGCTTTTCTACATAACCATGGATAAAAAAAGAGCTCTTCCGTCCATCGAGAAGTTCAACTTCGACAGCAAAACACGACAGCACCTCATCGATGCTGTCCACGACATGCCGAAGCTCTACTTCACATCAACCAAGGAAATGCTCAAGAAGTTCATCTACGAAAGAGGAATGGACAGGTACAATTATCTGGCCAATCTTGAAAAGGCTCAGAGAATCGTTTTCGATTACGACTCGGAAACTAAAATCAAAAGTAAGATGTATCTTCTGGAAGAAATACATGCACTCCACGAGCCTATCTTCCCTGAGGATCTGGCCATCGACGGAAACGATCTGGTGGAGGCAGGCATATGCCAGGCAGACGAGACGGAAAAGATGCTGGCGATGCTTGTAGAAAAAATTCACATCAAGCCTAATCTCAACACCCGCAGTGAGCTTCTCAAGCTGGCCAAGCTTTATAAGAGAAACAAGCTTGCTGCGATGACAAGAGGAGTAAAGTGGGTACGTTAAACAATGTTACGAAGATAAGCCAGGTCACCCCGGAGGTGACCTGGTTTTTGCGCAATTTAGGATTTTCTAATTATTATATTATTAAGATTTTTGATCTGGTGGGGGATGCCGCCATCGGGCTTACTGAGGATAATCCCTACTGGATTCTGGATGAGTTCCCCAGATTCGGGTTTGACCGTGCCGACAGTGTGGCGCGAAAGCTGGGCGTCAGCCCGGACAGCCACCTGCGGCTGGAGGCCGCGGTGGCTTATGGCCTTCGCTCCTATGCGTCGGAAGGCCATACTTTCGCGCCGCTGGATGAGTTCTGCGTCAAGGCAGCTGAATTTCTCGATGCTGACACCGGCCTGGTGCGTGATGTCATAGAGGATATGTCCTTTTCGGGTGATGTGCAGCTGACCAACCTGGGAGGCAGGCAGGTCCTGTACTTTTACGGATTTTACAGAGCAGAATGCACGGTGGCCGGCAAGCTGGCAGCTCTTACGGACCCGGCAGGAGGTCTGCCGCCTGTGGCAGGCAATCCCCTTGCCCTCATAAAAAAGGCAGGTGCGGACCGTGGCATAGAGCTTTCAAAGCAGCAGACCGATGCGGTTATGAATTCACTGATAAGCGGAGTATCCATAATTACCGGCGGCCCCGGTACAGGCAAGACCACCATCATAAATGCGCTGATTTCCATACTTGAGGAGAGCGGACAGAAGGTGGCCGTGGCCGCACCTACGGGCCGGGCAGCCAAGAGAATAATGGAAACCAGCGGCCACCCGGCATGTACCGTCCACAGACTGCTGGAGTACTTTTATAACGAAGAGACGGGGTACATGAGCTTCGGTAAAAATTCTGAAAACCCTCTTGACTATAACGCCATAATTATCGACGAGGCTTCCATGCTGGACCTGATGCTGACAGAAGCACTGTGCAACGCCATAAAACCGGGAACCAGACTTATACTGGTAGGTGATGCGGACCAGCTCCCTTCCGTAGGCGCTGGCAACGTTCTTGCAGACCTTATAGACAGCGACTATTTCTATATAACACGACTTACTGAGATACACAGACAGAGTGCAGAGAGCCGCATTGTAGTCAATGCCCACAGGATAAACAGGGGAGATGCCCCCGCATACGGTGACGATTTCCTGCTGGTCAGAGCTGACAAGCAGCAGGTCATTCTGGATAAAATCGCAGAAATGGTCACAAAGCTTCCATCCGGAACCTTTCAGGTCCTTACACCTACTAAAAAAGGAATACTCGGAAACTCAAACATGAACGCAAGGCTGCAGCAGGTGCTTAACCCGCCGTCAGAGGACAAGGCGGAGCTGGAGTTCGGAAGCAGAGTATTCCGGATTGGCGACAGAGTTATGCAGATAAAAAACGATTATCGCCTGGAATACCGGGTAAGCCGTCAGACCCCGGGTCAGTTTGACAGCAGGACAGACGGCGATACGGGCAAGGGCGTATTCAACGGAGAAATAGGAAGAGTGGCAGGTGTGGACACAGAAATGCGCACTGTTACCGTAGTTTACGATGAGGAACGCTGGGTTGAGTACAGTTATGTGCAGCTTGACGAGATAGAGCTGGCTTACGCCGTCACCGTTCACAAGAGTCAGGGCAGCGAATTCCCCACAGTAATAATTCCAATGACCTGGTTCCCACCTGTTCTGGCTACCCGCAGCCTGATATATACCGCAGTTACACGTGGAAAGAATCAGGTTGTAATCGTGGGAAACCCTGCTTATCTTGAAAAGATGGCTGCCAACAATCAGAGCCGCAGCCGCAATTCCGGCCTCAAGGACCGGCTTATAGGAATGTACGGCTTTTACTGATAAAAAACCGCAGAAATGGAGAAAAGTATGAACTGGACTGCAGAACAGCAAAAAGCGATAGAACTGAGAGATAAGAATATTCTGGTGGCAGCGGCAGCAGGCTCAGGCAAGACTGCCGTTCTCGTTGAGCGCATAAAGCGCCTGATTCTGGAAAACAGGTGCCCTATAGACCGCATGCTCATAGTAACCTTCACCAATGCGGCGGCAGCGGAGATGAAGGAAAAGATAGAAAAGGCCATCAGCAGGGCCATAAAGGACATAAGTGAGAGAAGCGAAGCGGCAGGAGGCCACATGAGCGATGAGGACAGGCGTGACCTGGTTTTCCTTAAAAAGCAGGCAGACCTTCTGCCGGCGGCCAGCATCAGCACCTTCCATGCCTTCGCTCTTGATGTGATTCACAGATATTTTTATCTGACGGATATTGAGCCCAACTTTAAAATATGTGACGGAAGCCAGCAGACTATCCTTAAAGGACAGGCCATGGATGAGCTTCTGGAGCAGCGATACGAGGCTGCCGAGCCGGAATTCTTCGACTTCCTAAACAAGTTCAGCGGTGACAGAAACGACAACCGGCTGAGAGAGATGATTGAGAAAGCCTATGATACGGTTCAGAGTCTGCCGGAGCCTTTTCAGTGGCTGGACGAGGCCGTCGCCGCCATGGACTGCAGCCTTGATGAGTTCATGGACAGCCATGGGGTGAAATATGTGGTATCAGATTTTATGGAAAGCCTTCAGACCGCACTTTCAAGACTGGAGGAAAACCTGGAGAAAACTCGTGCAGAGGGACTTGGCGGGGCTGAGAATCTTGCCCTTCAGGATATGGCGGCAGCTCAGACTCTGATGGAAACTGCTGAGACGGGAGACTTTGACAAAATCAGGTCGGCTCTCGAAGCTTTCAGACTGCCGGTCATGAGCAAAAAATATTTTGCTCCCGAAAACAACGGCGGTGAAAGCGCTGCTCTCCTTGAAATAAAGGATTTCATGGAAAAGAACAGAAACGTGCTTAAGGACGCTGTCTCTGCGGCAAAGAAGAACTGCTTCTACGACACAGCCGAAAACCTCTGGCTCGAAGTGAAGGCGACTGCACCTGATGTGGCTTATTTCGCCGGACTGGTAAAGGATTTCAGCTGCTTATATGATGAGCTGAAAAGAGAAAAAGGCCTTGTGGATTTCAGCGATATTGAGCACTATGCCTACAAAATCTTGAAGGATGAGGAAGCCGCAGGATTTTTCCGCAATAAATTCGAACACATTTTTATAGACGAATACCAAGACAGCAATGTACTGCAGGAGGCTCTCATAGATACCATCCGACGTGAAAACAATCTTTTCATGGTCGGCGACGTGAAGCAGAGCATATACAAATTCAGGCTTGCGGAGCCGGAGATTTTTCAGGGCAGATATAGAGCATATTCGGAAGCCATGGAGCGCGACGGAGAAGACTCTCTTTCTGAAAAAATAGACCTTAACCGCAATTTCCGAAGCAAAAAGCCGGTAATAGATTTCATCAATGAGGTTTTCGAAAACACCATGGCAGGCTACGACCAAAACGCAGCACTTTATCCGGGAGATCCTTTTGCAGAGCGTTCCTGCTCTGAGCCGAAGCTTTATCTGGCCCGGACGCCGTGGGACGAGGATGACGAACCGGATGATGAGCTTAAGCTTCTTATGAAGGCGGAGAAAGAGGCACTTGCCGCTGCCAAAATAATACGTGACAGCCTGGGAAAACCGTTTTTTGACAGCAAACAGGGCAGAGAAAGGCCTCTGACCAAAGGCGATATAGTAATCCTCATGCGAGGCGTTAAAAATTACGGCGACATGTTTTATCGCATTCTCACCGAAAACAATCTGCCTGCCTTCGTAGACGACAACGATGGATACTTCGATACAATTGAGATAAATACTTTCATGGCACTTCTTGCCATCATCGATAACCGCAAGCAGGATGTTCCTCTGCTCACAGTTATGCGTTCAGAAATTCTGGGATACTCCGTGAGTCAGCTGGCCCAGATAAGGCGTGAATACAAGGATGGCTCCTACTACAGCGCGCTCCTTGCATATTCTGAAGGCGGCGCAGATACGGAACTGCGTGATAAGGCTTCTGACACCATGAAAAAAATAGATATATGGCAGCAGCAGAGCAGAGTTCTGCCTCTGGAGGACCTTGTGTGGGAACTGATGCTTTCCACGGGATTTTACATAGCGATGGGAGCCATGCCTGCAGGAAGTCAGAGACAGGCCAATCTCAGAGCTCTGGTTGATAAAGCTGCTGTCTACCGCCAAACTCAGGACGGTTCGTTATACGGATTCATGCGTTATATCGATGCCGTCAAGGAAAAGAAGGTGCCTATGGGGCAGGTCAAAATGGCCGGTGAAGACGAGGACACCATAAGAATAATGACCATTCACAAGTCTAAAGGCCTTGAGTTTCCCATGGTGCTGCTTTGCGGCTTCTGCCGTAAGCTTAACTACACCGCAGTGGGAAAAGGTGCTGCTATCCATAAAGATTTCGGTATCGGCCTTCCTCTTGTAAATTATAAGCAAAGCTGGTTCAAGAGCACCATTCTCCAGAATGCCGTCAGGCTTCGTTTTCACCGGGAAGAGGTGGAAGAGGAAAAACGTGTGCTTTATGTGGCAATGACCCGTGCAAGGGATATTCTGTATATTCTGGGCATTTCCGATGATCCTGCAGAGGATATTGCCGGGGTTATGGACGATATTCCTAAGGATTCCAGCTATTTCACAATGACAGGCCGTACCATATGCAGGAAAAGGAGCAGATGGGAAGAGGTGCTCAATGCTGACCTTACAGGTCTTTCTCGCGGAAGAAAACGTGCTGCGGCCAGGGCGGTAAAGCTTCTGGAGCAGGAGCCGGGACCTGTAAGCGACGAAATAATCAGACGGCTTACATTTACATATCCTTACGAGAAAGACCTTCTCGTAAAATCAAAATATTCTGTAAGCGAACTGACGGCTGCCCGGTCGAACCTCAGCCCTGTGGAGCTTGCCGAGCCGGAAAGCTTCAAAATCAGCAGCGGGTTTACTGCAGCTCAGGTAGGAACTATCACTCATAAGGTGCTGGAAAAGATGGATTTCGCCGCAGCTGCCGCACCGGTATCGGAGGCAGGCGGTGTCTCATATATCGAAAAGCTTCTGCAAAAAATGACGGAGGATGAATTCATCACTGCAGAGGAAGCTTCCTGCGTGGATGCTGTTAAGCTGGCGGATTTTGCCGGGTCTTCCCTGGGAATGAGAATTGCAGCCAGTCCTCATGTCTGCCGTGAAAAACCTTTTAATCTGGTATATGAAGTTGATGGAAGCCCGGCGCTGGTTCAGGGAATTATCGACTGCTTCTTTGAGGAGGATGACGGGTTGGTGCTGGTGGACTATAAGACCACCAATGTCAGAAATGAGGCAGAGTTCCTTCGCCGAAAAGATGAAATAGCCGGCCACTATCAGGTCCAGATGGACATTTACAGGAAAGCCCTGGAGGAAGCCACAGGCAAGCATGTGAAAGAAGCCTGCCTGTACCTGACCAACATAGGTGAAATTATAAACTGCTGACCGCTTCTATCCTGCCAGCTGTGATTAACATAGGAACAGTTTCGCCTCCGGATATGACTTTTATGCAAAAAAGTAACGCGAAACCCGCAAACGTTGAAAATAAAGCTCAAAAATTACTCGCAGGTTACCCGCATATACGAAAACACAATCATAATATGAATTTAAATGTAAAAAGCCACAGATATTACCTGAAATTATTGTGGTTTTTTGCTTTTTTTGGAATAAAATCTGCTTATTAATCTTCTGAAAATCTATTTTGATGTCTCGTCAAAACCCGTAAGTAATTTTTGCATTTTTTTATGCGGGTTCCAGCGATTGACGTTACAAAAATGAATAAAATCAATGTCAAGCTCAAGCCTGTTCAAACTCCAATGCACATTTTCTGGAAGAAAATATAAAAAATGAGTCGAAATGTATTGAAAAATAAAACCTAATATGATATAATTTTCCAAAATAAAGAAACAGACAGCAGAAAGGGGGATTTAAAAATAAACTTTATTGATGTGGTGAAAAATGAATTGAATTTCCAGAGGCATTTATTAAAACAGTTCAATAAGCTTCGGCGGATAAAGGATAATGGAACGCTGTCGTGCTTTATAAGAAAGACAGGCAAAATAAATTATTATATAAAAGATGAAGGAAGTTCACACAAAAAGTACATACGCAAAAACAATCCCGACGAAATGGCGCGGGTGTATCGGCTGCAGGCGAAGGGATTGGGTGAATTTGCAGCGGCAATAATATCTAAAAATATAAGACTTCTGGTGAATCTGGTAAAAGAATTTGAGGCATATGATTTAAAAAGAATTCTGGACGATCTGCCCCCTGAACTGAAACCTGAGACAATACAGAATGGTCTTTGGGCGCATATAGGCAAACTGCACACCGTGAGGCAGTCAGAGAAACCGGGTCGGCGCGAAGAACTTAAACACACAACCAGTTTTGGATTGTTGACCCGCTCAAAAAACGAAGCACTGATAGCAGAACTGCTCTATGCAGCGGGGATTGAATTTTATTACGAGAAAAGGCTTGAGCTGTACGATGAAAACGGCAATATCAAAGTGGTATACCCGGATTTTACAATAATCCTGGCTGACGGCAGCGTAATATATTGGGAACACAAAGGCATGATGGGAGATCCGTCCTATGAAGAGATGGACAGAAAGCGTATGCGGATGTACTTTTTAAACGGCATATATCAGCCTC
>JBJETB010000015.1:0-3191 GCA_051883095.1 Anaerovoracaceae bacterium
AGCCACTTCATACTGGTATTTCTGGTTTTCCAGATATAGCGTGATCTCCTTATGCCCACGATAATACTCTTCTTTTTTATACCCATTTAATTGCTTGAACATACTGCCATCTTTCATTTGGTGACCATAAATAATCAAATGTTCCTGTCTGGCATCAACATCATTCCGGCAGTCCAACATCAGTGTTCCACAGATGGCATAATTCTTTTGAAAATCATGGTGTAGATAAAACTCATTATCTTTACCCTGAACGACCGGATAACTGATATCGGTTCCATCAATCTTCAGCCACCCAATGCAGTCTGAATTTTCATCCAGCAATGACTGATAATCAAAGTCATCTATCTCTGTCGTTAGATTATCCCCATTGGATTCTGATTCATCATCCTCAGTATCCTTTTCCGGAAACGCTATCTCTTCCATCTGCAGGTAATTATGTCTGTTGTCATAAGAATCTTTCCAGTAATCCAAGAGGAATTTCCCGCATATCACCGAAATTACCAGAAACACAATCAACATTACTTTTTCTGTTTTTCTCACATAGCACCTCCTTCCGAGCATGAAAAAACCGGCAGGTATTTCACTGCCGGCAAATGCCATAACTTAATATAAAGTTCCTACATATTTTCCATCTTCCAGATGCATATAGCACTCATTCATCTGTGCAGATTCCATCATCTGCAGAACATATTCCATCCCAGTCGCAAGTTCCTTTTCTTTAAACTCATCCATCGGAATCCAGTAAATTTTTCCTTCCTCAGAGCTATGTAATATTCCTGAATATTGATCTGCTTTATACAGGAATATCACATGATGCGTACCTGATTTATTCCAATGATATACGCCACAGAACAGAGGGTTCTCAATCGTAAGTCCAGTCTCCTCGTATACTTCACGGATAACAGCATCTGTAAAGATTTCTCCTTTTTCGACATGTCCGCCGGGGAACGTCGTTCCGGTATAACTGTCATTTACTTTATCTAATGCAAGTACATTCCCTTTTCCATCCTGCACCATACATAGATTCATAAAGCAGACCGTTTCCGTTTTCTTTTCCTCATGCTGGTTAAGGGATCGTCTCACACGTTTGTTAATATCAGCCCTCTTTTTCTTATAATGTTTCACAACTTCTCCATAAGGAATCCATATGTCTGCGTCGGTGATCCGATCATATACTTTTGAGATAACATCCCCGATTTGCTTATCCCCAGGAAATGTATAGTTTTTCTCATAATATGCCTTTGTCTCCAGATACATCCATTCGGCTATTTTTTCCTTTTGTTTCAATTTCAGATGAGAATACTTCTTATCCGTCTGAAGAAGTTTGCCATCAATCATTTTATGGTTCTTCCGGGACAACGGAACCATCTCCCTTCTATTCTTCCGTCTCTAACTCCAACCTCTGCAAAATATCTCTTATAATACCGGCATCTTCAATCAGGTTAATGCCAAAGCACTTCTTTCCAGCATCTTTTAGCGATGCTCCTATATGATACGCCGTTTTCCTGTCAAGGATTAAAAAGCGGTCATGAAATACGTTCGTGTATTTCACATTCAATGTTGGATACTGCATATTAAAATTATCAACATCTGTTTTTGAAAGTTTTGTCCTTTTTAACGTATATACTGTAACGTTTACATTAGCTTTTTTCTTTGAAAGCAGGTTCAGCGTTCCTACATCGACATAGCCGTCAATTAAAGTAATTTCTTTTTCTGCTTTTTGAATCAGACTTACAATCAAGCTGAAAGCATCATATATTTGCCCATCAAAAAATACCTTTTGATTTGACTCCTCATGATCAGCTATGTACTCAAATATCTGCTCGAGCTTTTCATCCGTTTTTTTCTGGTATTCCAACTGTTTTAATTCAACATTACTGATACGCTCAAAAAGCAGAGCATTATTGGCAATAAAACGCCTCATCTCTACAAAAGCATTCATGATATTAATACTGACCTGAATGGCTACGTCACTTCTGAGTACTGCAGAAAGCATAGCAATTCCCTGCTCTGTAAAGGCATATGGCAGATATCTTCTTCCGCCTTTTTTCTCATTGTCCCCGTTACTTTTTATTGAGGTCGCAATTTGCGACCTCAAACTCTCTGTTTCTTTTTCTGTCAGTTGAAACCGGAATTCTTCTGGAAACCGGGCGATATTTCTTTTTACAGCCTCATTCAACCGCTTGGTCTCCACATGATAAAGCATTGCAAGATCACTATCTATCATAACCTGTTTGTCACGGATGACATAAATTAGTTTTTCAATAGCAGGCTGTACAACTTCTACCATCTGTGCTTCCGCAGTTTCCTGGTCTATCACTTCATTTGTCATTTGATCAGCCATATAATCTCCTTACTCAACTTGAAATGCAAGTTTGGCACTTCAAGCTGATACATTCATTTTTTTCAAAACCTGCCTTTATTTTACATTATTTTCATTCTCTTGCATACCATTATTTAGCCAATACAAATCTCGCTTGATATCCCGATTCTGTCTTCAGTATTTTTCAGTTGAGTACTCTTTTTATATGCACTGATTTTTTCATGAATAGAACGTTTTTCTTTTCCAGGCTCGTCCTGCTCTTCTTCCCCTTCCATCACAGTTTCCTTTTCATCCATGTTCAGCAATGCATTCAGTTCCGACAGACGCTCCAGTTTCTGGTTCAGTTCTTCCTCTTTTGGGAATGTTTTTTTCACCTCTTCCATCGCATTTTTCAGCTGTCCCTGTACCGTCTCAAGCTTTTGCTCTGCTTCCGCCAGTTTTTGCGGGATTGCCTCCAATGCGTTATTGATCCTGATGATATTACCGTTTTCATCGGAACCAAGGCTGACACGATATACATTTTCATTTTTCAGTGAAAGGATAAATTCCTTATTCCAGGAATCGAACTTTAAGCGGATGGAAAATCCCTGATACTGTCCGACATTAACCATGGCATCCGCCTGTTTCATGGACTGGCAGACAGCAAGAAGGGCTGCACCCGCTTCTTTTTTCTCATAAAAGACAGTGCCACCGACTTCCATCACAAATTTCTCCGAATCCGTGATCTTATTTGCCTGATACTTTTCCAGATCCGCTTTGTATCCTACGATGCATTCCTTAAGTACTGCTATCTGCTGTGGGAAATTCTTTGCGATATCATCTTCCAGCCGATAATGGTTGCTCACAAAATTTGCTTTCAGCAGCTTCA
>JBJETB010000016.1:0-15958 GCA_051883095.1 Anaerovoracaceae bacterium
AGATGATCTCATGAATGAGTATTATGAGTTTATTAAACAGGTCGACAAATCAAAATTTGACAAGCATGGTAACATATATATAAAGAGCAAAATCCATTTAAAAACAACAACCGGCCCGAACTAATCATATATACGATGAGATAATTCGGAAAAACCGAATTTTCTGCGAAGAAAACATAAAAATGCTTGAAGATATTGGAGGCACAAAGGAGGTTCAGTGATGACCAACTTCGATTTTTTAAAGAAGGAACCACAATTTGATACATTTGCCGATGCGGCAATCGTTGCTGAAAAGGTCTTTCACATAGACTCTGCGACCTGTGTGCTTAACTGCCGCCGCGCTATGGAGTTTGCGGTGAAGTGGATGTACTCCGTGGACGCAGGTCTGGAAAAGCCCTATCAGGATACTTTGTCGGTTCTAATGGGGACTGAGGACTTTCGCGATATCGTAAATAAGGACATATTGGAGCGGATGGTTTTCATACGCAAGGCAGGCAACCAGGCGGCCCATAATCCTAAGACTATCAAACGGGAACAGGCGGAGCTGTGCCTTGAAGATCTTTTCATTTTCTTCGATTTTGTTGCCTGCTGTTATGCTGATGAGTACGAAGAACGGGTTTTTAATCATGACCTTCTGAAAGAACCGTCGGAAGAACCGGCAGAAATGCAAACACCGGCTGCAGATACAATAGCTTTGGACAAGCTGATTGCCGAAAACAAGGCTCTCAAGGAGGAACTGACCGCCCGCCGTGCAGAGCAGCAGCAGACCTACGTGCCGAAGCCACTTGATATTTCCGAGTACGAGACCAGGAAAATTTACATAGACACCATGCTGCAGACAGCGGGATGGACCGAGAATCAGGATTGGCAAAACGAAGTGGAGCTCTTCGGCATGCCTAACACTACGGGAGTGGGATATGCGGACTATGTGCTTTACGGAGATGATGGAAGAGCGCTGGCTGTAGTGGAGGCCAAGCGAACCTGCGTGGATGTTTCCAAGGGCAGACAGCAGGCCAAGCTGTACGCAGATCTTCTGGAAAAGAAGCATGGCAGGAGACCGGTGATTTTCCTGACCAACGGCTTTGAAACAAGAATTGATGACGGGCAGTATCCGGAGCGCAAGGTAGCTGAGATATATTCAAAGAGAGATCTGGAAAAGCTTTTTAACCTCAGGTCAATGAGGACAAGCCTTAAGTATGTGCAGATAGACAGAGACATTGCGGGGCGCTATTATCAGGAAGCCGCCGTAAAAGCTGTTTGTGATGCTTTCGACAGGAGGAACCGCCGCAAGGCTCTCCTTGTAATGGCTACAGGTTCAGGCAAAACGAGAACTGTAATGGCTCTTTGCGATGTGCTGCTTAAGCACGGCTGGGTTAAGAACATACTCTTTCTCGCCGATAGAAATGCACTGGTAACACAGGCAAAGAGAGCTTTTGTCAACCTGCTGCCGAATCTTTCGGTTACCAACCTGTGCGAAAAAGATCGTGATTACAGTGCACACTGCGTGTTTTCCACATATCAGACCATGATCAGATGTATAGATGATGTGAGAGACGATGAGGGAAGGGTATTCAGCAGCGGACATTTTGACCTGCTAATCTGCGACGAGGCCCACAGGTCGATATATAACAAATATAAGGACATTTTTAACTATTTTGATGCACCGCTGGTGGGCCTTACCGCAACTCCAAAGGATGAAGTGGAAAAGAACACATATGAAATATTCGAACTGGCAAACGGAGAGCCGACTTACGGCTACGAACTGGCGCAGGCTGTAAATGACGGTTATTTGGTGGACTATCTTTCCGTAGAAACATCTCTGAAGTTTGTAGACAGCGGTATTGCCTATGACGAACTGTCTGAAGAAGATAAGGAAGCATACGAAAATACTTTTGCGGACGAGGAGGGTCAGATGCCTGAGGCTATTGCAGCCTCTGCCATCAACGAGTGGGTGTTTAATAAGGACACTATAAGAAAAGTTCTGCACATTCTTATGACAGAAGGACTTCATGTCGATTACGGTCAGAAAATCGGCAAGACTATAATCTTTGCTAAGAATCACGCCCACGCCGAGAAAATATATGAAGTTTTCAACGAGGAATATCCTCACCTGAAGGATTATGCCAAGGTCATAGATAATCAGATAAATTATGCCCAGAGCGCAATTGACGAGTTCTCTGAGGCAGATAAGCTGCCGCAGATTGCTATTTCTGTGGATATGCTTGACACCGGAATAGATGTGCCGGAGATTCTTAACCTTGTTTTCTTTAAGAAAGTAATGAGTAAGGCTAAATTCTGGCAGATGATCGGACGAGGCACAAGGCTTTGCCCGGGGCTTCTGGACAACGGCGAGGACAAGAAAAAGTTTTATATCTTTGACTTCTGCGGAAACTTTGAATTTTTCCGCATGAACAAAGGCAAGGCATCGGCAAATGCTGCGGCTCTGCAGAGTGCGATATTCAATATAAAGGCGCAGATGGTTTCCAAGCTGCAGGATATAAACTACCAGACCGATGAACTGGTACAGTTCCGTGGAGAACTGGTGGACGACATGGTGGGCAAGGTTCAGGAACTTAACCGTGATAATTTTGCCGTCAGACAGCATTTGAAATATGTGGACATGTACTCCCAGCCTGCCAGATATAATAATTTCACATATCAGGACACACTGTGTGTTAAGGAAGAAGTGTCACCTTTGCTGCAGCCTGAACCTGACGATGCCAGTGCAGTGCGTTTCGATGCGCTGATGTACGGAATTGAGCTTGCCTATCTGGAGGGCAAAAAACATCCGAAAGCAAGAAAGGACCTGATGAAGCGCGTGCAGGGCATAGCTGGCGTAGCCAACATTCCGGAAATCAAGGCTCAATCGGACTTTATCAACACCCTGCTTCATACGAGCTATATCGAAGATGCGGGAATCAACGAGTTTGAAGAGATACGAAACAGGCTGAGAGGACTGATAAAGTATATAAAGAATGATGTCATTAAATATGAGACTAATTTTACGGATGATATTCTGTCAATGACCTTCAATGAGGCCGAACTGGAAAACGATGATCTGAAAAACTACAAGGCCAAGGCCGAATATTATGTGAGACAGCATCAGGACAATATCGTTATCGGAAAGCTCCGCTCAAACATCCCGTTGGGACCTAAAGATATAGAAAACCTGGAGCAGATTTTGTGGAGCGAGATTGGCAGCAGACAGGATTATGAAGAAGCTTACGGTGATAAGCCACTGGGTGAATTCGTACGTGAAATCGTTGGTCTTGATATGAAGGCCGCAAAGGAAGCTTTTGCCGACTACCTGGATGAAACCAGACTTGACAGCAGACAGATATATTTTGTTAATCAGATTATTGAGTATATAGTTCACAACGGTGTGATGAAAGATCTGTCTGTACTTCAGGAGTCGCCTTTTACGGACAGAGGCAGTGTGGTGGAAATATTCAAGGATGTGACAGTCTGGAGCGGCATTTATAAGGTGATTGAAAAGATTAACTCTAATGCCATAGCATAGGAAGACGGGCTAACGCGCGATAAAATTGTTTTTAACGCTCGCGTGCGTTAGACGTGCGTTAAACAGTTGTTGCAAATTTTGCAACAACTGCAACAGGTGAAAGACAAAGGAATGATATAAATAAAAAAGGAGGCAAACATGGTATCGCCGAAAGAAGTATATGAAGAAGCAAAAAAGAAAGAGGATGAAAACCTGTTATTTAGAAATTTCCTTAAGGCTAATGCGGATGAAAGAGAACTGAACAAGCAGTTCAGGAGATTGCATAACGAGATTTTTTCCGGCTATGATTGCGATAAATGCCGTAACTGCTGCAAGGAATACGATATAATCATACCTGAGCAGGACCTTGAAAGAGATGCCAAAAAGCTGGGAATGAAGAAAAATGTTTTTATTTCCCTTTTTCTGGAGCGTGACAAAGATGACGGCAGCTATGTAGTAAGAAAAAAACCTTGCATTTTTCTTGAACCGGACGGCAAGTGTGTTTTAGGGAACTGCAGACCAAAGGAGTGCAAAGAATATCCATACACAAATCAGCCCGGCAGGCTTCATAGCCTGTACAGCATGCTTGAAGCGGTAAAAGTGTGTCCTGTGGCTTTTGAGATATACGAAAGACTGAAGGAAGAGTACGGATTCGGCGGTGGCGGTAGTTTTAAATCAGAAGCAAGCAAAAGCATAATAAAAAATACTAAAGATTTTTTGAAGCACTATAAGCTTATTCCGACATCTGCAGCAGGCATAGAGGCTGTAAGTTTTATGATGCCTGAAATAGAGGAAATGGTTATTAAAAAGGCGGAAGAGATTGTTAAGATGTCAGACGAAGATATGGTCTGCGAAAAAATGATTTCGGAAGCATATACCAAAGAAGATTTTTTTAAGCTGATGCGTAAGCCGATGACAGGAATGAATCGCAGCAAGCTGAGAAAAAGATTGCTGGAAAATGAAGAAATGTTGATGCCTTTGGTTAAGGAAAAGGCACTTAAAAACGGACAGGATTTTTTTATTGAAAACGCTTTTTATTTTTTCGCACACGCAGAGGAAGACAGCTGTAATTGGATTATGAGCAAGTACAATGACATTAGAAATGAATATATGAAATCCATGCTATGCCTCGTGCTTGGCATTCGGGGTAAAGAGGATGTTATACCTTTTCTTAAGAGTCAGGTGGTGAGATTTATAATTGATTATCCTGATGAACTCTTCGAACAGGGGCCATTATACGGCATGAATATTCTGATTGAAAGACTGGACAGTTGACATTTCCCTCGAGTTAGCGTATACTAACTGCCTGGGAGGACATGATTACAATGACACAAAACACACAGTTAACACTTAGAGATTTACATATAGGACAGACGGCCACAATCACCTCTGTAGGCGGAGAAGGCTCTCTCAGGCAGCATTTCCTCGATATGGGAGTGATACCGGGAGCAGAAGTAACACTGGTAAAATACGCTCCCATGGGAGACCCTATGGAGCTTCTTATACACGGATATGAACTGACACTCAGGCTGGCTGATGCGGAGAAAATAGAGATTGCAAACGCCCATCAGGCTGCGGAGAAACCGGACAAGTCAGAAACGGAGGACCAGCAGCTGAGCCGTAAGGGCGTAGCAAAGCAGGCTGCAAAAAAAGCCGAGCATCCGGGCCTGGGCGAGGGCGGCAAGTACCACACCAAGGCTGATGAAAACCCTCTGCCAAAAGGCACGAAGCTGACCTTTGCCCTGGCAGGAAACCAGAACTGCGGCAAGACTACGCTGTTCAACCAGCTTACAGGCTCCAACCAGCATGTGGGAAACTTTCCGGGAGTGACTGTGGACCAGAAAAGCGGTTCCATTCGCAATCATCCGGAGACACTGGTGACAGACCTGCCGGGCATCTACTCACTTTCACCCTACACCAGCGAGGAAATCGTATCGAGACAGTTCATTCTCAATGAGAAGCCGACATGCATCATCAACATAGTGGATGCCACCAATATCGAAAGAAACCTGTATCTGACCATGCAGCTCATGGAGCTGGACACGCCGGTAGTGCTGGCGCTGAACATGATGGACGAGGTACGCGGCAACGGCGGTACTATACATATAAATGAAATGGAAAACATGCTGGGTATACCTGTGGTGCCGATTTCGGCGGCCAAGAACGAGGGTATCGACGAGCTGGTAGGCCATGCTCTGCACATCGCCCAGTATCAGGAAAAGCCGGGCAGAACCGATTTCTGCGACAAGGACGAAAACGGAGGCGCGGTTCACAGATGCCTTCACGGCATTATGCATCTCATCGAGGATCACGCAAAGCTTGCAGGAATACCTGCACGGTTTGCCGCGGGAAAGCTGGTTGAAGGCGACCCGTTGGTACTGGAGGCTCTTAAGCTTTCGGAAAACGAAAAGGACATGCTGGAGCACATTATCTGCCAGATGGAAGAGGAAAGAGGCCTGGACAGATCTGCAGCCATCGCGGATATGAGATTCGGCTTCATACAGAAGCTTTGCCATGAGACCGTTGTAAAGCCTCATGAAAGCAAGGAACATGAAAGAAGCAGGGCCATTGACCGGATACTCACAGGTAAATATACTGCCATTCCGGCATTTATAGGCATCATGGCAATGGTGTTCTGGCTTACCTTTAATGTTATAGGTGCCTGGCTGCAGGGACTGCTGGAACAGGGAATAGAATCCATCACAGACATTGTGGATGGAGCTCTGAACGCATGGAATGTGAGCCCGCTGCTGCACTCCCTTGTAATCGACGGAATATTTAACGGCATCGGAAGCGTGCTCAGCTTCCTGCCTATTATAGTAACGCTGTTTTTCTTCCTGTCACTGCTGGAGGACAGCGGATATATGGCCAGAATCGCCTTTGTAATGGACAAACTGCTTCGAAAGATAGGCCTTTCGGGCCGTTCCATAGTGCCTATGCTCATAGGCTTCGGCTGCACCGTGCCGGGGGTTATGGCAAGCAGGACTCTGCCTTCGGAAAGAGACCGTAAGCTGACCATAATGATGACGCCTTTTATGAGCTGTACGGCCAAGCTGCCGATTTACGGATTTTTCACGGCGGCCTTTTTCCCGGGAAAGGGAGCTATTGTCATGGTTGCACTGTATTTCCTGGGTATAATAATCGGTATTCTCTGCGCCCTGATTTCCAAGGGAACCATGTTTAAGGGCGAGGCGGTGCCTTTTGTAATGGAACTGCCTAATTACAGAATGCCCGGTGCAAAGAATGTGGCCATGCTTCTCTGGGATAAGGCCAGAGACTTTCTGCAGAGGGCTTTTACCGTTATTTTCATAGCGGCAATCGTTGTATGGTTCCTGCAGACTTTTGATTTCAGACTCAATATTGTTAGCGATTCCCACGACAGCATGCTGGCTGTAATTGCGGGATTCATTGCACCGGTATTTGCACCTCTTGGCTTCGGCGACTGGAGGATTTCTACATCACTTATAGCCGGATTTATGGCCAAGGAAAGCGTGGTTTCCACTCTTACGGTATTGCTGGGCGGTACAGATGAAATCACCGCAATACTGACGCCGATGGCAGCAGCTTCACTGCTGGTATTCTGCCTGCTTTACACCCCTTGCGTTGCAGCGATCGCTTCAATTAAGCGTGAACTGGGAGGCAGATGGGCTGTGGGAATAGTGGTTTGGCAGTGTGCAGTGGCCTGGGCGGCAGCGCTTGTTGTAAGGCTTATAGGACTGGCATTAGGGGCAGTTTAAATTTGGATAAAAGGTAAGCGCAGTCTGTTTGGAGGAGAGATTATGAAAACAATTAAGAGAATTTTGAGCCTTATCCTTATAGTTGCAATAGCGGCAGTTTCGCTGGTCATCTGGCAGGGGTATGAGATGTACAGCGACGCAGTGGCAAAGGTTTCTATAG
Organism: Anaerovoracaceae bacterium; assembly: GCA_051883095.1. Classification (GTDB taxonomy): domain Bacteria; phylum Bacillota; class Clostridia; order Peptostreptococcales; family Anaerovoracaceae; genus SUG1106. The sequence goes on from JBJETB010000016.1 coordinate 7,397, forward strand.
AGGAAAAGGCTGCGGAAATCATGAAGCAGGACCATTACACCACCTATGAGGAACTTCCTGAGACCTATGTGAAGGCTGTAATCGCCGCAGAGGATCGCAGATTCCAATACCACAAGGGATTTGACATCATATCAACGGCAAGAGCTGCCTGGCGTAATTTAAGAAGCAAGGAAATTGTGGAGGGCGGCAGCACCATTACTCAGCAGCTGGGGAGAATCATGTATTTCTCTCAGGAAAAGAAGTACAGCCGCAAGGTGGCGGAGGTACTTGTGGCCGGACGCATTGAGGAGATTTACGATAAGGACGAGATTTTCGAGCTTTATGTTAATACCATATATTTCGGTTCGGGGTACTATAATGTTTACGATGCCAGCAAGGGCTATTTTGGCAAGAAGCCTGCTGATATGAACGATTATGAATGCACCATGCTTGCAGGGATTCCTAACGCCCCTTCTGTGTATTCGCCGGACGTCAATCCGACGCTGGCTGAGCAGCGCAGGCAGCAGGTGCTTGCATGTATGGCTGAGGCAGGGTATATCCAGCCGGGAGATATAGAATAGAACATGAGATGTCGTATTAAAAATGAAAATAAATGATTTCATACAGCATGGCATACCATTTTCTGACAAACTAGCATCCGCTCGACCAAAAATGCTGTATGAAAATCAGATAAAGCCATTTTGATACGACATATATTGGAGAAAACATAAAAAATGTCGTATGAAATGTCATTTTTCTTGATTTCATACGACATTTGACCGCGAAAGGTGCGGTTTTTTATCTCCTCACATGCAGATGTCGTATGAATCATTTGAAATTCAATTTTCATACGACATGCACCGTAACAATTATGCGTTTTTTGTTTAAAAGAACTTAAGCATTTCTGATAGTGCTGATGCACTTTTCAAAGTCTGCTTTATCCCATACTACAGGCACAGGATAGAGAGGATTTGCTTCCTTCATGGCCCACTCTATAATCTGAGGGACATCTTCGTCCTTGATGACATCAAGACCTGCAGGAATGTTCATTTTAGCCTTTGATTCCTCAATCCAGCTGATGAATTTTTCTGCCTTTTCCGCATCGTTGGCACCTGTCATTCCACAGACCTCAGCCAGACGGGCCAGTCTCTCGTGAGCGGCCGGACCGAATTGCCTCATTACATGAGGGAGAATTACGGACATTGCCAGTCCGTGAGGTGTTCCGTAAAGCCCACCCAGGGTGTGGCCGATGGCGTGGACATAGCCTACGCAGCCTCTTGTAAAGGCACGGCCTGCATAGAAGGCGGCCTTCTGCATGTTCTGACGTGCTTCAAGATTGCTGCCGTCACAGTACGCCGTGTATAAATTATCGTAGATGAGTTTTACTGCATCTTCGGCCAGCTTCTTTTCAAGCTTGCTGTTATATGTATTGTTGGTATAGGATTCTACTGCGTGGCACAGAGCATCCATACCTGTGGTGGAAGTTACCTTAGGCGGCAGGCCTACAGTAAGTTCCGGGTCTAATACCGCATACTTCGGCATGAGGCTGGTATCGTTCATGGATGCCTTGTGGTGAGTCTTTTCGTTGGTTATTACTGCAGCGACAGTGGTTTCCGAACCTGTGCCTGCAGTGGTAGGTACCGCGAAGATAGTAGGAATTCTGTGAAGGACTTTGAAAAGCCCCTGAAGCTGTTCTACTGTCTTGCCTTTCTTTACAGCCATAGCTCCGATGCCTTTGCAGCAGTCCATAGGAGAGCCGCCTCCAAAGGCCACCATAGCCTGACAGCCGCTTTCCCTGAAAAGTTTCAGGCCTTCGTTTACATTTCTGTCAGTAGGGTTAGGCTGAACTCCGTCGTAAATCACATATTCGATACCTGCAGCATCCATGGCATCCAGCATACCCTTAGGCAGTCCAAGATCCATGAGGACTTTATCCGTTACTACCAGTACCTTGTTATATCCTTTTTTCCTGATAAGGTCGGGCAGCTGTTTTACTGAGCCGGCGCCTTCGAGAGTTTCCGGCATTCCCCACGGAATCAGGTACATGCCGATTTTAAATACAGCCTGATAAATTCTGCAATACATCTTTCCCATAATTTTTCCTCCTTTAGAAGTGTACCGCGTCAATAGGACATACCTTGGCGCATATTCTGCAATCTATGCAATCCTCCGGCCTTGCAAGCCGGGCTATTGTATTGATGTCACCGTGAAATTTAGGAGCTTCGATTTCGAGGCAGTTCTTCGGACAGCTCTCCACGCAGACGCTGCAGCCGACACATATGGTTTCGTCAAAGGCCGGTTTTTTCCAGTCTCCTTTTGGAATCTTAACGGTTTCCTGCCCATGGTTATTGCGGATAGCTCCGAAAGCGCACAGCTTGCCGCAAAACCCGCAATCGATACATTTTTCCGGGTCGATGGTGTGAACTTCCTTGAGATTACCCGAAATGGCTCCCACAGGACAGCTTTTGGCACAAAGCCGGCAGCCTGCGCAGCTCGAAATTATTTTATATGACAATTTAAAGCACCTCCCGATAATCAGCCGCCGCCGGACGGTGCGAGAAATACCAGTTCGTCGCCGTCACTGACCTTGGATGAGATTTTTGCCTGTTTACCGTTGAGCATTATGACGCAGTTTTTGTATTCTGCCAGTGTCATGCCTGTGGCTTCTGCCATGAGGGAGCAGGCTTCCTTTACAGTTCTGACATTCTGAGAGTCGGCTTCAAGACCCTTGCATCCCGTCTTCAGGCGAAGGGAGCCGAAGAGTTTAATCTTGATCACCTGGATGCACCTCCTGACGATGACCTGAATTCTTCGCAGGTCACTTTATAGCTGTCCAGCTTGTCGAGACCAAGCTTGCGCAGAGTCTTAGGTGTAGGCACACCATCATCGCTCCAGCCTCTTGCGTGGTAATATACATTTTTCATTCTTTCCAGAGGCACCTTAGTGGACTCATCACCTTCTACCTGAGGCACATCGGTGAGCCTTGCAGGGAGAGAGTCATCCTTACGGCTGATACCGAAGCGGGAGTTTATATGTCTCTCCAGAGTATAGCCCCGTTTGCCTGCCTTGAAGAAAGAACCGAAGGTTACAGGCATTCCGGTCACCAGGTGAAGTGCCTTGGACTGGTTGAATATTACCGGCAGATGGAAGCATACCATGCCCGGGAATTTATTAAGCAGTCTGAGAACGGGACCTATTACAGGTACCGCTTTGCAGAAAAGTCTGGTGTACCAGCTGTGAGGGTGGCTGATCAGTGGAGGCGGGAAGAATGCGTATGTAGTGAACAGGCACTGGCCGCAGGATGATACACCCTCCATCAGATCCTGGAAAATTACCGTAAAGTCAGGCTTGCCGTGAGGTGTCTGCGCATTGACGTTCAGACTGAGTCCTTCTATAAGCACCATGTATCCGCCGTTAAGGTGGCAGCCGCCTCTGTTGGATACGGCATATCCAAGTCCCAGACCCACAGATCTTCTCGGTTCATAGGCCGCCAGCTCCATTCCCTTGGAGTGGATGGCAAACTCCTTGCCGCCGTACTTTTCGGAGCACCATCTGGAGCCGTTTGCCAGCTCGTCGCCGACGCCCCGGCGGTATGCAATGTCTTTCCATACCTGAGATATTTTATCTTTATTTTCTTCATTAAACTCAAGGCCGTTGTCCCAGAGGCCTTTTTCGTTTGCCTCCATGGCATAGGCCAGAGTGCTTGCAGCGGAGATGGTATCCATGCCCAGCTCGTCAAGCTCGTAGTTCCATTTAAGAATGGAGTAAAGGTCGTTATTGAGTATGCCGCCGCCCAGAAGGCCAAGAGTTTCAAGCTCGGGCCCTTTTACAGCCTTGCCCTCTACCTCGACGGTACGGGCGCACTTGATAGGGCATGTAAGACATCCCTTGTTTACAATATTATATTCTTCGGCCAGAGTTTCGCCGTTTACCATTTCGAAGTCGTCGTACTGTCCGTAATTGTAGTTCTTGGTGGAAAGCTGACCTCTCATCTGCATGGTGGATACAAGCCCTGCCGTACCCAGGCGCGGAAGCTGATCCCCTGTAAGAGGATGAGACTTGAGATACTTAAACCACTTTTTGTTAAGGGCATCCAGCTTTTCACGGTCGTAAACCTGTACCTCATGATTGCCGGAAACGGTAATGGCCTTAAGGTTTTTCCATCCCATTACAGCGCCGGTACCGCCTCTGCCTGCCAGCCTTTCGTTGCTGACGATGGATGCGTAGAGCACCAGATTTTCCCCGGCGGGACCGATTACTATCTTGCCGTTTTTGACGGCTTTGTCGCCGTTTTCGGAAGCCAGTTTTTCGTCCAGAACCTGCTGAACATTTCCTGTGTGCATTCCCCAGATATCGTCTGCATCGCGGAATGAAAAGCTGTCATTATGTATGTGCAGCCAGACAGGCTTGGGGCTTCTGCCGCTGATTACCAGAGCGTCAAATCCCGCCTTTTTAAGGTAGTATCCGAAGTTGCCTCCGCAGTTGGAAGATGTAAGGATGCCTGTCTGCGGAGAGAGTGTGGATATATTAAAACGGCTGGAGCTTGGTGCACCGGAACCGGTGAAGGGACCGGTGGTGATTACCAGCATGTTTTCTTCGGAAAACGCAGGAGTATCCTTTTTCAGATTATCTCCCAGTATCTTGGCCGCCATGGTCTTGCCGCCTATATAGAGCCTTCTCTCTTCGTCTGTCCAGGGATATTCATTTGTCTGGCCGGTGGTAAGGTCGATATGCATCACCTTGCCCATGTAGCCTCCATAGTTTGTAGACATATTATCCTCTCCTTAAAGGTTATATATTAATTGTATCACTTTTAATACATATATACTAGCCTTTTTTTAAATCAATGTTAAAAAGGGGGATTTAGTGGGAAGTGGCGGAATAGAATATTCCTGTAAAGGGGAGGTGATTCTTTGCCTGATTATATAGTAAACGGCTATGCGTATCCGTCTATTGCGCCCGGAACACTGCAGTGGTGGCTGCCCAGGCTTACGTGGCTTTCATCTTTCAGCTACGGTTTTACCGGCAGCGGAGAGCTTGTAAATCTGGAAGACTATAACCTCATAGAGCCGGCCAGAGCTGCAGGTGTGAAAGTGCTGATGGTGCTGACACCCCTGGATGAAAACGGCATGTTTAACGATAATATCGCTATCCAGGTCTTTAACAATCCGGCTGCAGAGGAAAATCTGATAGATAATATAGAGAGAAACATTAAAGACAAAGGGATGAACGGAGTGGATTTTGACTTCGAATATCTGGCCGCTGAATACGCTGATGATTATGTGGAACTGGTTGCCCGTACACGTGAAAGACTGTCGCCTCAAGGTTATCTGACCACCGTAGCTCTGGCTCCGAAGACCAGTATAGACCAGCCTGGGCTTCTATATCAGGGCCACGACTATGCAGGAATGGGTCAGGCAGCAGATTACTGCCTGCTGATGACTTATGAGTGGGGTTATACATACGGCCCGCCTATGCCTGTATCGCCTATCAACAATGTAAGACGTGTTATCGAGTTCGGCATAACCCAGATACCTGCCGAAAAGATTCTCATGGGCATGAGCAACTACGGCTATGACTGGGCTCTGCCATTCGTGGAAGGAGAGAGCCGGGCGGAGAAGCTGACCAACTACCAGGCGGAGGCAAGAGCTGCCTATTACGGGGTTCCCATCCAATATGATGAAGAGGCTCAGGCTCCGTTTTTTACCTATACAGCTCCTGACGGCACAGAACATATAGTCTGGTTTGAGAACGAGCAGAGCTGGACTGCCAGGCTCGCTCTCGTTGAAGAATACGGTCTTGCAGGGGTGAGTATCTGGAACATAATGAACATATTTTACGGTGGCATATAACTTTACAAGAACTTAACCCGTTAGTAGAATTTAGGGACACACTATTCCTTAAAATCTGGGAAAATACTAAAGAAAAGAGGTTAAGAAACAATGGAAAACAGACTGGAGGAATTTAAAACTTATCTTTTTGACATGGAACGCTCAATCAACACGGTGGACAGCTATGCACGGTCAGTGGGAGTGTATTTCAAAAAGTACGACGAAGTCAACAAGAAGAACATGATGGAGTTCAAACAATGGCAGATTGAACAGTGGAAGCCGCGTACCGCCGCCATAAGGTGCGTATCCATGAATGTGTACTGCGATTTCATAGGGCATCCGGAGTACAAGGTAAAGAATGTCAAGGTACATAACAGAACCACACTGGAAAACGTCATAACCATGGAGGAGTATCAGTATTTTCTGGAGTGTCTCAAGGCCGACGGAAATGATAAGCTGTACTACATGATCAAATTCATGGCAGCAACGGGATGCCGGGCATCAGAGCTTGTACGCCTGGAGAAGAAAAGCCTGAAAACAGGGGAACAGGCTCTCTGGACAAAGGGAAAAGTACGCAAGATACTCATTCCGTGCAATCTCATTGCAGAGAGCAAATACTATTTTGCCGGGGTGGAATCACGCTATCTTTTCCCTAACAGGTATGGAGATCAGATGACCACCCGCGGCGTGTCGCAGCAGATGAAAAAGTACGGCCGGAGATACGGCATAAGGGAGGAGGTGCTGCACCCTCACTCCTTCAGACATCTCTTTGCTATACATTTTCTTGAGAAAAACAAAAATATAGCTCTGCTGGCTGATATTATGGGCCATGAAAACATGAACACCACAGCCATTTACCTGAGGCTTTCCGCCGAGGAGCAAAAAAAACAGATTGACAACACGGTAAATTGGTAGTTATGATATAGTATCAGACAGTCTGAAGAAAAGGGTGAAAAAATGGATACTAAAGATATGAAGGACACTAATGAAAAGGGCAGATTCAAGCAGAATATAATTCTGGTAGTTCTTGGCGTGACGCTTCTGGTGGCGCTGATGAACTTCAAAACGGTTGCAGGAGTAATCGGAACGGTGTTTGGACTTTTCATGCCTCTGATAGTCGGGGGAATAATCGCGTTTATACTGAACGTGCCGATGCATTTCTTTGAAAAGCAGTTCGACAGGATAAACAGTAAAAAACCGATGAAATGGCTGATAAAGCTTGGCCCTGCACTGAGCCTTGTAATCACGCTGGTTTTGTTTGCGGCGGTTATAAGCTTCATTGCAGGAGTAATTTTTCCTAATCTGGCGGAATCCTTTATGAGCATAGCGGCTATGGTACGGGATGCTTATCCGGGGTGGCTTGCTGCTGCGGAGAACTTAGGAATCGATACATCCGTAATAGGTGATTGGCTGGCAAAGCTTGATTTTTCCACCATTGTGGAAAGTCTGAAGAACAATTCGGGAAAGATTCTTTTTACAGCGGGGCAGGCGGCCAGTGGTGTTTTCAGCGTAGTGAGCAATTTCGGTTTTGGCCTGGTATTTGCTATTTACATTCTGCTCAGCAAGAAGAAGCTGGGGGTGCAGGCTAAAAAAATCGCATATGCCTATTTAAAAAAGGAATGGGCGGATGAAATCTGTGATGTGGCTTCATTATCGTACAGAGTTTTTTCAAATTTCCTGTCAGGGCAGTGCCTTGAGGCGGTAATTCTGGGACTGATGTTCTTTGTGGCCCTGACGGTGGGAGGCTTCCCTTATGCGGCGACTATCGCACTTATAATCGGTGCAATGTCTCTGATTCCTTTTGTGGGAGCATTTATAGGCATGGTATTCGGCATACTGCTTATCTCTGTGGAAGGACTTAAACAGGTGATAATCTTTGTAATCGTATTCCTGGTAGTGCAGCAGATTGAGGGGCAGATTGTATATCCGAGGGTCGTGGGCGGTTCCGTGGGACTGCCGGCCATCTGGACTCTGCTGGCAGTGGTTGTGGGCGGAAAGGTTTCCGGCATTTTCGGAATCATTCTGTTTATCCCGCTGTTCTCTGTGATTTATGCTCTGCTGAGAAGGAGCGTTTACGGCAGACTTCAGAAAAAGTCGGTCACAGTAGAGTAGTTGAAGCAATATGAAAAAGCAGCCATTGTCTCTGAGCATATCATGTATCAGAGATGTGGCTGCTTATTTTTTGTTCTATGTCGCTTATGCTACTGCCTGCGCTGTGCAAAACTCCGATGTTCCTCCATGAGCTCGTCGTAAAGCTGCTCAGCTGTCCATGAGACATTGTGCGGAGTCAGTACTGCTTTAAGAGAAATTTTTTCAATTCCTGCGGCAGCATACCCGGACAGGTAGGCATCAAGGTCTTCCTGCTCCAGCCCGCAAAACACCATCATAGGTGAAGGGAAGCCTGTCATCCTGTAAGGCTTTACAGTATTTCTGGCCGTATGTGATGCACCGGCGGGAATACCCAGGATGCTTCCAAGGGGTTTTGCGAAATTTCTGCGCTCTACAGTCAGAACTTCGATGCCCAGGGAAAGACAGAACTCTTTTATTTTTTTCGCCTGTTCCTCATTGACGCTGAATAACAAAATCTGTTTCTTCACTTTAAAACCTCCGGTGCTGAATAATCGCTATATTTAATTATAGACTTAAGTTACGCACTGTCAAGGGTTACCGGTCTTTAATTGATTGTATTTATCAATGGGGCAACTTGAAAAAGTAACTTCACGGAAATTAATTTCTACAGTGAAGTTAATCT
>JBJETB010000017.1:0-15876 GCA_051883095.1 Anaerovoracaceae bacterium
TTCTTTATTTTCACGGTTTTCGTTCCCAGCTGGAAGCCGATGGTGGTTTCCCGATGTATCGGTGTGGATCCCGCACCGGTTCCCACGAAGCTCTGTGCAGTGGAGCGATTTACCTTGCCGTCCGAATCGATCGGCTCGTAGAAGTAGAAGCCGGTCTGAATTATCTGGCTTCCGTCCAGCACCAGCTTAATCTCCGGGTTATTTCCTAATGAATTAGCCGGTACATTCTCAAAGGTGATGGTGTACATTCCGTCTTTATCTGCTGTCAGCTTGTCCCCTTCCCCTTTTAGGAGCTGCCATGTCTGGCTCTGCTTTCCCAGAGACGCAGTCAGCTTCAGGTCGCCTTCATCAGTGAAGGTTCCTTTCAGCTTAAATGATGCAGTCACATTGTAGACTGCTTCACCTTCTTCGGTCAGCTTTTTCAAGGTCAGAACGGTGTTTTCGTCGGTGAACTGCGCGATGACAGATGGATTCTCATAGCCTGTTTTTGAGCTTTCCACCAGGTAGTCACATACCTTCATAATACGCTTTCCCACTGCGCTGTCAGTTCCTGCTGTCATCGCTTTGATTTCCGAATCCAGTTCACGAGAATAGAAATCATCCACGTTTAGCGGTATAATCGTTTTCGTATAAACTGCACCTAAAGCACTCTCTGAATTCGCCACTTTCCAGATGGCGCACTGAGTCGCACTCAGCGCTTCGCTCTTGGTCAGCTCACCATATTCTTCATTTGTCTCTTCATTTTTTAGGGCTGCTTCTGCGAGTTTACTGAGATCCGTTTCAGAAAAGTTTGGATGAAAGCCGTTTTTCAGAATAGAGCGTATCTGAGACGCCTTCTCTCTGGTATAATATGCGTTATACCCACTGTCGCCAAATGAACCTTCGTACAGCGCATCTTCCAGATTAGTCCGAACGTATTTCGTGCCTTCTACTGCACTCGTGATCAAATCACAACAATAGACTGCAACTACTTCAGCTGTTTCATCCGAACCTGTTTTCAGGGCATACATTGCCGGTGCATACTCATCCGAGTAGCTCCCATTCGAATCATAATGTCTGTATCTGTGAGGGCTTCTAAAGTAATATCCTATATGTTCGTATATCGCGGAGTTTGTACTGCTCTGGCCCTCTGCAGTCCCGCCTTCATCAGCACTTGCACTCACTGTGCTGAACATTGTCACAATCATCGCAACAATTAAAATCACTGCTCCAAATTTCTTGTACTTTCTTTTTTTCATTCTCTCGTGCCTCCTCTCCTGTTTATTCTGATTGAAGAGCAAAAAAGTCAAGTTAATAACTTTAAATATACCATTTTTCGGTTACCGTGTAAAGAGTAAATCTCATACGTGGTCAAAAAAATGTTCGGATTCTACGTTCCGCGTCGCTGTTGTCCAGCTTTTTCACCGCTGCTTTTCTTGAAAAAAACCTCTGCAAAGTGTATAATTATTTTAACTGATTCTATTACGGGAGGACAGGTTATGACAGTAGAATTCAAAAAGCTGCAGACTCCTACTTATAAAGAGCTGTTTATCACTCAGATTGAACATATGATTATTTCAGGAGAATTCGAAATCGGGCAGAAGCTTCCTTCCGAAAGGGAGCTTTCGCAGAAAATGGGTGTGAGCCGTGCCATCGTCAATTCCGGCATAGCGGAAATGGCCCGCAAAGGCTTCATAGAAATCCGGCCGCGGGTCGGCAATTTCGTGGCGGATTACCGCAGAAACGGCACTGTAGAAACACTGGTTTCAATTATGAAATATAACGGGGGTACATTAAGACCTGCCGAAATCAAATCACTCATAGAGTTCCGCTGCGTGGTGGACAACATGGTTATACAGCTTATCGATGGTAAACTGACAGATGAACAGCAGCTGTTGCTCAGGAATATTGTGGAGCAGATCGGCGCATCATCCACACCCGCCGAGGCGGCCGAAAACACTCAGCTTTTTCACCATGAGCTTGCTCTCATCAGCGGTAATACCATCGTTCCTCTGATTTATGCTTCCTTTTCCTCCACCTCAACTCATCTATGGGAGCGTTATGCAAGGAAAAACGGCATAGACAGGCTGCATGCAAACTGCAGCGTCCTTCTGGACTACATATGCAGCGGACATACTGAAGAAGCTGTGGCATGGAAGCTTAAATACACCGAAGATGTACTGTACGGCGAAACACAGATATTTGATGAAAATTAAGAATCATTAGAAGACAAATCCCCGAGTGCACCAAGCATTCGGGGATTATTTTGCATATTACAATAATTTATTATCCTATTTCTCAGCTCTAGCCATAGCAAGCTCGTAGTCGCGGGTTCCCACAAAGATTTCTTCCTTGTACGGATTTCTCCTGAGTTCCTTGGAGCGTTTGATGATTATTGCAAGCACTATTACATTAGCTGCCAGAGCAATAATCGAAATTACGCCCTGCATAGTCGGATCAGCCGCCGTCGGATGAACACTTGCATCCATAAATCCGTCAGCATAAAGCACCGGAATGGTGGTAAATATACTGTCATCCTGGAAAGCAGGGAATACCTGAGCAAACATGCACCAGATTGCCAGAGTGTTGGCACGGTTCTGAATCCAGCCGCCCTTGTTCCAGAATGCATTGGCAAAGGTAGGAGCCAGAAGCAGCGCCAGACCGCAGAAGAATGCGTGAGTCGGCAGGTTGTTGTAGGTATATTCGAAGTTCCACAGGTCATAGGCGATAATGAACCATACAGTCATATCAGGCCACAGCATATCCTTCTTGTCCTTGGATGTGTAGATGCCCCACCAGCCTGTCATACAGAGAATGTTCAGGATTCCGGCGATACCGTTTACCCAGTTCCACCAGCCGCCGTAGAGCCAGACGTTTTCTGAGGAAAGCCACCAGCGGCTTCCTGTCTCGGCAAGTGCCGCCGCTCCTCTGATGGCAGATTCAAAATCACTGGCAACAGCGATGAGGATGTTAATGGCAACGATTACAAACGGGAAAGCCTTGAACCAGTGCGTTTTGCCGATTCCCCACTCATACTTAAGCATCATGAAACCGATACATCCTGCCGTAGCGGCATAGAGCTTAGCATAATGGAACCAGCTTCCCATGTGAACATAAGTCGGGTTATTCAGAGCCCACTCCATGCCCATGCCGGCACATACGTAAATAGCGATAAAATATACTGTTAAAATTGCAGGGATGACCAGGAAACAGATGATTCCTCCCTGTTTAGTTCTTCTGGCAAATTCGTTGGCCAGAATCAGTCCGACGAAAACCAGCAGCCAGCCGATAAGCTGATAGCCGGCTCCTTCTCCGTAAAGTTGAAACAGCATTTTATTTTCCTCCTTCAGATTTAAAAATTAATTTCTTAAATTGCCTCAATCTCCTTAATACTCACTTCGTTTCCCGTAACCAGATATGTGTCTTCGCTCCCGCAATAGGGACAGGTTTTTCCATACTTTACTGTCTCATAGGTCCGCTTACAGCTATTGCACATGGTCACAGCGTGGATGGTTTCTATCAGAAGCTCGGCACCCTTTACATAGTCAGATTTGGCGGCTGCCCACTTCCAGCAGTCCTGAAGGTAGGTGTCAACTATGGTCGAAACCTCGCCGATTTCAAGTGTTACTGAATTTACTGCCGTTACAGCATTTTCGGCGGCTACCTCCTCGACTTTTTTAATTATGTGAAAAACAATGCCAAGTTCGTGCATAACTTACCGTCCTTATTTTTTCTTTGCAAATTTAAGCTGAATCTTTCTCTTAACAAGTCTCGGGAACAGCACCTTCATCTTATCTTCAGACTTTATCATCCTGCTGGCCTCAGGCAGCTTTCTCAAAAGATGAATTGCATCAAACTCACACTTGGTGGTGCAGATACCGCAGCCGATGCACTTGTTCTGATCCACGACGGAGGCTCCGCAGCCAAGGCAGCGAGCAGTTTCAGCCTTAACTTGCTCTTCCGTAAATGTCTTCTTCGCATCACGGAAAGATTTTCTATGATCGATGGATTCATCCATACCAGGTATCTGGCGCTTGCCGTTATCGTAGTTTTCTACCTTTATATTATCCTTGTCAAGTTCGATAAACTGTCTTCTGTTTCTGCCGATGGTCAGGCTGGAGTTCGGTCTTACAAATCTGTGAATTGAAATTGCACCTTCCTTACCTGCAGCTATAGCATCGATAGCAAACTTAGGTCCCGTGTAAACATCTCCGCCCACGAAAATATCCGGCTCTGCAGTCTGATATGTCAGGCTGTCAGCAACGGCGCCCTGACCTCTTCCCAGCTGTACCTTGGAGCCTTCCAGCAGCTGTCCCCACTGAATGCTCTGACCGATACTCATGTACACATATTCACATTCAACAGTAACCGTATCTTCTATGTCATATACAGGGTCAAATTTGCCGTCAGCATCGAATACAGATGTGCATTTCTTAAATACAACACCCTTGACCTTACCGTCTTCAGTGAGAATTTCCTTTGGACCCCATCCGCAGTTGATTGCAACTCCTTCGTCCTCAGCCTCGGCGATTTCATCTGCTGATGCAGGCATAATGTCGCGGCCTTCAAGACAGTACATGGATACTTCTGATGCTCCCAGACGGCCTGCTGTTCTGGCCACATCAATAGCAACATTGCCGCCGCCGATGACAACTGCTCTTCCTGTGAGGTTTTCTGCATCGCCTTCCGCTGCCTTATGCAGGAAGTCAACTGCAGTCATAACTCCCTCTGCATCCTCTCCGGTGACTCCTGCCACTCTGCCGCCCTGACATCCGATAGCGATGTAGAACGCCTTATAGCCCTCTCCTCTCAGCTGATCCAGAGTAACATCCTTTCCAACTTCGACGCCGCATCTGATTTCAACGCCCATTTCCTTGATAACGTCAATCTCAGCTTCCACCACATTCTTTTCAAGCTTGAAGGACGGAATTCCGTAAACCAGCATACCGCCCGGTTTTTTATTCTTTTCGAAAACGGTTACATTGGCGTAGCCTTTTTCTGCCAGATAGTAAGCGCAGGAAAGTCCCGCAGGGCCTCCGCCGATTATGGCGATTTTTTCCTGGAAAGGTCCTCTGAGCGATGGCTGCACTACAGGTGGAATGTATCTTGTTTCAGCCTTTAAATCCTGCTCGGCAATGAATTTCTTTACTTCATCTATTGCTACCGCTTCATCGATAGTTCCTCTGGTGCAGGCCTCCTCGCAGCGTCGGTTGCACACATGTCCGCATACTGCAGGGAAAGGATTTTCTTTCTTGATAAGAGCAAGGGCGTCTCTGTATCTTCCCTGAGATGCCATGTTGAGATAACCTTGAACAGCAATATGGGCAGGACATGCGGTCTTGCAAGGGGCTGTTCCCGTGTCGTAGCAGTTGATTCTGTTGGTGTTTCGGTAGTCTTCATCCCACTTTTCAGGTCCCCAAGGTACTCCGTCAGGGAGCTGTACCTTTGGATATTCGATATGTCCGCCGTCCTTAGTGCAAAGCTTCTGTCCCAGCTTCACAGCACCTGCAGGGCAGTGTTCCACGCAGCGTCCGCAGGCAACACAGTTTTCCGTCTTGGTCTCTGCCACATAGGCTGAGCGTGAAAGATTAGGTGTATTAAAAAGCTGAGAAGTTCTCAGTGCATAGCACACATTTACATTACAGTTGCATATACCGAAAATCTTGTTTTCACCATCGATATTAGTAATCTGGTGAACGAAGCCGTTGTCCTCCGCCTTCTTAAATATTTCCAGAGATTCCTCTTTGGTTATGTAGTGTCCCTTGCCGGTCTCCACAATAAAGTTTGCCATATCCCCTACGGCGATACACCAGTCCTCATAATCGTCAGCGCAGCTCTGTCCCTGAATTTCTCTTGACATACGGCAGGAGCAAGGGCTGGCTGCATACTGGCCTTCATACTTATCCAGCCAGTGGGAGATGTGCTCTACAGGCACCGACTGGTTTTCCATCTCGATTGCTTTCTCGACAGGAATAACATGCATTCCTATTCCGGCACCTCCCGGCGGAACCACTACAGAAACTCTTTCCAGCGGCAGTCTTGACATCCTCTCGAAGAAGTATGCAAGCTCCGGATGTTCCTGCATAAACGGCATGCTCATGTTGGTGAACTCTGCACTTCCAGGTACAAACATAGGCAGCACATACTGCTTTTCGTGCTGTGGATTTTCCCAGTTGTATTCGATTATGCCTATGACTGCCATCTCCTGAAGAACTTCCTCCAGATGCTTTTCATCCATGCCGGTAAGCTTTACAAGCTGCGGCAGAGTCTTAGGTTTTCTCACCTGCATCTTCAGGGCGATATCTACCATCTCATCGGTCATTATGGCATCCAGTCCCCAGTATTCAGGATCATCCTGAGTTATCTTGACACCGATACGGTTGGTTATCATCTGGCCCAGCTCCGCTAGTTTAGGGCGGAAAGGCTTTCCTGTAGGCTCAGGTCTGTAATCCAGATACTCGTCTACATTTCTTTTAATTTCCTCCATAGCAAAATTCCTTTCTTTTTTCTCTTTTATTTACACCATCCGTTTACTTCTTTAAGGAGCCATTCTGCCCATTCTTCAATTCCCTCTCCGGTGCGCGCGCTTATAGGGATAATCTTAGCCTCCGGATTTCTCTTCAGGACGTATTCCCTGCATTTCTCCATATCAAAATCAAAGTAAGGCAGCACGTCTATCTTATTTATCAGCACCACGTCGCATATAGAAAACATGAGAGGGTACTTGAGGGGCTTGTCGTGACCCTCCGGAACAGATAAAATCATGGCATTTTTTACCGCTCCCGTGTCGAACTCTGCGGGGCAGACAAGGTTACCCACATTCTCCAGAATGGCCAGCTCTACATCCTGAGTGCCAAGCGCTCTCAGTCCCTGACGTGTCATATCCGCATCCAGATGACACATTCCCCCGGTGTGAAGCTGTATCACCTTAGCTCCGCTTTCTGAAATGGTTCTGGCATCCACGTCGGAATCGATGTCAGCCTCCATTACTCCTATTTTCACCTTACCCTTCAACGCATCTATGGTTTTCATAAGAGTTGTGGTCTTACCAGAACCCGGTGATGACATGAGATTGAGAAGGAATACACCTTTTTCTTTTAGTTCACTCCTGAGAACCTCTGCATCCCTGTCATTGTCTGCAAATACACTTTCCTTGATTTCAATTACTTTAAAGTCTTTCATTCATGCTCCTCTCTGTCTGTATGAGCTATATCCGTCAAACTGGTCTGACCAGTTTTGTTTGTCTAGAGTTTAACACTATAATACATTTTTGTCTAGTACTTTTTGGCAGCTAATTATCCTTTTTTTACCATTTCCCCACAAAAATCCACAAAAAAACTCTGTTTGGGTGGGGTCTGGTCCCCAAAAACAGAGATTTTCGTAACATTTTATTACATTATTTTCTTAAATTATTCAAACTACAGCACTTTTCCTCCACCCAAATCAGCTTTTTTCACAGTTTTTTGTGGGGCGGAGAAATTCTGCCAGCTTCCGTCAGATTCCAGCAGATTTCAGATTGTTTCGGTCACGAAAAATCGGCACCTCCAAGCTATGCAACTTAGAGATGCCGATGTATTTCTTTTTTCTGTTTTTATTCTTCTTCCTCAGCCTTGTGTGCTTCGATAATCTTCTGAGCCAGCTGAGCAGGTACTTCCTCGTACTTATCGAACTTCATAGTGAAGGAGCCTCTGCCCTGAGTCATAGCTCTGAGTCCGATAGCATAATCGAAAAGCTCTGCCTGAGGTGCCTCTGCCAGAAGCTTCTGTCCGCCGTCAGCCAAAGGTTCCATACCGAGAATCTTACCTCTTCTCTTGTTCATGTCGCCCATTACATCGCCCATGTAATCATCAGGAACGAGGATTTCAAGACGCATGATAGGTTCAAGAAGGCAAGGCTTGGCTTCAACGATACCCTTCTTGAATGCCAGTGAAGCGGCAATCTTGAATGCCATTTCGTTGGAGTCTACATCGTGGTATGAACCATCGTATAAAACAGCCTTAACGTTTACTACCTTGCAGCCTGCCAGAGGTCCCTTGTTCATGCATTCAAGGAGTCCCTTTTCTACTGCAGGAACGTAGTTCTTTGGAACGGAACCGCCGAACAGCTCTTCGGAGAATTCGAATTCCTGCTGTGAAGGTGAGAATCTGATATGAACGTCACCATACTGTCCTGCACCGCCGGACTGTTTCTTATGCTTACCCTGTACATCAGAGCTGCCCTTGATTGTTTCTCTGTAGGCAATCTTCTGAGGAACTGTCTTTACTGATACGCCGAATCTGTCTTTTAACTTGGCAAGGATTACTGAAAGCTGGATATCTCCCTGTCCGCCGAGAAGAGTCTGGCGTGTTTCTGTATTTCTTTCAACTACGAATGAAGGGTCTTCCTCTCTCAGCTTGTTGAGGCCTGTTCCCATCTTATCTTCGTCGCCCTTGTCTACAGCTTCGATAGCGATGTAGTATGAAGGCTCCGGATAATCCAGAGGAAGGTATCTGATGATATCAGACTTATCGCAGAGAGTATCGCCTGATAAGGTGTACTGAAGTTTTGCAACAGCAACGATATCGCCTGCTTCTGCGTAGTTGAGTTCTGTCTGATTTTTACCTCTTAAGAAGAAGAGTTTGCCCAGCTTTTCGGACTTGCCGGCTCTTTCGTTGTAAACTTCGTCTCCGGAGTTCAGCTTGCCTGTTACTACCTTCATAACAGAAATCTTACCTACGAACGGGTCAACGATGGTCTTGAATACAAATGCTGATACAGGTGCATCTACAACAGACAGTCTCTCAACAGGCTCGTTGTTGTCGTTGAAGCCTGCATAAGGTCCGTGCTGAAGCGGAGTAGGCACATATGTAACCAGAAGGTCAAGAAGTCCTTCAAGGCCTGCACCCAGCTGGAATGCCGAGGAGCACACAGGGACGATATTGCCGTCTGCGATACCTTTTTTAAGACCGTTCTTGATTTCATCTTCGGTGAAGTCTTCGCCTTCGAAGTACTTATCCATCAGCTCTTCGTCTGCCATAGCGATGGCTTCCTTTAACTCTTCATCGATTTCTGCGCTGAGCGGCCAGCTGAACGGAATAAGCTTGGTGCCGAACTTGGCCTTTAATTCGCCGAAAGTTTTATGGAAATCAAACTCGTCCTTATCTCTCTTATTGATAACGATGAATCTCGGAGTCTTATATCTCTCGCAGGCTTTCCATGCGGCTTCTGTACCAACCTGAATGCCGGATCCTGCATCAACCATGATAACAGCAGCTTCAGCAGCTCTGAGTGCAGCATTTACTTCGCCTACGAAATCAAAATATCCCGGAGTATCGATAAAGTTAATCTTGTTTTCCTTCCAGAGGATTGGAACCACGGAAGTATTGATGGAATAACCTCTTTCGATTTCCATCTTGTCGTAGTCGGACACGGTATTTCCGTCTTCAACTCTACCCATTCTGTTGGTAACACCGGTTGCCAGCAAAGCTGCTTCCAGGAAAGTAGTCTTTCCGCATCCGCCATGACCCAGCAAAGCAACGTTTCTGATAGTTTCGCTTGTATAGCCTTTCATCTATTGAGACCTCCCAAATTTATTTTCATTCGTGAATATAATAACATAGCCACTTGGAAATATTATACCAAAGGGCTGTTGAAATTACAACTGTTTTATTGGCTCTTTATTCCTTCATTTTAGCGACAATCACCACCGAGGACAAGATGCATGCACATCCCAGGATGGCTTTGGCGGAAAACACCTCGTCATAGAGCATCACTCCGATAACCACACTTGTAATCGGCTCGAATGTGCTGAGAATTGCCGCCGATTCAGGTCCTACATATTTTACTCCCAGCTGAAATCCAAAAACACCAACAAGTGACACCACTGCCGCAAAGATTGCAGCCGTGACCCATGCTGCCGTTGTAAGGTTCACAGTAAAGCTTCCGGAAGCCACAGCCATGATAAGAATCATTACCGATGCCACGCTGTTCATGTAGAAAATCAGCTTGATAGTGTCCATTTCCTGCAGCCCGCTTTTTTTAAGATAAATAATGTAAAACGAGTATGTCATTCCGGAAAGAAATGCAAGACCGATTCCCGGAAGACTGGATGCGCTGTCCCCCTCATAAAAAAGCAGTATCCCGCACATGCAAAGCAGAGCGCACAGAATTTTAAGCGGCCGGACCCGTTCCTTCAGAAAGATTATGCATCCCAGTATGGTGAACACCGGATAGACAAAATGTATGGTGGTCGACATTCCCGTAGGTATGAAATTGTATGATGAAAACAGCAGTACCGCCGTGCCTCCGTATCCGCATATGGTTATGAGGCATATTTTCATAAACTCTGTACCGGTAATGCCCATAGGTATCTTTTTATATTTTATTATTGCAAAAAGGATAGGAAGAGACAGAACAAAGCGGTAAAACGCCCCGCTCAGAGTCGTACCTCCTCCTGCTATAATTGTTTTCATAAACAGCGGCACCATGCCGAAAACCACGGCAGATATTATGGCCGTTGCCACTCCTGTTGCTCTTTTATTCATTTTTTCTTCTGACTGCTCCTGAACTGACTGATGCTAATTCAAAACATCCGTCAATGATTTTAATTCTTTACGTCTCCTGTTTCGTCTGAGTATCTGCGATTTAGGCTCCTGACGTCCGATTTCCGCAGCAAGCTCAGCTTCAAATTCCGATGCCATAAAATTAATTCCTTCTCCTGCTTTGGAAATCGCAAAAATCCCTAATTTTTTATCTTCAAGATCCGGGAGCCACTCTGTCATCAGTTCAGGCAGCGAAACGCTTTCTGCATTACATCCGGCCCATTCATCTGTACATTCACCGGCTGCGTCCTCCCGGGAACTCCATACAGGTACACTGTCTCCCATATCATTACTTATTGTGACAATACGGTCATCATTACATAAAATCCAGACCTTGCCGTTATTCACTATGGTCCACAGGAAGCGCATATAATCCGCATCCTCATATTGCAGTTCCTCTTCTGATATTCCCTGTCTCTCCGCCTCATGCATTATAGCTTTTCTCAGACCCTCAAAATCGATTTTAAAACAGCCGTCCCCTGCAGCACAAACAGAGGCGCCAGCCTGAAACTCCACCAGATATGGCAGCCAGCTGCTCATGAAATCAGAGACAGGAATTAATTCCGGGTGACAATCTTCCCATTCGCCGCAGCAGTCTGCCGCTGCACCTTCTTTGCAGGACCATATGGGAAACCATTCGCCTTCCTCATCGCTAAGGCAGACGATCTTATCGCCATTAAAAACTGTCCATATCCCCCTATCGAGGATGACTTTCTCCAGAAACTCACTGAACTCCCTGTCATCCTGTCGTTCTGCAGACTGTTCAGGCGACAGTTCTGTCCACTCAAAGCCTCTCTCAAGCGCTCCTTTTTTCATGTCATCGGCGAACTGACTCAGGTTTACCTGAATTCCTACGCCGTTATGCATATCTACAAAAACATCCAGGTTGTTTTTCAGGTATACAGGTACATAGCTTTCCAGAAAATCGCAGAGATACACACATTCCGCCACGCTTCCTTCCCAGTCTCCGTCGCATTCACCTTCTGCATCTTCTCTGGAACTCCATATCGGAACAGAAAAATTGCCTTCCTCACCTGCAAGCACCGATGCGCCTTCTCTCAGCAGAAGCCACATTTCTCTCTTTTCGAGTATTTTTTCAACAAAGTATTTATACAAAATCATAAATTTCCCCCTTGCGTTTATACAAAACCCCGCTTCCGTGAACTGCTTCACTTCCGCGGGGGTTGGGTCATATATTGACTTTACTGCTTCTAGAATTCTGCAGTCTTAGGCGTTCTCGGGAACGGAAGCACGTCTCTGATGTTGCTCATGCCTGTGATATACATGATAATTCTTTCAAATCCCAGACCGTACCCGGCATGCTTTACGCCGCCGTACTTGCGCAGGTCGAGATACCACCAGTAATCTTCTTCCTTGAGGCCCAGCTCTTTCATCCTTGCAGTCAGCACATCAAGTCTTTCTTCTCTCTGGCTGCCGCCTATAATTTCACCTACTCCCGGAACCAGAAGGTCGCATGCTGCAACTGTCTTGCCATCATCGTTCAGTCTCATGTAAAATGCCTTTATGTCCTTAGGATAGTCAGTTACGAAGACAGGCTTCTTGAAAATCTCCTCAGTGAGATATCTTTCGTGTTCCGTCTGAAGGTCGATGCCCCATTCAACAGGATACTGGAACTCCTTGCCGGACTTGAGCAGCAGGTCAACTGCTTCAGTATATGTTACACGTCCGAAGTCTGAGTTTACAATATGATTCAGTCTTTCCAGCAGGCCCTTGTCCACAAAGTTGTTGAAGAACTGCATTTCCTCAGGAGCGTTTTCAAGCACGTAGCTGATAATATACTTGATCATAGCCTCTGCAAGCTCCATATTGTCTTCGAGGTCAGCAAAGGAAATTTCCGGCTCAATCATCCAGAATTCGGATGCATGCCTTGCAGTATTTGAATTTTCTGCTCTGAAAGTAGGGCCGAAAGTATATACATTTCTGAATGCAAGAGCAAAAGTCTCCGCCTCAAGCTGGCCGCTTACAGTCAGATTAGTCTCCTTGCCGAAGAAGTCTCCGCTGTAATCAACGGTTCCGTCTTCATTCTTAGGCAGGTTGTCCATGTCGAGAGTTGTAACCCTGAACATTTCTCCTGCGCCCTCGCAGTCGCTTCCTGTAATGATAGGAGTATGAACATATACGAAGTTCTGCTCCTGGAAGAATTTATGAATTGCATATGCCACCAGCGAACGTACGCGGAAAACAGCAGCAAAGGTGTTGCTTCTCGGTCTCAGGTGTGCGATTTCACGCAGGAATTCCATGGAGTGGCGTTTAGGCTGAAGCGGATAATCCGGTGTTGACGCTGCCTCGACTGTAATCTCTCTGGCCTTTATCTCAAATGGCTGCTTGGCCTCCGGTGTAAGCACTACAACGCCTTTCACTGCCAGGGCTGTAGCCACATAGGCTTTTGCGATTTCATCGAAATTGTTAATGAACTCTTCCTCATAGACCACCTGAACAGACTTGAAAAAGCTTCCGTCGTTGAGTTCGATGAATCCGAATTTATTGGAGCTGCGGTTATTTCTTACCCAGCCCTTTATCAGTACTTCTTTATCAGCGTATTCCGCTGTGTTTCTAAAAAGTTCTCTCAGCAAAATTTCTTTCATTTTTTACTTTCCTCTTTTTTACTTTTTGTTTCCGGAAAACTTCCGTACATTTCATTATAGTATGTTCACATCACGAAAGTCAATGAAAAACATCATTATTTCACCGTAATATATTCTTCCGGCAGAAAATATATCCCGCCATGTCGGCTAAAATCCATCCTATAGGAATAGACAGCCATATTGCGACTACTCCCAGAGCTGTATGCGGTGCAAGGGTGTACGAAAGAACAACTCGCGTTCCCAAGGAAATGACAGTCAGTATAAGGGAAATGTGAGGTTTGTTTATGCCCCTGAAGTAGCCGTACCACAGGAAAAGCATGCCTATACCCACATACATTGCCCCTTCAATTCTCAAGTATCTTGCACCTTCTGCAATTATCTGCGTGTCCCAAGGATCAATAAACAGGCTCATCAGGCTATCCGCATAGACAAAAATCAAAACTGAAATAACAGCACAGAACGCAGCAGACGAAATAAATGAAATCTTCGTCCCTTTCTTTATGCGTTCTGATTTTTCTGCCCCGAAGTTCTGTGATATAAATAATGAATAGGCATTTCCGAACTCCTGCGCAGGCATATACGCGATAGTATCAATCTTGACTGCTGCAGCAAATGAAGCCATAACGACTGTCCCAAAACTGTTTACAAGACCCTGTATCATTAAAATGCCAAAATTCATAACAGATTGCTGTACTCCGGTCGCAGCATCGTTTATTATGATTTCTTTCATCCTGCTTCCATTCCATCTGATGTTTTCCTTACTGAATCTTAAAATCGGCAGTCTGATAAAAGAATACACCATAATCCCCGCTCCCGATACAGCCTGAGCTATGACGGTAGCCAATGCAGCACCGCTGACGCCCATCTTCAGACCTACCACAAACCATATGTCCAGCACTATATTTATTGCCGATGATGCAGCCAGAAATATCAGCGGTACTAGTGAATTCCCCATTGCTCTGAGCAGATAAGAAAAAAAATTATACAGGAATACAAAGATAATCCCTGAGAATACTACGGAAACATACTCCCTTGTCATATTCATCAGTTCTTCCGGGGTCTGAAGCAGTTTCTGAATCGTTTCCATTCCCGGATAGATGATAAAATAGATCAAAACAGAAACGGACAGAATGAACCAGAAAGAATGCCAGATATCCTCCTTCAGCTGCGCTTCATTCTTTTTCCCGTAATCTTCTGAGAAGAAAGCTCCGCTTCCCATACATAGCCCGATAATGATTGAGGTTATAAAGACCATAAGCGTATATGCTGAACCGACAGAGGCAAGGGCGTCTGAACCTATATACCTTCCTACAATCAAAGTATCAGCAAGATTGTAAATCTGCTGAAGCAGGTTGCCTGCGATCATAGGCAGAGAGAAATTTATCAGTTTTTTGAAAATAGAACCTTCAGTCAGATTTAGCGTTTTCACTTCATTACCTCTATAATGCCTCAGAAAAAAGGGCAATCCCCAATGGAGACTGCCCATTTACCCATATTCGTTAAGATTTTTGCTTTTCAATAGTATTCATTATATATGAGAAGAGTTTGATTTTCAATCCCCTTTTTAAATTCTATCTTTCTTCCATGCCATTATAGAAGAGCTTTACATCGTATCTCTGAAATTTTCCTTAGTTCTGGCACCGCATTCCTCACTTCAGCCGGATATAGCAGGTTGATTTACCGGCACCTTCTCGTTTCAGCTCTCCGGCAGCTACCATCTTGCGAAGAGCGCCTTCAACGGAACTGAGACTCAAAAACGGGCATTGCTCTCTGATATCCTGCTTGGTAAAACGGCCAATTCTATTCAGCGTCGCCTTACGCACCATATCAATGGCAGGAAGCTTCTCCTCCACGATTGCAAATCGATCTCCAAAGTCTTTGTAAGCAGCCAAAATAGTGCTTAGCAGATACTTGATAAACGGTACAACATCTTCTGTACCTTCGTGCCAGCCATGCTGCGCTCTGTTCAGGGCGTCATAGTACAAATCCTTATTCTTTGCTATTTTAGCCTCCAAAGAAATATATTTGCCGACATAAAAACCGCAGCGATAAAGCAATAAAGTAGTCAGCAGACGGCTCATTCTGCCGTTACCGTCGTTGAACGGGTGGATACACAGGAAATCGTGAATAAAGACAGGGATGGCAATCAACGGCTCAAGTTCCATATTGCCGATCACCTTATTGTATTCCTCGCAGATTCTATCCAACGCCTCTGGCGTTTCAAACGGGGTAAGGGGAGTAAATAAGATTTCAGTATGTCCGTCCGGATAAGTGGCGCTTATATAATTCTGTACATTCTTGGTCTGACCTGCAAAAGGATTATTCATATGACTGTACATAATCTTGTGCAGCTGCAGGATATAGTTTCTGGATAAGGAAATAACATCAAAACTTTCATGGATAATGCTCAACACGTCGCGATAACCGGCAATTTCTTGCTCGTCGCGATTTCGTGGTGTAGTCTTCTCCTCCACAAGCTTTTTAATGCGAGTATTGGTTGTAACAATACCTTCAATCGCATTAGAAGCCTCCGTGCTTTGAATCTTTGCTATCTCCACCAGCTTTTCCAGTTCATCCGGTCTTTGCTTCAGATACAGCTCCTGCTTACCTGCTTCTTTATAAATCGCAGCAATATATCCCAGGATCTCAGAATCCCACTTTTGATTCTTAATAGCAGAGTAGTTAAAAGATCTCATTCCCTCATCCTCCTT
>JBJETB010000018.1:0-3078 GCA_051883095.1 Anaerovoracaceae bacterium
TATCTTTTTCGATATGAAGTCTTCTTGTGTTCGTCTTCTTAACTTAATGACATTGACCGACAAGACTGGTTATTGCCCGGGAAGCAATAGATGAGGGTCTGGCACGATGTTGTAACCTGAGGGAACTCAAAAGCTTCCTTTTTTCTTTGGGATACATCTGCCAATTTGATGACAGCAGAAAATACTGGACAATCAGACAGCGTGACTGGAAGCGGCCAATCAGACTTGTGCGCATGGGAGAGCAATACACCAATGAAGCAATCAGGGAAAGACTGAGAAGCAACTCCCCGGAAGTTAGGAAAGCGACACCAGTTCATCGCAGAGTGAAAACGAAGAAGAGAGCAAGATTAAGAAAGAAGACAAACCACAAAATAGGAGGTTTGAGAGGTTTGTATTGCCACTATTGTTATCTTCTCGGGTACTATCCGAAGAGGCGGGCAAAGTTCTACAGTGTATCACCTCTTCTTAGGGATGATTTGCTTAAGTTAAACTACATATCACAGGAGGCAAAGCTGCTGCAAACGTATCAGATAGATACCATGGAGCAGCTTTTTCTTTTTGAAGAATCAATTTCAGAAAGAATAACTCAGCTAAAGGAAGAGAGCAAAACACTATCGCCGGAAAGCCGGAAGGTAATCAGTGGTGAAATCAAAGAAAAAGCGCAGCAACTAGCACTTTGCAGGAATATAGCGAGAAGGTCACTTCAGATTAAGGAAAAACTGAGGCAAATTGAAAAAGAGAGGAATTGCCGTGATAAAGAGGAAAGAAGCAGAGAGTAAAATGAAATGAGGTAATACAATTGATTAATGTTGGGGAGCGGTCCGGTTCCGGACTTTGCGATATATATAATACATGGGATGAAAACGGATTTGTTCGTCCCGAAATAAAAAAATTAATTAATCCTGATCGGGTTATTTTGACGTTAGAAGTTGGACCTGCTTCAAATGAAGCAAGAAATGAAGCAAGAAATGAAGCAAGAAAAAATGAATTGAATAATAGAGAAGAAAAAATTCTTGCCGTGATAAAGCTTATGCCAACAATGCCAGCGACTATGATAAGTGAGGAATTAGGTGTTTCAAGGTCAACGGTTGATAGAACGATCAGAAGTTTGAAAGAAAAAGGATATATCATACATGAAGGCTCTACAAAAAAAGGAACATGGAGAATCTTAAAGTAAATAAAGTTATTTAACTCCTGATAGCACAGTCAGGAGTTTTAATTTGTAAGGAGGTAATATTTATGATGCATGGAGCAGATGCGGCAGAACAGATGGTCAGGCTGAGCCTGGAAGGAATGGAAGTGGCCATGAGAATCAGTGGTGCCGGAGCAAAGAACATTGCAGTGATCTTAGCTGCAGTTTTGCGTGAGGAACAGAAAACACAGGGAAAGACCCGGCTGACCAATCTCATCAAAACCGGCAGGGAGCTGACGGTCTTTACAATACCGGAGGAGGACCTGCAGGTTTTCAAAAAAGAAGCCAAGCGGTACGGTGTTTTGTACTGCGACATAAAGGAAAAAGACTTTATGGACAGCGGAACGGTTGATATCATTGCCAGAGCCGACGATGCACCCAAGATTAATCGCATAATTGAAAAATTCCAGATGGCTACAGTTAAAACTGATGAAAAGAGGTCTACACACCCAAACGCAGGCAGGACCGGAGCCGGGCCTCGGTCCGTGAAAGACTTAGAGTACAGCAAGAAGACCCGTACAGAACACGATTTCGATGAAAGGGACAGGCCATCGGTGAGGGAAAAGTTAGAGAAAATGCGGGACTCTGCAGCATTGAGGAAAGGAAGAACTCAATATGGACGGGAAAGGTAATAGAACTGAATTCGTATTGCTTACTACCCTCGGCCTTATGCCTGTCGCATGGCTCGGACTGCTGGCAGCACCATACATAGATGATGGATTGCTTGGTATAATAGAAGGTCTTTCCAAAAGCATACAAAAACCCTTTAATATTACTTTATGCGAGAACAGCCTGCGGGCGGTTCTTCTTTTATTTACAGCATATTTTATGGGAATCGCACTGTACTGGTCGATGAGAAAAAATTATCGCAGAGGAGAAGAACACGGTTCAGCAAGATGGGGAAATCCTCTTGAAATCAGCAGAAGGTATCAGCAAAAGTCTCCCGAGGCAAACAAGTTGCTTACGAAAAATGTGAGGTTGGGACTGGACGGACGAATTCACAGAAGGAACCTCAATATTCTGGTAATCGGCGGAAGTGGTGCAGGAAAGACCAGATTTTACTGTAAGCCAAATGTTATGCAGGCCAATACATCTTTTGTTATTCTCGATCCCAAAGGAGAAATCCTGAGAGACACCGGAAGGGTTCTCGAAGAAAGAGGTTATGAGGTCAGGGTACTTGATCTGATTAATATGCAAAAAAGCCACTGCTATAACCCTTTTGTGTACCTGAGAGATGACAACGATGTGCAGCGACTGGTGACAAACCTGTTTAAGAGCACAACGCCAAAGGGCAGCAGCACCAGTGACCCTTTCTGGGACACTTCGGCAAGCATGCTGCTTCTGGCACTGATTTTCTATCTCCGATATGAGGCACCTGAGGAGGAGCAGAACTTTTCTATGGTTCTGGAGCTTCTGCGTTCAGGAGAGGTAAGCGAAGAGGATGAGGAATGTCCGAGTGCCCTTGATAATCTGTTTTACGATCTGGAGGAACAACATCCGGACCACATTGCTGTGAAGTATTATCGGAACTACCGAAGCGGTTCCGCCAAAACACTTAAATCTATCCAGCTGACCTTGGCATCTCATTTGGAAAAATTCAATCTTGAGAGTATGGCATCGCTTACCATGACTGATGAACTGGATTTGCCGTCTCTCGGCGAAAGGAAAGTGGCACTGTTTGCTCTCATACCGGATAATGATACGTCATTTAATTTTCTGGTCAGCATCCTATACACGCAGCTGTTTCAACAGCTTTTTTATCTGGCTGATCATAAATACGGCGGCAGATTACCGGTTCATTGCCATTTTGTCATGGATGAATTTGCAAACGGTGTGACACGTTCTACGCCTAAAACGGTGGGAATAACCGACAAAAGCGTAGCCTA
>JBJETB010000019.1:0-79411 GCA_051883095.1 Anaerovoracaceae bacterium
TGAAAGATTTCAAAGGCAGAGAGATGATATACTTTGAAAATATTGCTCGCATAAGCAGTAAATGTGCGAAGATTCTCCTTGCTCACGGTGATGGAACCGATGTATGCAGCAGCGGCGCTGCGGAAGACGAAATTTTTTACTCTCTGGAAATCGAAAATATTGATACTTCCAGAGAAAGTGTGCGCAGAATTCTGGCAGGGTATGCTCCGCAGGATGCCTCCGAAGAGCGGATTTACGGTATGAAGCTGGGTATGCGGTTTATTGCTGACTATCAAAACGAAATCAATGAAGAAAATCTGTATAAGCTATACCAGATGGCTGTCGGCAATTATCTGGAGCAGGAAAACCGTCTCCAAGGCGGCAGCTTCTACCGCAACGATGATGTATATGTAGTTGGAGGTAAGAAAACGCACAAGGGTCTGGACAGTAAACTCCTGCCGGAATATATGAGGTCTCTGATGGATTTCATCAACACGGAGTCAGATATTGACGACCTTGCAAAGGCTGCTGTAATTCATTTTTATATTGCATATATTCATCCTTACTTTGACGGAAACGGCCGCATTGCACGGCTGATGCAGCTCTGGTACCTGGTACAGAGAGGGTATCCGTCAGCTATGCTGGTGTCCTTTTCGGCACTTATAATGGAGAGCCGCAAGCTGTATTACAAAGCGTATTCTCTCGTTGAACAGAACGCTGAAATCAGCGGAATTGTAGATGCAACTCCTTTTGTGCTGTATTTTGCGCAGAATGTATATAACCGTATTCCTGAGGCCATGCCGAGCCAGTATACCATGGACGAATTCGCCAATGCTCTGCTCAGAGGTGATGTGACGAAAAAGGAGCATGACCTTTGGGATTATGCAAAGAACCACTACAACGGGAGGTGGTTTTCCACCAAGGAACTGGAAAAAGACTACGGAAAGGCTGCATATGGCACTATCAGGACCTTCGTGCAGAAGTTTGATGCAATGGGGCTTCTGGAATGCCGCAATTATTCCAACAGGCCCAAGTACAGGATAAGATAGAAAAAAGCGTGTCCAATCACAAAAAAAATCCTGATTGAAAAACAGCCGAATCGTGGTATACTCTTAAATAGACTTAAACTTGACATTTACAGATAAAGGAGAACTTAAAATGAGAAAAACAGTTGCAACAGACAAGGCTCCTGCAGCCATCGGTCCTTACGCACAGGCAAACGTAATCGGAAACCTGGTATTCACATCAGGCCAGCTGGGCATGGTTCCTGAGACAGGAGAGCTGGCAGAGGGATTAGAGGCTCAGACAAGACAGGTTTTTGCCAATCTTAAGGCTGTTCTGGAGGAAGCCGGAAGCGGACTGGATAAGATTGTGAAGACCACTTGCTTCATGGCCGATATGAAGGATTTTGCAGCTATGAACGCCATTTATGCTGAATATTTTGATGGAGAATTTCCTTCAAGATCTGCAGTTCAGGTGGCAGCTCTTCCTAAGGGCGGTCTGCTTGAAATTGAGGCAGTTGCATATATCGGAGAATAATCATTTGAGATAATAATCCTTTCGGAGAAAAGAATTAAAATGAAAGAAAGAGATTTTAACAGGTCGATTTTCAGCATTTTTCTTTCATATTTCGGAGCACACAGGAAGCTTTTCATACTGGATATGCTGTGCGCCTTCGCGGTGGCCGCTGTCGATGTGGCTTTTCCTCTGGTTTCCAGATATGCCATGTATGAACTGCTTCCGGGGAACATGTATAAAGCTTTCTTTGCCGTGATGGCAGTAGTCACGGCCGCTTTTATTGTCAGAGCCCTTTTTAACTACATTATAACATTCTGGGGTCATACCTTCGGCATAAGAGTTGAGGCTGACATAAGGGAAGATTTATACAGACATCTGCAGAGACTGGATTTCGACTTTTTTGACCGTAACAGAACCGGAAAACTGATGAACAGACTTACCGGCGATCTTTTTGAAATTACAGAGCTGGCTCATCACGGCCCTGAGGATCTGCTGATTTCGGCAGTGACCATTACGGGGGCGCTTTTTGTTATGTTTACCGTCGAGTGGAGGCTTGCGCTGGTGGTTCTGGCCATAGTGCCGGTCTTCATACTGGTGGTGCTTTCCTGCAAAAACAGCATGATGCATTCATCGGCTCAGGTAAAGCAGAAAATGGCCGATATAAATGCCGACATAGAATCCACTCTGTCAGGTATGAAAACCTCCAAGGCTTTTGATAATCAGGAGGTTGACTACGAGCGTTTCGAACGTTCCAATCAGACCTATAAGGGCTCAAAATCAGGGTTCTATAAAGCCATGGGAAGATTTAACGCTTCGCTGGAATTCTTTATATGTTTTCTGCAGATAGCCGTCATCACTGTGGGTGGCTGGCTGATCATGCAGGACAGAATGAACTATATAGACCTCATCACTTTCACCTTGTATATAACCACATTTGTTACGCCGGTGAGAAAGCTGGCCACCTTCGCGGAGATATTTACAAACGGTATGGCCGGTCTCAAAAGATTCGTGGAAATCATGCGTGTGGAGCCGAGCATCAGAGAAAAGCCTGACGCAGAAGAGCTTACAGGTGTAAAAGGGCACCTGGTCATGGATAATGTGGTTTTTGGCTATAATGATGACAGGGAGGTTCTCCACGGTATTTCTCTGGACATCGAGCCGGGAGAAAGCGTAGCCGTGGTAGGTCATTCCGGAGGGGGCAAGAGCACTCTGTGCCAGCTTATCCCAAGATTTTACGATGTGGAAGAGGGCAGTATTTCCATAGATGGACACGATATCAGAAACGTGACTAAAAGTTCTCTCAGGAATGCTGTAGGGATAGTGCAGCAGGACGTTTTCCTCTTTGCGGACACAATATACGAAAATATAAGATACGGCAGACCTGATGCGTCATACGAAGAAGTGGAGGCGGCAGCCAGAGAAGCCGATATCTATGATGATATAATGAATATGCCTGACGGCTTCGACACATATGTGGGAGAGCGGGGAACACTCCTTTCGGGAGGGCAGAAGCAGAGAATTTCCATTGCCCGCATTTTCCTGAAGAATCCGCCTGTCCTCATTCTCGACGAGGCCACCTCGGCCCTCGAC
The DNA here is from genome assembly GCA_051883095.1 of Anaerovoracaceae bacterium. Lineage (GTDB taxonomy): Bacteria > Bacillota > Clostridia > Peptostreptococcales > Anaerovoracaceae > SUG1106. The sequence goes on from JBJETB010000019.1 coordinate 3,088, forward strand.
AGCGTAACCGAGGCCAACATACAGAAGGCCTTCGGCAGGCTTTCTAAAGGGAGAACCACTATCATCATCGCCCACAGGCTGGCGACGGTTAAAAGTGCTGACAGAATCGTGGTTATAGAGGACGGCAGAATACAGGAACAGGGCACTCACCAGGAGCTTCTGGAAAAGGACGGCATGTACGCACAGCTGTATCATACTCAGATGCTGGCAGGACAGCAGTAAATAATCCGGCGGACAGCGAAAAAACAAAAAAATTGCAATAAATAACTTCCTCTTATAGGTACAAGTATGGTATAATATTTGACAGTGATTATATCGGTGCTGATGTGGTGCCGTGAGGAGGCTTTATGAAACCTATATATAAACGAGTTTTGCTTAAAATAAGCGGAGAAGCGCTTGCAGGAAGCGGGCGTTTCGGCATAAATGAAGAAATGACACGCAAGGTGGCAGGCGAGGTTAAACAGATTCACGACCTTGGAGTACAGGTTGCCATAGTCGTAGGCGGAGGCAATTTCTGGCGCGGCAGAACCAGCAAGGACATGGACAGAGCTACAGCTGATTACATGGGCATGCTGGCAACGGTTATGAACTCCCTGGCACTTCAGGATGCTTTTCTGGCCCTGGGGGTACAGGCCAAGGTACAGACTGCAATCGAAATGAGGGAGATTGCTGAACCTTATGCGAGAAGAAAAGCCCTCAGCCACCTGGAGCACGGAGATGTGGTCATCTTCGGCGCAGGAACAGGCAATCCTTTCTTTTCCACTGATACTACGGCGGCGCTGAGGGCAGCCGAAATGGATGCTGATGTGATACTGCTGGCCAAGAATATTGACGGCGTTTACGACAGCGACCCGGCTGTAAACCCTGACGCCAGGATGTTTACAGAGCTTTCCCATATGGAGGTAGTGGAAAAGGATTTAAAGGTTATGGACCTTACTGCAGCAACGCTGTGCAAGGATAACAACATAAAGATTCACGTATTTGCCATCGCAGAAGAGGGCAATGTACTTAAGGCCATAGCAGGCGAAAAAATAGGAACTATTATCAAATAACCCGGAGGAGTTAAAATGGAAGGCATTAAGAAAAATCTTGAAGAGAGAAGTAAAAAAACTATATCGGTTTTGAAGGAAGACCTGAATACTGTAAGAGCAGGCAGAGCCAATCCTGCTTTGCTGGATAAGGTGATGGTTGACTACTATGGCAGCCCGACACCGCTTAAAAACCTTTCCAACATTTCCGTTCCTGATCCGAGAACACTTATGATTTCACCTTTTGACCCTAAGTCAATTCACGAGATCGAAAAGGCGATAAACGTTGCCAATATCGGCATCAACCCTTCCAACGACGGAAAGTGCGTAAGACTGGTTATACCTCAGGTTACAGAGGAAAGAAGAAAAGAACTGACCAAGACCGTCAAGAAGATGGGCGAGGACAGCAAGGTAGCCATCAGAAATCTCAGAAGAGATGCCAACGACGAGCTTAAGAAGCTGGAAAAGAATCATGAAATCACAGAGGACGATCTGAAGAAGGCTCTTGATGATGTGCAGAAGGCAACAGACAAGACCATCAAGGAAATCGATGATGTGGTTGCAGGCAAAGAAAAAGAAATTATGGAAGTTTAATAAAGTGTGTGGCTGCTTGATTTAATGGCAGCCACATTGCTTAACGGGAGAAACATGACAGAAAGTAATAATATGCCCCGGCATGTGGCCGTCATTATGGACGGAAACGGGCGCTGGGCGAAAAAAAACGGAGTATCAAGGCTGGCAGGCCATAATCAGGGCATGCTTGCCATGAAAGAAATAATAAAAAAAGCAGATATGATGGGAATTAAATACCTGACAGTGTATGCCTTTTCCACTGAAAACTGGAAACGCTCCCAGGAGGAGGTCGGCGGCATATTCAATCTGCTGGTAAAGTTCGTGGGAAGCGAGCTGGCCGAGCTGAATGCCAACAATGTCAAGGTTCACATTCTGGGAGAGTATCGCGACAAGGTACCCGCCGCAGCTGTAGTAAGTATTGACAGGGCTCTTGAGACCACGGCTGACAATGACGGGCTGCAGTTTAACATCGCCTTGAATTACGGCAGCAGGGCCGAGATTACCAGGGCAGTGAAACGAATCTGCCATCTGGCTGAAACCGGTGTAATTGAATCGGGAGAGGTGACCGAAGAAATGATTTCCAAGGCCCTGTACACCGGAGATGACAACGGCAATATCCCTGACCCTGACCTGATAATACGGACCAGCGGTGAGGAAAGGCTTTCAAACTTCCTGCTCTGGCAGGCAGCTTACAGTGAATTCGCTTTTACGGACACCCTGTGGCCTGACTTTACGCCGGAGGAATTTGAGAGCATGGTGAAGGAGTTCTGCACCAGAGGAAGACGTTTCGGAGGAAGATAGGGTATACGGACAGGAGGAGAGAAAGAATGAAGACAAGAATTATATCGGGATGCGTTATGCTCCCGCTGCTGGTTGTTGTATATCTGGGAGGCTACTGGCTTATGGCGGCGGCTTTCCTGGTTGGTATTATCGGGCTTCATGAGTTCTACAAGGGCTTTGAGGCTTCAGGAACCAAGCCCTGCAGGCCTCTGGGATATGCGGCTGCTGTAATGCTGTATGCCAATGCGTTTTTGCCCGTCAACGACAGATATATATATTTCTGGGTTGCCCTGGTGACCATGGCATCTATGATATACGGTTTCGATGTGGAACACCGGAAACTGGAGGACATGACATCCACTTTAATGGGAATTTTATATACAGTTTTCCTCTCATATCACATCGTGCTCATAGACAGGACAGAACACAGCATACTGATCTGGCTGGTGTTCCTGGCAGCCTTCGGGACGGACATTATGGCCTACTTTACGGGAATGGCGATAGGCAAACACAAGCTTTGCCCTCATTTAAGCCCAAAGAAGTCTGTTGAGGGTGCTGTCGGAGGTGTAGTGGGAGCTGTGATTCTGTGCGGACTCTTCGGTCATTTCCTGGTGCCGGAGCAGCAGCTTACATGTCTGGTTATAGGATTTTTTGGCAGCATAATCAGCCAGTTCGGCGATTTATCCGCGTCGGCATTTAAGCGGCAGATGGGAATTAAAGACTACGGTAATCTCATTCCGGGTCACGGCGGTATTCTAGACCGTTTCGACAGTGTATTATTCGTAGCCCCTGTGGTATATTACTGCATAGAATTCGTGGCATAGATTCAGATTTCAGAATAAAAGGTTGATTATTTTATGAAAAAAGTTGCAATTTTAGGAAGCACCGGCTCCATAGGAACTCAGACTCTTGAAGTTATCAGGCAGAACCGCGGACGTTTCGTGGTGACGGCTCTGACATGCGGTTCCAATACCGGGCTTCTGGCTAAGCAGATAGAGGAATTCAGACCTGAATATGTATCTGTGGAAAAAGAGGCGGATGCTATGAAGCTTGCTGCAGAATTTCCTCATGTGGAATTCGGCTGGGGCAGACAGGGCCTTATTGATGCGGCCTGCGGCAGCTGCGACATGGTGCTCAACTCCCTTATGGGAATGAGAGGCCTTGAACCCACATATTATGCTATAAAGGCGGGAAAGGATATTGCTCTTGCCAACAAGGAGACTCTGGTAGCCGGGGGAAGTCTGGTTATGGAAGCTGCCGCAAACGCCGGCGTGAAGATATTGCCTGTAGACAGCGAGCACAGTGCTATTTTCCAGTGCCTTGAAGGCAACGTCGGCAGGCCTTTTAATAAGATTCTTTTGACTGCATCAGGAGGACCTTTCCGCGGATATTCTCTGGAGCAGCTGGAAAAAGTAACTTTGGAGCAGGCTCTGAAACATCCTAAATGGACTATGGGTGCCAAGATTACCATAGACTCTGCCACCATGATGAACAAGGGGCTTGAGGTTATCGAAGCCAGGTGGCTTTTTGATGCGCCGGCGGATAAGATTCAGATTCTGGTGCACCCGCAGAGCATCGTTCATTCGGCGGTTGAATTCGAGGATAAGTCCGTGATAGCACAGATGGGCGTGCCGGATATGCGCATACCTATCAGTTTAGCACTGGGATATCCGGAGCGGCTGAAGAGCAGCGAGCCGGGCCTGGACTTTTTCGGGCAGGGAGCCAGTCTCACCTTTGAAAAACCGGATACGTCTGTGTTCAGATGCATCGGCTTTGCCTATGATGCTATAAGGGAGGGCGGAAGCTTTCCTGTAGTTCTCAACGGTGCCAACGAGGTTCTGGTGGACCTTTTCCTGAAGGGAAAGATAAAGTTCATAGACATTCAGAATACTCTGGAAAGGGTGATGGATAGGCACAAGCCTGATTTTAATCTTGACCTGGAAGGAGTGCTTGCGGCAGACTGCCGTATCAGAGAGAGTATAAAGGAGTATTTAGATTAGATGAAAACAGCTTTATTAGCAATTTTACTGTTTTGCGTAATGATATTTCCTCACGAGCTGGGGCACTTTATCGCAGCTCGGAGAATGGGAGTCAAGGTAATTGAGTTTTCTTTCGGAATGGGTCCTGCCATCTGGAAAAAGCAGGGTGCAGAGACTCTTTACAGCATCAGACTGTTTCCTGTGGGAGGCTTCTGTGCCATGGAGGGAGAGGACGAGGCTTCCAGCGAGCCAAGGGCTTTTGCCAACAAAAAGCCATGGCAGAAGATAGTGGTGCTGTCTGCCGGGTCAATTATGAATATAATCTGTGCAATCCTCATTATGGCTCTTATTATCGGCATCATGGGATTCACCACCACAGTGCTCGGAGAAGTTGCGGCAGGCATGCCTGCGGAGGCGGCTGGAATGATGCCTGGCGATAAAATACTTGAAATCGACGGCACATCAATCGAGCAGTGGACGGACGTTTCAAAGGCTATTCAGGCATCCGGCGGAGAGGCTATGGAGGTAACCTTCGAAAGAGATAAAGAGGTAAAGAGCATAACCATGACTCCTCAGCTTACGGAGGGATCAGACGAACAGGGCAATCCTGTCCAGAGCTATGTGCTGGGTGTGACCTGCAGAATAAGTCATAATCCGTTTATGGCTCTGGTTGACGGTGCTCAGTCCACATGGAACATGGTTAAAATGATGTTTTCGGCGCTGGGTCAGCTGTTTACAGGTCAGGCCGGCGTTGATGAACTTTCCGGGCCTGTAGGCATGATTAACATGGTAAGCCAGACTGAAGAGTACGGCTTCTGGTATTACGGTTTTCTGACTGCGCTCATATGCGTTAACCTGGCTATTATTAACATGCTTCCCCTTCCTGCACTGGACGGCGGCAGAATATTGTTTGTAATCTACACCATGATTACAGGCAAAACAGTCAGTGAAAAGGTGGAGGGTACTGTTCATATGGTAGGTATGGCGCTGCTTCTGGCTCTGATGGTGTTCGTGACCATGAACGACATTACGCGGATATTCGGGTAGTTTTGTCAAAGCGATCGGACAGGACATCCGAGGTTGACACACGATATAATATTTTAATATATAATAATCATGGCTTCCGAGTGCTGAGGTCATGATTTTTTTGAAATTTGCGGATATGATTAGTGTTAGGGGATGGTTATTACCAGCCGCACCGTGGCGTTTTCCACTAAATTCAGACAAATATTGCGATTTGATGGGGGATTTTTGGCAAAATAGAGCGAAAATCCTTAGAAAAGCATCCATTTTATCCATATAAACCCAAAAAGTTCCCATCAAATCGTGCTTTTTCATATAAATTAGTGGAGGAGGGTCGGGTACAGCGGAACATGTCGTGTTGTAAGTCACCTTAAACTGTGATAGAATAAATACAGAAAAAAGAAAGGACAGACAGGTTTCAGTCAATATGGAAGGAATAACTATCAGGACGGCTGTAAAGCAGGACGCAAAAGTCCTGCTTGAAATATATGCACCATATGTGAAAAAAACAGCTATAACATTTGAATATGATGTACCTTCGGCAGAGGAATTTGCCGAACGGATAAGTAAAGTGCTGCAAAAGTATCCATATCTGGTTGCAGAGGTCAACGGGGAGCCTGTGGGCTATGCCTATGCAGGGCCTTTTAAAGAACGCGCCGCCTATGACTGGGCAGTTGAAACCACAGTATATGTCAGAGAGGATATGAAAAAGAGTGGCATAGGCAGAGCACTTTACACAGCACTGGAAAAGGCACTGTTGGCTCAGGGAATTTTAAACATGAACGCATGCATCGCCTTTCCTGAGACTGAGGACGAATATCTGACAAGAGACAGTGTAAAGTTTCATGAAAAAATGGGCTTCAACGAGGTCGGAAGATTTCATAAATGCGGCTGCAAGTTCGGGCGCTGGTATGACATGGTGTGGATGGAGAAGCTTATAGGTGAGCATGTGGAAAATCCGCCCGCAGTCAGAGCAGCAGCACCGGAGCAGCATGGCGGCGGACGTCTTCAGGATTTTGAAAAAATGCTGTCAGAGGTTCAGCGGCAGTATGACGATATAGAAATTAAAATGGAAAAAATGAAGGCTGATGGCAAAGAAAAAACTGCCACATACCGCCAGCTCATGGCAAACAGGCTCAGACTGGGCGACATGCTGGCAATGTATAAATTATACGACCTGCTGTAGATTCGGATGCAAGGAGCAAGAGGGATGGACGAAAGATTTATACGCAGTATTTTCATAGACTGGACACTGATAGGGGATGGCAGCTACCTTAGAGAAATCGGGGCGCTGAAGGGTCTGGAAACTCTTGACTTTAACAGCAATGTCACTTTCTTCGTAGGAGAAAACGGCAGCGGTAAATCGACCCTTCTGGAGGCCATGGCCATCGCCTGCGGCTTCAACCCGGAGGGCGGCACGAAAAATTACAGCTTCTCTACCTATGACTCTCATTCGGAGCTTTACGACGCCATCAGAGTTGTGCGGGGGAGCAGGAAAGCCCGCTGGGGATATTTTCTCAGGGCAGAAAGCTTTTATAATGTGGCCACGATGGAAGAACGGTACGCTGACGAGGAGCATCAATCTCAAAAATACCACGAAAAGTCCCACGGGGAGAGTTTTCTGGCGCTTGCACAGAATCAGCTGAGGCCGGGCGGGCTGTACTTTTTTGACGAACCGGAGGCGGCTCTTTCACCTCAGCGTCAGCTTACGCTGCTTACGGAGATTTACAATTGCGCGGCTGGTGGTTCCCAGTTTATTATTGCAACTCATTCGCCTATATTGCTTGGTATGCCGGGTGCCGAAATACTGACCTTCGATAACGGCCTTATACATACATGTGAATATGAGGATACGGAAAGCTATCAGGTGACGGAGATGTTTATAAACGACAGAAAGCGTCTGCTGGACAGGCTGCTTTAGAAAGAAATAGAGGAGAAAATATTTTGACTGAATATACGCTCAGGAATAAAACCAGACAGGTAAGAATAGGGGATGTTGTCATAGGCGGAGGCATGCCTGTTACAATACAATCCATGACAAATGTGGATTCACGTGACGAGGAGGCTCTCCTCAGACAGACTTCAGAGCTTACAGATGCGGGCTGCCAGATTGTACGTATCGCCGTACCTGACATGGAGGCGGCAGAGACACTGGGCAGGGTGAAGCAGAAGCTTATGCACAGCGGCAACCGGGTTCCTCTGGTGGCGGACATACATTTTGACTATCGCCTTGCCATAGCGGCAATCAAGGCCGGCGCCGACAAGATAAGAATCAATCCGGGAAACATAGGCAGCCTTGACAGAGTTAAGGCTGTGGTTGAAGCTGCCAGAGAAAGGGATGTTCCTATAAGAGTAGGCGTGAATTCCGGATCTCTGGAGAAACACATACTGGAAAAATACGGCGGAGTCACTGCAGAGGGCCTTGCCGAAAGTGCACTGGCAAACCTTAAAATAATTCAGGACATGGATTACAACAATCTGGTTGTTTCCATAAAGTCATCGGATGTGTGTATGAATTATGAAGCACATAAGCTGCTGGCTGCGGGAACGGACTGCCCCGTACACATCGGAATAACCGAAGCAGGTACTTTAGCGCGAGGAAAGGTAAAGTCGGCTGTAGGAATAGGGGCTCTTCTTCTTGAGGGCATTGGTGACACAATGAGAGTATCACTGACAGCAGACCCGGTGGAAGAAGTCATTTTTGCCCGGGAAATACTTAGCAGCATCGGACTGAGAAAGTCGGCTGTGGACCTGGTTTCATGTCCAACCTGCGGACGTACAAAAATAGACCTTCAGAAGCTGGCATCCCAGGTGGAAGACAAGCTTCGGCCGATAGAAGAAAGGCTGACCGCTGAAGGGAGACCGTCCATCAAGGTGGCCGTAATGGGCTGCGCGGTCAACGGGCCGGGAGAAGCCAGAGAGGCTGATTTCGGAGTGGCAGGCGGCGACGGCAGAGGTATTATCTTTGCCAGAGGCGAAATCCTCAAGACAAATGTGCCGGAGGATGAAATCGCTGACAGACTTATAAAGGTAATCGAGGAAAAAATATGCGGGAAATAATTGACGGTGCCATCAGCTGGGAGCAGATCGGCGGCGGAAAGAGAAATAAAACCGAATATAAATATACTTTAGGAAAAGGCGTTATTCACAAGGATACGGGAGTGCTGACTCTTCCCGTCACCCTTAATTTTGTCATGCCTTTTCTTGACTGTGAAAAAATAAAGGCAGTCATATTACACAAGCTGGACATGCTAAAGGATGTGGAGTTTGACTTTACATATGAGGACATGATTTTAACAGATGAAGAGATAATCGGCTTGTACATCCCTCACATGATACATATTCTCAACGGCTCCTTTGTGGCCATTACCAAGGCAATAGAGGAGAAAAACTTCGAGCTGAAGGAGGACAGGCTGACCATATATTCTCTGGGAAATGTGGCGACAGAGCAGCTCAATCTGAGGGCGGCAGGAGAATTCAGCCGTATGCTTGCTGACACCTTCGGAATCAAGGTGAAAGTGGAGTTCAGGAACAATGAAGCCCTTTACAGGGAAAAGGAAAAGCATTTCCAGGAAAGTGAAGCCAGAGATATAGAGCAGTCCATGAAAGAGCATGCAGAGGACCTGAGACAGAAGGCTGAAGCCAGAGCCAAATCCGTGGCTGCAGCCGGAGGCGGAAACAGCCAGGGCGGCAGCACCCAGTGGGGCGGCAGCGGAAACGGCTTCTCCGGACAGGGTGGAAACGGCAGCGGCGGTCAGAACGGCTGGGGAGGCCGTGGAAAGCGTAAGGAGAAGGAGCTTCCTGCAGAAGGCAACCGCATTATGGGTCGCGATATTGCCGGGGAAGCAAACACTGCGCTCATGGACATAGATCCGTCCCTGGGAACGGTCATCGTGGAGGGCATACTGTTCAAAAAAGACCACAGAGTCATCCGGAGCGGCAACTACCTGATTACATTGCTCATCACCGATGAGAAGACCACAATCTGCTGCAAATGCTTTGCATCTGAGACCAAGTGGGGCGAAATCGACAGCATGCTGAAACCGGGAGACGGTGTGAAGATACGCGGAGAAGTCCAGTTTGATACCTTTGAAAACATGAACACCATCATGATGAAGGACATTGAAAAGACGGACAAGTCCCTGGGGGACAACCGCCAGGACACCTGTGAGATCGGAAAGCGTGTGGAGCTTCACGCTCACACCAAGATGAGCGCCATGGACGGCCTCAACGAAGTATCTGATATTGTGGGCAAGGCAGCAGCATGGGGGCAGCCTGCGGTGGCAATTACAGACCACGGCGTGGTTCAGGCATTCCCGGATGCGGCCAAGGAAGCCAAGAAGCAGGCGGAAAAAGGCCGTCCAATCAAGATTCTTTATGGCATGGAGGGATACGTTTTCGATGACAGCGACTGTATTGGAGAAGACGGAACTATAGACTATAAAAAGAAGGGTACAAACCATATAATTCTGCTGGCGGCAACTCAGGAAGGACTCAAGAATATCTATAAGCTTGTTTCCTTCTCTCATATTGACTATTTTTACAGGCGGCCAAGGCTGCCGTGGTCCGTGCTGAAAGCTCACAGAGAGGGTATACTAGTGGGCGGCGCATGCGAGGCGGGAGAGATATATCGTGCTGTGCTGGACGGAAAGCCTGAGGAGGAGATAGAAAAAATCGCCAGCCGGTATGACTACCTGGAGATTCAGCCTCTGATAAACAACCGGTTCCTCATCGAACAGAACAGGGTGTCCGGATATGACGATCTGAAGGAAATCAACCGTAAGATAGTGACTCTGGCGGACAAGCTGGGCAAGCCTGTAGTTGCAACCACAGATGCTCACTATCAGGATGAAAGTGCAGCAATCTACCGCAATATTTTAATGGCGGGACAGGGATACAAAGACGCAGAAAACGGTACAGGGCTTTACCTGAGAACTACAGATGAGATGCTGGAGGAATTCAGCTATCTGGGAGAGGAAACGGCTAAACGGGTGGTAATTGATAACACCAACCTCATAGCTGACATGTGCGATGGAGAAATTCTGCCGGTTCCAAAAGGAAAATTCCCGCCGAAAATTGATGGCGCAGAAGAAACACTTCGTACCACCTGTATGGAAAGGGCTCATGAAATGTATGGAGATCCTTTGCCTGATCGCATCGGAGAACGTCTGGAGAAAGAGCTTTCCTCTATTATCAATAACGGCTATGCGGTCATGTATGTGTCTGCACAGATGCTGGTACATAAATCCAACGAGGACGGCTATCTGGTTGGCTCACGAGGCTCTGTAGGTTCCTCTCTGGCTGCCACCATGGCCGGTATCACCGAGGTTAATCCGCTGGAACCCCATTATATATGCCCGAAATGCAAACATCTGGAGTGGGGCGACATGAACCTTTACGACTGCGGTATAGACATGCCGGAAAAAGACTGTCCGGAGTGCGGCACGCCTATGAAGCGTGACGGATATACCATTCCGTTCGCGACTTTCCTTGGTTTCGACGGAGATAAGGAGCCTGATATCGACCTGAACTTCGCAGGAGAATACCAGCCCATTGCTCATAAGTATGTGGGCACGATTTTCGGTGAAAAGAATGTATTCAAGGCAGGAACGGTAGGTACGGTGGCCGACAAGACCGCTTACGGTTACGTTATGAAGTTTTTTGAGGAAAACCAGCGGCCTATCAATAAGTATGAAGCAGACCGCCTGACTCAGCACTGCACCGGTGTCAAACGTACGACAGGTCAGCATCCCGGAGGCATCATCATCGTGCCCGATGACCATGAGATATATGAATTCTGCCCTGTGCAGCATCCCGCCAACGATGTAAATACAGATATAATTACTACTCATTTCGACTACCATAAGATAGACCAGAACCTGCTGAAGCTGGATATTCTGGGACATAACGTTCCGTCCATGATCAGGCAGCTGCAGGACATGACGGGTATCGATCCGCTGCAGGTAGACCTGACTGACAGGACCGTGCTTTCTATCTTTAATGGCATCGAGGCGCTGAAGATAAAGGATCCGGAACACTACCGGTTCAAGCACGGCACCTATGCTATCCCGGAATTCGGCACATCTTTTACCCGCGCCATGCTGGATGACACCAAGCCGGACAAATTCGCTGATCTGGTCCGCATTTCCGGCTTTTCTCACGGTACCGACGTGTGGCTGAATAACGCACAGGACTATATACGAAGCGGTGTTGCCACCATGCGTGAGGTTATCTCCACCCGTGACGACATCATGAACTATCTGATTCTGAAGGGCATAGAAAACAAGACTGCCTTCAAGATAATGGAGGACGTCCGTAAGAACCGTCCGCTGAAGGATGAGCAGCTGCAGGTCATGAAGGATCATGGTGTGCCTCAGTGGTATATCGATTCCTGCATCAAGATTCAGTACATGTTCCCGAGAGCACACGCCGTGGCATATGTTATGATGTCTTTCCGTATGGCCTGGTACAAGGTCTACTATCCACAGGAGTTCTATGCCACCCACTTTACCAGTGTAGTGGCCAATTTCAACGCTGAGGTTATACTGAAAGGGCCTGATGCCGTGCTGGAGGAGATGGATGCTATCATAGCCAAGGGAAACAATGCTTCGCCGAAAGAGAAGGATGACATTCTGGTTTACGAAGTTGCCTATGAGATGTACAGCCGTGGCTATGAATTCGCGCCTGCACGTCTTGGAAAATCCTATGCCATGAAGTTCTGGGTCGAAGACGGAAAGGTGCTGCTGCCTTTTGTGGCAGTGGAGGGTGTAGGTGAAACTGCCGCAAAATCCTTTGTGGCAGCCTATGAAGAAAAACCTTTTGACACCATTGAAGAAGCCATACAGCGAGGCAAGCTTAACAAAACCGCAGTGGATGGCCTGCGCAATCACGGAGTTTTCGCAGGCCTGCCGGAAACCGACCAGCTGTGCATGTTTTAGGTCCGGGACATTGGTAATTTCACCACCGACGATGCTAGCATCAGACCCCGACTCCACCTTTTTTGCGTTTTTTTCAAAAAAGGTGGAGTCTTTGCATGGAGTTTGAGCTGCTTCTTCGAATGGATAAAAATGTAATCAACTAGAAATATTGAAATTTCAATGTTTGGGATTTTATTACATTTGGTCTGAAGGCAAAAAGGACATCATCTGCCACAAAAATCTCCACCAAAATCAAAAAAATTTCAATTTTGGTGGAAAAACGGCTACAGACGAGGGAGTATAAGACCGTCAACAATTCTGTAAATGTCCGGAATACTGAATTCTCCGTTAGGTCCGTCTGCCGTGACAATTAAATTCTTTGGCTGATAAAACCCGTTCAGAAAGTATAATTCCATTTTGCGATTATTTCGCCGTCTGTATTCTTCATTTGAAAGCATGCCGTTATGTTCCCACAACAAAAGCTCTCTTTGAGAAAGCAGAATTGTAATGTCAGGGTATACAACAACCTTTTGTCCCTTTTCATCAAACAATATAAGCTTCTTTTCATAATAAAAGGGGATGCGACGCTGCCAGAGGACATCGATTATGATAGCCTCACCTTTAGAGCGCACGTATATTCCGGCGCTGGTAAGGTATATCAGTTCTTCCTGCTTGTAGTGATTCTGGCTGGCATGTACTTTAGGGCCGAACTGGGTATGAGGAGAAGTAAAGCTATCCGGTATGTATTTACTGATGACACGTTCCAGTAGCTGAAGCTATTTGATGAGATCTTTGTCATTACTGCCGAGATATTGTAAAGGCACGGAAGAAGAGAGACGCAGATAATGTTCCGGATTTGAATTGGAGCGGAATTTTGTAACTAATCGACCTTGTGGCATTTTTTCGAGAGCTCCATAACATAGTTCGCCAGAATATTCCTGATAAAGCAACATTAAATTTTTCTTGAAATTCACCCTCGAAATTTTCTGAAAAGTATGCTATAATATATACGGAAAGAGAAGGTTTTACAGATGTACAAGATTGGCAGCATAGTAGTTTACGGAACAGAAGGCCTTTGTAAAATCTGCGATATAACAGAGCGGACTTTTGGCAAGGAAACATCGGAATATTATGTGCTCAGCCCGTTGTCAAACGAGGCGGAGACAGTTTTCGTTCCTAAAAATAACGAAAAAGTTTTAAAGAGAATGAGACCAATACTATCCAGGGAAAGAGCCTCAGAACTTCTGGAGGCAGCGCCTTCGGAATATGGCGAGTGGGTAGAAAATGACAGGGAGAGACAGCAGATGTACAAGCAGATTCTGCTTTGTGGTTCCAGTGAGGACCTGCTGATGATGACCAGGGCGTTGTACCTGCACCAGATAGAGCTTCTGGAACGAGGCAGAAAGCTTCACGCCGCAGACGAGAGATTCCTCAAGGAAGCGGAGAAGATGCTTTTCGAGGAACTGGCCTATGTGTTTAACATTACGGTTGCAGAAGTGCTGCCGCTGATCATAAGAAAAAAAGAAACCGGCAGGTAAGCCGGTTTTTTGTGTGGGGAAATCCTGCATTTAACAGAAGCTGGGTTTTTATCGCCGCATAATCCGCCCCGCCGCACTGAAGCCTCCGAAGACCAGAAGGTCAACCACCACGATGGTGGCACCAACAGGGGACGAAAGGACGATGGAAATCAAAATACCAGTAGCCGAACTAACTACTGCAACAGCGGCTGAGCACAGGACAACCTGCCTGAAGGTGTGGAATACACGCATAGCTGACAGAGCAGGAAAGATCATCAGGGCAGATGTCAGCAGAGCGCCTACCAGATTCATGGCCAGGACTATAATAACCGCTGTAATAACTGCAATCAGAAGGTTATAGGCGGCCGCATTTACTCCGGTGGCACGGGCAAAGTTTTCGTCGAAGGTTACGGCGAAAATCTTGTTGTAAAAGAGCACATAGGTGAGTATAGCCAAAGCCGACATGATTACACATACCCAGACATCGCTTTTAGTAAGAGTCAGGATAGAGGTGGAGCCGAACAGCGTGCTGCACACGTCGCCTGACACGTTAGCCGAGGCCGAGAACATATTAAGCAGCAGGTATCCAAATGCCATTGCACCCACCGAAAGCATTGCCAGAGCGGCATCTCCTTTTATGCGGGCGTTTGCACCTGTTTTTAGAAGAAGCACTGCACAGAGCACCGTAACAGGCAGCACTACTATAAGCTCGGTTTTTACCGAAAGTACGGCGGCGATAGCCATAGCACCAAATGCCACGTGTGACAGACCGTCTCCTATGAAGGAGTAGCGCTTCAGTACCAGAGTCACACCAAGCAGGGAAGAGCAAAGGGCTGTAAGCACCCCTGCTATAAAGGCATAGCGGACGAAAGAGTATGAAAGATATTCTGCTATCATTTGAAGTACCTCCTGTTCTTTCCGGCCGCAGCCCGTGAGCAGAGGGGCTCGTCCATAAACTTTGCCAGACCCTCCTGATGTTTGAAGGACATCTTCACAGGGCTTTTTACGTATTCCTCCTTGGTGCCGAAAAACTGCATTTCACTTCCAAGGTGAAGAATGTGGCTGGCGTACTTGACTGACGCCTCTATGTCGTGGGAAACCATGATTATCGTAATTTTTTCCTTTTGGTTAAGGTCGCTTAAGATGCTGTACATTTCCGCTGAAGCGGCCGGGTCAAGACCTGTTACGGGCTCATCCAGAAGGAGCATCTTTCCTGCTGCACACAAGGCACGCGCCAGAAGGACTCGCTGCTGCTGCCCTCCTGAAAGGTCGCGATAGCAGCGGTTTTTCATATGATCGATGCCCAGTCTTTCCATAGAGGAGAGAGCGGCCTTCTTCTGCGCCGCTGAGTAAAACGGCCTGAGGCCGGAAGCAGCCAGACATCCGGAGAGGACGATTTCCCCCACAGAAGCGGGAAAATCTTTCTGCATCAGTGTCTGCTGGGGCAGGTAGCCTATCTGGTTCATGCTGAAGCCGTCACCGCATATAATTTCGCCGCTGACAGGACGTACGAGACCGGCCAGAGTCTTTACCAGAGTGGACTTGCCGGAGCCGTTTTCTCCTACGATGCACAGATAGTCGCCGCGATTTATCTCAAAATTTATATCCTGCGCCACAGCCACACCGTCGTAGCCGGGACAGAGATTCTTTACTGTCAGTTGTGCCATTTGGTTTTACCTTTCTTATTTGTTTATATCTGTTTCGATGCCGAAAGCCGTTTCAAGGGCCGTCAGGTTTTCTGCCATCACCGAAAGATATGAGCAGCCTGCATCAACATCATCAGCAGTGACCGACTGCATATCGTCAAGCCTGAGGACAGGCAGTTCTTTTAATGAGGAATTTTTTATGACGGTCTGAGCCAGAGCAGTATCGGATTTTTTGAGAACCAGGATGCCGCCGGGACTGTGTATGTCGATGGCATCGGACAGGTCAAGTATGGTGGCAAAGCTTGCCTCTGTTTCGGCAGAGCAGCCGGGGAAAGCAGCCATATGGGACAGTTGATAATCCTCTGTCAGGTAGATGAAAGGAAAACGGTCAGCCACCAGGATGAAAGCCTCTCCTTTCTCCCTTGCAACTGCGGTGACCTTTTCATACTCACCGTCCAGAGCGTTTATTTTTTCTATATAGTTTCTCGAATTTTTTTCGTAGTAAGCGCTGTTTACAGGGTCAAGGGCACATATAGCCTCAGTAATTTTTTCTATAAACACAGGTGCCGCTTTAAGGGAAAGCCACATGTGCTCGTCGTATTCTTCGTAATGATCGTGTTCGTCTTCGCCTTCATCGTGATGATGTTCGTGCTCGTGGTCATGAACACCGGCAGTTCCCTTATATTTTTCGCTGAGCTCAGAATCATGGGCCAGAATCTCCATAAGTGAAAGGATGCTTTCCGGTGATTTATCCGATGACTCTGCTGCCTCATCTATCCAGAATTCCGATTCTCCGCCTGCATATACAAGCAGGCTGCAGTCTGATATTTTAACCATGTCCTTAACGGAAGGCTGATAGCTGTGCATATCCTGTCCGCTTTCGTTGAGTCTTTCAAGACTGATACCGGAAGGGTTGTCCCCTAGTATTTCTCTGACCCAGTCGTACTCAGCAAAATCAGCGGTAAGGATGGTCACGCCTTCAGTTCCGTTATCTGCAGGCGAGCAGCTGCAAAAAATAAGGGCAGCTGCTGCCATAAGGACTACAAGCTTTTTTATTTTCATACGGTAAGGTTTCCTTTCCGGCCGTTGTCAGCATTTTCGGTGCAGCTTCTGCAAAGCCCGAAAAGGGTGGTGCGGCCCACATCCAGCCTGAATCCGCTGGCATCGAGGAGATTGCCTGAAATGGCTTTTGAGGCCTCATCGCTCATATGCAGCAGTCTGCCGCAGCCGGTGCATTTAAGATGTATATGGAAGTGGCAGCTTTCTCCGCCCATTATCTGATAGGTGGCCTTGGTGCCTCGTCCGGCAGAAAAGCATTTTACAAGGTTTTCTTCGGCAAGTCCCGGCATAAGTCTGTAGATGGTGCTTTTGCCCGGCGGGTTGGTAAATTCCGGGTCCGCTTTCATTCCGTCGGCGATATCGTCGATGGTGTAGGCATGTTCCGGGTGCTTTTTAAGGAAATCCATCAGTTCTTTTTTCTGCTGTGTATTGTAAGTTGCCACGATTTTCCTCCGCAAAACAAAATTGAGAATGATTTTAAGAACCATTCTCAATTTATTATATACCTTCTGGCGTAAAAGTCAACATAAATCCTCGGGACCGCTGATTATATAGCGGCAGACTCGTATATACTGATTGCTGTCGGCGCATTCTGCCCATTTGATGAGAGTAATTCTGCCGTCCTCCATTTCTATGCATGTGATGGTGTTAGGATGAACGCAGGAACCTGTGTTGGAATAGATCCATTCTCCCTTGGAGCATGAAATTACAGGTCTGTGGGTGTGACCGGCTATAAGGTGAGTGCTTCTGGACAGGGCCCAGTCTGACATGCGTTTTTCGATTACCTTGCCCTTGTTGTAATTCCTCGCAGCGCTGGTAGGGTCTTTGATGCCGGCCAGTTCAAGGGGTCTCCAGATGTATCTTACAAGCCAGCGTGCCAGTTTCCAGAGCTGATTGTTGAGAATATCGGCCTGATGACCGTGCATAAGGCAGCAGTTTGAGGCAATGGAAGAGTCTCCGGGACACTCTATGATGAGAGATTCAGAGGCCGGAGGCAGAGAGTGTGACCTGAATCCAGGGCGGCTCTTGACCCTGTCGTGATTTCCCCAGAGTATGAAAAGACGATCTTTTTGTCTGAACTTGTCAAGTAGATTGAAAATATCGGAATGTATTTCTTCGATGTCGGACATTTTTCTGTTTTCCCAAAGTTCGTCGCCGTCGCCCAGCTCAACATATGTGAAGTCGCGCTCATAGTAATATCCCAGAGCGGCCTCGTAGATGGTCTTGTTATTGAGAAAGCTGTCGCTCCAGGTGCCGTTTCCGCGGTGACAGTCACTGAACAGTACCAGACGTGGGTGGTCTGCCGTGCTTATTACAACAGCGGAGCGGAGAGCTTTGTCCATCTGTCTGAAGTAGAAGCTGTCGGAAAGCTTCATAAAAAAACACCTCCCGTATCAGCTTATGCCGACGGAAGGTATTATGTGTCATGTCTGCCGTAAATGGAGTCCAGTGCAGTTCTTGCTGATGAGTAGGTAAACTGAAGATTGTAACCTCCCGTATCGCCGTCTATATCCAGGACTTCTCCGATAAAGTAAAGCCCCTTGTGAGATTTGCTTTCCATAGTGGAAAGATTCACGTCATCGAGTGAGACTCCGCCCTTGGTTGCCATGGCCTCACGGAAGCTTCCGGTGCCGCTGACTGAGAATTCCGCTGCTGCAAATGCATCGGACACGGCTTTAATATCTGTGCCTGTAAGTGAGGAAAGCTTTTTGTCGCTGAGGCCCAGAGGCTCCAGCACCTTAACGGTAAATCGTTTAGGCAGGTCATACTCTTCAGAAAGGAAAGCCGCCAGCGTCCTGATGTTTCCGCTAAAAACCTCTTTGATACGGGAGGCAATTTCCCGGGCCGTATGTGAGCCTGTAAAGTTTATTTCTATCCGGTCGCCTGTGCTTATATACCTGCAGCTGTCCAGCATCAGAGGGCCGGAAAAGCTTTTGTGTGTCAGAAGCAGGTCTCCTGAAGTTTCATGAACCTTGTTACCGGCACCTTCATATATTTTCAGGCCTGCGTTTTTAAAGCTTATCCCTGAAAGTTCGCTGAAAGGATAGTTCTGCACATATACCGGAGCGAGGGCAGGGCGAAGCTTTTCCGTGGTGACTCCAAGATCCCGTTCCAGAATCCGGAGCATACTTCCGTCGGATCCGGTGGTGGGATATGACGCACCGCCTGCTGCGATGACAAGGTTTGTGCATTCAAAGGTTGTGCCGGACTCTGTCCTGACTCCAAAGCCGTTCGGAAGGACTCTGACAGCAGTTACAGGAGAGGATTTCATGATGGCTACCTGGTTATCTGCTGCTGTGCGAAGGAGAGCCCTGAGTATATCTCTGCCGTCCATGGAAGCAGGAAAGATTTTGCCGTCATCTCTTTCGGAGCATGGCACTCCCAGGCTTTCCATAAACCTTACATACTCAAGATTGTTGTGCCTGTAAAGGCAGGTTCGGATGCGACTGCCGTTTTTGCCGTAGCATAACAAAAACTCCTTGATGGAGCCGGAGTGGGTGAGATTGCAGTGCCCTGAGCCTGCCATAAGAAGCTTGGTGCCGATTTTATCGGTCTTTTCCAGTATTAAGATGTCTCCGCCGGCAGAGGCAGGAGCCGCGGCCCCGAAAAAGAGACCTGCGGCGCCTGCGCCGACAACGATAGTTTTTTTATACATAAATCGATTTGCCTTTTGCTTTATTTGACATAACCTGCATCGTTTAATAATTCCCAGACAGCAGGATGATATTCATTTACGACGAACCATATTTCCGCCATAGTTTCTTCATTTTGACGGAAGCATATTGATACACCGCAATATTTTTCAATCAGAATTCTGTCCTCTGCTGATGCATCATCGCCTGATGCATCCTCGCCTGATACGACGCGGTTGTAGATGTCAATGTAGTTACTATTATATACATCCTGGTCGTAGGCTTCAACGATTTTTTTCAGCTCATCAGGATTGCTTACTATTATAGGCTCTCCGTTGCAATCTATAGAAGCATAAGCATTCTCGTAAAGCTTTTCGTCGATCTTGTCGGACAAGGTCAGGGCTGCTTTGTAGTCAGGGTTGGTGACTATATCGTTAATGAGCTCTGCCGCCTTGTCATCAAGAGCAAACTGGAAGCTGCGTTTGAATTCTGAGCCGTTTTTATATTTATATACAAACTGTACAGACTCTGCCAGAACCATGTCGTCTCCTGGTGTGGCATAAGAATTGAAGTAGTAATCGAACGGGTCAGCCTGTTGGTACAGTTCATTTTCAATCACATATTTGTGAAGCTCATAAACCTTGTTTATAATGTATGGCGACGTAAGCTTTCCTATATCGGACATTCCCTGGAAAGAGCCGCCCGCAAAGGAGTCCATATCGTAGCCTGTGAACATATACTCACAGCTTACCGATTCCACCTGATCAAGCTTAGGCAGTCTCTTGGATATACCGGTGATGTCGAAAACGGTAAAGGCCGTGAATAGGGCAGCAATAACAACATATATGCCCAGGGATTTAAGATTTTTCATGTTGAAAATCTTTACGGACCTTGCGATGACAACCTTGGTGATGAAGAAGGTTATCAGCGTTCCTATGACCATACCGATAATCAGAAAGGCCTTTGAGTCAGACTTAAAGCTCTGGAAGAAGAAACCGAATACGGTCATTCCTACGAAAACCACCAGGTAGGTAATGATTTCCTCAACAGGGCGGAAAATCATGGAGTCGCCGACCTTTTCCAGTTTAGCCAGCCTGTAAGCAGCTCCTCCTGCAGCTATGAACACCAGACCCATTACCAGATAGGTAAGTGTTGTCTTCGCAGCTACTATGCTTTCCGAGCCCGTGGTTATCATCATAATCAGCGGGTTGAAATGGCTCATCACATCGCTCATCCAATCAGGCAGTGAAACAAATCCTTCGATATAGCATTCGCAGTAGGTAGACACAATGAGCAGCAAAGCAGGTACTATGATAAAGAACAGTCCCGAAAGGAGCAGATGCATAGCCGAATTGCCTGTCAGGCTGCCTGCCAGAATGTACAGGCCGTAGAAAAAGGTCATCATGCCTATGGAGCTTGCCAGCCACATCATAACAGCACCAAAGGTGTAGATGTTATGTGAGTCCATTTCAGGTGAGACTGTAACAAAAAGACTGTCCATAGCGATTTCCTGGGTACTGTAAATCAGCGTCTCTCTCATGAATACCAGATAGAGCAGTGCCGTAAGCACCACCGGTATGATGCACATGAGCCAGCCTGACACTACATGGCTGTTAAAAAGCCTGAACCTGGAGTAAGGCTGTGCGTGCAGAGCCAGTGCCTTGGCAGGCTTATGGAAAAAGCTCATCATCAGCATGGCCGCCACCAGCGGAATTCCCGCCATGTAAAGGGGATAAACAACATTGTAGTTGTTAAGAGAGTTTTCAATATATCTTGCGATAATACTTGTATCCGAAAGATTAAGAATTATCGGAAAAATCCCCGCAAAAAAGTAGAGCAGGAATGCCAGGGCAGGCACATACCAGCAAAGTTTGAAGTTTTCCCTGATAAGGGAAGGTGATATGCTCAATATCCCTTTATTTTTCATCTGCAGTACCCCCTTCTTGATTATTCTGAGGCTGATATCCTTCGAGTTTTTCTATGAAAATCTCCTCTACGGAGGCAGGCATCATTTCCAGAAGGTCACCCTCGAAAATCATCCTTCCTCCTGCGATAATGCCTATATAGTTGCACACATCCTCCATCTCCTTGGCATTGTGGGATGATATGAGCACGGTCATCTCTCTGTCGGCCACATCGCCCATAATGTAGTGCCACAGCTTGCGGCGGACGATAGGGTCCAGCCCGTCAACAGGCTCGTCGAGAATAAGGTAGTCGGGCACAGAAGCCATAGCCAGACAGAAGGCCGCCTGCTTTTTCATGCCCTTGGAGAATTTGC
This sequence comes from Anaerovoracaceae bacterium, assembly GCA_051883095.1. Taxonomy (GTDB): domain Bacteria; phylum Bacillota; class Clostridia; order Peptostreptococcales; family Anaerovoracaceae; genus SUG1106. Next base: position 24,521 of record JBJETB010000019.1, read on the forward strand.
CGATATTGCCGGTCATCTTAAGACTGAAGTCTGCAGCCATTTCCTCAAAAAGCTGCTGATTCCATCTAGGATAAATTCTGGCGTAGTATTTTCCCATTTCCCTGAGGCTGTAGCCGCGGAAAAAGAAAAGCTCGTCAGGAATGTATGCCACACGCTGCTTAAGTGCTTCGTTATCCAGAACCTCCTGATTGTCGATGGTCACGGTTCCGCTGTCCTGCACCAGAAAACCGCAGAGATGCTTGATTATCGTTGTCTTTCCTGCGCCGTTAAGACCCATGAGTCCGTAAATGGCGCCTTTTGGCACAGTGAGTGAAAAGTCGTCCAGTGCCTTGAAGCCGTCAAAACTCTTTGACAGATGTTCAATCTTAATCATTCGATGTTCTCCTTTCTTCCATTATTTCCAGTGCGGTTGCTTTTGCTTCCTCGTAGGAAAGCCCCAGGAAAAGAAATTCCCTGAAGGCATCGTCGAAGGCCGCTTTGGCTGCTTCCAGCTCCCGGGCGTCAGCACGGATTTCGTTTCTGTCTGCCACAAAGGTCCCCACTCCGCTTGTGGTGTAGACATAGCCCTGGCGCTCCAGTTCCCGGTAGGCCTTCTGCACTGTGTTTGGATTGACCGTAATGGTCTTGGAAAGTTCTCTGACCGACGGCAGCTTTTCCCCTTGAGCCAGCCTTCCGGTCATGATCAACTCTTTAAGATTGTCAATTACCTGCTCGTATATGGACTTGCGGCTTTTTAAATCGAGTTGAAACATTTATCTGAATCCCCTTTCATAGATTGCGGCGGATTGCCGGGTCTTTCGTGTCGTCCCGTCTGCCGTTCCTGTGCTAAGTGTACCATGAGACATAGTACACTGTCAACAGATTTTTTAAAAAACGGGAGAGAAGAGTGACCAAAGGGTGCCAGATACAATGGCACCACACTGAGACTCCACCTTTTTTGCTGATTTTCGGATTTTGGTGGAAAATACCCGGCAATGATCCTTTATCTATGGAATGGGATAATATGTAAATCGTTGAAATTTCAACGGTTTAATGACTTGCACATTTCCTTTGAAGCAGTCAAACATTAAAAAAAGCCAAAAAAACTCCACCTTTTTGCGATTTTTCGTGAAATTGGTGGAGATCGATGCCTATGCTTTCTTAAATTCTTCAATAATTTCCGCTATTATTTTTTTCTGGTTTTCGGAAAGGCATAGCCAGTTGTCGAACATTTCTTTCTGCTCAGGTGAGAGCTGCACGAAATTATCTTCTTCTGCAAAGAACTGGGAAAGGGTAATGCCAAAAGCATTGCAGATTGCCTCTAGCGTTGTAATCGACGGCACAGTATTTCTTCTGTATATATTTGTTATGGTTGAAGAGGAGAGCCCTGATTCAATTGAGAGCTTGTAGTAGCTCCACCCTCTTTCTTTCATTATGTCATCAATGCGCTGTATAACGTCCATTTAATGCCACCTCCGGGTCCTTACAAACTAGTAGTATTCTCTGTTAACAACATTTTAATGTTCTATTGAAAAGGAAAATAGCATTCAAGTGTAAAGTTATTATTGCTCAAATGAGTTATATATGGTATACTATTAGGCAAATAATTGAATAAGGTCTGAATGGAGGGAGAGAAAATGAAAAAGCTATTTGCGATCTTGATGATTGTAATGATAGTGATGTGCTTTATGCCTATGGCGGCGTTTGCAGATGAAGAAGCTGTGGCTATGATTAAAGGAGAATCTGATGCTACATTTACTTCACTGGATAATGCTGTTAAGGCAGCAAAAGACGGAGAGACTATTTATCTTTTAAAAGATTGCACCACCGACGGAATATCTCTTGATAAAAATCTAATTATTGATGGAAGTGCAGGTGCAGGTGAAGAAAGCAATAAAACTATTACATTTAATGACAAAGGCATAGCTTTGTGGGGAACAAGCCTTACTTTCGAAAACTGTAAAGTTGAAATGAAAGGAATAGGATCCACCCCGTATACAGCGGAATGGAATTGGATGGCAATATGCGCAAGCAAAGATGCATCGCTGACCCTGAACAATACAGAAATGACTATGGACGGAACGGATGCAGGAAACGCTCATGCAATTTACTTCTGCCTCAACAATAAACTCAATTTGAATAACAGCACTCTGACAATTAGGAATTACCCTCAGGATGCACTGGAGTGGAATGGCGGAGATGGCGGATACAACGTTAATATTTTAAACTCCACATTCATTTCCGACCACAACCGCTCCGGCTTTACGGGCACTTTTTATGCCACAATTGATAATAGCAAAGTAGATGTTATCAACAGCATAGGAAACGGTTCCAACGGGTCACACTTTGACATTAAAAATGGCTCGGAGGTCAATTTTAACAATAATGGTGCTCATGGACTGTCTGCGGGAATGCTTACTATAGATAATTCAACAGTGAATGCTATTGGAAACGGAGCCAACGGCATTTATATCGGAGCTGAAGGAATAATTGAAAAAGGCTCCAGAGTCACTGTAAATAATAATGAATGTAAAATCGGCTCCAAATGGACGAAGCCCGGTGCAATATACGTCGGTAAATCTCTAGATGTCAGTGATGAAGATGTGAAATTGGAGATTATCGGAAATAAAAACTGCGGAGTGTATGTAAAAAAGGGAGCTTGGGCAAATATCAAAACGGGAGTGATAAAAACAAACATCAATGAGGTCGAGTTCGTTCATGACTCAAACGGAACAGAAGTCCAAAATGCCAGAACAGGAGGGGGAATATTTAACGACGGGGGTACTGTTGTTCTTGGCGAAAAAGTAGAATTATATAACAATCATGCGGCAATTGCCGGTGATGACATCTATAACGCGGAAGGTGCAGCCATTACATTCGGAGCTACAGGTGCGAACTGGAAGCTGGACGGAGATCCGGACTGCACAGATGATATTACAGGATGGTTTGACGATTCCGAAAACAACCGCTGGAATGCCCATGGTGAAGAGCCTCTCCATATGGAAGAATTTATACCGACTGAAAACGGGGTAGAGGGGGAAAAGGCGTTAAAGGCCGCTCATGGTAAAATTGTAATTCCACCGTACATTCCGCCTGTTACTCACTACTACACCGTCATCTATAACGATGGAGTGGAAGGAGAAGTGGTTTTCCCTGACCAGATAAACAGCGGGTTATCGTACTATACGCTTACACCGGAATTTAACGGTACTCCATCGAGAGAAGGTTATGAGTTCAAGGGATGGACACCGGCAGTTGCAGAGCGAGTTACAGCGGATGCATACTACAAGGCCGTCTGGGAAAAGATAGAAGAACCGGTGCAGCCGACCGAACCGGAACAACCGGAGAAGCCGCTTCCGGGCGATAAGGAACTTGAGAAGGATACAACTAATACCGGTACTGATGTTCCTAAGACCGGCGACACTGTTGTGAATACACTGGTATTAAATCTTATGCTCTTGTCAATTTCAGCAATGGCAGGTGCAGTATTGTGCATCAGAAGAAAAATTACCAAGAAATAAAAACGTAGTGTTCAGTCTTTTTAAAGAACCCCGAAACATGATAAATTTCGGGGTCTTTACTTTATTTAATATGTATTACCAAGCCCAGCTATATGCAGCATACATGTCATCAATAGCCTTCTGGTCGATAGCCTCGACGCTGGCCTTGATATATTTATATGTTTTCGGTCTTGATTTCTTCAAAGCACTAGGCGATACAGTGTACTCTGCAAAAGACTGAGCAAAATATTCTTCGCTGGTTCTGGTTATGTAAGTTTTCATGGAGCCACGGTACTTTTTCTTTTCAGATTTAAAAATGGAAGTGAACTCTTTTGAAGTGCCGGCAGCGTTATTAATTTCTGATACAAAGTGTCCCATTTCGTGAAGAAAGTTCATTTTATTATCTGTTCTCATAATTATGGCATGTTTGGCAACACTGAAAGTTCCTGCATAATTATGGTTCTTGTCGTATTTAACCGTAAATCCCAACTCTACGAAAGCATCAACGACGCGGCTGTCTGCCTCAACCTCCGTGCCGGGAACGGTTTTTACAGAAACTGCCTCTTCTGCTGCAAAGGCACTTGCTGCTGATAATGAAAGAACTATCAGAAGCGCAACTATAATTCTTGTAACTCTTTTAATCATTTTAATCCTCCCGTTCCGAGGACTAAAAAAGACTGCCTATAGGGATAAGCAGTCTGGACAGTTGCGAAATGCGAAGATACAAACGATTAATCACGAGAGATAACCGGGTACTCTAAAAACAATGGCAGAAAAAACTCTCACCAAAGGCAACTGGCTGGCATACCTGAAGGCTTAGCCCCTATAGCTTTGCGCCACCGGGTTTCCCCGGCTTTGCCGATATTCTTTTTTAATCCAACAAAAAAATCATTCAGAGAATTCACCAAATGATCGTCGCACCTAAAAAATATGTAAATTATCATACATATCATGTGTACTTATGATACGGCAACTGGCTGGCATACCCTAAGGCTTAGCCCCTATAGCTTTGCGTCACCGGATTTCTCCGGTTTTGCCTTTGCTGAAAATCTCTTATGTTACTTTGCTTCATACTACCATATGTCGAAAAGGTTGTCAATAAATTTTTTGATTCTCCTCTTTTTACCATTTTTTACAATAAATTTAGTATTGCAAAGATAATTTAATAATAGTATTATAAATAATAAGCAAAAGGCAAAACCGTTGTGAAGCGGCGACGCAAAGCTATAGGGTCTTGGAGGTTCTCCAAGATAGCCAGTTGCACTTGTTATAAAATTCTTCTGATTTTAATTTTAACAAATGTAATTTTAGCTATGTTGATCATATGGCTGGGATGTTTGTCTGATGCAGGATACGTTTATATGTATCGAAAAATTGGGAAAGGGAGGATTTTATAAGGCGAAAAAATAGGGGAAGTGTTATTTTTTGGTTTCTCTTTGTAAATGGTATATCTCTTGTATATTATTTTAAAAAGAAATTACTGAAAACGGCAAACCGTCCGAAAGGGCGGGACGCAAAGCCAGAGGGCTAAGGCTGAATAGCTATGCCGGCTCGGCTGCCAGAATTTCGTTTTTTGATTTGATGTTTAGGTATTGAAAGGAAAATGAAATTATGGCAAATAAAAATTTAATAAGAAGAATGCGTCAGTTACTGATATTGGTTCTGATTCTTGCTATGACCATGAGTTTTGCAGCCATGACAGCTATGGCTGGGAAGCCTTCTAATCCTGATGAGGGAACAAACAATATTTCTGCTGCGATTAAGGTTGGAAAGGATTTTAAAAAAGGAGAGGAAGTTACGCTTATATTTCATATAGCAGAGGACAATGATGTAAGGATACTTGCAACAAGCAATGGCGCGTACTTGAAGTTTGATATGCCAACAGAGTTTTTTAGCTCTAATGGGATAAAAACAGGCGATCAAATCTCATTTGAAACATCTTTGAACAGAAGCGGCGTGATTACCGTAGGCAAACATGAGGGCAACGATGGTGGAAGCGAAAATGAGGGTTCCATTGATAATGGTAGAAATAACTATGAGGGAACTGTGCGGTTCGACTCCACGGTTCCTGAGCCAGTGACAGGAAGTCTGACAATTAAAAAGGTACTTCAAAATGCTGATGGAACACAATTTGAAGGAGAAAATGCTCCTAGCTTTAAATTTACTGTAACATGTCTCAGTTATAGTGAAGAGGTGGATGTCGTTGCTGGAGAATCAACGACAATTAGTGACTTGGTAGTAGGAGACTACACAGTAACAGAGAGTGGAGCAGATGGATATGAATTGGTTCTCATTGATGGTGTAGTACCAGTTGACGGCTCAACGGGGAAAACTGTAGCCGTGGTCGCTAACGGAGATGCTCCTGTTACTGTTACTTTCACCAACAGAGTGAAGCCAGATGATTCAGGTAACACACCGGGAACAGGAAGTCTGACAATTGAAAAGGCACTTCAAAATGCTGATGGAACACCATTTGAAGGAGAAAATGCTCCTAGCTTTGAATTTACTGTAAAAGATTCTAACGGTGAAACTGTAACAGATTCTCCAGTGATAGTTACGGCAGGAAGTTCGCAAACAATTGAGGGCTTGGATGTTGGAACGTATATAGTAACAGAGACCGAAAAAGACGGATATGTGTTGTATGATATTGATGGTGGAGAAACGGTTGCAACATCAAGAAAGACAACTGTAAACGTGGGAGCTGACGGGGCTGTTACTGTTACTTTCACTAACAGAGTGAAGCCAGATGATTCAGGTAACACTGGAAGTCTGACAATTGAAAAGGCACTTCAAAATGCTGATGGAACAGACTTTACAGGAAACGATGCTCCTAGCTTTGAATTTACTGTAACAGGTCCTAACAATTATAGTAATACAGTGAATGTTACGGCAGGAGGCTCAGCAACAATTAAGGGCTTGGATGCAGGAACGTATACAGTAACAGAGACCGAAAAAGACGGATATGTACTGTATGATATTATTGGCGGAGAAACGGTTGCAACATCAAGAAAGACAACTGTAACCGTGGGAGCTGGCGGAGCTGTTACTGTTACTTTCACGAACAGAGTGAAGCCAGATGATTCAGGTAACACTGGAAGTCTGACAATTGAAAAGGCACTTCAAAATGCTGATGGAACAGACTTTACAGGAAACGATGCTCCTAGCTTTGAATTTACTGTAACAGGTCCTAACAATTATAGTAATACAGTGAATGTTACGGCAGGAGGCTCAGCAACAATTAAGGGCTTGGATGCAGGAACGTATACAGTAACAGAGACCGAAAAAGACGGATATGTACTGTATGATATTATTGGCGGAGAAACGGTTGCAACATCAAGAAAGACAACTGTAACCGTGGGAGCTGGCGGAGCTGTTACTGTTACTTTCACGAACAGAGTGAAGTCCGATGATTCAGGCGGAGATGGAAATGGTGGAGATGGAAATGGCGGAAATGGCAATGGAGGAACTGTAACTCCGCTTCCTCCTGATCAGAACCTTGAGGACCCGGATACTCCGGATACTCCGGCGGAACCGGTTGAACCGTCTGAAAAGCCGCTTCCTGATGACAAGCATACAGTGACTGATATTCCTAAGACAGGCGATACTGTGGTGAATGAACTGTTATTTAATCTCTTACTTCTGTCAATTTCTGCACTGGCAGGCATGTTATTTTATCTTAGAAGAAAGACAACTAATAGATAAAAAATGCGGAGATTGTTCTTAAAAGAGCAGTGTGCAGACTGCGAAAAAAGTTTGAAAAATCAAAACAATAACTTCGTTTTATAATCCCTTTTTCAAAAACCCCGAAATCCACAAGGATTTCGGGGTATTTCAGTCTCTCTAACTTTTTCGGTGATTTGAACTGTGTTCTTTTTTACAACATGACGCTCATATCGCCCTTTAAATCGTATCTGAAAAGTCGTGAATGTTGTACTTTTTTTGACTTCGCAGAATTTTTACAACATATAATTAAATCATGTTGTAAAAATAACTATGCCCCCCTATTGAAGGGTGGTCATGATTTCAATAAAACTTAAAGCTGCTGCAGCATATCGTCAACTTTACTGGATTTAATGGTTCCGTACCCGGAAGCTATGGAGAGTATCTTTTCGGGTACATTGGTGTGGATGTGAACCTTACATAATGAGCCGTTTGCTGCAAGAACAAAATAGTCACCCAGGGGCTCTGATTCCTGCCGCAGTATTTCAGGATCAATGCCTGCATTCATATTCATTACAAATTCCGTACAATACCTGTAAGGAAGCATTGCCTCATCAGAACCGGAACCCTCAGAACGGGATTCGGCAGGAAGCCGCAGAACGGGGTACGGAGTGACATGAAGTTCGGGAGCGATACCTGAAAGAAAACCGTCCATCACCAGGCAGAAACCCAGGGCACCTGAATCAACCACCTGGTATGGCATAAGCACCTGATTCTGAAAAGGCGTCTGCATCAGTGCGGCATGGGCCTCATCGCAAATCCGTTTCATTATCTGACCGGCGTCTTCTGTTATTTCCAGCATGGACATGCCCGCCTCAGCGCTGCGTGAAGCTACGGAAAGAATGGTTCCGGGCATTGGATTGGCAATGCCGTAAAAAGCTGTATCCGCTCCGCTTTTTATGGCCTCCGCAAGGTCCCGGCCGCTGATGATGTCCTTATCCGGAATCGCTTTTCTGAACCCTCCGAAAAAAAGTGTCAGAATAGTTCCGGAGTTGCCGTGGGAAAACTCAAGCAGATTAAGATATGCAGCTTCAAGAATCTCTGCGGGCGTTCCTGTGTCAGGCAGATGGTCTGCTGTTTTCTTTATGGTTAAGGCCATGTTGACACCGGTGTCACGATCTGCAACAGGAAAAAGATTAAGGGCGTTCAGCTTGTCCTTTTCGCGCTGAAGTATTTCTGATGCATGCATAAAGCTGTTATAAATTTGTTTTCCGTCAACTTCAAAAGACATATTTTACCTCTTACTTAATAGTTTTATCTACAAACCATTATAAATGTTTCGTCATGATGTATCAATACCTATTGATTTGCTCGAAGCAATATATTATAATTATCGTGTCTAAGTATGAACATAACAAAGTTTGTTTCAAATTAATTAAGCATCGGAATAGTTTATGAATAATAGAAAAAAGGTTGTACTGGTTACACATACGGGCAGTGATATGCCCCTTGCGGAAGCTGAAGCTTTAGGAATTTATATTATTCCGGACAAGGTGATTTTCGGCGATAAAGAATACCGCAATATGACAGAAATCACTGCGGAGGAATTTTATGAAAAACTGAATTCGGCAGCAGAACTTCCAACAAGCTCTCAGCCATCTGTGGGGGATTTTGTTAAAACCTTTCAGAAGGCGGCAGAGGATGCCGATGAAGTTTTGTGCCTTATGATTACTTCTAAAATGTCGGGATGTTATCAGACTGCTGTTTCTGCAGCAAAGATGGTCAGCAGTATGGGACTGACAGCCCCTGTTTATGTATATGATACACAGCAGTGCTCTCACGGAATGGCGCAGATGGTTCGTGCCGCTGCAGTCATGGCGGAGGGAGGGTTTTCTGCGCATGAAATTATGGATGAACTGACACTGCTGCAGCACAGAATGGGAGTGTTTTTCGTTCTGGACTCTCTGGAAAATGCAAAAAAGGGAGGCAGGGTCGGTGCCATTACAGCTCACACTGTCAATATGCTGGGAATCAAACCGCTTCTGATGTTTTCCGACGGACTGGTGAGAGAGTTTGGCATATCACGTAATTTTGATTCGGGAATAAATAAAATAGTAAATCAGTTTATAAAGAAGGGCGACAGGTCGTATCCTGTGACGGTTTTTCATGCCGATGCTTCAGAGCGGGCAGAAGCGCTTCGGGAAAAGATTCTGCAAAGTGTTCCTGAGGCAATTATAAGAATAGAAACGGTTGGCCCTGTAATAGGTATCTACACAGGCAGCGGCTGTGCCGGAATCGCTTTTACGGAGAAAGAAGGTCTATGATCTGGGTTTTGACAGGAACGGCGGCATTCGTCATTCTGATTATTTTTGAAGTACAGAAATGCAGGAATGCCCTGAAGAACAGAACTGCTTTTAACCCGTGGTTTGTATTGGGTACTCTGATGCTGCTGTTATCTTTTGTCGGGATAGCCATGGACAACCATGCTGCAGGAGGAGCGAGACTCGTCTCAGGTATTGTGATTATGACTGCAGGTGTGCTGTCGTATATTATAGTATTGACCGCAGGCCTTAAAAAGAGAGGATACCTTGAAGATGAACAGAATGCTTCAGTGAGCCGGAAAGGATTATACGGCAGGTTGCGTCATCCGGGTGTATGGAGTTTTCTGCTGTGCGGAGTGGGTTTCGGTATGGCGTTTACCGGCACAACAGGAAAGGCGCTATGGCTGGTTTTATTGAATTTGATATATACATGGCTTCAGGACCGTTACTTTTTCCCTGTATATCTTAAAGGATATGAAGAATATAAGAGGGAGGTACCTTACCTGTTTCCAAAATTATAGATGAAAACAGAATGCTGCAGAAAGGAGGTCGATGTTGTGCGTTTTAAAGAAAAACTGTTAAAATGCCAGCCCGGAGAAATCTGGGAGGAGTATTGTGGTTTTTTGGATTTATCCATGGATGAATATATGAAGATACAATATCGCCTTCTCGACGAGCAGATTGATTTGTTTTCCAAATGTGGACTGGGGCAGAAGATTATGCACGGACAGAGACCGTCCGGAGTTGAGGAATTCCGGAGGACTGTGCCTCTGACCACCTATGAGGATTATGCGGAGATTCTGCTTAATAAGAAGAACTCCATGCTCCCTTCGGAACCGGTTATATGGCTGGAAACTACCTGGGAAAGCGGAAGTCACCCTAAGAAACTGGCGCCTTATACAAGGGAAATGCTGGACGTATACACATCCAATATTCTGGCGGCTATGATATTGTCCACCAGCGATCAGAAGGGTAAATTCAGAGTGCATTCCGGAGACAAGGTTCTCTACGGTCTGGCGCCGCTTCCTTATGCTACAGGGCTGTTTCCGCTGCTCATTGCACCGGAGATGGATATTCGATTTATGCCGTCCCTGGAAGATGCAAAGAAGCTGTCATTCAGTGAGCAGAACAAGGCCGGATTTTCTTCAGCACTTAAATGCGGTATTGACCAGTTTTTCGGTATGAGCAGTGTTGTATATACAATCACTCGCAATTTCGAAAACTTCGCATCTTCAGGTTCTGTTTCGCTTAAAAAGCTGTTGGGAATCAGGCCTAAGATGCTTTATCGCCTCATTAAGGCCAGATATTTATGCAATCGTGATAATCGTCCGATGAAGCCGAAGGATCTGTTTGACCTGAAGGGCTTTGTATGTGTAGGAACTGATACTGAGCTTTTTAAAAATGAGCTTGAAGAGGCGTGGGGCAAGAGACCTCTGGAAATTCACGGAGGAACTGAACCATCGTGCATGGGTACTGAAACATGGAGCCGGAACGGACTTGTTTTCTTTCCGGATAATGCGTTCTACGAATTCATTCCTAAGGATGAAATGCTCAGAAATGAAGAGGATCCGTCATATACACCGAAGACATATCTGATGAACGAGGTTCAGGCAAATCAGGAGTACGAAATTGTGCTGACGCTATTTAAAGGCGGAGCATTTATGAGATACAGACCGGGTGATATGTACCGCTGCCTTCGTACTGTCAACGAACGTGACGGTGTAATGCTGCCGCAGTTTGAGTATGTGGATCGGGTACCGTCAGTAATTGATATCGCAGGGTTTACACGTATAACTGAAAGCAGCATCAGCAGAGTTCTGCAGCTTTCCGGACTGCCTGTAGGAGACTGGTTTGCTCTTAAGGAATATAACGGCGACAAGGTATCATTTATGCATTTCTATGTGGAAATCGATGTGAGCACTCCGGAGGCTGCATATTTGGACGAGCAGCTGATTCGTGAGCATTTCGGTGTATATTTCCGCCATTATGACCATGATTACAACGATCTAAAGCGTCTTTTGGGAGTGGAGCCTCTGATGGTTACCATTCTCCCTGTGGGGTCGCTTAAAAAATATGAGAATCGGTTTGGGAAAAAAATACGCAGAATCAATCCGTCCGCGCAGGACGTAATTGATCTCCGTTATCTTCTGAATGAACCGATATGGCAGGGAGGTGCGAGACTGTGACTTCCCTGAATGATCTGATGTTTACGCTTATACCTATGATCGCCATCATAGCGAATGTATTTTTGCTGTTTACACTTCTGTCTGCAAAAAAGGATTCCTCAGTCAAAGCCTTTATGGGGCTGCTTGTGGCCTTCCTTTTGTGGTCGGTAGGTGCGTTTTTTATGCGATGTCAGATGTATCCCGGCACAGATTTCTGGTGGAAGATATCATTGACCGGTATATTTATGGTGCCGTATTTGTATTATTTGCTGTTTGCGGCGTATACAGAGCAGAGAGGAAACTTCTTTAAGCTGCTTCTGGGTGCGGGAACACTGATAATGGTGGTTCTTAATTTCTTTAACGTGTTCATGACAGCACCTGTTCTGACCGTAACAGATGGGCAGAGTGTTTCTGATTATTCCGTAAAGTGGCCGGCAGTATTTCCGTTAGCTTTGACTCTGATGATTTTTATCTGTATCGGAAAGATGCTTTTTAAGACAGTTAAAGAGCAGGATATGCCAATCCGCTACCTGATGCCTCTGTTTGCAGGTATTTTCATTATGCTGGTAGGAATATGCATCAATACGATTTTTACATCCCTGCCTACTGACACATTGGGATGCGCTTTAAACGCAATCTGCATTTATTACGCTTTTTATAAAAAACGCTTCTATGCACTGAGCCAGATTACATCAAAAGGATCGATGTATGTAATATCAATTCTGCTTATCGGACTGGCTGTTTCCAGATTTTACAAGATAGCGGAGGGCGCTCTGAAGGGGCATATTTCTGACGGAATATCTGTAGACATCAGGCTGATTGTCACCGTGTTATGTTCGGCACTGGCTATTTTACTGTTTATTGGCCTGAACAAGCTGAACGAAGGGTTATTTGTCAAGGATCAGCTTCGCAGAGATGACAGAGTTCATGAGTTTTCATCGGGGATTAATTCAACTCTCCATACCGATGAAATTCTCATCCGGTTTGCCGATCTGGTGCAGAAAGAGATCCCTATAGACCATATGTATATATGTATGTATGACGACGACATTCAGGCTTTCACATCAGATGTGAAAATTCAAAGCCTGGAAATGCCGATATCCCTGCGCAGAGATCATCCTCTGGTTGAGAGGCTGGAGAAAACAAGAGGTGGAATCCTATATGCGGATTTTCAGAAAACTGCGGCATACAAGAGCATGTGGGAAAAAGAAAAGATGCAGCTTTCAGCGGCACATGCAGCATATATTCTGCCTTTCTTCGGAGAAAAACAGATTTTGGGCTTTGCTATTTTTTCGGAGAAAGATAATCATAAACCATATACTTATGAGGAGATCAACTTCCTTGAGTCGGTTGGCTCTGTAGCATCTATTGCGCTTAAAAATGCGGTATTGTATCAGGTGCTTGAAAAAGAAGCGCTGCTGGATTCTTTAACAGGGCTGCTTAACCGGAGAACTTTTAATAAGAGAATAGAGGAGCAGTTTGAGAAAAAAGCAGCTCCGATTACACTTGTGCTGTTTAATCTGGATGATTTTAGTCTGTATAATGAGCTGTACGGCAGTGATGAAGGTGACCGGATGCTTATCCGCTTCGGAAAGATGCTGGAGGAGGTTTTTGGCAGCGGATCGATTATTGCAAGATACGGTGGAAAAGAATTTGCAGTTCTGCTCCCGTTTTGTGATGCATTGACAGCAAAGGAACTGGCAGAGAGGGTGCAGAATGTCCTTAGAGACCATATTGCCCGGAGCAGGGAAAGCGTTAAGAAATTCCTGACCTTTTCAGCAGGAATCTGCAGTTATCCGACGGTGGCTTCCAATGAAAACCAGTTGATTTCGTATGCGAATATGGCTGTTTTTCAGGTGAAACATCATGGTAAAAACAGCATCAAAACATATGATGCTCATATGATGCAGCAGGAAGATGATTGTGACGGAAAAGAATATGACGGAAAAGGAATAGAAGGCCTTACATCTACAATTTATGCTCTTACTGCGGCAATTGATGCAAAGGATCATTATACTTTCAATCACTCCCAGTGCGTTTCGAAATATGCGACATGCCTTGCAGAAAGTGCCGGCTTTGATGCGGACCTTGTGGAGATAATTCGTCAGGCAGGACTGCTTCACGATATAGGAAAGATCGGAATACCGGACAGCATTCTTACCAAGCAGGGGAAGCTGTCTAACGAAGAGTTTGCAATTATGCGTCAGCATGTTGAACGTTCCATTGAGATGATCCGACATTTACCGTCTCTTGATTATGTGATTCCGGCCGTGCTCGGACACCATGAACGGTTTGACGGAAAGGGCTATCCGAGGGGAATCTCAGGTGAGGATATTCCGATAAGTGCCAGATGCCTGACTGTTGCGGATGCTTTTGATGCTATGGTATCTAAGCGTTCGTATAAGAATAAGATGCCGGTGGAAAAAGCCTTAGAGGAAATCGAAAGAAATCTTGGCACACAGTTCGACCCTGATTTAGGCAGACTGTTCATCAATCTGGTAAGAAATGGAACAATAGAGGCTATAGACTACTAGCTCAGTTTTCTGTGCACATAACAAATTAAAGCATGAAGAGGGTGTCCCAGCGGACAGAAATGTTTCGCCGGGGCATTTTTTTGCGCTTTTTTACGAAATTGGCAGAGTTGGGTCGAAAGAACACTAACGGATGCCACTTTACGGCAGAGGGAGTCGGGTATATCTTTTTTTATGTAGACCACTTTGGCAAAGGGAGTATTGCCGAAATGGTATTTTTACTGGAGGAAAGGGGACGATAATTTGAGAGATATGATAAAAGGGGGATAATTATATGAGGAAATTTTTTGCGATCACTTTGATTGCAATGATGCTGACGTGCTTTATGCCGTCGGCGGCGTTTGGTGCCACCAGCGAAGAAGAAACTATTATATCTGCAGATTGTTCGAAAACAGCAACTGAATTGACTTCGGATTACAAGTCTGATGTAACATTATCATTCCCATCTGAGGAGACGGAGCTTGTAACAGATATCGTGTTTGTACTGGATAAATCAACAAGTGCAGAACTTGAACAAAAGGCACTTGATATGCTGAAAGACTTAAAAAGCAGAGTTGATTATACAGGTGCAAAAGTAAAAGTTGGAGTGGTTATTTTTAACAAGGAAACCCATCCCTATGGTTTTTATGATCTGAGCAAAGAGTATGATGACATAGAAAGTGCAATTGAAACAGAAATCAAAAGTGGAACCAATCTCCATGCAGGATTATTGACAGGAAAAGAAATGCTTGATGGAGACACGAGTGTACCTGCAGAACGAAAATATTTAATTACGGTCAGTGATGGTATCACATATATGTTTAACACTGAGCCAACTGCGATTGCATTGTCTAACGGAGATAGCGACAAGTCAGAAAGCGCCTTTGCAGGACCGGACAACTGGGGTGTGAAATATGAAAATAATTCTTTAATACCGGGAGACTGGACAGAATGGTTGAAAGATATTGGCAGTAAGGTTGCTTCAGATGGAAACAAATATGATATGCCATATGATCAAATAAAAATTGGGGAGACGAAAGAGAAGTATCTTACTAAAGCGACTTCACAGGAACATGCAATGTCTATTGACAAAGCTTTATATTTGTCAAACCAGGTATATCAGGAGGCCAAAGAAGAAGGATACCATTGCTTTGCAATGTGTGCTGACACATCATCGTACAATCAGTATGCATGGGGGCCGTCATTTATACGTTACCTGGCGGGAGATAAAACAGTTTCTTTTGATGATATAGAAAGACATGTTGTCTATGCTGTATCAGAGAATTCTGTTGTAAAGGATTTCATAGGAAAGGGTATTGATAACCTGAACTGCCAATATAATTTTGATTTCGTGCAGGATTATAATATGGTTGTGAAGGTTGGTGAAAAAGTCTACACCTGCAATGAACCTGAAAAAAATGAAGAAACCGGTACAATGACTTATGTTTTTACACGTGAAAATGACAATGCTAATTTCAAACTTGTGTATTACCCGGGAGAAAATGAGCACTTTGAATGGTATATTAATCAGCCGATTACCAATTTTGAAAGAGTACAGCTGACATTCCAGGTGAAGCTTACAAATCCTTCGGGCGTAGAAGGAACTCATAATGTATACACTAACGATGGTCATGCTGTTTTAATACCAACAGATAGCACAGGTATGCAGGGAAATTCCGTGAAATTTCCAATTCCTCAGGTTTCGTATACAGTAAAAAAGGCTGAGCCTCCTGTACCAATTTATCCGACATACACTTCTGTTTCAGTTCACAAGGAATGGAAACTGGATGATGGAGGCGCAGCAGCAGATTCTGTAACTGTTCAGCTTTACAGGAACGGAGTGAAATATCCGGGAGGAGAGGTAACACTCAGCAAAGATAATAACTGGAGTCATACATGGAGACCTGTATATGCATATGGCGATGTATGGACTGTGGAAGAAGTGAATGTGCCGGAAGGCTTTACTGCAACTGTGACGAAAGCCGCGTATTTGAATGATTTCACTGTTGTCAATGATGATGTGAAACCGTGTCCTGCTGATCCGACAGACCCGACAGAACCTGAAAAGCCTGCCAAGCCGGAAAAACCTTGCAAGCCGGAAAAACCTTGCAAGCCGGACACCGAAGTTCCTAAGACAGGTGATGCTGCTCCGGACGTTATGCTTATAAACACCTTCGCACTTACCCTTTCCGCGTTAGGTGGAATGCTGATCTGGTACAGAAAAAAAGCAAAAAGATAAATAAAACTTTTGTTGTTCCTTTTCCAAAAGCACCTTGGGGCATTAAACAAGCTTCAGGGTGCTTTTATTGTGCCTGCAGATTATTACTGTTGACAGAGTATGCTCGGGCACGGTAGAATAAATGGAATCTGCAGTTAACAGAAAGGAAAGCATATAATATGGAAATAAAAAGCGAAGCGGAGCTGACCTTTGCTGAAGCCGCCAGTATTATTATTGGCCATGGCGTGGGAGCGGGGATATTGTCAGTGCCCTTCATAGCATCGCGAAACAGTATAGGAGACCTGATCTGGATAATGGTCCTGGTATATTGCATCAATCTGCTGCTGCATCTTATGATTGCGGAGCTTTCTCTGCACAATGGAGGTGCACAGTTTATCAAATGTTTTGAAAATGACCTTTTTATCGGTCACGGACGCAAAATCTTTACATATGGTGCGTTTGTACTGCTTGGGCTTTCTGTAATTATAAATGTAAGCGGCTTTATAACAGGCGGTGGTGCCGTACTGGTTTCATGGTTAGGTCTTGCACCGTGGGCGGCCATGAGCCTGTTTTATGTGGTTGCGGCAGGCGTGGTCTTTTATGGCATGAAGCTGGTAGGCATATTAGAAAAAATAGCCGTGTTTTTTATGACTGCAGTCATAGCCATTCTGGCGGCAGCAGCTCTAAGTTCAGGCTCGGCAGAATTTCATGGAAGCAGAATTGCATGGACAAATGTTATGGCCCTATATAGCATGGTGTCATTTTCACTGTCAGCGGTAATGTCAGTTCCCCAGGTAGTAAAGGGCCTTAACGGCAGCCGGAGGAAAATAACAGGGGCCATTGCCGCAGGAACAGGCTTTAATCTTGCTCTTGTTGCAGTTATAACATTCATTACTCTCTTCAATGTAGGAAGCGATATTACTGAAAACGGCGCTCTGGTGGATTTGTCAGCCAGGCTGGGCGGCTGGGTCAGCATAGTGGGGTATGTGTTTTCTCTGCTGGCCCTGGCAACTTCGTTCTGGGCCAATACGCTGAATTTAAGAGATGTTTTTGCTGAACAGACCGGAATTAGCAATCAGAAAAGCTGGATAATAACTTCTCTTCCTTGCCTGTTTATAGCACTTCTGGGGCTGACCAGCTTTGTAGGATTTTCACGCTTAGCGGGGGCTGTTCAGGTGCTGACCGGGGTAGGAGTAATAGCAGCATATAACCATGCGAGAAAGAGAACGAAGTCAAGTCCCATCTGCGGAAGACTGGGTACGATACCTTTCCAGGTAATTGTCGTAATTGGTTCGCTCGCCGCCACAGCGGGTTCTCTTTTGAAAATATTGTAATATTGACACAGTGCTGTCAGAGTCATATAATGAAAAAAACTGCGAAAACAGTCGAAATATGAAGGAGGACGTAATTTGGATAATTTAGAGAACAGAGAAAATCAGACACAGGAAAGACCCGAAAGCCAGGTCCAGTATTACTCTGAAGGGCGTTTCAGCAACGATCCCGAATCAAAGGCCGTTAAGAAACCTAAAAAACCTTTGCCGACATGGGCAAAGGCACTTATCATAATCGGCGCGGTGATACTTGTAATAGTGCTTCTGGCCACCGGATGCAACAAGCTCGTAAAAGATTTTAAAGACGAATTCAAAGGTACTGATACAACCACGGTTGAAACCGACTTCGGCCACGACTATATAGGAGTAGTATACGTCGAAGGCGAAATAAGCGAAGACGGAACAGCTACATACAATCATGCGTATATCCTTAATTCCATAGAGGCCATGATTAACGACAGTGAAAACAAGGGCATGATTCTTTATGTGGACACACCGGGCGGCAGCGTATTCGCTTCCGATGAGCTTTATTTTAAGGTGAAGGAATACCAGGAGAAAACAGGTCGTCCTGTATACTCGTCCATGCAGTCTCAGGCCACATCGGGAGGCTATTACATTTCAGCATCATGCGATAAGATTATCGCTAACAGAAACTGCTGGACCGGTTCCATCGGAGTTACCATGGGTACTATATATGATGTGACAGGACTGCTGGAAAAGGCAGGTATTAAAACTCAGACCATAACATCGGGAAGAAATAAGGCCATGGGTTCAAGCACTGAAAAAATGACGGCAGAGCAGAGAGAAATCCTGCAGAGTCTTGTTGATGAAGCTTATGATCAGTTTGTAGGAATTGTTGCCGAAGGCAGAGGATTAAAAGAATCCAAGGTCAGAGAGCTGGCAGACGGAAGAATCTATACTGCTCTTCAGGCACAGAAGCTGGGTCTGGTGGATGAGATAGGAACATTCAAGGAAGCGGTTGTGGATATGCAGGAAGAATACGGACTTAATAACTGCCAGATAGAGGACTTTCAGAGCGCTTCGTCCGCTGATATATGGTCTATCCTGGGAGAAAGCGCAGAGAGCAGAATTTCATCAGGAACCTTGAGTGCTGACATGATAGAAGCACTGACAGACCTTAATGGCAAGGTAGAGTTCAGCTATATATCTGAAATCAGGAAATAGCATAGGATAGGATAAGAACAAAAAGCGGCTGACGAATTTAACACCAGCCGTTTTTTTTGCCATAGGAGAGCAGAATATGGTTATTGATAATGAGCTTATGAGGCATGCGTGGCTATATTGCTGCTGCCTGCACTGCATTTTATGCAAAAAAGTAATGTCAAACCCGCAAACGTTGAAAATATAGTTCCCAAATTACCCACCGGTTATGGGAGCATACATAAACACAATCAGCCCATTGAATTAAATGTAAAAATTCATAGAAATTGCCTAAAATTATTGTAGTTTTTTGCTTTTTTTGTAATAAAAGATATTAATTAATACTGTGAATGGTTCTTTTAATGTCCCTTTAATGTCCCGCCAAAACATATGAGTAATTTTTGCAATTTTTTATGAGGGTTACAGCGTTTCATATTACAAAAATGTATAAAAAGCAGTATAGGCCTGCCACAATTAACTTCAGTTACCCCCCTATGTTAAGACGAGGCAGATTATATACAACGTAATCCTGACAAAAAACAATAAATTTACGGCGACAAAATAAAAATTTGTTTTTGCACACAAAAAAATTCACAAAAAATTATAAAAAATTTAAAAAAGGTGTTGACATAGTGTTTTATATGTGATAATATCCTAACATAAACTTGATGAAAGGAGAACACAAGATGAATTACAAGGCATTGCTGATTAGCTTAATTATCGTCATTAGCATTATTCCGCTAGTCCTAGTCATTACGGGCCTGATTAGAAATAATGCTGATTGTGCTGCAGCAAGCCGTAAGAGTTCATTTGGATTCTTAAGAGTATTTACCGGTGCTTAATCTTTTAACCCATAATAAGTCGACCCGCACCGATGAATATAGATTTGATTGAACTTTCCGCCTGTGGCAGATCAGTGGGCCACAGGTTTTTTAATGCCGGATGGCTCAGCTTCGCTGCATGTGGAGGTTCAATCAGGTGAATGCGACATCAATGAAAAAATCTTAAACAAAACAAACAATAACAAACGGAGGAACAGAAAATGAAAAAAAGTTTCATGAAAAAGTTTGCTGCTGTATCAATGGCAGTTATGATGACATTTGCAATGGCCGGTTGCGGCGGCGATGAAGGCGGCAGCGAAGGCGCTTCTGAATTCGTAATCGGCGGTATCGGACCTACAACAGGTGCTGCAGCTACATACGGCGAAGCTGTAAAGAACGGCGCAGAACTTGCTGTTAAGGAAATCAACGAAGCAGGCGGCATCAACGGCGTTCAGGTTAGATTCGAATGGCAGGATGACGAACACGATGCAGAAAAGTCAGTTAACGCTTATAATACATTAAAGGATAAGGGCATGCAGATGCTTATGGGTACTGTAACAAGCGGTCCTTGTACAGCAGTAGTTGCAAAGACAGCAGAGGACAACATGTTCCAGCTTACTCCATCCGGTTCAGCAGTTGAATCCATCAAGGGTGACCACGCATTCAGAGTATGCTTCTCAGACCCTAACCAGGGTATTGCTTCAGCCGACTACTTAGCTGAGAAATTTGCCGGCAAGAAAGTTGCAGCAATCTACAACTCATCAGACGTATATTCATCAGGTATCTTTGAGAAGTTCAGTGCTCAGGCTCAGGAAAAGGGACTGGAAATCGTAACAGCACAGGCTTTCACAAAGGATTCAGCTCAGGACTTCACAGTACAGCTTCAGAAAGTTAAGGAAAGCAAGGCTGACGTAGTATTCCTTCCTATCTATTATCAGGAAGCAGCTTTAATCCTTACTCAGGCAGACAAGATGGGCTTAGACGTTACATGGTTCGGATGCGACGGTCTTGACGGTGTTATCCAGCAGCTCGGCGCTGACGCATCATTAGCAGAAGGCGTGATGCTTCTTACTCCTTTCGTAGCAGACGCTACAGACGAGAAGACTCAGGCTTTCACAAGTGCATATAAGGCAGCTTACAACGACTTAGTTCCTACTCAGTTCGCAGCAGACGCTTATGACGCAATGTACATCATCAAGGCTGCAGCTGAAAAGGCTGGAATCACTCCTGACATGAGCGTAAGCGATATCTGCGAAGCAATGAAGGGTGCTATGACAGAAATCAGTGTTGACGGTGTAACAGGCACTATGACATGGTCAGCAGACGGAGAACCTACAAAGACTCCTAACGCTATGGTTATCAAGGACGGCACTTACACTGCAGTTGAGTAATATTCAGAGTTTACGGGAGGCCTGGGTTCCTTGGCCTCCCTTTAATACTTTTATAGAGGAGAAATTATGAATTTTTTATCATATCTTATAAGCGGAATAAGCCTGGGCAGTGTATATGCACTTATTGCGCTGGGGTATACCATGGTATACGGAATTGCAAAGATGCTGAACTTTGCCCACGGTGATGTAATTATGAT
The DNA here is from genome assembly GCA_051883095.1 of Anaerovoracaceae bacterium. Classification (GTDB taxonomy): domain Bacteria; phylum Bacillota; class Clostridia; order Peptostreptococcales; family Anaerovoracaceae; genus SUG1106. The sequence continues at coordinate 45,775 of JBJETB010000019.1, forward strand.
CGGGGGCTTTGTAGTATTTACAGCTATAAGCTCTTCAGCTACATCTCCGGCTATTGCAATCATCTGCGGTATCGTGGTATGCACTCTGCTTGGCGTTGTAATCGAAAAGGTCGCATACAAGCCTCTGAGAAACGCAACGCCTCTGGCGGTACTTATCACTGCCATAGGTGTCAGCTATCTTCTGCAGAATGTTGCACTGCTTATGTTCGGTTCCGCATCGAAGAATTTCCCGAACATATTTAAAGGCATGCCTGACTGGCATGTTACAGAGGGACTTACTGTTTCAGGTGTAACTATTATTACTATCGTCGTAACTGTAGTTATCATGATAGGTCTGACATTGTTTATTCATTTCACAAAGCCGGGGACAGCCATGCAGGCAGTTTCTGAAGACAGAGGCGCGGCACAGCTCATGGGAGTGAGTGTAAACTCTACTATTTCCCTGACATTTGCCATCGGTTCCGCACTGGCAGCAGTTGCCAGCGTGCTCCTTTGCTCAGCATATCCGCTTCTTAATCCGTATACAGGAGCAATGCCGGGTATCAAGGCTTTCGTAGCTGCAGTATTCGGCGGTATCGGTTCAATTCCGGGAGCCATGATAGGCGGAATCCTTCTGGGAGTAATCGAAAACCTGAGCAAAGCATATATTTCGTCACAGCTTTCCGACGCAATAGTTTTCGCGGTTCTTATCATTATCCTTTCCCTGAAGCCGACAGGCCTGCTGGGTAAGAAGATAAGCGAGAAAGTGTAGGTGGCGGTCATGAAGAATTTAAACAATATGAGCAAAGCCACAAAGAAGAATATGGTTACTTACGGTATCGTTTTAGCTATGTTCATCTTTTGTGTAATATATACGACTACAGGCATGGCGTCCCATCTTTTCAGAGGATTGCTTGTTCCTATCTGTGTAAACGTGATTCTTGCGATTTCACTTAACCTGACAGTAGGAATTCTGGGCGAACTGAGCCTGGGGCATGCAGGTTTCATGTGCGTAGGTGCCTTTGTCGGCAGTGTTTTCTCCATGGTTACCGAGGAAACCATCACATCTGTGTGGATAAGATTTCCTCTGGCTTTTATTGTGGGAGGTCTTTCGGCGGCACTTATCGGTTTCCTGGTAGGCATTCCTGTTCTGAGACTGAGAGGCGACTATCTGGCCATTGTTACTCTGGCCTTCGGTGAGATTATAAAGAACATCGTAAACAATCTCTATCTGGCAACGGATGCCAACGGTGTTCACTTCGCCATTGGTGTAGAGGCATATAATAACATAGCCTTTGATGCCATGACCAAAAAGGTCTACATAAACGGTGCCATGGGTATAACGGCAACACCTAACGATTCCAACTACTTCGTCGGATTCGCACTGATCTTCATAACGCTCATTGTAATACTCAACCTTGTTCATTCCAGAACAGGCAGAGCGATTATGGCTATCAGAGATAACAGAATTGCTGCAGAGTCTGTAGGAATCAATATTACAAAGTATAAGCTCATCGCATTCGTAATTTCCGCATTCTTTGCAGGAGTAGCCGGCGTACTTTACGGACACAACCTTTCTTCACTGGTTGCAACCAAGTTTGACTACAACTATTCAATTCTTATACTGGTATTCGTAGTTCTCGGAGGAATAGGCAGTATGAGAGGCTCCATAATCGCAGCTATCATCCTTACGGCACTTCCTGAGCTCCTTCGCGGACTCAGTGATTACCGTATGCTCATGTACGCAATCATCCTCATCGTTATGATGCTGGTGAACAACAACGAGACACTGCAGATGTACACTCAGAAATGGTTCGGAGCAATCAATGTGAAGAAGTTTTTCGGAGCGGGCGGCTCAAAGAAAAAGGCTAAGGAAGGGGTGAGTTAAATGACAGCTATGCTTGAAACAAAAAATCTTGGCATATCCTTCGGCGGATTAAAAGCTGTTGACGGACTCAGCCTGAAAATAGAAAAGGGTCAGCTTTACGGTCTTATCGGTCCCAACGGAGCAGGAAAAACCACTGCCTTCAACCTTCTGACCGGTGTATATAAGCCTACAATGGGAAACTTTTTCCTTGACGGAGAAAAGCTGACAGGGCATAATACAATTGAGATAAGCAAGAAGGGAATTGCAAGAACTTTCCAGAACATCAGACTGTTCAAACAGCTTTCGGTGCTGGATAATGTAAAGGTTGGCCTGCATAACAACTATCAGTACAGCACTGCTGAGGGGATACTCAGAATGCCGGCTTTCTTCAGAACGGAGAAGGAAATGGACAAGAGAGCCATAGAGCTCCTGGAAGTATTCGACCTGGCGGGGGAAAAGGATTATCTGGCTTCAAACCTGCCTTACGGCAAGCAGAGAAAGCTGGAAATCGCCAGAGCACTGGCAACATCACCGAAGCTTCTGCTTCTGGATGAGCCTGCTGCAGGCATGAACCCTAACGAAACACAGGAACTGATGGATACCATCAGATTCGTAAGAGATAACTTTGATATGACCATTTTGCTGATTGAGCACGATATGAGGCTGGTTTCCGGCATATGTGAGGAAATTACGGTACTCAACTTCGGTACGGTGCTTGCTCAGGGCGAGACGAGCAAGGTTCTCAAGGACCCTGAGGTAGTAAAGGCATATCTGGGAGACTAAGAAAGGAGATTGAGTATAGATGGCTATGCTTGAAGTAAGGGATCTTGAGGTTAATTATGGATCCATAAATGCAATCAAAAAAATCTCCTTTGACGTCAATGAAGGAGAAGTTATAGCTCTTATAGGAGCAAACGGTGCAGGTAAAACGACCACTCTGCATACAATTACGGGTCTGCTTAAGGCCAAGTCAGGCAGCGTTATGTTTGAGGGAAAGGAACTTCTCAAGACACCTCCTCATAAGATTGTGAAGATGGGTATGGCCCACGTTCCTGAGGGCAGACGAATTTTCCAGCAGCTGACCGTGTATAAGAATCTGACTCTTGGCGCTTTTACAAGAAAGGACAAGAACGCAATTGATGAGACTCTTCAGATGGTGTACAGTAAATTCCCGCGTCTTGAAGAGAGAAAAAAACAGATTGCAGGAACGCTTTCCGGCGGTGAGCAGCAGATGCTGGCTATGGGAAGAGCTCTCATGTCCAAGCCTAAGATAGTGCTGATGGACGAACCATCCATGGGTCTTTCACCTCTCTTTGTATCTGAGGTGTTCAAGATTATAGAGGAGATACGCGCAAGCGGCACTACGGTGCTTCTGGTTGAGCAGAATGCTAAGAAGGCTCTGGAAATCGCAGATCGTGCGTATGTTCTGGAAACGGGCAAAATCGTTCTGTCGGGCGACGCCCACGAGCTTATGAACAATGATTCGGTTAAAAAGGCATATCTGGGCGAGTAATCGTAAAGGAGGGATCACATGGATAGTTTTATTATCACAATTGCAAGAGGTTATGGAAGCGGGGGCAAGCAGATTGCCATTCGTCTCGCTAAGGAACTGGGTATAAAGTATTATGACAGAGATCTTATCAGGATGGCTTCCGAACACCATGGAGTCAACGAGGCACTTTTTAACCTTGCTGATGAAACTCACTCAGCAAATCCTTTCGCAAAAAAATATACCTCTACAGAGATTGCACCTCCTAGCAGCGACGATTTTCTTTCGAAAAACAATCTGTTCAACATGCAGGCTGATATAATCAGGAAGCTTGCAGCCTCGGGAGAATCATGCATTATAGTAGGCAGATGTGCTCACCATATTTTAAAAGATAACCCTAATGTGGTTAAGGTTTTTATTCACGCAGACCTTCCGCACTGCATTGAAAACGTCAAGGAATACAACGGCGTTGATGATGCAGAAGCAAGGGCGCTTATAGCTAAGTTTGACAAGGAAAGGGCTCAGTACCACAAGCATTTCACCAATATGGAATGGAATGATGCAAGAAACTATGACGTATGCATAAACACGAGCAAAGTAAGTTTCGACAAATGCGTGGAGATTATAGTTAATTACCTTGATATTATCAGGGAAATTGATAAATAAAAGTAAGACTTCGTTTGTTTAAAGATTCATAAAGAGGAGTGGTTTTCCGGATACCGCAAGTACTGGGGAGTCACTTCTTTTTTTGTATACTTTTATTTTACTTATTGACAAAACTATAAAAAGGATTATAATAAAGTTAGAATTAGAATTATTCTAAAAATAAAAACGGCATTATAATCCGGGAGGTGAAATTTTATGTTAAAAGGAAAAACAGCCATTGTAACAGGTGGAACCAGAGGAATAGGTTTTGCAATTGTAAAGAAATATCTTGAAAACGGTGCTAATGTAGCTATTGCAGGCTCCAGACAGGAATCCGTAGAGAAGGCTCTGGAGAAGCTGCCTGAGTACGAGGGCCGTATCATGGGTATCTGGCCAGACATCTGTTCTCCTGATGAAGTTGCGGAGGCCTTCGCTTCTGTAAAAGAGAAGTTTGGAAGCATAGATATTCTTGCTAACAATGCGGGTCTTTCATCCAGAACAAGCCTGTACGAATATACCCTTGAAGAGTTTACGAAGATTATGGACATCAATGTAAAGGCAGTTTTTGTCTGCTCGCAGGCTGCTGCTAGGATTATGAAAGAGCAGGGCGGCGGAGTTATAATTAATACCAGCTCAATGGTAGGCGAATATGGTCAGCCGTCAGGATGCGGATATCCTACAAGTAAATTCGCGGTAAACGGCCTTACCAAATCCCTTGCCAGAGAACTGGCGAAGGACAAAATACGCGTAAATGCAGTTGCTCCTGGAGTAACCAGGACAGATATGCTTTCTGCACTGCCTCAGGAAATGGTTGACAGAATTTCTGCCGGAATTCCTCTTGGCAGAGTCGGAGAGCCTCTCGATATTGCCAACGCATATCTTTTCCTGGCAAGCGAATTGTCAAGCTATGTTACAGGAATTACCCTACGCGTTGACGGAGCAGCCATGACCTAAAATTAATAATGGAGATGTATAATGGAGAGTGAAGAAAATGAATAAAAAGGCAATATATAACTTAACCTATGGACTGTTCGTGCTCACAGCACGTTGCGGGGAAAAGGATAATGGCTGTATAATCAATACTGCAGGGCAGGTAACTTCTGCACCTAACAGAATAAGCATCACCGTGAATAAAGATAATTTCACTCACGATATGGTTATGGAAAGCAGGAAGTTCAACATTTCTATACTGAGCGAGGCTGCGAGCTTTGATACTTTCAAGCACTTTGGCTTCCAGTCAGGTAAGAATGTGGATAAATTTGAAGGCTATAGCGCTGCAAAACGCAGTGAAAACGGTATTTATTATGTTACCGAAGGGACCAATTCCTACATCAGTGCGTCTGTGGAGCAGACCATAGATTTAGGAACCCACACCATGTTTATCGCTGCAGTGGATGACATGGAAGTATTGGCAGATGAGCCTTCAGCTTCCTATGCTTACTATCAGTCGTCAATTAAACCTCAGCCTGAGGCAAAGGTTTCCCAGGGAAAGACTGCATGGAGATGTACTGTATGCGGATATATCTATGAAGGAGAGGAGCTTCCGGCAGACTTCATTTGTCCGCTTTGCAAACACCCGGCTTCTGATTTTGAGAAGGTAACAGTGTAGTACAATCTTAAACATATGATAAAAAAGCGGGCCGCCAGGGCTAATGTTGTTTAAAGATGGATGTTGTAAAAAAATCAAATAAACTGCTTTTTCTACAACATCACACCTTATCCAAAGATTTTGGAGACCGTCTCGTGGCCGTAACGTTGTAAAATTTCAAGGGTTCGAGAAATTTTACAACGAGTTTTAGTATTACGTTGTAAAATTTCTGTAAATCATAAAAATTTACAACATTCATAACCATTCGGATCTGATTCAAGGTTCGATGTGGGGGCAATGTTGTAAAAATACTCGTTTTAGGTCATATTATACAACGCCATTGGCCCATGGCAGCGTTTGTTTAAAAAGAATCCTCCGTATGGTCATCGTACGGAGGATTAATTTCTTTTTAAAGAAATTAAGTGGCCCTCCGACAAATCAGAAAAATTCAATTATTTGAGAGAATCTCTTTTCTTGTAAAAAAACAACACCACTTTCAAGCAAAACCACTTGACACCGTAAAGCCATTGTGTTATAGTAATCAAGGTTAATGCTGTAAAGCTGTTAAACTTTACAGGTTAGAGAACCCGAGATGATTGGAAATGCTCGCAGGCAGGAGAAACACCATGGAAAGACTGAACATGGAAAGTATAGAAAAAATAAGCCTCTTGTATGATTTTTACGGCAGGCTTCTGACGGAGAAACAGCGACAGGTAATGGCGCTTTACCATGAGGAAAACCTTTCTCTGGCGGAAATTGCTGAAGAGTTCGGCATAACCAGACAAGGTGTCCACGACACTTTGAAGAAGGCGGAACACCTGCTTACAGAATACGAAGAGAAGCTTGGACTGGTGGCAAAACTGATGAAGTCGAGGCATGCCATAGCCGAGATAGACGGAATAATAGACAGCCTGACCGCATCAATAGAGGACAGAGAAGCGGCCGCAAAGCTGCAGGAAGTTAAAGGCATTATCAACAAATTAGAGGAATAAAAGCTTATGGCATTTGAGAATTTATCCGAAAAACTTCAAAATACATTTAAGAAGCTCAAAGGCAAGGGCGTGCTGACGGAGGCTGACATAAACGAGGCTATGCGTGAAGTCAAGCTGGCTCTCCTTGAAGCCGATGTAAACTTCAAGGTGGTAAAGGAGTTCGTAGCTCAGGTAAAAGAAAAAGCCATGGGAGCCGAGGTTCTTGAGAGCCTCACCCCGGGACAGCAGGTCATCAAGATTGTGAATGAGCAGCTTGTGGAGCTCATGGGCGGCACCAACAGCAAGCTGACCTACTCGCCAAGCGGATTTACGGTTCTGATGATGGTAGGTCTTCAGGGTACAGGTAAAACCACAACCTGCGGCAAGCTGGCGGCATACCTCAAGAAAAACGGCAAGAAGCCTATGCTGGCAGCATGCGATATATACAGACCGGCAGCTATAGACCAGCTGGAGGTTGTGGGAAGAACCGTAGATGTGCCTGTATATACAGACAGAGAAAACAGAGTGGCCGAGGATATCGCTCTTAAAGCCAGGCAGGAAGCCGAAAGAAAAGGCTTTGATGTGCTCATAGTCGATACGGCAGGCCGGCTGCAGATAGATGAAGAACTGATGGAAGAACTGGTAAGAGTCAAGAAGGCAGTAAAGCCTCATGAGATTCTGCTGGTTGTAGACGCTCTCACCGGTCAGGATGCGGTAAACGCAGCAGAAGGCTTTAACGAGAAGCTGGGAATCGACGGTATTGTGATGACCAAGATGGACGGCGACTCCAGAGGCGGTGCGGCTCTTTCTGCGAAGAAGGTTACAGGCAAGCCGGTCAAGTTCATCGGTATGGGAGAAAAGTTCGATGCTCTGGAGCCTTTCCACCCGGAAAGAATGGCAAGCAGAATTTTGGGAATGGGCGACATGCTTTCACTCATCGAAAAGGCACAGGAAAGCTATGATGAGGAAAAGGCGGCCAAGCTGGAGAAAAAGATTCGCAAAAACGAATTTACCCTTGAGGATTTCCTCGATCAGATGGGCGAGGTTCAGAAGATGGGCGGTATCGGCAAGATGCTGGAAATGCTGCCCGGCATGAACTCCAGGTCCGTAAGCGACGATGAAATAGAAAAAAGTGAAAAGGAGTTCCGACAGATGGAAGCGATTATATGCTCCATGACGCTGGAGGAACGCCGAAACCCTTCTCTGCTTAATGCCAGCAGAAGAAAAAGAATTGCAGCAGGTTCAGGACAGCCTGTCAGCAAGATAAACAGTTTGATCAAAAAGTATGAGGACGCAAAAAAGCTGATGAAACAATTCAGCAACCCTAACTTTATGAAAAAAAATAAAAGATTTAAAGGATTATTTTAAGGAGGAATTTTAAAAATGGTTAAGATCAGATTAAAGAGAATGGGCGCACACAAGCAGCCGTTTTACAGAGTAGTAGTTGCAGATTCAAGAGCACCTAGAGATGGTAAGTTCATCGAAGAAGTAGGATATTACAACCCTATGACAGAACCTAAGGAAATCAAGATTGACGCAGAAAAGGCCAAGAAGTGGCTTGCAAACGGTGCACAGCCTACAGAAACTGTAAAGACTTTATTTAAGAAATCTGGAATTATCGAATAATAAGGAAGCGGTGAAAACTAATGACTAAGTTGGTTGAAGCAATTGCAAAGTCACTTGTAGACAACCCCGAGGATGTCGTTGTAACAGAAACAGACGGACGACAGGGTACAGTTATTGAGCTTCGAGTTGCTCCTGACGATATGGGTAAAGTCATCGGTAAGCAGGGAAGAATCGCTAAGGCGCTGCGTACCGTTGTTAAGGCTGCGGCCATCAAAGAAAATAAAAAGGTGACAGTGGAAATCATTAAGGAATAATGGTTTAATTGCGAATTAAGACGGGCACATGATTTTGAAAAGGGTCATGTGCCTTATGTATATGGAGAAAACTCAGTGGAAAATATCAAGATTGGAAAGATTGTAAATGCAGTAGCTCTTCGAGGTGAGGTTAAAGTATATCACTATTCGGATTACAAGGAAAGATTCGAGGAGCTTGACGAAATTCTGGTAGAAAGAAACGCGGCAAAGAAGCATTCCATGGAAAAATACAAAATAGAAGGCGTTAGATACCAGAAGGATATGGCTATTCTGAAACTTAAGGGAGTGGACGACAGGAACGCAGCTGAGGCATTGAAGGATTGCGATGTTTACATTACGGAGGCTGATCTGAGAGAACTTCCTGAAGATACATTTTATATCAGAGATCTCATCGGGTGCCGCGTTATAAACGAAGCAGAGGGAGCAGACTCAGCAGAAGAAATCGGTGTAATAACAGATGTACTGCAAAACTCAGCACAGGATATTTATCAGATAAAGACACCTTCGGGAAAGGAAGTGCTGATTCCTGCCGTTGGTGAGTTTGTAAAGGAAATAAACATAGGTCAAAAAACCGTTAAAGTAAATCTGATACCGGGATTTTTAGACGGCGCTATAGAGGCATAACTATGAAAATAAACATTCTGACGCTTTTCCCTGAAATGTTCGCTGCGGTGACAGACAGCAGCATACTGGGACGTGCAGGCGAAAAGGGAATACTGGACTTTAATATAATAAATATAAGGGATTTCAGCAAGGACAAGCATAACAAGGCAGACGACACGCCTTTCGGCGGCGGAGTGGGCATGGTGATGTTCTGCCAGCCTATTTTTGATGCTCTCAGGTCTATAAACGCTGAAGGTAAAAAAAACATGTATATGTCGCCTAGAGGCAAGGTGATTGATCAGGCTAAAATAGAGGAACTTGCAGATCTGGATGAGATGGTGATTCTCTGCGGCCACTATGAAGGTGTGGATCAGAGGGTGCTGGATTACTGGAATATGGAGGAGGTTTCAATAGGAGACTATATCCTTACAGGGGGAGAACTGGCGGCTATGGTTATGATAGATGCAGTCTCGAGATTCGTGCCTGATGTGCTGGGCACTAAGGAGTCAGCCACAGATGAGTCAATTTATTCGGGGCTTCTGGAGTACGATCAGTATACAAAGCCGAGAGTATATGAGGGAATGGAAGTTCCTGAGGTCCTGTTTAACGGCAATCATAAGCTTATACATCTCTGGCAGTTCAGAAAATCTCTGGAACTGACAAAAGAGAAACGACCGGATTTATGGAAAGCATATCTTGAAAAGGAAAAAAACTTGTCGAAGGATGAGAAAAAAATACTTGAAGAAATAGTATTAAAACCGTAGCGAGTTATTGTAACCCCCCACATTTTGTGGTATTATTAGAATGATGAAGACTAAGAAAAACAGATTAAAATTAATGATACTGGCTTATGCTGTTATTTTCGTGATTCTTTATGCCGTAATCTATGTGGTGCCGCAGGTATCGGGAATCTTTGTGGAAACCTATACTGCAGAATACGGTATCCTGGAAGAGAGCCGGGAGAGCAGTTACATAGCTGTGAGAGATGAGAAGCTTTATGTGTCGGATAACAGCGGCACTGTTAAAAGAGTTGCTTCTCAGGGAAGTCTTATGCGCAGAAATACACATATAGCAGATGTGGGAGGGACTAAATATTATTCCCAGAAGCGCGGGCTGGTAAGCTATTACTATGATGGACTGGAAAGTGTATATACACCTGATAATATGCAGACAATCACCGAGAAAAACCTTGAGCTTTCGGACGAGGAAAAGCAGTCATACGAGGTTAAGGGGTGTTCTGAAGGAAGCGTTGAAAGCGGAAGTCCTATATTCAAGATAGTAGACAATAAGGACTGGTATCTGGTGTGCTGGATTGATGCTGCCGAGGCAGAAAGCTGGAATGAGGGAAGCAGCATTACCGTTGAATTTGAGGATAAGGTCCGCATTAAAATGGAGATTTCTCAAAAAAACGGACAGGGTCAGAAGACTCAGCTTATTCTTTCGTGCAACAGGTACTATGAAAAGTCCGACAGAATAAGAATGGGAAGCTGTAGGCTGATTAAAACCGGCAAGAGCGGCATAATCCTCGAAACTGACAGCATCACAGAAAAAGATGGTCAGAAAGGTGTTTATGTAAAGAGCAAACGTCTTGACAGAGCCAGCTTTGTACCTGTTAAGGTGCTTCTTACCAGCGGAGATAAAACCGTCGTTGAGAAGAACTTTTTCAACGATGAAAACGGCAATCAGGTAGAAACCGTAGAAAACTACGATGAAATACTCAAGCAGCCGGAAACGGCGGAAACGACAAAAGGAAGTGAAAAAAATGCCGATTAGAGAAAATATAGGACATGTTAACCAGCTGAAGGCACGTGCTGCAGAAAAAAGCGGCAGAACGGGAGACGATGTTCTGCTGGTGGCAGTAACCAAGCTTCACGATGTGGACGAGATCAATGAAGCTATAGATTGCGGTATTACCGATATAGGCGAGAACAAGGTCCAGGAGATAATGAATAAGTATGACCGCGTTAAGCCTGTAAGATGGCACCTCATTGGGCATCTTCAGACTAACAAGGTTAAGTATATCATCGATAAGGTGGCTATGATACATTCTGTGGACTCACTGAAGCTTGCAGAGGAAATAGATAAACGTGCGGCACAGCATGGTCTTACTATGGATATACTCATTCAGGTGAATTCAGCTATGGAGGAAAGCAAGTTCGGTATCACTACTGATGAGACAGGACAGATGATTCAGGATATTCTGACAAACTGTCCAAATGTGCGTATCAGGGGATTGATGTGTATAGCCCCGTTTGAGGACAATCCTGAGGACGCAAAGGTTTACTTTGAAGAGGTAAAGAAGCTTTACGACGAGTACGGCAAAATCCAGCACCCTAATCTGGACTTTAAGTACCTCTCCATGGGAATGTCCAATGACTTCGAGGTGGCGATTGAGGCCGGCTCAAACCTTATCAGAGTGGGTACTATGATTTTTGGAGCCAGAGATTACTCAAAAAAACAGGGTGAATAGAGGAAAAACAGGAGGATAAACATGGGATTTTCAGATGCATTCAAGAAACTGGTGGGAATTGAGGAAATAGACGACGATTTTACAGAAGAAGAAGTAAACTCCATGAAGGAGGAGATTCGCAGAGAGGAAAGAAGGCCTGTGACAAATTTCCAGCCAAAAGGTGCTGATTCAATGAAGGCTGTTCCTGTGGAAAAGCGCGTTTCAATTGCCGGAACCAATGCATTTAAACTGGTGGTAATAGAACCTAAGAGTTTTGATGAATGTCCAAAGCTTGTGGACAGCCTCAAAGGCAGAAGGCCGGTGATTATCAATCTTGAAAAGATTGAAACTGAAACCGCCAAGAAGATATTTGACTTTTTAAGCGGAGCTACATATGCGCTCAACGGAAACGTTCAGAAGGTGGCAAACAATATATTTATTTTCGCACCGGAAAGCGTTGACATAGCAGCCAATCAGGAAGACAGAGGATTTGAGTTCGGCGGAAATAAAAATCCGTGGAGATAGGAGAGTTAAATGAAATCAATATTGGTTTACGCCATTTATATGTTTGCCGAGATAATAAGTGCGGCAATGGTAATAAGAGCTCTGCTCAGCTGGTTTGCACAGGATCCGTACAGTCCACTGGGCAGGATTTACGGTGCGCTTATCAGGTTCACAGAGCCTTTTGTGGCGCCATGCCGCAGACTTCTCAGCAGATTCAACACAGGAATGCTTGATTTTTCACTGTTTCTGGCACTTATACTGCTGCAGGCAGTGACCAATATTCTGGTACGGCTTATTTATATGATTTTTTAGCGGAGGATAATTATGATAACACCTGCAGATATTGAAAACAAAGAATTTTCCAGAGCAAAAAAAGGATATAATGAGGAAGAGGTCGATGAATTTCTTGACCTTATAATTCTCGATATGGAGAAGCTTATCAGAGAAAACAGGCAGCTGAAGGATGAGCTCAGCAAGGCTCATGTACAGGTGGATAAGCACATGTCCACTGAAACATCGGTTTATGAAACTCTGGAGGCAGCGAAATCGCTGATGAACGATATTGCCGCCAGTGCAGAGAGAAGAGCAGAGATTCTGCTTAAGAATGCAGAGCTTGAGGCCAGCCTGATAACAAGGGAAGCCAGAGAATCCATTGCGAAATATACTGATGAAGGGAATCGTCTTAAAGAGAGAGTTGAAACTTTGAGGGAAAGATATAAGAAAATGCTGGAGACGGAACTGGAAAGACTGGATTTTGCCGGCTCTGATTTTCTGGCCGATTTTGAAAAGGACTTTCTTCCGGCATCGCTCACTGAGGCTGACGAGGTTACGCAGGTGGCGGCGCCTGATGTGCAGGAATACCGTGAGCAGCCTGAGCATCAGCAAGATCTGACGAAGACAATGGTAAATATCAGATGAAAAAAATAAGGTATTTTGTTATTCTGGGAGTACTGCTGGCGGACTATCTTGTGAAGCGGCTGGTAAGGAGCACTATGTACTGTGGGCAGACCATTCCTGTAATCGATGGCCTTTTCAGCATAACATATGTACAGAACAGAGGGGCGGCTTTCAGCCTGTTTACAGGAAGAGGGACGATGATTATGGTAATTACTTTTCTGGCACTTTGTATTGCTGTGTGGTACATGGAGAGGCATAAGGATGACCACTGGACACTTCTTTTATCGCTGGAGCTTATTATTTCCGGAGGTATAGGCAATCTTATCGACAGAGCTGTCCGGGGTTATGTGACGGATATGTTCGATATGCATTTCTTTCCCGTTTTCAATGTGGCGGATATTGCAATATGCGTAGGCTGCGGATTTCTGATCCTGTATATGTTTGTCTTCGACAAGGACGGAGAAAAGGATTAGAACGTAGGAGGCGGAAGCTATGGGACAGCAGGAGAAGTACACATTTATAATAGACAAAGAAACTCAAAGCACTAGAATTGATTCAGTGCTTTCTTTGCTTTTATCAGAAACATCGAGAAGTTTTATTCAGAAGCTTATAGAAGGCGGAAATCTGACTGTAAACGGACGGCTGTGCACATCTAAAAAATATAAGGTATCGGAGGGAGATACTGTTGATATTATCGTTCCCGAGCCGGAGGAACTTGTCATTGAAGCTGAAAACATCCCACTTGACATCGTGTATGAGGATGATGACGTGCTTGTGGTAAATAAGCCACGGGGGATGGTGGTTCATCCAGCAGCGGGCAACTATAACGGTACGCTGGTAAATGCAGTCATGTATCACTGCAGGGACAGGCTTTCGTCCATCAACGGCGTGATAAGGCCGGGAATCGTTCACAGGATAGATAAGGATACGAGCGGACTCCTGATGATTGCAAAGAATAACAGGGCTCACGAGTCGCTTTCCAGGCAGCTTGCTGAGCATGCCATAACACGTAAATATACTGCGCTGGTTTATAACAATTTCAGTGAGGACGAGGGCACTGTGGATGCGCCTTTAGGCCGTGATCCTAAGAACAGACTGCGGCGTGCCGTGGTAAGGGAAAATTCCAAAAGGGCTGTTACCCACTGGCGGGTGCTGGAACGCTTCGGTAAATATACTCTCATAGAAGCACAGCTTGAGACGGGAAGGACTCATCAGATCAGGGTTCACATGGCGTATATCAATCATCCCCTGGTTGGAGACATGCTTTATGGACCAAAGAAGCAGACCCTGTTTCAGGAGGGCCAGCTTTTGCATGCAGGAGTACTGGGTTTCGTTCACCCTTCCACAGGAGAATATATGGAGTTTTGCAGACCTTTGCCTGATGAGTTTCAGCAGGTGCTTGAAAAACTAAGAAGGAGTTAGCAAATGAAAAAAAGCTTTAAGCCGGGCACATTGCTCAGCCCGGTACCGGCCGTAATGGTATCATGCGGCGAAGGTGACAGTAAAAACATTATAACCATAGGATGGACAGGGATAATCAATTCAGAGCCTCCTATAACCTATATTTCCGTAAGGAAGTCCAGGCATTCCCATCACATCATAGAAGAGACGGGAGAGTTTGTAATCAACCTGACTACTGAGAAGCTTGCTCGCGCCACTGACTATTGCGGCGTCAAATCGGGTCGTGATATAGATAAATTTAAGGAACTCAAGCTTACACCGGAGCCTGGGGAAAAAGTGAAGTGCCCGATGATAGCAGAATCTCCTGTAAATCTCGAGTGCCGCGTAATAGAAGTAAAAAGTTATCCTACTCATGACATGTTTATCGCGGAAATTGTTGCTGTGCATGCTGATGATGAAATCATCGATGAAAAAGGCAGGATTGATATATCTTCAGCGGGGCTTCTGGCCTATGTTCACGGGGAGTATTTCGGACTCAGGAAAGCTTCCATCGGACGTTTCGGATTTTCTGTGATGAAGCCGAAGACCAGAAAGAGAATAAACAGACAGAAGCATGAGGAAAGAGTATCAAGAAACCGTGAAAAGCGAAAGGGGAGGTAAGTCCTCCCCCGGCTATGGACTGCTTGTTTGTATTTTTTAATAAAGGGAAAGTGTTCGAACAAGTCCAAAGGACTTAAGCATGGTATGATTCGATTTAGCGCCAGTTGTTATTCCTAGCTGGTGGACTTGATAAAATCGATGCAGTCCTCGCATACATAGCCTCCTTTAAACACAATATTGTGATAGATATTCCCGCAAAGGGAGCAGCAGTGTTGCTTCATAGTGTGTTCCTCCTTGTTTCTTGATTTTTCAGTCTACCCCTAAGAATGTAGAGAAATAATAGCACAGTTTTTTTAAAAAAGATGGAAGAAATGCAAATTTGTTTATTTTTTGGTCGTTTTTTGTCGTTTTTTGGACGTTTTTTGTATTTTTGAAAAATTTTACAGAATAAGAAAGGAGAAAGAAATGTATCAGCTTTTTGATCTTGAGGGAAGAAATGCCAAAATTGCCGGATATCATTATGCATGTGAAAAGCCCAATCACGTTGTTGTTCTCATACATGGTATAGGTGAACATGCCGGGAGGTTTGCCAGAGTTGCCGATTATTTTAATAAGGAAGGAATCGCTGTTGTTTCCATGGACCTGAGAGGTCATGGGCGTACCGAAGGCAAGAGGGGTCACTGCGCGCCAAGGGAGGATGTTCTTAAGGATATAGATGCACTGATTGAGTATGCGCAGAAACTGTACCCGGGTGTACCCCTGGTGATGTACGGCCATAGCATGGGCGGCAATATTACTCTCGATTATCGCGCAAGAGGAGGGCACAATGACATCCCTTGCGGATACGTAATCTCCGCTCCGTGGATAAGACTTGTACGTCCTGTTACAGGAGTTCTTTTCCGCACAGTGAAGCTCCTTTCCAGAATTGCGCCTCAGATGACTATAAGTCAGGCTTTCCCGGAGGAACAGCTGGGCAATGTGGAATACGTAAGACCATACAAAGATGATCCGATGGTACATTCCAAGGTGTCTATGCTTTGCGCTTACCAGGGCTTTACTATCGGAACAGCACTTGAAAAAGGCACAAACGAGGATAACGGCAGGGCTAAAAACATACCTTGCCTTCTCATGCACGGCACTGATGATAAAATCTGTGATATAGAAGGCAGCCGCTGTTTCGCCAGACTTCAGAATCCAGAATACTTTACCATGATTGAATGGCCGGGATATTATCACGAAATTCACAACGGAGGCCCTGATGGGCAGACCGGAGAGGATGTTATCAAAAAAGCTATTGAATTCATAAAAGGATTATAGACATGGATCTAACACACTTTGACGAAAAAGGAAACGCCCGAATGGTGGACGTTACAGACAAGAATGAAACAGAAAGAATGGCTGCTGCAGCCGGAAAGATAAAAGTTTCTCCTGCAGTATTCAAGGCTGTCAGTGAGGGCAGTGCCGCTAAAGGAGATGTGCTGACTGTAGCAACCACAGCGGGCATTGCCGGAGCGAAAAAAACATGGGAGCTGATTCCCATGTGCCATATTGTGCCGCTGACAGGCTGCACAATCGAGTGGAAACTTAAAGAAGATTCATGTGAGATAGAATGCCGCTGCACAGCGCGCTGTACGGGAAAGACAGGTGTTGAAATGGAGGCACTGACAGGGGTTTCGGCTGCGCTTCTTACTGTGTATGATATGTGCAAGGCCATAGATAAAACTATGGAAATAGGTGAGATACGTCTGCTTGAAAAAGATGGCGGCAAAAGCGGCCACTTCCGGAGAGAGGTTTAAATATGAAATACACAGTAGGTATAATAACATTAAGTGATAAAGGTGCGGCAGGACAGCGTGAAGATAAAAGCGGTCCTGCCATAAAGGAGATGCTGGAGAAGGACGGACGTTTTGATGTAAAGGAACAGCTGCTGATTTCTGATGACAGGGCCGGCCTTGAAGCAGAACTGATCCGACTTTGTGATGAGTTAAGGCTGAACCTTATATTAACCACGGGAGGCACAGGGCTTTCACCACGTGATAATGCTCCTGAAGCTACCTTGAATGTGTCTGACAGACAGGTGCCGGGAATTGCGGAATATATGCGTGCCAAGTCTTTTGAAATCACACCTAAGGCCATGCTTTCGAGAGGTGTGGCAGCCATGCGAGGGAGTTCGTTGATAATAAATCTTCCCGGAAGTCCTAAGGCAGTCAGGGAAAATCTCGGATTCATAATGCCGGCTCTTGGGCATGGACTGGACATAATGCTTGGCCGCGACGGCGAATGCGGTTCAAATTAAAATATGGAGAAAGACTGATGAATCTGGAAAGACGTTATGAGAGAAACAGAATATTTTCCCGTGCTCAGCAGGAGGAACTTTCAGAAAAGAGGGCTGCCGTCATAGGCTGCGGCGGATTGGGTGGATATGCTATTGAAATGCTGGCCAGAGTCGGAGTGGGACATATCAAAGTTTGTGATGGGGACGTATTTGATGAAACCAATCTCAACAGACAGCTGCTCTGCACTGAGAATATTCTGGGAAAAAGCAAGGCTGAAGCAGCTGTACAGAGAGTAAGAGCAATCAATTCGGAGATAGAGGCGGAAGCATTCAGCTGTAATCTCACCGAGGAAAACGCGTCCGATATACTGGACGGCTGCGATGTGGTCATCGATGCCCTTGACAGTGTGGGTTGCAAAATGATGCTTCAGAAGGTCTGCCGCATATTTGATATTCCAATGGTTCACGGTGCCATAGGAGGTTGGTTCGGACAGGTAACCACCATATTTCCGGGAAACGATACATTGAGTCTGGTTTACGGAGAAGGGGCAGAGGTGTCTCAGGAGCTGGGTAACCCTTCTTTCACGCCTGCAATTGTGGCATCCATTCAGGTTAGTGAAGCCGTTAAGGTAATGCTGGGAATAGAAAATGTGCTTATGAGAAAGCTGCTGTTTGTTGATCTGATGACTGATGATTTTCAGATAGTGGAGGTGTAAAAGTGGGTGCAGGATATGAGGTGTCATTCATAGACAGCGAGGTCAGACGCTGGCTTCAGGAGGATGCTACTGAGGACGGTCTCTGCCTGAAAAGGTTTAAGGCAGATTTTTCGGTAGATAACCTCTGCTCCTTTGAGGAAGGAGCGGTTATCGCAATAGAAGGAAAGAACTACATTATAACAAAGAAAGGCAAAAGATGCTTCGAAGAGTGTCAGCTTCTGCAAAGGACCGGCAGGCCATGTCCCCTTGCATCAGGAGTGGCCTTCGGAGAAAAGGAGAAAAGTATATGAAAGCGACAGTAGTAGTGGATAACATCAAAGGATGCGGACTCAGCAGCGAATGGGGACTCTGCATTTATATCGAGTATGGAGACAAGGTGGTTCTCCTGGATACAGGTGCTTCAGAGCTTTTTGTCAGGAATGCGAAAGAGCTCGGACTTGATCTTGACAGAGTGGATTTTGCCGCTCTCTCTCACGGCCACTATGACCATGCCAACGGAATGCGGGCATTCTTTAAGGCAAACAGCAAGGCGCCTTTTTATCTTCAGAAGGGTGCAGGAGAAAACTGTTATGATAAATACTGGCTGTACCGCCATTACATAGGAATCCCTCGCGGAATTCTCAGCGAAGCCGCTGACAGGATCAGGTTTGCAGAGGGTAAATTCCAGGTATGCCCGGGAGTATGGCTGCTGCCGCATACGACACCGGGGCTTGAAGCTATAGGAAAAAGAAATCACATGTATCTTCGCAATGACGAAAAAAACGACGGACGAGACGGCAGAAAGTGGCGGCCTGACGATTTTTCCCATGAACAGAGTCTCGTGTTTGAGACAGAGAATGGCCTGGTTATATTCAACAGCTGCTCTCACGGAGGTGCTGACAACATAATCAGAGAGGTACAGGAGGCTCTGCCGGGTAAAAAAATCAAAGCCATGGTAGGCGGTTTTCACCTGTACAAGAGAAATGCCGATGAAGTCAGAGCAATGGCTCGTTCGATGCGGGAAACAGGGATAGAGCAGATATATACGGGACACTGCACAGGCGACAGAGCTTTCAATGTTTTTAAAGATGAACTTGGCGAAATGGTTCATCAGCTGAGCTGCGGACTTGTAATGGAATTTTAAATCAGGAGTTAGTTTAATTATGAAAAGAGAAAATTTTAATTCAAGACTTGGATTTATACTTGTAAGCGCGGGATGTGCCATAGGTATCGGCAATGTATGGAAGTTCCCTTATGTTGCGGGAGCCAATGGCGGCGGAGTATTCGTGCTTTTTTATATTCTGTTTCTGCTGTGTATGGGCGTCCCCGTGCTGACTATGGAGCTGGCAGTCGGTCGTGCAAGCCGTAAAAGTGCGGTTCTGGGATACAAAGAGCTGGAGAAACCAGGCAGCAAATGGCATATTCATGGCTGGTTCTGTATGCTGGGCTGTTATCTGCTTATGATGTATTACACTACGGTGGCAGGATGGATGGGCAGCTACTTTGTAAAATTTATAAAAGGAACCTTTACTGCGGGTATGAGCACTGATGCAGTTTCGGCAGAGTTCCCCAACATGCTTGGAAATTCTGTGGAAATGACAATATTCATGGTGATAATCGTTACTGCTGGATTTGCTGTATGCAGCATGGGTCTTCAGAAGGGTCTGGAAAAAATAACAAAATACATGATGGGCGCACTGCTGGTTTTAATAGTTGTGCTGGCTATTCACAGCCTGACACTGCCGGGAGCTATGGATGGTGTCAAGTTCTATCTGCTGCCTGACTTTAATAAAGCCGCAGAGGTTGGACTGGGCAATGTGATTGTGGCTGCAATGAACCAGGCATTCTTCACACTGAGCCTTGGTATCGGTGCAATGGAAATCTTCGGAAGTTATATGTCAAAGGATCATACACTAACCGGGGAATCCTTAAGAATCTGCGGACTGGACACTTTCGTGGCATTTATGTCCGGACTCATTATTTTCCCTGCATGCTTCTCCTTCGGAGTAGATACCACTCAGGGACCGGCACTCATATTTATGACACTGCCGAACATCTTCGTCAATATGGCGGGAGGCAGAATCTGGGGATCACTGTTTTTCCTGTTTATGATTTTCGCCAGCTTTTCCACAGTTATTGCCGTGTTCGAAAACCTGCTGGCAGGCTGCATGGACAATTTCGGCTGGGACAGAAAGAAGGCTGTAATAGTAAACCTTGTCTTGGTTCTCATAGCAAGTATGCCGTGCGTTCTGGGCTACAACCTGTGGAGCGATTTACATATTATTGGAGCAAGAGATGTGCTGGACAGCGAGGACTTCCTGGTAAGCAATCTGCTGCTTCCAATCGGCTCACTGATTTACCTGCTCTTCTGTGTAACCAAGTGGGGCTGGGGCTTCGACAATTATCTGGCTGAGGCTAATCAGGGCAAAGGCGTCAAGCTGCCGAGATGGCTTAAGTACTACCTGATGTTTGTAGTTCCTGCTCTGATAGTTGTAATATTGATTAAGGGACTGATTTAAGAAATAAAAATTATTCCAAATTTCTCTGGATGCTTTGAGGCGATATAGTAGGTAACATTGGCTTCAGCATCTGTAATAGGAATTACAATTCGATTGCCTGATAGAATTGCATGGGATGATGCCAGATCTGTCATAAAACCGGGAAGGGTAGAATTATTTATCAGTTCCTCTAAATCAGAGTCGTTATTCTGGACAAGGAATTTGGAGGAAGGCATTTTATCGCGGCACAATTTTTCCCAAAAGCCGATATCCGAACGAAGTAAAAAATTATATCCATTGATATCCGAAAAGGTCACTTCACTTTTTTCAGAAAGCGGGTGATCTTTTTTTACAGTTATTGAAAGGTGCTCCTCTGAATATTTTACCTGAGCAAAGGGAGCATCAGAAACTTCAAAGGGAAGGATCGCAAGGTCACAGTTGTCTTCTGCAAGCGTTGACAATATGTCTTCACAGGATGAAATGCAGAGTTAAGTTTAGGAAGCAATGTCCATAATGGTGCAGGGGCACAGGAACAGACTGTAATGGTTCGTTTGCTTTTATCGAAAGCTCTTACAGCATTTACTGCCTTGTCAGCATCATTAAGAAGCCCTCTTGCATATGTAACAGCAAGCTGCCCGTTTTCATTTAGTTCAATTCTGTTTTTGCTGCGGATAAAAAGTTCTACACCGAATTCAGACTCAAGATTCTGCATAGATCTTGTAATGGTAGGCTGTGATATGTTTAGATGCTCGGAAACCTTGGAAAGTGTGCCAAGATCTGCAAAAACAACTAACTGCTCCAATTCGTACAAATTAAGCATATTGACCTCCAGTACTAAAAATTTGAAATCTGTATTCCACTATTTCTATTGTACATTCAAAGTAAATAAAGGTAAAGTGTAATTGTAAGATTAATTGTCAGATTTCTTAAAATTATTAGCAGAAATGGAGGAAAAAATATGGAATATGTTACATTATCAAACGGAGTAAAAATGCCGATTTTAGGATATGGTGTATATCAGGTTACAAAAAACGAGTGCAAGAGGTGTGTACTTGATGCATTAAAGGCAGGATACCGCAGTATCGATACAGCTCAGAGCTATTTCAATGAAGAGGAAGTGGGCGAGGCTCTTAAGGAGTCCGGAATTCCGAGAGAGGAGATATTTCTGACAACTAAGGTATGGCTTGAGTTCTATGGCTATGAAGCTGCAAAGGCATCTGTAATGGAATCAATGCGTAAACTTCAGGTAGAATATCTTGATTTAGTGCTTCTTCATCAGCCCTTTGGAGATATTTACGGTGCCTGGAGAGCATTAGAGGAACTCTATGAAGAGGGGAAAATTCGTGCAATTGGTATTTCAAACTTCTATGTGGATCGTATGGTTGAGTTCAATGGGTTTAATCGTATTAAACCTATGGTAAATCAGATGGAAGTACATATTTTCAACCAGCAGAAGCAGCTGAAGGAATATGCTGACAAGTATGGTATTCAGCTGGAAGCATGGGCACCATTCGGCGAGGGGCTCAGAGGCACTTTCGATAATGAAATCATTAAATCTATCGGAGATAAGTATGGAAAGACAACAGCACAGGTAATGCTGAGATGGCAGATTCAGCGAGGCGTAGTTGTAATCCCTAAGTCCACTCATTATGACAGAATGGTGGAGAACTTCAATGTATTTGATTTTACATTATCAGATGATGACATGGAAAAGATAGCCGGATTGGACACTTATGCAAGCTCATTTTTCTCCCATCAGGACCCTGTAATGGTAGAATGGTTCCTCAATATGGTGGAAGAAAGAAAAGAACAGCATGACAGCAGCAAGGAAAAGAAGAATTGGTAAATAAGGTTCCCGATGAATTCAATTGACTTACGAACAAATGTTTGCTAAAATGTATGTATAAGGAATACCGTCTGGCGGTTCGGTCACTCTTCGAAAGGAGGGTGATAGGATGAATACATATGTGACATTTAGCGACATTTGTCAGCTGGGTTTACTGATTGTAGCCATCGTTTCTCTCTGCGTAATGCTTAAGAAATAAAACGAAACCGCCAAACAATGCGTTTGACGGTTTCTCTCCCATTTAGGACTGAACCGCCTGGCAAAAGGCGGTGTTCCTTTTATTAATTAAATGATACACGATTTATATTGAAAAGTCAACCGGCAGAGGGTAATATATTGACACAGAAGGCACACATCCATGAACAGCATATCACCGTTCGCTGCAAGATCGCAGCAAACCGGGTAAAGGGCAGATTCCCCTATAGATGGGATCTGAATATTTATCGTGGATGTGAGCATGGATGCAGATACTGCTTTGCTCTATATACTCACAAGTATATGGAGAGCCAGCGGGCAGGATGCTTTTTCAGCACAATTTATAAAAAAGAAAATATAGCAGAGCAGCTGGAGCGCCAGCTTGCTTCACCGGCATGGAAAGGCGAAGTCATCAATCTTGGCGGTGTTACCGACAATTATCAGTCCTGGGAAGCAGAAAACGGTCTTATGAAAGAGGTGCTGGAGGTTCTGATCAAATACAGAAATCCATGTATAATTTCAACCAAGTCTGATCTGATATTGAGAGACTACGAACTTATAGACAGACTTTCTCGGATGACTTATGTAAATATTGCATCAACCATAACTTGTGTTGACGAGAAGCTGGCTGCAGAACTGGAGCCGGGTGCGGTAAGCCCTGACAGGCGTTTTGCCATGCTTAAGGAGTTCGCTAATACCAATGCATCCACTGGAGTCCATTCCATGCCGCTGATTCCATATCTTACAGATGACACAGCTAATCTCGAAGGTCTGTATCAGGGTGCAGTAAGCTGCGGTGCCAGATATCTTTTGCCGGGATATCTCAATCTTAAAGGACCGACAAGGGATGCTTTTTTTGAATACCTCTTTAAATGCAGACCTCATCTGCTTGAGCAGATAAACAGACTCTTTACTGTAAAGCATGCTTATAAGGAATACCGCATTCCAAAATATCGAGAGATAAGGCAGATAGCTGAGAAATACAGGATGCCTTCAAACTACATGAAAGAGGTTCGCAGCAGGATGCCTGCAGCAGGAAATAATACTGGTGCTACAGAAGCCGGCGAGCAGCTGAAATTTTTATAATATTTAAATTTGTGCTGTAAGTAATGTTGATATGTTGTATAATGGTGTAAGAAAGATTTTGGGAATGGTGAATTAATAATCAGATGGAAAATGGTTGATGAAAAAAGCATTCAATAAATCGAATGTCGTATGAAAATTGGATTTTTAAATGATTCATACTGCATTTACATTAAATGGGACGAAAAAGTGACCATACACACCGCAAAATGTCGTATGAATTTAAGAAAAGAAGCATTTCATATGACATTTTTTGCTTTTTTAACGATTTATGTCGTATGAAAATGGGTTTTGCAGTTTTTCATACAGCATTATTGCTTGCGCAGTGACTGATTCGACGGAAATATGGCATGAATGTCGTATGAAAATGATGATTTTTGTTTTTCGGATGACATTGCTATATACGCGTATGGATATAGCGAAATACAAACGAGAAAGAGCGTCTTGGAATCAGAGAGAAATAACTAGAATCAGGAGAAACCATTCATGAAAGACCGTTTGGGACGAGAAATAGACTACATGAGAATATCCATAACGGACAGGTGCAACCTTCGCTGCGGCTACTGTATGCCTGAATGCGGAGTGCCATCCGTTCCACACGATATGATTCTCAGATTCGATGAGATTGTAAGGCTTGTAAAAATTTTCTGTTCATTGGGCATCAAAAATGTTAAAATAACGGGGGGCGAACCTCTGGTGCGCAAAGGTACAGTTGGCCTCATAAAAGATATAAAGGTTATAGAGGACATTGAAAAAGTGTCCATGACAACCAACGGCATTTTGCTTTCCGAAAACCTTAAGGCACTGTCAGAAGCCGGAATAGACAGTATAAATATCAGCCTTGACACTCTGGACAGGCAGAAGTATCAGAAGATTACCGGGTTTGACGGTTTGGATACAGTGCTTAAGGCCATTGATGAATGCGGGGCCTTTCCTGAAATAAAGGTAAAAATAAATACGGTGACTCTGGCCGATTACAATAGAAATGAGATATGCGCTCTGGCGGATTTTGCGGCAGAGGCAGGCGCGACGCTTCGATTTATTGAGATGATGCCACTGGGGCTGGGAACCGGATTTGGCGGATACAATCAGGATGAGATTATGACTGTATTGGAAGAAGCATATGGTCTTGCGAAAACAATAAATGAAGAAGTCGGCAGCGGACCGGCAAAGTACTATAGCTTTGAAGGCCTGGAAGGCAGAATAGGATTCATAAGTCCCATGTCACATAAGTTCTGCGGCAGCTGTAACAGAATAAGGCTTACATCTGAAGGATTGCTCAGGCCTTGTCTGGGCTCTGACAAGGGTGTAGATCTGAGAAAGCCAATGCGAGAGGGTGCGAGCGATGAAGAACTGGCATCACTCATATGCGAGGAAATTACGGATAAGCCGGCAGGACACCGATTCGAAACAACAGATTCTTTGATGTCAAAAATAGGCGGCTAGCAGGAGGTTAAATAGAGTGAAGGAAACAGACGGCATAGTAAAGGCAGTCTGCATCAGCAGAGAAAAGGGAACTCCCAAGGAGAACATCGGGCAGGGCATCCTCATAGAAAGCTGGGGACTGGAGCATGATGCACACGCAGGAAAATGGCATCGTCAGGTGAGTCTGCTTTCCGCAGATAAAATAGATGAATTTAAGAATGAACACCCTGAGGTTACAATAGAACCGGGAGCTTTCGGAGAAAATCTGGTTGTCAGCGGCATTGATTTCGCCAGACTGCCTGTGGGAACCGTGATAAAAGCCGGCGAAGGAGTGCTGGAACTTTCTCAGATAGGCAAGGAATGCCACTCGGGATGTATAATAGCTCAGAACGCAGGAAAGTGCATAATGCCTACTGAGGGAGTGTTCGCCCGGGTTATAAGGGGAGGCACTGTGAAGACAGGCGACCCTGTTAAAATTGAATACCATAAAACCGAATATAAATAAAACAATTATGAGGATTTCGAGCCGATGTGCCTAAGGTGCGGCGATATGGACTGTGGTGCTACGGAGCTTCGGCCGATGGGTTCTTTGCGAAAGCAGGGAGCCTTCCGTGTTTGAAAAGATTTCCCATAACTTTTCAGACCTCGAAAAATCCCCGAGATTTAAGGAGGAGAAAGAATGAAAAAGAAGATTTTGACGGTATTGCTTATTTTTGTGCTTTGCTTTGCCATGACTGCATGCGGCGGCAATGACGAAGGAGAAGGCGAAGGCGATGCAAGACCTGCAGAGGGTACAACTCTCATGATGGCTACTACTACCAGTACAGCTGATACAGGATTGCTGGACTACCTTAAGCCGATTTTCCTTGAGGACACCGGTATAGACCTTCAGTGGACCGCAGTTGGAACAGGTGAAGCTCTGGCAATGGGACAGAACGGCGATGTTGACATCGTTCTGGTTCACGCAAAGGCCAGCGAGGAAGAATTCGTGGCAAGCGGTGCCGGAGTTGAGAGATTCCCGGTAATGTACAACGATTTCGTTGTAGTTGGGCCTGAAGAAGAAGGCAAATACGGCGACGATATTGCGGCATGCTTCGGCGCAATTCAGGAAGGCAAGCTCACTTTCGTATCAAGAGGAGATGACTCTGGTACAGATAAGAAGGAAAAGAAAATCTGGGCTGCTCTTGAAATCGACCCGACAGCAAACCCTAACTACATAGAGTCAGGACAGGGCATGGGAGCAACCATTACCATGGCTGACGAAGAGGAAGCATACACCCTGACAGACAGAGGTACATGGCTTAAATTCAAGAACGATGCAGACCTTAACATCGAGCTTAACATCGTATGTGAAGGGGCAAAGGATCTGCTCAACCAATATGGAGTAATCGCTGTTAACCCTGAAATGTTTGAGGGGCTTAACAACGAAGCGGCCAATGTTTTCATTGAATGGATCTGCTCTGACAAGGTTCAGGAACTTATCGGACAGTTTGGCGTTGAGGAATACGGCCAGGCTCTGTTCACACCTAACGCAGGAACAGATAACTAGAGGTCGTGACATGGAAAGAATTGCGGACTGGTTTGTAAAGTGCTTTACAGATAAGGCGATTTTAAGCGCCATTGGAGTGACGCTTAAGATGGCGTTCTTTTCGTGTCTGATTTCATCGGTTTTGGGTATTACAGCAGGACTTCTGCTGGAGAGATATACTTTTAAAGGGAAAAAACTTATTATAAGAATAAACAGAACGATGATGGGTATGCCGCCGGTTGTAGCAGGACTGGTGGTGTACCTGCTTTTGATGCGCAGAGGGCCTCTGGGTATGCTGGGATGGCTCTTTACCGTCAAAGGCATGATCGTCGCTCAGGCTTTGATAATCGTGCCTATAATGACGGGTATGGTTCACCAGCACGCATCGGGCAAAGCCCCGGCCATCAGAGAATTCTGCATGACCATGGGAGCCGGACGATGGCAGACAGTGTGGACAGTTCTCAGGGAAATGCGGCACGATATTTATTTTTGCATTGTGACGGCATTTGGGCGCTCCATAAGTGAGGTTGGAAGTGTCATGCTGGTAGGCGGAAACATAAAAGGCAAGACAAGAACTATGACTACCGCCATTTCTCTTTTAAAGAGTCAGGGAATATTCACAGAGGGCATAGCTCTTGGAGTGGTGCTGCTTGTAATGGCATTCATAATACAGTGGCTTTGCGATTTTCTTCAGAGGGAGGAAAGTGCAGATGAAAATAACTGATATTGAAAAAAAAGTAGGTAATTTTAATTTAAAAATCGACGATTTATATATACAGCCGGGGCTGATACATGGCCTGGCAGGACATAACGGCTCGGGCAAAACGGTGCTGCTCAAACTCATAATGGGCATACTGGAACCGGACAGCGGTAAAATAGACCTTGAAGGTATGGACAGACGAAACATGACAATGATGACTCAGCGGCCATATCTTCTCACAGGAAGCGTCTATGATAATATAATCTATCCGCTGAAGCTGCGAAAGATTAAGCCGGATGAAGCCAAAATCGACGGCCTCCTGGAAAGAACCGGACTCCTGGCGCAGAAAAATCAGTATGCCAGGAGTCTTTCCAGCGGCGAAAGGCAGAAACTCTCTTTCATGAGGGCAATAATTTTCGAGCCTGAGTTCATCATAATGGACGAGACCCTTTCCAATCTGGACCCGGAAAGCGAGAGGGCTATCGTGGAAATAATAAAGGAAATACAGAAGACGCGGCCTGTGACATGGCTCATGGTCAGCCACGGACAGGATGTGCGTGAGGAACTTTGCGATATAATTCATTATATGGAAAAAGGAAGAATCACAGATGAAGTTGTTAAAGGTTGATACATTGGAAACAGCACTGGATAAGCTGCAGGCTGCCATGAGGTCAGGTGGCACTTACGGGGCAGGAATGCCGGAAACAGAATTGGTGCCGGTGCTTAAGGCTCTTGACAGAATCGCTGCAGAGGATGTGATTTGCAGTGAAGACATACCCGGCTTTGACCGCTCAACCATGGATGGATATGCAGTTGTTGCAAGGGACACACAGGGAGCCGGAGAAAGTATGCCGACATTTCTTGACCTGGCCGGTGAGGTTGAAATGGGAAAAGAGCCTGAAATCAGCCTGAAAAGCGGCCAGTGTGCCTATGTGCCTACGGGTGGTATGCTCCCTCAGGGTGCTGATGCTGTGGCTATGGTGGAGTACTGCCAGCCTTTCGGAACTGATAAGATTGCAGTGTATTCTCCTTTATCTTCGGGACATAACATGGTTCACGCAGGTGACGATGTGAGATGCGGCGAAGTGCTTGTAAGAAGGGGCCGCAGAATCAGACCCTCTGACATGGGACTTCTGAGCGCAGCGGGCAAGACGGAAATAAAGGTTTATAAGCCTTGGAAGATATACATTATTTCGACGGGAGATGAAATTGTGACGCCGGAAGCCATGCCTCTACCGGGGCAGGTTCGTGATGTGAATTCTGCAGGACTTCTGGGCGAAGCACTGTCTCAGGGATTTGATGTTGCAGGTCTTGAGGTGGTATGGGACAGTCAGGATGTTCTGACAGATAAAGTTCGCAGTGCCATGAAAGAATGCGACGTGGTTGTGATTTCAGGAGGAAGCTCACAAGGCAAAAAGGATGCTACGGAGGCTGTAATTGACAGCCTGACCTCAAGCGGAGCTTTTACCCACGGTCTGGCAGTGAAACCGGGAAAGCCTACCATCATCGGCTTTGACGAGCCGACGGAATGTGCTGTAATCGGGCTTCCGGGACATCCTGTGGCCGCACTTCTGCTTTTCAGACTAATCGTGGGAGGAATATGGAAACGGCTCACAGGCTCTGCAGAAGCAGAAAAGGAAATTGCTGCTGATGCTGTCATGGCATCAAATATAGCCGCTTCTCCCGGACGCAAGACCTTTCAGCTGGTAACCCTGGATTACGAGCATATTGACCCGGAAACAGGTCTGCCTAAGGCAGTGCCCGTCCTTGGAAAGTCAGGGCTGATTCGGACTATGAGTGCTGCTGATGGCTATGTTGTCATGGATGTAAATGACGAAGGCCTGTGCAGAGGAGAGAGATTAAAGGTGTATTTATTGATGAGATAAATCCCAATTTGAAAGGATATTGCAATGAACAATAGAATTATTTCTTTCGAGAAAATATCCAATGCTCGGGATATGGGTGGATTGCGTACAGCCCAGGGGCGTATCATTTCTTCAGGATTATTGATTCGTTCCGCAAACCTGTCAGATGCAACGGAAACAGACAAAAAAATTCTACGGGAAAAATACCGTCTTTCAAAGATCATCGATTTGCGGACAGAAATCGAGCGAAATGAAATGCCCGATTCATCCATGAAAATTGTGGATTATCTGCCAATCCCGATTTTTGATGAAAGCGTTGCAGGAATCTCACACGAAAAAAAAGCAGCAACGAACAGATTTTTGCGGCTATTCCAAAGCTGGGACAATTATATAGCAAAATGGTGACTGATTCATCATGCAGGGAAAACCTTGGCAAAGCGGCAAGATGTGTAATGGAACACGATTTTTCAAAAGGCTGTGTTCTGTGGCATTGTACCGAGGGGAAAGACCGCTGTGGACTGCTTTCAGCAGTTCTGCTTCTAGCTCTCGGGGTGGAGCGCAGCACCATCATGGAAGATTATCTGCTGACAAACAATGTAAACGCGGCCAAATCTGAAAAATACTATCAGATGATCCTGGCGGCTGGCAGAACCGAAACCGAAGCGGAAACAATACGGAATATTTTTCTTGCAAAAGAAGAATATCTGGATGCCGCCTTTTCTGCTATAGACACCCAATATGGCAACGCAGACGCTTTTTTACGTGACGGGCTGAATATTCCACAGAAGCTGATTGAGCGATTTCAGAGCAGTGTGCTTTGACAAATCGAAAGTTGTAGGAGTGAGGAGGAAGAGTATTTAGTGAGTTATCTCGATTACGAAGTAAATAGAATTTTTTATGAAGAAACAGGTGATGGTAAACCTTTAATACTGTTGCACGGAAATACAGCATCGAGCAAAATGCTTGCTCCGATTATTCCCCTCTTTTCAGAAAACCATCATGTAATTACAATGGATTTTCTGGGATGTGGACAATCAGACAGGGTGCGTGAGTGGCCGACAGATTTGTGGTATGAATGGTCAAAACAGGTTGTTGCTTTATGCGACCATCTGAACGTTTCAAAAGTCGATCTAATCGGATGTAGTGGTGGAGCTCTTGCAGCTATTAACGTGGCACTGGAGAATCCAGAGCATATAGATGCGGTAGTAGCCGATAGCTTTGAAGGTGTCAAAGCAAATGCATCCATTACTGAGCAGATTCGTATTGGACGCAGTTATGCAAAACAGAATGAAGGATTTTGCTCAATGATGAAGATGATGCACGGAGATGACTGGGAAAAGGTGCTCGATGCAGATACAGAAGCAGTAGTGAGTCATGCGAAGACCGTGGGAGATTTTTTTCATCGCCCATTTTCAGAACTTAAGTCCAAGTTATTATTAACAGGCAGTGCCGAAGATGAAATGTTCTCGAAAGGTCATTATGAGGAACTATTCCACAATATCTGTTCTCAGACAAGCTTTGCAGAAAGCTATATTTTCGAACACGGTGGACATCCCTCTATGATGAGTAATATGGCAGAGTTTGTCTCGATGTGCAAAGAATTCTTTGATTAACAAATTCCGGTTTGTAGTGATACACAGTTTTTTTCTTGTGTGTAAAAAACCAACATTATTATTAGGAGGAAATTGCAATGAGAAAATGTATTCGCTGTGAATGTGGATATCTTGAATTTTATTTAGAAGATACAGCTAAGATGAATAAGTAGGAAACTTCAAGTTGACTAATTGCAAACGCAGGTTGGTAGATATTTCGCTTTGGTTCTGATAAAAAAGAAGTATCAGATACAAAATACAGGGAGGTATTTATTATGAGTTTTTCAGACAATTTGAAGGCAATACGTAAAGAAAAAAATCTTTCGCAGGAGGAGCTTGCGGAATTGTTGGACGTGAGCAGACAGGCTGTTTCGAAATGGGAATCCGGGGATGGATATCCGGAAGCAGAAAAGCTGCTTATTATTGCGGGAAAACTGAATGTGTCATTAGATAACTTAATGGGCACGGAATTTGTGAAGACAGAGGCAAACGGGAATAGTTCATCAGGACAGATTACAATCACATCACCTTTTGAGGGTGTAATTGCAAGATGCAATAAGGTTGTAGTATCTCCGAAATTTAAAGGTGGAAAATCTTCTCCTAAATATGCATTATTTGCGCAGGATCAAAAAGAGAGGTCTTTCTGGGGTGCGACAAATACCTTTTTAGGATGGTATATGACAGAAGAAAGTGTACTGAAAGAGATGGAAGAAATTCGTCAGGCGTTGATTTGTGGCAGTGACGTGTATGACTTAAAGTATTCCGTCAAGACAAAAAGAACATTCTTATCAGTAAAGGTGGATAGCGAAAAAAATGAGATTTGAAACAGATAGGTTATTTCTTCGCTCGAGGACAGAAGATGATGAAGTAGTTTTATACATTCACGGTAAAGGCGGCAGCGTAGAGGAAGCAGAGCATTACAGACAGTTCTTTCCGGGAAAAGATGTATACGGATTTGATTATAAATCACAAAATCCCTGGGAGGCGAAAAAGGAGTTCGGTGATAAGGCAGCTGAATTATCAGAAAAGTATAATAGGATAACCTTGATAGCCGTAAGTATAGGTGCGTATTTTTCCATGAATGCAGATATTGGAAAAATCATCGATAAAGCATATTTTATTTCTCCGATTGTTAATCTTGAAAAGCTGATATCAGATATGATTAACTGGGCCGGGACCAGTGAAAGTGAACTAGAAAAGAGAAAGATAATACCGACAGATTTTGGTGATGATTTGTCATGGGATTATCTGCAGTATGTAAGGAATAATAAGATAAGCTGGAATGTTCCAACAGAAATTTTGTATGGCAGTGATGACAATTTACAGTCGATTGATACGATAAAAGAGTTTGTAATGAAAGAATCTGCAGGGCTGACTGTTATGGAAGGCGGAGAACACTGGTTTCATACAGATGAACAGATGAGATTCTTAAACCAATGGATGAGGACAAAGGCTTCGGAATAAAAAGCTTCATTAGTGCCTGTACACAGTTTTTTTCTTGTATGTGAAAGAATATAATGTTATAATTTATCCAAGAATTGCTATAGAGGTGTTGTCGATACCGTTAAGTCAGCATATGGGTAATGTGTACGAAACAGATAATGTTGTAGTTTCTGCTTAATACCGATCTATTTTACAACATAACGGTGTTTTCGGCCCTTGATGAAGCCTTTGATGTGGTGAAATGTTGTAAGAATTTTGGGTTCTCAGTAGATTTTACAACCGAAATGAGGGTGATGTTGTAATAATATGTCGTATCATGAAAAATAAACGACATTCATTCATCGTCAGACCTGTTTTAGAGGTTATCCAGAGGGTGATGTTGTAAAAAAATATGATTCGGCATTATTTTTACAACCAAAATACTTCCAAACCCATCATGTTCTATACAAGTTCATTAACTAAGTGACATTGCCCTTGGTATTCCGAGGGCTTTCTTTGAATGACGATAACAATGGAGGAGAGATATGAAAAAAATTCTGACGACAATAATGTGCATAATGCTGGTGCTTGCCTTTACCGCATGTGGCGGTGAAGATAAGGCACCTGTAGAACCTGGAAACATAAGCCTCAGCCTTTCCACAGCCGAAAACGATGTGGAATATATGCAGGCCAGCGCTCTTTCAGTCTTCGGACTGGAAAAGGCCGAAAACTGCACACTTACGCTGGACTTCACCAATAGTGGAAGCACTGAGGAAGGCTTCATAGTTTCAGGAACAGGAACACTTAATCTGAACGGTGAAGAATACGATTTTAATATAGAAGACCAGGCGCTGCTATGCATTGAAGTGAGCGAAGAAAACACCGTGTACAGCGGCATTCTGGATTCAGCTTTAGGTATGGAGACTGGTGACACGCAGGAAATCTCCATAGATTTCACCGCTAACAGAGACTTTTCACAGGCAGTAGCCACGGTATCGGCAGACGGGGGATATCTTTTCTTCGGAGACGTGTTTGACGACTATCTGGAGTATTTCAACATGGTATTGACCCAGATTGCAGATGAATAGATGGAGAGGGATCAGCCATGGCAAAGAGAAATTTATATCTGAAGACAACACCGGTGGAGGAAGCCGGTGAAAAATATATGCAGGCACTTGGAGACGCAGGATGCCTGAAACCGAAGACTGAAATGACAGATACTTATGAGTCTCTGGACCGGATTACAGCAGAAGCCATATACGCCAGATGCTGCTCGCCTCTTTTCAATGCGGCAGCTATGGACGGAATCGCTGTAAAATCAGCTGAAACAGTAGGTGCAAGCGAGGAAAGACCCCTTACCCTGGAGCCGGGCACAGACTATAAGATTATAGATACGGGAGATCCCATCAAAGCCCCTTTTGATGCGGTAGTTATGGCAGAGGATGTGACCGAAGAGGCCGGCAGTGACATAGTCATGATTACCCGTTCCGTTCCGGGCTGGCAGCATGTGAGACCTATAGGAGAAGACATAGCTGCAGGGGAAATGCTTCTACCGAGCCACCACACTATAAGACCTGTAGACATAGGCAATGTCATTAAGTTAAGAAGACGAACACAAGAAGACTTCATATCGAAAAAGA
>JBJETB010000020.1:0-15104 GCA_051883095.1 Anaerovoracaceae bacterium
GTCAATAAATGATTGTTTTTTCTCCTTTTTCTGTCTCCTTTTTAAACGCCACACATATAGCGTTTAAAAAGGAGACTTTTCAGGGAGATTTTTCGTTATCCTGTACGGCAACTGCCAGGTTCTCCGTCCAGGCTGAACTTGTAATTTATTTCAATCACTTTATCTTTATATATGTATATGCTGTCTATCAGGTTCAGTACCATTTCCCTTGTCAGGTCTTCTACATTAAAGTCATCTGTAAACTTCTCCAGCCAGTCCTCAAACTCGGTCTTCCATGATGTCTCGATGCGTTCACCGGTGCAGGACTGAATTTCTTTCTGCAGCTGCCGCTCTCTGCTGTCATATTTTTCTTTAAGCTTTACATAGTCGGCTTTGGAAATCATTCCATCCACATAGTTTTCAAATGACTTTTCCTTATAATTTTGTATCTTTTTCAGTTCTTCTTTCAGATTCTTCAGGTTAAATGCTTTTGTCTGAGTTCCGCTGATGCATTTGTAATTTCTCAGAATACCTTTTCTCTGCTCGGAAAGAATCAGGTCTGCCTGAGCTTTCAGATCCTGAAGTACAATGGCCTTTAGTTCATCTTCCTTTATCATGTGGCTGGAGCAGAACCGGTTCCCGAAACTTTTATAGTCACTGCATATATAGAAGCGGTAGCGCTCCCCATTCTTATTTTTCTTTGATACAGTGGAAATCATCTTTTTTCCGCAGTCTCCGCAGAACATCCTTCCGGTAAAGAGATTTTCTTTGAGCGATTTTATGTCCACGGGAAGTGTACGCTGTCTCAGCTGTTCCTGCACCATAAAGAAGGTTTCCTTGTCAATAATCGGTTCATGGGTATTTTCCACACGGATCCATTGGTCCCTCGGCACGGCAGTTTTCTTTTTATCTTTATAGGATTTTTTTGAGCATTTATTCTGTACCGTATTTCCGATATATACTTCATCCCGCAAAATTCCATCGATTGTCTGAAAACACCAGCGAGGTGCCTGCCCTTCCTTTATATGTGCGTTGCGGTAATTCAGTTTCTGCACCTTCTGCTTATATTCCGTCGGCACCAGCACCCCTTCATCGGTAAGTATCACGCCTATTTTCGCCTTGCCTATGCCACTCAGATATAAGTGATATATTCGTTTTACCACCTCTGACGCATAGGGATCCGGTACGAGATGATGGTTATCATTGGGATCCTTCATGTATCCGTAGGGCGCAGCAGGCCCCAGAAATTGTCCCATTTTCTGCTTGATGAGGTAGCTTGCTTTGATGGATTCAGATAAATCTTCGCAGTACCACTCATTAATCAGCCCGTTAATCTGTCGTGTCTTTTTATTACCCTTCAGTTCAGTGTCCACATTGTCCACTACACTTATGAACCTTATTCCCCACAATGGGAAATCATGGTGAAGATATTTTTCAAGATGCTCCATGTTTCTCGTAAACCGCGACTGTGTTTTGGCAATCACCACATCAAATTTCCTGTCACGTGCATCACTTATCAGTCTTTCAAATCCGGGTCTGTCGTCATACAATCCGGAATAGTCATCATCTTTATAAATATCATACAATTCGAAACCATGAGACTCCACATAGTCCAGCAGAAGCATGGTCTGGTTTACTATGGACTGACTCTCCTGCTGCGGATCTTCTTTATCAACATCTTCCTTTGATAATCTGCAATATATTGCCGCTTTTAATTTCATTTTTCCTCCTTCCCCGACAATACATATAATGATTACCGTTATGTTACTATGTCCTTTTCATTTTGTAAAACCTGCAAAAATTTCATTTGCACAATTTTAAGCAGGCAGCTGTCTATATTCGCATTCCCATATCTGCGTCTTATCCTATATCCGTTAATTGCCTCTGTGGATTCTTTGTCAATACATATAATTTTTGCTTCCATAGGAGCCTCCCCCTCATCCAAAATCATTTCATCTTATGTTTTAATCAAAATAATAATTCCTTTTTATAAAAGTAAAATTGAAACAAAAAAATCGCCACCTTTCCAGATGACGATTGTAGTGCTACAGTCTGCTATGCACAGATTTTTCCTTCTGTATAGCACTGACAGATATATTCCCGTGACTGGTAATAAAAGTCTGTATTATAATTGGATATGGCATCACTTATCCACGAATTATACACCGCTATAAGTGAATCAACAATTGCTTCGGTGTTGTCTTCCGAAACGTCTTCTATCAATCTCTCATATACCTCACCTATTGTCCAATAATCCGGCACCTCATATCTTGCTTTTTCAACATTATTGTAGGTTCCAACAGGAATATTGCACATATTAATGAAATCATCTGCGGTTTTTTCAATTGGTTCACAATGGAAAACGTCCGCATACCTGTATATTCTCTTAATAATTTCTCTTCCTAAAAGTTTTACGACATTATCTCTTTTTTGCTTTTGTTCTCTTCCGATGTATTCTATAAGGCTGCAGGTATAAAACAAAGCACTGTTATTCTTCATCCCGAACCTCACTCCCTTTCAAAAACTTTAAAGTGGTCAATGCCTTTGCTGTGTGAAAACTTATCTGATGTGTTGGTCTTTTAAATCTGGCCAAATCCCAAAATGCCTCTCTGCTGATTTTACCGTCAACATAGTTCTGTACATAGTTGAAAATCGTATCGTTTGCCATAGGTCCCTCTACAATGTCATAATTATGAGGTTTTCCGCTTCTACATGCGACAATAAAATCCAGCCATTCTTCGCTCATTTCCGGAAACTTTTTCACAGACAATTCCTCATTCGGGGTGTACTGATATTCGTTCAGAAAACCCTTTCCATCGAATCTTGTTGCCCATCTCTCCGCTTGTTCAGCTAGTGTGGTACAGTAAAATCCAAAATAGAAATCTTTATTGTATTTTGTAACTCTAATTTCCGGAAATTCAACAATTTCCTTGCTTCCATGGTACAAAACAATCTCTTCCCGCATCTCCCTGTCCTTTCTTTCATGAGCCCTTCTTTTTCTCACACATTGTATATGCTGACATATATAGTATACGCTATTTCTGCCGCAATCACAAGCAAAAACTATGTTACTCTCTCATCGCCGCATCAGAGAGACTCATTTAAAAATAAAACAAAATTTGCCGGACGGCCATGTGGTCGACAGTTCATGGCTCCACGGGAATTCCACCCCTTATTCTTTAAGCTGCTCCCATTGCGTGCGGCGCATCTCACATCTAGACAAAGCATCTATGGCTGCACTCAGGCTGTGGCTGAGCAGGAGTATCATTATACCCGGTATCAGTCATGGCAATATCGGCAACCGACCGATTTTACAGCCCGGTGTCTGTCGCTTGCCTGAAGTCTGCAAGAGAGACTGCAGGGTTATGGCGCACCGGCTGATGCGCTCGTGATATCAGGAAAGTATCCGGCAAACGGTTATTCAGTTTTCAAGGTACATTAAAAGAACGCTTTTATCTTTTCTCTTACGGTTTTCAGCGAATAGCAGACAGCTGTAATGGAGACGTTTTCCCTTTTGGCGATCTCCTCATATGTCAGGCCGTCAAGGTACATGAGAAGCCTTCTCTTACGCACCTCTGACAGACTTTCAAGCTGTCTGAACATGACTTCGTTTTCTTCTCTCTTAATCAGGATGGTTTCCGGCGTATTTTCATCTCCGAAAAATCTCCGTTCCTCATATGTAAACTTGTCCAGCGATATCTTATGCCTGCGTTCATTCCTGTTTCTATTGCCTTCATCCTTTCTGTCTTTCAGAACAACTGCAGCATATTCATCTTCAACTTCCAACTTTATTGCTTCACCGGTTGCAAAAACATATCTTAGAATCGTAGACATAATGCGTCCCTTTCCAGAAGGCCAGTTGGCCTTCTGCTATAAGGACATTTAGAACCGATTTTTTAAGGTAAAATTTAAAAAAATTTTGAGCCTTTTTTACACACACTTTCTTTACTGTTATTATATAAAAAAAGTCACAGAATGGTATACATACATATGCCATCTGTGACTTTATTCATTTTATTTAATTGTCCGTTTCCATATGCTTGTATTTCACTACGACTATAGTCTTTCACTATTATTCAGTAAAAATTGTAAAATATTTTTTTCTTTATTTTATATAGACAGTAATAAAAAATCACTGTATAATTAGCACAAAAGTTTTAGGTCGGTACAAAAATGGTTATTGAATTCAAAAAATACAAAATAGGATATCTTTGTAAGCTTTTTGGTCTTACACCAAAAGCAATCCGTCTTTACACAAAAAAGGAGCTTCTGCAACCATCAAATAACAACGAAAATAACTATCGGATTTTCTCTAGAGATGATGTTTTTACCCTTGATTATATTCTTCGTCTTCGTAAAATGGGTTTTTCACTCAATGAAATTCATGATATTTTTAATCATTCTGATATACAAACAATTGTTGGAACAATTGATGATAAAATTGTGGATTTACAACATCAGGTTGAAGAGTTGCAAATAAAAATTGCTAAAGCAACTATTCATAAAGAGGATCTTTGTTCCTTCTCTAATACTGGAAACTTTATTGAGTTAACCGGCCCCAAAATTTTTCTTGTTTCTGAAATCGATGGATCTATTGAAGATACCGCAAAGAAATTCCACAATCTTAGTGAAAATTTATTTCCTAAACTTACCTTTTCATTCCCTCGGTCAGAAATGGAGAACTATTCTGGCATGCTTTCTTCAAAAAACAGACAACAAGTTTCTTTTATTTTAATGTATGAAGATATAAACAATTTGCATGAAACCATAAACCCGAAAAAACATGGCATCACAGCTTTACCTTCTTGCAGGTATGTACATGCTGTTGTATCTGCAGATGCACATTCAGATTATCACTTTTGGGATGGAATAAATAAGTACATAGAAGATAATGGCTTAATAAGGAAAGGAACCAGCTTCTTGCAATACATAGGTACATCTTCTGTAAATAGAAATCCAAAAGATTATTATCACGTTTATGTTCCTGTTGAATAAGGCGCTGAAGTAATTCTTCAACGCCTCTTTACTTATAACTTTGTTATTTTCTCAAATCCATCTCCTGTCATAGCTATAATACATTTATCACCAAATGCATCCAAAAATTTGCACAAAGCTTTTGTTCCGGTGCAATGCATTGGTATAATAGCCTCTGGAGGATCTTTTTTTAGCTTTCCAACTACTGTGTTAATTTTTTCATCGTCAGCATTAAACAAATGCATTCCCGCTATAAAAGCTGCAACTTTTTCTCCTGGAAAACAGGCCTTTCCACCTTCTAAAGCTGTCATTGCACCTCGATGGCTACAGCCAGAAAAGATGTATAATCCTTCTGGTTGTTTAATCACCAAGCACTGTTCGTGGGACATGTCGTCTACAATATAGTTTTCTTGTTCATCCTTGTAATAAAATGTTTCTAACATTTTATCTCCGTCAGTGTAAGGAACCGTACCAGTCACACAGATTTCAGGTGTAATGTAAATTGGACCATCTACAGGGATGATGCGTTCCTTTATATCATTGTAATCTTTATCACTCCATGACATTCCCCATATTTTTTCTT
This sequence comes from Anaerovoracaceae bacterium, assembly GCA_051883095.1. GTDB lineage: Bacteria > Bacillota > Clostridia > Peptostreptococcales > Anaerovoracaceae > SUG1106. The sequence goes on from JBJETB010000020.1 coordinate 5,537, forward strand.
CAAAGATGCCATTAATTTGTCTATGCGTTTTCCTTAGCCCATTTTTATGTAAATAAATTGGAGCATGATTATTTATTTTACAAAACGTCGGAAACCCACCTATGTGATCAAAGTGACCGTGGCTAATAACTGCAAAATCTACGGAAGATAAATCAACACCCATGATTTCGGCATTTTTTATCATCAGGTCTGTTGTTCCTGCATCAAGCAATATTTTTTTATCATCAGCTTCTATGTATATTGACAAGCCATGTTCTGCCATGCATGCAGGATTCTCCGTTTTGTTTTCTGCAAGGAAATAGTATCTTATCATATGTGCTCCTTCATTTAAATTTTTGAATATAATATTTCTCCATTTTTTACAGTCATTACGCAGTTAAGTGTAGCTCGAATGTCATCTACAGGATTTTCATCAAATACTGCAAAGTATGCTTTTTTACCCACTTCTATTGAACCTAGTGACTCTTCTACACCGCATATTTTAGCCGAGTTTATCGTGCCGATGATAAGTGCATCAAATGGTTTTACACCACATTCTTCTACGAGAATTACCATTTCATATGCCGTGTCAGTATGTTTACAGAATGAACATCCGCAGTCAGTGCCTAGTGCACAAAGAACTCCTGCTTCATAGGCTTTTTTAAAAGATTTGAGTACTTTTTCTTTACTGATCTCAGACTTTTTCACAAATTCTTCTTCCATTTTATCTTTGTTTTCTAAAAAGAAAAAAATGGTTGATACTGTTCCATCTAATGGAATATTCTTTTCAAGCATCATTTGAATTGCTTCGTCATCAAGTTCATCACCATGTTCAATGCAGTCTATTCCTGCTAAAATGGCATTCTTCACTCCTTCCGCACTTTCTGCATGACAGCAAGTCTTATATCCGACTTTATGGAATTCGTCTATTGCTGCTTTCATTTCTTCAATACTAAGCTGTACTGCCCCTGGCTCTGTTCCTTTTGTCAAGACTCCCCCTGTTGCCATTAGTTTTAGTACATTTGCTCCGTTTTTAAGTTGTTGTCTAGCAGCTTTTCTTAATCCATCTTCGCCATCGGCTTCAATGCTTATAAAAGTCCAGCCAGTTCCACCAGTCATACATATACCATCACCTGATGCCTGCATATCTGGAGCTTTTTTAATTTTACCATCTTCTATAGCGTGCATTAATTCGATAGCTACTTTGTGATGTGTACCTACATCTCTTACAAATGTAACACCAGTATTTATAAAATCTTCGAGGTGTTTTAATCCTGTCAAAGTATATGTTACTATAGATTCATGAGCAAAATCTGCCGGATTTGCAACAGGTTCCATAGCGACATGAACATGGCAATTAAATAATCCAGGTGATAAATATCTGCCACCTATATCTATTACGGTGTCTATATCATTTGGAATGATTTCTTCATTTATTTGTGTAATTATACCGTCTTCGACAATGACATTGTTATTGTTTAATATTCTTTTGTTTATTACATCGATTATATTTGCATGTATAAATGCCTGCTTCATATTTTTTACCTCTTATTTTTAAAATGGTCCTAAGTTGATCATTGCAGCTATAACAAGGAATACCACTGCACAACCTATCCAAATGAGCATTATAGGAGTAACAAATTTCACCCATCTTTCGTAAGGTATTTTGGCTACAGCAAGGTTAACCATCAGCCATGAACAAGTTGGTATAATCTGATTGGTAAATCCATCTCCAAATTGGAAGGCTAAAACAGCTGTTTGTCGGCTTAATCCAATCATATCAGCAAGAGGTACCATAATAGGCATAGTGGCAGCAGCCTGTCCTGAGCCGGATGGAATAAAGAAGTTTATTATAAGTTGCACGAAGAACATTAATACACCTGCCAAAGCTGTAGGAACGCCTTCAATCAAGCCACCGAGAGCATTAATAACAGTATCTAGTATCATGCCTTGCTGCATAACAACCAAAATTCCTCTTGCAAGACCAACGATAATAGCTCCATATACAACTTCTTTTGCTCCATCTATAAACCTTTCTGCAATATCACTTGGTCGCATTCCTCCTACAAATCCACAAACCAATGCAAGAATTAAGAAGTATGTCGCAATCTCAATAATATACCAACCAAATTCTGAAATCGCATATACCAAAAATATTAGACTTAAAAGGAAGAGAATTAAAATAATTTTATGTCTTCCTGTAAATTGAATATCCTCTTCCCTTTCCACGAAAGGTTCTTCGATATCAGCAATTAGACTCTTTGTCGGTTCCTTTTTTACTTTACTTGCATATTTCATTATAAACAGAGATGTAATTACTGTAACGGTAACCCAAATAACTAGTCTATACCACATTCCTGAAAGCATTGGAAGTTCAGCTATAGTCTGAGCCACTCCTAAAGTAAAGGGATTCATAAAAGCAGCGGTAAGTCCACAACCAGCACCCAGGATTACGATAGATGCCCCAGTAACTGTATCATATCCAAGAACGCGAGCCATACAAATGCCTATAGGTATAAATACCAGCGTTTCTTCAGCAATTCCAATAGTGGCTCCTAAAAATGAAAAAATGGTCACGAAGATTGGTATAACAATAATTTCTTTTCCTCGGACGACCTTAGATGCTTTATATATTCCAGCTTCAATTGCCCCTGTAGAATTTATCAAAGAAAATGCGCCTCCTACTATTAGGATAAAAATCATTATCTGCGCTACCTCTTCCATACCTGTAGGAACCGCTTGGAACAATTGGAAAAAGCTAACAGGATTTTGCTCAACAAAATGAAATGAATCTGGGTCTACTAATGTCCTGTTGGTTTCAGGATCTACAACTCGGTCAAATTCTCCTGCGGGTACAATGTAGGAACAAATAGACACAATAATGATAATGCTGAATAATAGCACAAAAACATGTGGCATTTTTATCTTTTTCTTGTTGTTCATTTTTTTCTCCTCCTTAGAAAACTTAACTTTCAGGGCCCTGATGTTATCTTAAACAGCATTATAGTGTCTGTCCTTAGGGAAGAGTCAAGAGAAATTTTAAAAAATTCATTCACATCAGAATCCTCCCTCACCCGGCTTGGTGGTCATCAATCTATATAACTCCGTGTTCTTAGGAAAGCTGTTTTCAAATGGAACCAGCACATTTCCCACCTTAAGCAGACCGTGTCCTGCCGGGACATCTGTGATATATGCAAGCTGCCTTTCCGAGATATGCAGCAGCCTTGCCAGCTCCTGACGGTCAGTGGCAGCCTGATTAAGCATCACCAGAAACTCCGAATTGGAAAGCATGGTTCTGGCCGTCTGCGAGCGCAGCACCTCATCCACATTCTGCGTTATTCCGGTGCAGTATGTACCATACTTTCTCACACGCTTCCAAAGCTTTGAAAGAAACTGAGCCGAATACTCATGGAGAAACAAAAGATAAATCTCGTCTATGAAAATTTACCGTCTGTTTTCCTGCCTCCCGGTTTTGAGTCACCCGGTTAAGAATACTGTCAAGAATCACAAGCATGCCGATGGTCATCATCTGCTCCCCCAGTTCCAGAATGTCATAGCAAATGAGCCGATTTGCAGTATCCACATTAGTCTGCTGTGCAAAGGTGTTAAGGGAACCTCGGGTAAATATTTCGAGTTCTAATGCCAAATCCCTTGCCTCCTGCTCCGGTTGTCTTAAAAGCTTCTCTCTGAAATCGTTGAGTGTAGGCGGTTCACCCATGAAGTTACGCTTGCGGTAGTTCTGATATACAAGCTCTGTGCATCGGTCTATGATTGACTGCTGCCCTTTCGCAAACCTGTGGCTGGTGACGATCTGCTCACAGACCGACTGAAGGAACTGGGATTTCTCCGCCACCGGGTCCCCGTCGCCATAATACCGGCTCATGTCCATGGCATTGATGTGATTGGGGCTGGTGGCAGAAATCTCAATGACCTCTCCGCCGAAAGCCTTCACCAGCTGTGAATAGTCGAGTAGGTCAGCGGTGTTACCACCGCCTTCCTCTCTAAGAACCGTACGTGAGCGTTTCCACTCATACGGCTCAAGCATTTCATCACTCTTTCGAGCGGCTTTCAGTATAAATACGTTGGCATGAAGCATGAACATATGCCATGTTCGATACTTCTTCGACACCTCCGTCTGCCTTTGGACCTTTAAAGAATATCTCTCTATCATCCGTGACATCCATCGGCATTCCACAGTGATAACAGCATCCATTTTGATTCTCCCAAATTCTTCTGAATTTGCCAGTTAGCTTTTTCATCCCCCGCTTGAACTTTCTTTCATTAAAGTATTCTGTATCAAGGAATGGGTTTGCATTTTCTCGAACCATAATGTGTCGTACAATCAATGTGTGGTCTACTCGCATCAGTTCCTTATCTTCCGTGCAGAAAACCCAGTTTCTGTTTCCTTTTCGGTGCCAATACTTTGTAGAAACCCACCATCTTCCTTTGTGAGGATGTCTGCGTTTTGCCCATTGCCATAGCAATTCGTACAGCACATAGTCCAGGTGGGCAAATGCTTCACTTGCAACTACATGCTGATGGTAATTCGTCCATCCTCTGACTTGCTGGTTCAGCTTCATAATCAACACTTCCTGCGTCCATGCTTTTCCTCTTTTGAGGATTGTTTCAGACAGTTTATCCTTGATAGCCTGCATAGATTTCTTTGATGGTTTAACAATCAGCTTGCCGTTGAACTTTCTGAATGTCCACCCAAGCATGTCAAAGCCATCGTTGATATTTGTTATGAGAGTTTTCTCCTCTGACAACTCTAATCCGCGTGTTTCTAAGAATGTCTTAATGACTTCCTTTGCTTCTTCTGCTACCTCTTTTGTTGATGCAGTTACAACAAAGTCATCTGCATATCTCACTAAGTTGACCTGATGTTTGTTATGCACAAAAGCACTGTATTTACCCTTCAAACTCATATCGAATCTGTCAGATAGTGCCTTTTGCATTCCATCCAGTGCCATATTTGCAAGCATTGGAGAAATCACGCCACCCTGTGGTGTTCCATCTTCAGTAGGGAATAACTCTCCTTTGAAGATGAATCCTGCTTTCAGAAATTGCTTTAGTACAGATTTGTCCATTGGTATGTTCTTCAATAGCCATTCATGGCTGATATTGTCGAAACAGCCTTTGATATCTCCCTCAAGCACCCATTCTGGGGAAAACTTTCTCGAAAGTGCTGTGAAAATATATTCACATGCGTCTTGTGCCGAGCGTTCTTTTCTGAAACCGAATGATTTTGTATCGGCTGTGGTTTCTGCTACTGGCTCGAGAGCCAATGCATAAAGTGCCTGCATGGCTCTGTCATACATTGTTGGTATGCCAAGTGGGCGTTTTGCTTTCTTGCCTTTCTTTTCGATATACACTCGTCTAAGTGGTTTGGCTTTATAGCCTTTGTCTGTCAGTGAGAGCACTGCTCTCATTTTCTCGGCAGGTGTATCCCAAAGCTGCTTGTCCACACCTGCCGTTCTCTTACCTTTGTTTGTTGTTACACGTCTAACGGCAAGAGCTTTTGCATAGAAAGAATGTGTTAATAGATATTGAAGCCTTTTCACTGTGTGCCAGTCTTCATTCTGTGTAGCCTTAACAATCCTGACTTGTAGCCTATTAACCTCTTTTTCTGCTTTTCTCCAGTCAATGGATTTCCATTGCAGAGAAAGCTGTTTTGTGTCCGATAATCTCTCAGGAGCTTTCACTTCTGTCATTGAATTATTATCGTTCATAGGTTTACCTCCATTCTTGTTATGAAATACCATGGGATAAGTCTGCACTCTTTCAAGTTAGGGCAAATTTTGAACCCCTATGCTCAGCCATTACAGCTGGCCATTCGCTTTTTATCCCTTTCCTCTACCCTCTGTGCCATCTATTCCCCTTACGGGTTCAATACCTTGATTTCCAAGGAGCACATAGGGCTTACCATGTTCCACGTAGTAAATAATTGTGAGTACCTTAGGTGCCATCTTTGAGCCGGGAGGAATCATGTCCATTTGTCATGCAGTCGAGAAAGCCTGCATGACCACCTCCGCACCTTTTGGTGTAAGTGTATCAGCCTTATTTCACTTAGTCCCTGTAACGACTCTTGCGATGATTCACTTTACGTTCACCATAGCACTCTTATCCTAGCAGTACGTCCGACTTAGGCTGTCAGATTTCCCACATTGTCCCGCCAGCTTCCCAACATGAACGTTACCATTCAAGCAGGTGACGGTAGGATTATCCTAAATGGATAGGATAGCTAGATTAGCAATTTACTACGCGACTTCATGTCGCACTTCCCTTTCCGGGTCAACTATGATGATATCCGCATCCGTAGCCATAACAAAGTTTATGATTTCGCTCTTAGCTGTAAAAGACTTTCCCGAGCCGGATACGCCTAAAATAAAGGAATTTCCATTCAGTAACTGCCTTCTGTCTGCCACGATCATATTCTTGCTTATTACGTTCTGGCCGTAGTAAATGCCGTGGTCGTGGCTGATTTCCTGAACATGAAAAGGCATGAGGGCCGACATGGACTCTGTGGTAAAGGTTCTCAGTGCATCAATCTTTCTCTGACCTGCAGGAATCACCGTGTTCAGTCCGTCCATCTGCTGAAAACGCAGAACTCCCATCTGGCAGTGTCTTGTCTGGATAATTGATTTAAGGGTTTCTGTATCCGCATCCAGCTGTTTCTTACTATCTGCGGTATGCACTATTGTTGTGAGAGCAAGCATCATCTGCTGGTCTCTTATGGTCAGTTCATCGAGGAATTCCTTGCTGTCGTTGAGCTGCTGCTCCATGTCGTAAGGCACAATCGCCCCAAAGTTGTTATTGGCATTCTGCTTTCTCTGCCACGTGGTTATGTTGGTGGATACTCCGAGGAGTCTGTTTTCCGCTTCCCTTATGGCCTCCGCCATGGGCACCGGCAAAATATCTATGGAAAGCATCATGTTCTGATTCAGGCTCGTCAGCTCTGCCACCAGCGTGTCCTTAAGATAGGCTGCCACATCCTTTAAGAAAAGGCATCTTCCAAATCGCTCTCCCATCTGAAAATGGTCAACGGCAAATTCCATACTGTCAGGGCAGATGTAGTCCTTGAAGCTGTGACCCTTTTTCCTGCAGTCCTTCAGGTCAAAGCTGAAGTTATCCTCTTCCCCCACACGGTAGAAACTGTGCAGTATCTGAAGACGCTCCAAGCCGTCCAGTTCCCTGCACCTGCTCCCAAGCCTTCCAAGTCTCGTGGAAAGCTCCGTTCCCGCTCTCTTAAAGAAGCTTCTCGCCTCCTCAATGCTATTTTTATGTACAGAGACGGTTATATATTTCTCCTGAAGGATAGCGTTGTTACCTGCCGCCTTCGCCTTAAGCATTTCATTATACTCCCTTCGAAAACGGTTGAGTCCGTCATCCCTTTCCTCGATGAGTATGCGCTCCCCGAAGTCCTTCTGACTGATGCGGTGGTTGTGTATGGTTATCTTGGTGGTGGCACTGCTGTCAAAGGAATTGAGAAGTGCTCCGTAGTTCTTGATGGTCTCGATGCGTTCTTCGTCGGAAAGCACATCGTAATTTATGTCGGTGAACTTCCATGACTTACTGTATTTGTTTTTCGCCACCTGAAAAACGCCGTCCTCGTATACTGCCTTTACCGGAATGGCATCCTGTACCCGGCGGGGTATCTTTACCTTTTCCCGGTCCAGTTTCATGGTATTTTTAATTGATTTCAGCATTTTTCTTTCCTCCCTCTGAAAGATCCTGCATCATATTGCTGCTCCGAAAAACCAGTCTCTTAGGACAAAGCACCTGAGACTTGATAACCGCCCAAAGAAACCTTTCCGCACTCATCCCGTTGTATTTCGCAAATCCCAGAAGCCCGCATGGGAAAACTCCCAGTATGCATGCCCATGTGACGGCCTCCGTTCCTATCCTGTTTCTGAGTAAAAAAAAGATGCCTATGGATATCAGGCACCCTGCTGCCGAAAACAGAAACTGCCGGAGCGACAGCCCAAAAAACATGGTCTCCGCATAGTCTCTGATTTCCTTATTCATTTTTATTTCCATTTGTAAGTATTTCTCCTTTTTTTCTTTTGCCAAAGAAAAAAGCAGCCTGCCGTTTAAGCTGACTGCTGTATAGTTCTTAGTTTTATTATCATTACATATTTTCAATTAGGATTCTCCGCTTGCAATAAAATCTGCAGCTGTCATAATCTTAGGAGTATAAACTCCGGACTCCAGAAAATCCTTATCACCCGTAAGCAATATATCCGCTTTCGCATTGATGGCAGCACGAAGAATTGGTCTATCATTGACATCACGTATTTTATCTTCAAGACTATTTTCTTCCAATGGCATCGGAACAACTTCAAGAGTCAATAGTGCCAAAGACAGAAATGCCTCTAGTGCCTGTATTTTTTGTGGAAACTTACGGTTAAAAATGCGCCGCATTTCATCAATATTCTGCTCACATACCAATCCATGATTCGGGTAACTGACCGCTTTTACAAAAGCACGGTAAGGAGTGCCTTTATTGCTCAAAGCAGCAGAAATAAGTACATTTGTATCAATCAGAACTCTCATTCATTCTCACTTTCTGCACGGATATCTTTAACTAAATCCATGACTGCATCTTCAGAGTCAAGTCCGGAGCTTTCTGCCAATCCAGCCATTTGTGCCTGCAGCATCTGCATCGCATATACCGCAGAGTTAATCAGTCTCACATTCCCATTTTCCACGACAAAAGTTACTCTATCGCCACTTGTTATTCCGAGGATCTCCCGAATATCTTTTGGAATTGTGACTTGTCCTTTCGACATGACTTTTGCGTTATCAATAAATGTATTGGCAATCATAAAATGCACCTCCATTTCGTCAGTAATACAAGTAGGAATTTTCCTACTTGTATTATACGCAATATTTATGTAATTATCAACCAAAATAAGTATGATTCACAAGAAATTCATAAATTCATATCCTTTGATGACTTAGTCTGAGTGCATTTTACAAATTACAGCCCCATCATTTCTTTTACAACATGATCCGCCATCTTGATGGTTCCCACAAGCACCAGCATGTTGAAAACCAGCTCTGCTATGTATGACCAGACCATAGGCACCACGGCATCTGATGTGTTTATAGTCGGCGGCGCCGATGCAAACAGTGAGAAAATGATGCAGGCAAGGATTATGATTGCCCCTTCAAGACATACTCCGGTGTATGATTTGAGAAAGCTGATTCCCACCTGCTGTGTGGGTGCTCCTGCAAAGCTAGCCAGCGGAACCGGTGCAATCGCTGTATAAAGGTACAGTTTGAAAAACCTTCCGTACACGGTGAGTATCATTATGAAGGACAGCACTGTAATGAGAAGACTCCCTATGAGGGTTACCGCCCACAAGGGAATAGACTCAAAAAATCCGCATTCTTCTATTGCCGTAATCATTTCACTTGGTAGTGTTGACTGTCCTTGGCTATCCAGTCCTGCTGCTGTCATTATGGTTGATATCATCCCCTGCATAATATCAAATATCCCAAGCATCAGTTCCAGTCCATAAGTGACTGCACCCTTTGCCAGTATAAATCGCAAGAATAGCTGAACCGCCTGCTCCGGCCTCTTGAT
>JBJETB010000021.1:0-15087 GCA_051883095.1 Anaerovoracaceae bacterium
TCTTTTTCGATATGAAGTCTTCTTGTGTTCGTCATCTTAACTTAATGACATTGGTAGACATAGGGGTTTTGCTGGCCGGAGGAATACTTGAAGTCAAAACTTTCAAAAAACCGCAGGTTTCCATAATTCCTACGGGAACGGAGATAATCATGCCCCATGAAAACCCGGAAGAGGGGGATATTATAGACTCAAATTCAGGCATGTTTGCGGCTATGGTGACGGAAGCAGGAGGAATACCTCGCAGATGCGGCATAGTGCCTGATGACTATGAAGAGATAAAAGAAACTGTATTGCGGGAAACAGAGAGCAGCGATATGGTAATCATAAATGCCGGATCCAGTGCAGGAACTGAGGACTATACTGTCCATGTGCTCCGTGAAGTCGGTGAGGTGATAATCCACGGAGTGGCAATGAAACCGGGCAAACCTGTTATTCTGGCAATGGTACAGGGCAAGCCTGTAATAGGCCTGCCGGGATATCCGGTAAGCGCCTACCTGGCGTTCGAAAATTTCGTGACACCGGTGCTGAAAAAACTGGCGGGAACAGATCACAGCGGTGGGAGCACAGCACGGAAGTCAGTGAAAGCCGTTCTTTCCAAGCGAATTGTTTCCTCTCTTAAGCACAGAGAGTATGTTCGCGTCAAGGTAGGCAAAGTTGGAGATAAATTTGTATGCGCACCCCTGGCAAGAGGAGCAGGAGCGGCGATGAGCCTTGTGCGTGCCGACGGATTCTGCGTCATACCTCAGGAAAGCGAAGGTTTTGAGGCAGGAGAGACTGTAGACGTGGAGCTTTACACTGATATCGCGCAGATAGAAAACACACTTGTGTCCATAGGAAGCCATGACATGATAATAGATGTGATGAACGATATGATGGCAGAGCGTTTTCCGGGAATGAATCTTTCCGGAACCCATGTGGGAAGCATGGCAGGACTCATGGCGCTTTCACGTGGAGAAACCGTAATAGCTCCGACACACCTCCTCGACGAGGAAACAGGTGAATACAACGTATCATACATAGAAAAGATTTTCCCGGGAGAGGAGATGGCTCTCATTAAGGGAGTGGACAGAATACAGGGGATCATGGTAAAGAAGGGAAACCCTCTGGGCATCACAGGGGTAGAAGATCTGACGAGAACCCGCTATGTGAACAGACAGAGGGGAGCAGGCACCAGAGTTCTTCTGGATTACAAGCTGAAGCAGGCAGGAATCACACCTGACATGATAAACGGGTATGACAAGGAAGCAGCAACACACATGGCTGTAGCTGCACTGGTAGCCTCCGAAGAAATCGACGCAGGAATGGGTATCAGACCGGCAGCCGATGCCATGGGACTGGACTTTATTGAAGTGGGCATTGAGGAGTATGATTTCGCCATCAGAGCAGAAGATCTGGAACTTCCACAAGTCAGAGCCTTCAGGCAGATTCTCGAGAGTGAAGAATTCCATGAGAAGCTGGCAGAAATGGGAGGTTACGGCTGGCGCCAGGCAGGGCGCATTGTGACGATAAAGGGATAAGAGACAGGAGATAACAGACAGATGAACAAACAGAATATTTTGATAGCAGAAGACGATGCAGATATCAGGGGACTATTAAAGCTTTATCTGGAAAGCGAGGGCTTTTCGGTTATCTGCGCAGATAACGGGGAGACTGCATTGGAGCTGGTAGAGACTGCGTCGCCGCAGCTTGCCATACTGGACATAATGATGCCGGGACTCAATGGACTTGAACTGACACAGAAGATCAGGGAGCGTACAGCTATGCCTATAATGATTTTGTCGGCCAGAGACCGTGATCAGGATAAGATACTGGGACTTAATATCGGGGCAGATGACTATATGACCAAACCTTTCAATCCCCTAGAAGTAGTCGCCAGAGTGAAGGCGCTGCTCAGAAGGTCCGGCACATCATTAGACAGAATAAGGGTGGGCTGCTTCGAAATCGACCTTTCCAATCATACTGTGGAAAAAGACGGTGTGCAGATACAGCTCACCCCTATGGAATATAAAATACTGGCAAGGCTGATGAAGTCACCGGGCAGGATATATACCAAGGTACAGCTATATGAAAGCGTCTGCGGAGAATATTTTGAAAGTGATGACAATACTATAATGGTACACATTTCCAGAATAAGAGAAAAAATAGAGGATGATCCGAAGAAGCCGGAGCATCTCATAACGGTAAGAGGGGTGGGATATAAATTTGAAGGATAACCGCAAAAAAGGACGACTGGTAATTCTCCTTGCCAAGGGATATCTTGGATTTACACTGGCCCTTATTCTCATCGCTTTTTTTGTATCCTGGCTAAGCGATTCTTATTTTGAATGGCTTTCAAGAATTCCTGACATAGACGCACTGGTAAGTGATAAGGATATGCAGCGGGGAAAATATGAAGATGTGCCGACGAGAAAGTATCTGGGTAAAGAGGGAGGCTTTGCAGTTGTAACAGAAGATGGAGAGATAATCTACGACTCGACAGACAGCCTCAGGAGAAATTTTACTCCCGGGGAACTGGACTGCATACAGCCATATGAGGAACAGTCATATATAAACTATGTAGGCTTTACAGATAACGACGGACATCAGAAGCATCTTCTGGTCAAGTTCATTTTTGATGAAAATGGAGACACAGAGGAGCAGGTTCTTATCCTGGATGAGAATTATGCTGTCGTGGAGGGAAGTTTCGGCGACGGTCATTCTTATTATACGCCTGATGAGTTTAATTATCTTACATCTCAGTATACTGACGGACCGGTGTATATGAAATATGATATATCCGGAGCATCAGGAAGCTTAACATCCGGGTCAGATGCCAGGTATCTTGTTGTAATGTCATACAATGCTTCTTTTGATTCATACCAGAATATGTATGCAAAGGCAAACCGCATATATCTGCTGCTGATTCCTCTCTATATGCTGGCAATAGTTTCTTTCCTGCTGTGGATGAACAGGAAAATAAAGAAACCGCTTGTCAAACTCAATAACGCGGTGGATCAGCTTGCCAGTGGCGGAAACTGCAGGCTGGGAGAAATGGAAGGTCCATGGGAAATCAGAAGAATAGGCAGCAATATGGACAGGATGGCAGATATGCTTGCTGAAAGCGAAGCAGACAGAAAGAAGCTTGATGACGAAAGACAGCGGCTTCTGGCTGATATCTCTCATGACCTTAAAACTCCTATTACCGTTATTTCTGGGTATACCAAGGCCATCCGCGACGGTAAGGTGCCACAGGAAAAAATGAACAGCTATCTGGAACTCATCGACAGCAAGGCTGAGGAACTGACCAATCTGATTAATTCCTTCCATGAATACAGCAAGGTCGAACACCCGGAGTTCACGCTGAAACCTGAGGAAACAGACATCTGCGAATTCATGAGAGGATATCTGGCTGAAAGATACGATGAAATAAACATTTCAGGTTTTGAACTGAACGTAATGATTCCGGAGGATGCAGTATGGAGCAGTATTGACAGATATCAGATGCGCCGTGCACTGGACAATATCATGTATAATTCCCTTAAGTATAACAGCCTGGGTACAGTAATAGCTGTAGGAGTTGTTCCTCTTAAAGAAGCTGAGGAAACCAGATCGGGGCAGGTTAAAATAATTATTGCCGACAACGGAATCGGCATTTCACGCGAGGCGGGGGAAACCATATTTGATCCTTTTGTAATGGGAGACAAGTCGAGAAGCGGAGGCGGAAGCGGACTGGGTCTTGCTATAACGAGACGAATAATAACTGCACACGGAGGTACCATAAAGCTTTGTGAACCGAGACCTGATGGATTCAGCACGGAGTTCGAAATCATACTTCCTACTCATTTTAAGAATCTTAAGAAATCTTAAGATTGCCTTAATAGAGATTAAAGAAATCTCTGGTAACATATAAGATGCAGAAAGGAGTAGGATTATGAGTGATGAACATCTGAGGCAGAAACCTGTCATACAGGTGCAGAAGCTTCGAAAAGAATACATAATGGGGGAAGAACGGGTTGTTGCTCTGAAGAACATAAACCTGTCTATAAACCGTGGTGAGATTTGCTGTATATTCGGCACATCCGGCTCCGGTAAAAGTACATTGCTCAATCAGCTTGCAGGTCTGGAAAAGCCTACGCGCGGCCGGGTACTGATAGGGGGAGTACCTGTGTCAAGTCTGGATGAAAACGGTCTGGCCGCTTTCAGACAGAAGCACGTAGGCTTCGTGTTTCAGTCCTATAATCTGCTGCCTGAGCTTACAGCTGTTGAGAATGTGGCCATGCCGCTCATGTTCAGGGGTGTTCCCAAGGAAACGAGGGAGCGTGAGGCTAAGAAAATGCTTTGCAGAGTAGGGCTGCATAACAGAATGAACCATTTCCCGGGGCAGATGTCTGGTGGTCAGCAGCAGAGAGCAGGTATAGCCAGGGCATTTATTACACGGCCGGATATTGTATTTGCCGACGAGCCAACAGGAAATCTGGACTCGAAGACTACCAAAGAAGTAATGGAAATGATAAGAAAATTTGCACGGACTTTTCATCAGACAATAGTGCTGGTATCTCATGACCCTGAGATGACCGAGTATGCTGACAGAATAGTGACTCTGGTGGATGGTGAAATAATCAGCGACGTGAAGACAGATAATTGTTGCAAGGGGGAAACCAGATGAATAATTTATTAAGAAAAAGTTTTATATTGACCATGGTTGTGGCCATGGTTTTAACTATGTTTGCAGCCTTCAGCATAGCGGAGGATGCTTCAGCGTCTTCAGGTGAACTGGTGGTGACTGGGTATACGGTTACATCTGCCAATGGAGCGGCTGTAAGCCGAATCACAAAAGGGAGCAAGGTAAATGTGACCATGCACCTGAAACACACCCAGACTACGGCAAGTGATATCGGGTATAATCCGGAAGGGCTGCAGATTTCCCGTAGAGTTGACAGCTTTAGCGGAGGCGATAATCCTGCAGTTTCCAATATTTCAGGAGGATTGCTTGAATTTGATTTGACAGTATCAAATCTTACGTACAAAGGTACGGGCAATTCTCTTAAGCTGATGGTAGGTTACAACGGACTTGCCGGTGCACAGGATAATATTGAGATACCAATTACCGAATGCAAGGAATATGAAGAGCCTGCATATGAGCCGGCAGAACCGCAGCAGCCGGATCCTTTACCGGCACCGAAGGCCATAATCAGCAGAAACGACCTGACTTCTTCAATTAAACCGGATGAGGAAATTACAGTTACAGTTTATGTTAAAAATATCGGAAGCACGACTATGCAGTCTCCGGTAATTCAGTTTACACCGTCAGACAGCCTGATGCTGCCGGGATCAAGCTCTATGGTGCAGCTTAACAGCATAGCACCTGGCAAAACAGAAAGTGTTGCAATAAAGGTTCGCGCCTTGGGAACTATCTCCGGTGCCAACCAGTACATAGATGCATCACTAAGCTTTGATTATCATAACAGAGTAAGCCTGACATCGGGAACAGCTGAAGGAAAAATTATTATTCCGGCTAAAGTAAAAAAGACAGAGGAACCGGATGAAAACGCCGTTGACAGTCCTGTACCAAACATTATCATAACAAGATTTGATTACGGCGGTTCATCCGTTGCGGCAGGAGCCGGATTTAACCTCAGCTTTAAATTTAAGAATACAAGCAGCAAGCTTAAAGTGGAAAATCTGGTCGCTACAGTGGAAGGCGGAGAAGGACTGACGCTTAACGGATCATCAAACACCTTCTATTTTGAAAAGATAGGCGAAGGCAGCGAAAAAACCGTCAGTGTGCCTATGAAAGCATCCAGAACCGTTACAGGAAGTGCTCAGCCTGTTTCCGTATCATTTAAATATGAATATGTGGACAACGGCAAACGTACACCTGTGACAACCGAGCAGAAGATAACTGTTCCGGTTTATCAGCCGGACAGATTTGAAATCAGCAAGCCTGCTTTGCCTGTGATGGTTTACGCAGGTGAGGAAACCAGTCTGAGCTTAAATTATGTAAACAAGAGTAAAAGCGACATTTCCAACGTAGAGGCTGAAATCACAGGAAACATCGAAAGCGTCACGCCTTTCCAGAATATAGGCAACCTGGAACCGGGAAAGAGCGGAACCATCGTATTTGCTGTAACCGCACTTGAACCGGGTGAAGCGGAGTTTACCATCAAGGTTACATACGAGGACGGAAACGGGGATACCAAGACAAGAGAGTTTCCTGTAGTGTTGAGTGTGGAAGCCATGGATTATCCTGACCCGGGCATGGATGAGCCTATGCCTGAGCCTGAAGAAGAAGGCGGAATAAACTGGCCGCTGGTTATCGGGATTGTCATCGCTATCGCAGCTATAGCTTTCGCTATAATAAAAAAGAAGAAGAAAGCCGCAGCAGCAAGGAAAGAAGCCGAGATGTGGGATAAATGGGATGACGACATGGACGATTCAGGAGAAGAGCCGAACGCCGGGGAGGAAAAGAAATGAGACTGTCGGACATAGGCAAAATGTGCATTGATAATCTGAAGCGGCGTAAGGGCAGAACCATACTTACGGTGCTTGGGGTATTTATCGGATGCACATCCATTGTCGTTATGGTATCCATTGGTGCCGGTATGAAGGAGTCTCAGGACAAAATGCTTGCAGAGATGGGCGACCTGTCTATAATCGAGGTCTCTCAGGGAATGTCTGATAACGGCACAGAGGCAAAGCTTGACGATGCCGCCATAAAGTCATTCAGGGAGATGAGTGGCGTGGCAGCTGTAATGCCCAAGGTTAGCCTGGATGAAATGTCGGTGAGCCTTAAGGCAGGGATAAATGACAGGTATCAGTGCGATTGGGCCAGTGTAGTGGGTGTGGATACATCAGCGATGGCGGATATGGGATTCGAACTGATAGAAGGAGAATTCCCTGCAAAAGGCCTCGATCAGGCTGTAGGAGGACAATATCTGGCATATAATTTTATGGATTCTCTCATGCCTGAAGGAAGAAACATGGTTGACAGGTGGTCTTCATATGATGAGAACGGCAATCCCACAGAACTGCCGGATCCGTACTTTGATATACTGAAAACACCTGTAACGCTGGAACTGAGTACCGGAGAGGACAGCCAGACACCGTATAAAAAAACCATAAACATATCCGGAGTCCTCAAGGAGGATTACGGTAAGGGCTGGGAAACCTCCGAAGGTATCATGATGAGCATTGATGACCTTAAGAGTCTGATATCGGCAGTGAAGGGAACTCCTGCGGTAAAACTGAACTATTCTCAGGTGCTGGTTAAAGCAGCTGATATGAGTCAGGTATCAGAAATCGAAAGCAGTATCAAAGCAATGGGCTACTATACATATTCCATGGAAAGCATGCGTGAAAGCATGGAAGAGAGCGCCCGTCAGGTTCAGCTTATGCTTGGAGGCCTAGGGGCAATTTCACTCTTCGTTGCGGCCATTGGAATCACCAACACTATGATAATGTCCATATCGGAGAGAACCAGAGAAATAGGAATAATGAAGGCTCTGGGATGTTATGTGCGTGACATCAGAATGCTGTTCCTTATGGAAGCAGGCACCATAGGACTGCTGGGAGGAATAACAGGTCTGATTTTCAGCCTTATCATTTCTGTAGTAATTAATCTTTTTGCCATGGGTGCCATGGGCGGAGGAGGCATTACCGCACAGACCATACTGCAGGCTCTCATAGGCGGAGAGGAAGTGAGCCGTATATCGGCTATCTCGCCGGGTCTCATGCTGTTTGCCATAGTTTTCTCTGTGCTTGTGGGGCTGGTCTCCGGATATTATCCAGCCAACAAGGCGGTTAAAATACCGGCCCTTGAGGCAATTAAGCATGAATAAAGTGTAAAGTGATTATATAACGAAATATTTATTTAGTGTGTGGGCACAGCGAAAAGCTGTGCCCACATTCTGCGAATAAAGATAGCTTTGATACAAGGATACAAGCTTTTTTACTGTCTTTCTTTTGAAATGGCTTCCGCAATTCTTTTAAGACCTGTTTTTACCAATGATCTTGGCATTGCAAGGTTAAGCCTGATATATCCCTTTGCATTTCCTACAAAAAGACTGTCTCCTCCTTCGAGCAGAACACCTGCATTGTTTGCAAAGAAAAGAGGCAGGTCTTCCACATCAGGCAGAACCTTTCCGATATTTACCCATGCAAAATATGTAGCATCAGGAATCGTAAAGTCAACTTCAGGACAATTTCTGTCCATGAATTCTTTTACAAATCTGAAGTTTCCATCGATGTATTCTTTAAGCTCATCCAGCCATTGACCGCCGTGCTCATATGCTGCCTGGTGAGCTGCAATGGACAGAGGGTTTGCTGCACCGATATTTTTATCTCTATCCTGAAAACGCTTTCTTTCATCCGGACAGCGTATGATGATATTTGAAAACAGCATACCGGCAATATTGAAGGTTTTGCTTGCGGACATTGTCGTTATGAGACGTTTATATTCAGGCATGATTTTTCCCATTGGAATGTGCTTCATGCCGCATCTGATGAGGTCACAGTGAATTTCATCTGAGATTATCCATAGATTATTTTTTTGTGCAATTTCTGCAATGTGAGACAGCTCATCTTCAGTCCAGATACGACCGGTAGGATTATGAGGGTTGCAGAGCATAAGTACTTTAACCTTTGGATCGGAAGCCTTCTTTTCAAAATCTTCAAAGTCAATATCGAACTGACCGTTCTTGTTTATCAGAGGAGACTGCACCAGCTGAACGTTGTTGTATTCACAGGCATGAAGGAAAAATCCGTATGCGGGTGTGAAAGTGATAACTTTTTCATCCGGTGCCACCAGATCCTCTACAAGCTGGTATAGAGCAGGTATTACACCTGGTGAAAAGACCAGCTCTTCTTTTTCAAAACTCCATTGATACCTGTCCTGGCACCATTTGTTTAATGCGTTATAGTAGCCATCATCGGAGACTATGGTGTATCCCAGTATTTTTTTATCTACTCTTTCTTTAATGGCATCTCTTATTTCAGGTGCAACCGCAAATTCCATATCAGCTACCCACATTCTGATAAATTCGTCATCAGCATATGGAAAAACTCTCTCGGGACCGCACTTGAAAATATAAGGACGCCAGCCATCTACGTTTTCAGAATTGGTATTTTTTCTGTCAATAATTTCATCAAAGTTGTACTTCATTTTTACCTCCTGTGAAAATTCTATATTTTTTTGCTTTCGGATACGTCAAGCATAAATGCCGTATTTAGTTTTTTCTGGATTTTGATATATGTCTTAAGATCTTCATCTGAAAAATCATCAAGCATCTGAAAGGTACGTCTATAGCAGGCATTTTCAAATGAAGAATGATTTTTGAAAATTTCTTCTCCTGATTGTGTTAGAAACAGGTTATATTCTCTGCTATTGCTTTCGTTACGCTTTTGAAGCACCCAGCTTTTCTGCTTGAGCTTTCTGATAAGCTGGGAACATGCACTTGACGTCTTGCAGAATTTGGCTGCAAGCTCTGAAGCTGTTATCCCCGGATTTTCACCAATGGCTTTTATCATCTGTGATTCTGCCTGAAACATTATTGTTCCACCGTAATCATGCAGCAGGGCGTCGTATTCGTTTATCAATTCTACACCTGCGTCTAGTTCATTGATGGCCTGACAAAACAGTATGTATCTATTCTCGTTTTCTATCATAATTTATCTTGCTCCTAATTTTTTCTTCATGATTATGTTAATTCACCGATAAACAGCAATATTGTTAACATGCTTAATAGTTAATGTACTTAACTATTAACATAAACATACCTCATTTTGGGGGAAATGTCAATACTATGCCTTGGAATTTTTTCCTGAATCCTCGTGAGGCAACGCCGGATTCACCCACACAGTCCTGTTGTTAGTAAATATGACCATGCCGGGCTTGGCTCCGGCAGGTTTTTTAACATACTTTACAGAGACATAATCTACAGGCACGTTTTCCGAGGTCCGGGCCTTGCTGTGATAAGCAGCGATAGCTGCGGCCTCGAATATGGATTTTTCGTCAAGCTCCTGTCCGCCGCTTTGCACTATAACATGGGAACCCGGGATGTCCTTTGTATGAAGCCAGAGGTCACGGCTGCCTGCAGTTTTTAAAGTAAGATAATCGTTTTCTTTATTATTCTTTCCTACCAGTACCGTCATTCCATTGGAAAGGGTGTAGCGGTGTGGGGCAGGCTTGTATTTCTTCTCTTTGAAACCGCCCTGCTGTTTGCGGCGGCGCACATAGCCGGTTTCAACAAGCTCACTTCTTATGGACTCTATTTCGTTTACATCATCGGTGTTTTCGAGGAAAGAAAGCACGGACTCAAGGTAATTGATTTCGTTCTCGTTTTCTTCTAGCTGAATCTGCTTTTCCTTTACGGCGGTCTTGGCCTTGCCGTATTTCTTGAAGTAGTGCTGGGCGTTCTTTGACGGCGACTGTTTAACATCAAGAGGTATGGTTACTGTAGAACCGTCGTAGTAGTTGATTACATCCACTGACTTCATGCCCGATTTTACCAGGTGTATGTTGGCAGTGAGAAGCTCGCCGAAAAGGCGCAGGTCTTCGGAGTTTTCCGCCTTAAGAATGTCTTCGGAAAGACGTTTTTTCTTAAGATACATCTTGTCAAGAGCTGCGTTTACCGATTTAATAAGGTCATGAGATTTCTGGCGGCCTTGATTGGAAGATTCCTTCCTGTCGAAATAGAATTCAAGAGCCTGGCTGAGACTGTCGAATTCCATAGTCCTGCAGCTTTCTTCAAGGTCAGCAAGAGGTACGGGGTAAAAATCTACAGGGGTTTCTTTTTCGTCCAGATAGACAAAACCTTTACCGGAAGCACCACCCTCAATTTCATCCTTTACGCTGCAGAAATATTCCCATCGGTTTACTTCATGACGTGCCAGTTCGTCGGCAAAAGCAGGGGAGATGCCGCCTACGCTTCTCAATATTGTTTTGCCGTCGGCAGGGAGAGCATTAAGCTGTTCTTCAGTAATTTCGCGGAAAGGAATTTTATCCTGCTCCGGCGGATACTGGTATATCATGCCCGGCAGAATCTGACGCACCCTGTTTACATCAAAGGATACTCTCTTGATAGAGTCGATGATTTTGCCCGTTGCAATATCGGTGAGAATAATATTGCTGTGCTTTCCCATGATTTCAAATATCAGTTTCTTTGAAACGGTAAAGCCAAGCTCGTTGAGGGTCTCTATGGAAATCTCTATTATTCTTTCGGAGCCTTTCTGCTCGATGCCGATAATGCGGCCGCCCTGAAGGTGCTTTCTCAAAAGCATGCAGAAAGCCAGAGGGGCAGGGGGATTCACAGGGTTTTCCTCGATAAAATGCACCCTTGCGTGGGCAGAACCTGCAGAGGCGAACAGTTTACAGTTGCCGCTCTTTGTGTGAATGTTGAAGACCAGTTCGTCAGCTTCCGGCTGATAAACCTTTTCAATCTTTCCCATATATATTTTTTCGTTTATTTCCCGCACCATGGCGCGGGTCACAATTCCGTCAAATGCCATAATTTTTCTCCTTTTTCTTAACTATACAAGTATAACACAGATTGACTTGTTTTTTCCACGAAAATCGTGTACAATCAAAGGGCAATCATACGAAAAAAAGAAATGAGAGGTAAAAAACGGTATGATAAAAAGCATGACAGGCTTCGGAAGAGGCGAATACACAGACGGAAAACGCAGCATAATAGCAGAAATCAAGTCGGTAAACCACCGCTACTCGGACATAACCATTAAAATGCCGAGACGTTATACCTTTGCTGAGGACAAGATTAAGAATGCGGTAAAGGATAAAATCCGCCGCGGTAAGGTTGATGTATCAATCATCGTGGAAAACATTACTGAAAATGATGTAAACATCAAGCTCAACAGCATGCTGGCAAAGCAGTACTACGATAATCTTACAGAGCTCCGCGGTGAGTTCGATCTGAGCGGAGATATTTCTCTTCAGTTCCTCGCATCACTTCCTGATGTAATGAAGGCTATCCCGGATGTGGAAGACGAGGAGGAGATCACGAAGGCAATCCTGGAAGCTGTTTCTGAAGCAGCGGCAAACCTTGAGAAAATGAGAGCCGTTGAAGGTGAAAAGCTGGCAGAAGATCTTATCGCCAAGGGTGAGTATATAAAGGAGATACTGGACAAGATTGCAGAACGTGCACCACAGGTTGTGACAGACTACACTGCCAGAATGAAGGAAAGAATTCAGGAGCTGGTGGGTTCAAGCGTTCAGGTGCCTGAGGACAGAATTCTAGTGGAAGCTGCTGTATTTGCGGACAAATGCGCCATAGATGAGGAAATCACCAGACTCAACAGCCACCTGGTGCAGCTTAAAAACATAATTGAAAAGAGCAGTCAGCCTGACGGCAAAAAGCTGGATTTCCTTGTGCAGGAAATGAACCGTGAGGCAAATACCATCGGCTCAAAGGCCAACGATATTACAATCACAAACTACATGCTTGAAATAAAGAGTGAAATAGAAAAAATCAGAGAACAGGTGCAGAATATCGAGTAGCCCCTTGAAAAATCTGCAAAACTGTGTTAAAATGATATTTCAAGACAATACAAAACAGGAGTTATCAATGAACCTAGACCAGAAACATTCGGGCAAACTTTTCATACTTTCCGGTCCGTCGGGAGCGGGTAAGGGTACCATCTGCAAGAGACTGCTGGAGGAGACGGAGCTTGAACTCTCCATTTCCATGACTACCAGAGCCCCGAGAGAAGGGGAAATCCACGGACAGCACTATTTCTTCGTAGATGAGGAGGAGTTCGTAAGGCGAATCGAAGCGGGCGGTTTTCTGGAGCATGCTCAGGTTTACGGCAGACGCTACGGCACACCGAAGGAACCGGTCATTGAAAAACTCGAAAAAGGCATTGATGTAATACTGGAAATAGATATTCAGGGCGCACTGAAGGTTAAGGAAAATTATCCTGACGGCGTGTTTATCTTTATTCTTCCTCCATCCATGGCAGAACTCAGAAAGAGGCTGACAGGCAGAGGCACCGAAACTGCCGAAGCCATCGAGATGCGGCTGGGAGAAACTCTGAAGGAGCTTTCCTTCATCGAAAAATACGATTATTGCGTTGTAAACGGCGAACTGGAAGAGGCAGTGGCGAGAGTTAAATCCATTGTTATTGCCGAGCATTCCAGAGTGACTATGACAGCGGAAGAATTAGTCAGAAGGTATAAGGAGGACGAATAATGTTATACCCATCAATTAATGAGATCAGAAAGAAAGCGGACAGCAGATATACGCTGGTTATTCTGGCAGCAAAGAGAGCCAGAGATATTATTGACGGCAAGCCGATTCTGGCAGATGTTGATATCGACAGACCTGTTTCAATCGCAGCTCATGAGATTGCAGAGGATCTGATCACCTACAAGAGAGAAGATGCATAGACTAATGAGGGTCGCCGCATTAACGGGGGAAAACCGTTAGTGCGGTGCTTTTTTATCATTTGTGTTCCCGGAATTCTGCAGCAATGTCGTATGAAAATTGAAAAAATTGATTTCATACGACATCACAGATATTTTTCGGTGAATCGGCTATCTTCAGAGGCAAAAATGCTGTATGAAAAACCGATAAATCCATTTTCATACGACATAAATTGGTGCAAACAGAAAAAATGTCGTATGAAAAGTTATTTCTCTTGATTTCATACGACATTTGACCGTGTATAGGAACGTTCTTCATCCCATTATATGTAAATGTAGTATGAATCATTTAAGATTTCATTTTCATACGACATTAACTTCGAGGGGAGATGTGCCATTCCTATTTTGTCCGGCTATTTTTGCTTCAGCCGCTCTTTCGCTTCTTCGACGCTTTCATCGTCCTTTGTCAGATATCTGTCGATGAAGGCATCTTCAATTTTTGTATATCCGTCTACGACGGTAGTTTCAATCTTTTCATAAGTGTTAACGACCTTTTCTGCAATTTTTTCATTTGCTTTTACTAATTTTGATTTTGCCATTTCATTCACCTTTCTTTTCATTTTTTTAAACATTTTATTATCAGCATTATCCCCAGAATCAATATGAATAAACAAACAGCCGCTCCCGTAAAAATGTTCATCGTGTGCGCTTTCTCACCGCTTAAATCCCCAAAGGATGCAAACATGGAACGCTGCAGGGTCAGTACGGATGCCGCCACATCTGCATAGCCGATGCTTCTGATGACAGCAAGCAGCATGGACGGGTTTTTGCGCTGTTTTACTGCACGAATGATTGCCATTGTTATTTTGGTAAAAGTGTAGGTCGCAATGGTTATCATGGCGATTGTGTCATACTTTGATGCTATACTTTCTGAAATGCTGATATATATTACCCCTGTCAGAACGAAGCTGAGGATTGCGAGCAGAATTCCTGAAAGCTTTGCTACGAAATATTCTGTCGCATCGCTGTCAGAAGGACTATTCTTAAACTCGCATAAAACAGCGGAAGACCGCATTACACTTAAAATTGTATAAAAAGCGAACATGGTAACAAACCATATGGAATGATTCAAGACACCGAATATACCATTGTATAATGCATAAAGCACGTTTACGATGAAGCTTAAAGCAGCTGTCATCACCATACTGTACCTCTATTCAGTTAATATTCGTTCAGCAAAGGCATTTCTGCCGACGGTTTCAATTATTTTTTCCTTAATATTCATTATTCGTCCATTATTCAATACCCTTGGTCAGCGGTATGAGACAGAGCAGAATGACGATGCCGAGAAGGCCGATGATGATGCCCATAACCATCTTTCCCCACACCATAGTGAAACACATGCCTACGCCTAATGCCAATGCGCCGATTATACCTACCAGAACTGTGATAACTGTCTTTCCTGAGATCTTAATAGGCTCTTTGTGTTCCATTCGTCTCCATATAAGCAGGGTAATCAGGCCAAGCACCAGCCCTACACAGCCGAAGACGATGCCGGGCTTAAATGCATTCCATTCAGGAATCATCGCCATACACATGCCCAGTGCGAATAGAACTCCGCTGATTGTACCGAGAATCATTGCTACAAAATTACTTTTTTTCATTTAAAAATACCTCCTGGTGACTTGAAAAAGTAACTTCACGATGTAAAACTAATTTCACAGTGAAAGAGA
>JBJETB010000022.1:0-74521 GCA_051883095.1 Anaerovoracaceae bacterium
GAGCTTTTTCAAGGCTCGCAGCTATTTTTTTCTTATTCAACTGTCAAACTCCCGTTTTAAAAAAATGTTGACAAAGAAAAAGGCGGGGGATATAATCATTTCGTTATTTTTGTTTTAAGAAAAGCAGCTTGCTGTAAAAATGGAGGTCAGGCCTATGAAAAATGTTTACGAAAACCCTCTCTGCACCCGTTACGCAGGGGATGAGATGAAAAAAATCTTTTCTGCGGACCATAAGTTTTCCACCTGGAGAAAGCTCTGGATCGCTCTTGCAGAAAGTGAAAAGGAGCTGGGCCTCGACATTACAGACGAGCAGATAGCGGAAATGAAAGAGCACATTTACGACATAGACTATGCGAAGGCCGCAGAGTACGAATCAAAGTTCAGACACGACGTCATGGCTCACGTGCATACCTACGGAGATGTGTGTCCGGAAGCAAAGCCTATAATCCACCTTGGGGCAACTTCCTGTTACGTTGGAGACAATACGGATATAATACTGATGAGAGACGCTCTTCTCCGTGTGAAAAAGCTTCTGGTGAGCACTATAGCAGCCCTTGGAGATTTTGCGGAGAAAAACAAGGACGTACCGACACTGGCATTTACCCATTTTCAGGCTGCGCAGCCTACGACAGTGGGCAAGCGTGCATGCCTGTGGGCGCAGGATCTTGTAATGGATCTGGAGCATCTGGACTTCGTGCTTGGCTCCCTTAAGCTGCTGGGGTGCAAGGGAACCACAGGAACCGGCGCAAGCTTCCTGTCCCTCTTTGACGGAGACGGCAGCAAGGTGGTACGTCTTGAAAAACTCATCGCAGAAAAGATGGGTTTCGCTGAATGTGTCAAGGTTTCAGGCCAGACATACAGCCGCAAGGTTGATTATTACGTGCTTTCCGTTCTGTCATCCATAGCTCAGAGCGCCAGCAAATTCGCAATGGATATAAGACTGCTTTCTCATATGAAGGAATTTGACGAGCCTTTTGAAAGCGGTCAGATAGGCTCATCGGCCATGGCTTATAAGAGGAATCCGATGAGAAGTGAGAGAATATGCTCGCTGGCCCGTTACGTGATTACCGACGCGCTGAACCCTGCAGTTACTGCGGCATCACAGTGGCTCGAAAGAACTCTGGATGATTCAGCAAACAAGAGAATAAGCGTACCGGAGGCTTTCCTGGCTGTGGACGGAATTCTCACACTTTATATGAATGTGATTTCCGGCGGAACGGTTTATCCTTATGTCATCAAAAAACATCTGGACGAGGAACTGCCGTTTATGGCTACGGAAAACATAATAATGTACTGCACCAAGAAGGGCGGAGACAGACAGGAGCTTCATGAAGCCATCCGCCAGCTCTCAGTTGCGGTAACTAAAAAAATCAAGCTTGAGGGCGGAGATAACGACCTGCTGGAGCGCATACTGGCAGACAGCCGTTTCAATCTGACCAGAGATGAACTTGATGAGATTCTCGATGTTAAAAACTTTATCGGACTGGCTCCTGAGCAGACAGACAGCTTCGTCACTGAAGTGATAAAGCCGGTAGTCGCTGCAAATGCAGAGTTCCTGGGCGCAGAGGCCGAAGTGAGAGTATAGATTTGGAGGTGCTGATATGCTTACAGCTGTAGTAGGAATAAACTGGGGTGACGAAGGAAAGGGCCGCATGGTTGACCTTCTGTCGCAGGATTATGATGTGGTATGCCGCTACCAGGGCGGTAACAACGCAGGCCACACCGTAGTAAATGAAAGAGGAAAGTTCATACTGAATCTTCTGCCTTCCGGCATTCTCAGGGATGAGGTCATCAACGTAATGGGGCCGGGCATGGTAATAGATGTGGAACATTTATTTAATGAAGCTGCCAAGCTTCGGGAGGGCGGTATCATAATCGAGCCGCGCCATCTGCGCATAAGTGACAGGGCTACCATCTGCATGCCTTATCACAGACTCCTGGACTGCCTGGAAGAAGACAGGCTGGCAGGCAAAAAGTTCGGTTCCACCAGAAGAGGAATCGCACCGGTATACGCCGATAAATATATGAAAAAGACCCTGAGGATGGGAGATTTAAGACATCCTGAGGTACTGAAGGAAAAAATTGCCGACATTGTTGAGTGGAAAAACCTCACTGTAAGCGGCGGATACGGTCACGAGCCTATCAGTGCAGAGGAGATGTACCAGTGGATTGAAAAATTCGCTATGCCTTTTGCTGATTATGTATGCGATACGACTGCTCTGCTTAACCAGTGCGAAAAAGAGGGGAAGAAGATACTCTTCGAGGCTCAGCTGGGAGCTCTTCGTGACATAGATTTCGGTATATATCCTTATACATCATCTTCGTCAACAATCGCGGCCTACGCTCCTATAGGTGCAGGTGTGCCAAACCTGCAGCTTTCTGACAGTATAGGCATTATCAAGGCATATTCAAGCTGCGTGGGAGAAGGACCTTTTACATGTGAACTTTTCGGTGAAGAGGGCGACAAACTTCGTGAAGCCGGCGGTGAATACGGTGCGGCAACAGGCAGACCTAGAAGAGTAGGCGGATTCGATGTGGTTGCATCGAAGTACGGAACCATGATTCAGGGATGTACGTCTCTGGCGCTGACCAAGCTGGACGTGCTTTCCTATCTGGATAAAATTCCTGTATGCACCGCTTATGAGGTTGACGGCAGGAGAATTACCGAGTTTCCTTCAGGGGAAGAACTGCGCAAAGCCACACCGGTATATGAGTACATGGAAGGCTGGAACTGTGATATTTCCGGCTGCCGTACCATGGCCGAGATGCCTGAGGCCGCTGTAAAGTACGTAAAGTACATTGAGGAACAGGTGGGCTGCCCGATTCAGTATGTTTCCGTGGGAGCCGAAAGAGAGGAATACATCAAGGTATTCTAGGGAATCAGAGTCTATATGGCATGATATATAAAAACTGCGGTTCAGCAAAAAACGAGCCGCAGTTTTTACTTTCATTAACAACCATTTGACTTAACAACCATTTGACGCGGGCAGATGCTGTATGAAATTAAGAAGTTTTGACTTTCATACGACATAAAGTTTAAATTTTTACTTTTATGTCGTATGGATTTCAGTTTTTACTAAAATAATACGACATAACCCTTTGCATTGAGAACATTTTTCTTGGTAAGAAAGGGAAATGTCGTATGGAAATGGTGTTTTTCATTTTTCATACGACATTGCATCGACTACATACACTATCGTCCGCAGCTGACAATAAAGGTATTTGTTTTTCAGCAGTTTTGTGGTACAATATAAACATCTATGATTTCAGGGAGGCACGCGCCATGACATTTATAAAGATTTTATTTACTATTCTGGTATGTGTGCCGTTGGTAGGGCTTGCAGGCTGGATGTTCGGCAAGCTGGCCGACGAAGTCGTAAAGAAAAAACAGCAGTAATATCAGCATCAAAAACAGCAGGAGCAGAACATGAAAAAAGGCATTTTCATTTCCATCGAGGGGCCTGACGGTTCGGGAAAATCCACACAGATTGAAAATATCAGGCAGTTTTTTAAGGATAAGGATCTGGACATTGTTTTTACCAGGGAGCCGGGAGGTACTGCTATCGGCGAAAGGATCAGAGACATAATACTTGACAACAACTGCAGCGAAATGGACTATATGACAGAGGCCATGCTTTATGCAGCGGCCAGAGCGCAGCACGTCGCCCAGGTAATCAAGCCTGCCCTTGCAGAGGGCAAAATTGTAATCTGTGACAGATTTGTGGATTCGAGCATTGCTTATCAGGGGTACGGACGGAGGCTGGGAGAGCCTGTCGCTGTTATCAACAGCTACGCAGTGGCAGGATGCATGCCTGACGTGACTTTCCTGATGAAGCTGGACCCGGCAGTGGGCAAAGGCAGGATCAGAGCCGACCAGCAGGACAGACTGGAATCGGAAAAGGAAGCCTTTCATGATGAGGTATTCAAGGGATACCTTAAGCTGGAGGAGGAGAATCCGGACAGAATTTTCGGAATTGATGCTTCACGCAGTATAGAGGATATAAAGAATGACATTTACCGCAAGCTGGAGGAAGTTCTGAATTGTCTTTAGATAGATGGAAAAGCGACGAAAAACTTGTAGAGAGAATCAGCAGGACCATAAGGACAGGCAGCGTTTCCCACGCCTACATAATCGAGGGAGACAGCTGTGTTGATAAGGAGGCATTTGCGCTGGATTTTCTCAAGGCTGTATGCTGTGAGAAAAGGCCGGGACTGGGATGCAGTGACCATATGGGAGAGGGTTCGTCTGACTGCAGGTGCCTGAGCTGCCGCAGAATAGACCATGGAAACTGTGAGGACCTGTATGTCGTTAGGGCTGAAGGCGCCACAACCAAATCGGTAAAAGACGATGCTATACTGGAGCTTCAGGAAAATCTAAAAAAGAAACCGGCAGGCTCCAGGAATATGGCTGTAATCTGCAACGCCGACACCATGACAAAAAGAGCTCAGAACAGACTGCTTAAGACGCTGGAGGAGCCGAATCCGGGAACGGTGATAATTCTTCTTTCTGAGAATCGTGAAAACCTGCTGGATACCATCAAGTCAAGATGCATTTTTTACAGGCTCAGCGGCGGCGAGGAAACCGGCGGAGAGAATATGAAGGACGCCAACCGGCTGGTGGACGCGCTGATGGAGAGGGAAAACTTCTTTGAGCTTAAACAGCTGCTGACTAAGATTGTAAAGTCGAGAGAAGATGCTTTCCGCATACTTGACGGCATGGAGAGAATATACCGCAATCTTCTGCTTGAAAAGGATCCCAGAGGAAAGCTGCTTAAAAAGGAAGATGTTTTCCGGGCGGTGGAGCTCATAGAGGAAGCACGACGCGACCTGATTATGAATGTAAACTATAACTACGCATTGAAGAACCTAATGCTTAAAATCGGAGGTTAAACATATATGGTAAAGGTAATTGGGGTCAGATTCAAGACCGCAGGCAAGGTCTATTATTTTGATCCGGACAAGTTTAAATTAAAGATCGGAGACAGCGTAATCGTTGAAACCGCCAGAGGTCTGGAGTTCGGTACCGTGACCATGGAGGAATCGGAGGTACCGGAGGAGGATATCGTAAGCCCTCTTAAGAAGATTATGAGAATCGCCAACGAGGAAGACCATCGTCAGCATATAGAGAACGTGAAAAAGAAGGAAAGAGCCATGCAGCTCTGCCAGGAAAAGGTGGATAAGCACGGCCTTGTGATGAAGCTTATAGATGTGGAGTACACCTTCGACAACAGCAAGATAATTTTCTATTTCACAGCTGACGGCAGAGTGGACTTCAGAGAGCTGGTAAAGGATCTGGCAGGAGTTTTCAAGATGAGAATCGAGCTGCGCCAGATCGGTGTCAGAGATGAAGCCAAGATGATGGGGGGAATCGGAAGCTGCGGCAGAAGTCTGTGCTGTCACAGCTGGCTTGCCGACTTCGAACCGGTATCCATCAAGATGGCAAAGGTACAGAATCTTTCTCTGAATCCGGCCAAGATTTCGGGTATATGCGGCAGACTCATGTGCTGCCTAA
This sequence comes from Anaerovoracaceae bacterium, assembly GCA_051883095.1. Lineage (GTDB taxonomy): Bacteria > Bacillota > Clostridia > Peptostreptococcales > Anaerovoracaceae > SUG1106. The sequence goes on from JBJETB010000022.1 coordinate 5,513, forward strand.
AGTATGAAAACGATATCTATATGGAGCTAAGAAGAGGAATGCCTGAGCCGGGCGAGAAGATAAAGACTCCTGACGGTCTGGCCAAGGTTGTAGATACAAACATTCTGGAAAACAAGATAAGGGTAAGACTTTTCGTTGATGACAAGCCTGCCAAGGGCAAAAAAGGTGATAAAAACGATGAGCCTGCTGCCGAGGAGCAGGAGGAAAAGCTTACTCCGGACCTTTACACATACAAGAAGGAAGAAATCAGGCGAATCGAAAAGCGCAGGGAAAACAGCAGCAAGAATCTCTTTGAAGGGGTTGATGCTGACACCCTGAAGGAAATCGAGGAGCTTATCAAGGACTAGAAATGGCAGCAGAAAAACTGATTTTTGATGGAGAGAGAGTGGACGACACCGGTTTCGGAGACCTGAAGCTCATACAGAAGCCGGAGGAATTCTGCTACGGAGTGGATGCGGTCATACTTGCTGATTTTGCAGCAAGACATGCCGGAGTGTCACTGCCTTCGCGTGCCAGGCAGGCTGCTGATGTGACTGCGGTGGACCTTGGCACAGGTACGGGCATAATCCCGCTGATTCTGAGTCATAAAACGGGCTGGCAGCAGCTGATTGGAGTTGAGGTACAGGAAGGTTCCTGGGAAAGGGCCGTAAGGAATGCAGAGCTTAACGGCCTGGAGGAACGGATGAAGTTCATTAAAGGCGACGTGAAGGATTTCGGAAAGCACTGGGGTGCAGAGCTGGCCGGAAAGGTGGACGTGGTCACATCTAATCCGCCATATACTCAGGGCTCAGGAGGTCTTAAAAGCGCCAACACGGCCAAGGCAATAGCACGTCATGAGACCACTGCAGGACTGGAAGACTTCATAAGATGCGGCGCATCACTTCTCAGAAACCGCGGAGATTTTTTCATGGTTCACAGGCCGTCCAGACTGGTGGACATATGCTGTATGGCAAGGGAGGCAGGACTTGAGCCTAAAGAACTGTGCTTCGTAAGCCCAAACCGCGATGCCGCCGCCAATATCCTGATTGTCCACATGGTCAAAGGAGGAGGACGGCAGCTCACAGTGCTGGATCCTCTTTTCGTATACGAAAGTGATGGAAGTTACACTGAAAAACTCAGAGAATGCTACAGATGACGAGGGAAACGGCTATTCCTGTAAAATATCCGATGAGGCCGCATGCCAGGGCGTGTCTCATTTTTTTTACATGAGTCACACCGAAATACAGTGCCAGCACATAGATGACAGTTTCGCAGCCCCCGGACATGGAGCAGGCGGCTCTGCCGGCAAAGGAATCGGGGCCTGCGATTTCAAGGATATTCTGCAGAATTATAAAAGAGCCGCTGCCGGATATTGCCCGAAGAAAAATCAGAGGAAGCAGTTCCACAGGCATATGGGCGAGCCTGAAGACAGGCTGGAAGACCAGATATATAAAGTCCAGAAATCCTGAGACCGTCAGGCCGTTGACGGCTATGTAGATACCTATCATAAACGGAAGAATCTCCACAGCAGTTTTCAGCCCGTCTTTTGCGCCTTCAATGAAATAATCGTAGACAGGTGCTTTCTTAAAAAGACCATAACCGACGATGACGGCAGCCATTACAGGCATGAAGCCGGCAGATATGGCGGAGAAAAAATTGCTCATGTCAAAATCTCCTTTCCATTATCTTGCAGGCGGCTACAGAGACAACGACCGTGGCGGCAGAGGCGATCAGGCAGGGAAGCACAATAGAGTAGGGATCTGCGGAGCCCAGTTCTTCACGGAGCTGGATGGTGACTACGGGCACTATGGGTGCGAAGGCCATGTTTACTACCGCAAAGGTGCACATGTCATTGCTGGCTGTGTCTGCGAAGTGATTCTGTGCATCAAGCTTTTCCATAGTCCGAAGGGCGAAGACGGTGGAACTGTTGCCCGTGCCGAAGATATTGGACATGAAGCTCATTATGATGCAGGAAATAGTCTCCGGGTCCCGCTGCTTGGGAAACAACAGTGTGGTGAGGGGAAGAAGAACTCTGGAAATTTTATTTATAAGGCCTGTTTTTTCTGCTATTTCCATGAGACCGCTCCACATTGCCATGACGCCGGCCAGACTGATTATAAATGTCACTGCATCGGAAGAGCTGTTCATCATAGCCTGACCGAAGGCACCAAGCCTCCCGGTTAATGCGGAATATGCAAGTGAAACCAGCAAAATACAGGCCCAGATATAGTTCATCATGGCAAAACCCTCGCTTTTATGTGAATTATTAAAATTTTATGCTGAAATATAAAAAAAGATGTTGCATTTATTTCCATTTATGGTTTATAATAAACAGGTAAGAGGTATAAAACTTCTGACGAAAGGAGGTATTCAATGACAGTAACCCTTACATGGGAGGGCATAGTTCTGACGCTGCTGGCGGCAGCAGGAATTGTGTTTCTGATTTATCTTTCGCTTTTGATGAAAAAGCTCATAGGCACACTTAAGGAGGTAGACGTAATACTTAAAGACTCACAGGTTATCACGTCAATCGCCGCAGACAAGGCGACAAAGGTTGAGGGCATAATCGACGGGGTCGGTGATACTGTGGACTCTGTGGTGGGAGCAATCAAAGGCAATCAGAGCGTTGTAAATGCTGCAACCAGTTTTGTGAATGCCGCCTCTTCACTGGCAGGCATGATGAAAAAATCAGAGAACAGACAAAAAAAGAAATCCGAAAAGGATGAACGTTAAAGCTTATTAGTTGTTGTAAAATAAAAGTATATATTCAGGAGGAAAAATATGAAAGCAACAGGAATCGTAAGACCGGTAGATCCATTGGGAAGAGTAGTTATTCCGGTAGAACTCAGAAGAACATTAAACATCAAGACTGACGACTCCCTTGAGGTGTTCGTTGACGGAGACTTCATCATGCTCAAGAAGTATGAACCGGCTTGCATTTTCTGCGGAAACGCAAAGGACGTTGAGAACATTCACGGAAAGAATGTATGCAGAAACTGCCTTGACGAGATGAAAAAATTATAGGCTGACGGAGGCTTGATTTGGCAAAGTATATCGTTGAGCAAAGCGGCCCTCTGAAAGGGGAGGTCGTTATCAGTGGTGCCAAAAATGCGGTTCTGCCGCTGATGGCTGCTGCGCTTCTGGCAGAAGACGAGTGCATAATCAGAGATGTGCCTATGCTGAGGGATGTGACCTTTATGAAGGAAATTCTCACGTCCCTGGGATCAGAGGTGGTGGAGCTTGAGGACAACGTGCTTTCTATTACCACGAAGGACATTATATCAACAGAGGCCAGGTTTGAACTGGTAAACAAGATGAGAGCCTCGATACTGGTAATGGGACCGCTCCTCGCCCGCAAGGGTGTTGCCCGCATACCGCATCCCGGCGGATGTGCCATAGGCGCAAGACCCATAGATCTTCACCTTAAGGGACTGGAGGCGCTGGGCGCTGTAATCACATACAAGGATGATTATATTGAAGCAGCAACAGGCAGCCAGGGTCTGATCGGCGATACAATCTATCTTGACTTCCCCAGCGTGGGAGCCACAGAAAACATCATGATGGCTGCAGTTCTGGCAGAGGGTACCACATACCTTGAAAATGCTGCCGAGGAGCCTGAAATTGTTGACCTGGCAAACTTCCTCAACAAGATGGGAGCAAAGATCAAGGGAGCAGGCACCGACACAATTAAAATCGAGGGTGTGGACAAGCTGAGCGGAGCAAGGCACACTGTAATACCTGACCGGATTGAAACGGGTACTTTTATGCTGGCGGCGGCTATAACCAAGGGAGCAGTTCATATTCAGAATGCTGTTCCTGACCATGTAAAGCCTATAATCGCCAAGCTTCGTGAGTGCGGAGTGCGTATCGAGGTAGGCGATGATGACCTTATCGTCAGAGCAGACCTGGGACCACAGTCATCCACGGATATAAAGACACTGCCTTATCCGGGCTTTCCAACCGATATTCAGTCGCCGTTTATGGCATATCTTACTACTGTGGAAGGCTCCAGCACGGTCATCGAGACTGTGTTTGAAAACCGTTTCATGCATGTGGCTCAGCTGAACAAGATGGGTGCATCTATTGAGACAGCCGGAAACAAGGCTCTCATAAGAGGCAATGCCCGTCTGAGAGGCTGTCAGGTAATGGCTACCGATCTGAGAGCGGGTGCTGCACTGGTACTTGCAGGGCTGGTGGCAGAAGGCACTACAGAAATATCCGAGGTTTTCCACATAGAGCGGGGCTATGAAAAGTTTATCGAAAAGTTCTGCGGGCTCGGTGCGAAAATCAGCAGGATTGATGACTAAACTGAACAATAAAATATTGAATTTTGGAGCAGCGGTGATATTCCGCTGCTTTTTTTCATAGAATTAATCTTGAAATCCCTGCGAAAGGACAAGGAATGGCATGAAGCTTAAGATTATTCTGACTGCAGTGCTGGCAGTTATAATTTTTTTAGTGGGAGTTCCTGTTGCTGCCGTGGCTCTTAAAGGCGGATTGGGAGGCATTTCATGGACAGAACTCAAAGGGGTGAGCTTTGCAGACAAGATAGAAACTCCGGAAACCATTGAGGTATTGCGATGCGGCTCCGGAAAAAAGGTCAAGGTGGATTTTGAAGAATATGTAGCATGTGTGGTGGCCAGTGAGATGCCGGCAAACTTTGAAGAAGAAGCTCTCAAAGCTCAATCCGTGGCTGCCAGGACTTTTGCAATGGCAAAGATAGAAACTGAATCGCCTATATGCGATTCAACCCACTGCCAGGTGTATAAGACGGAAGAGGAACTTATAGACTGCCATCCTGCGGGATGGGAAGATGATGGATGGAAAAAGGTCAAGAAGGCCTGCAGTGCCACAGAGGGAGAGCTCCTTTATTATGATGGAGAGCTGGTTCTTCAGCCCCTTTTCTTTTCATCAAGCGGGGGCCAGACGGAAAACTCGGAGGACGTGTTTGTAAGCGCTGTGCCATATCTTATCAGCGTGTCAAGTCCATATGAGGAAAAGGCCACCCACAGGGATGAGGAAACAGTTATGACGGTGAAAGAATTCGCTTCAAAGGTCCGCAAGGCCTTTCCTGAGAAAGAGTTCGGAACCATAAATGCCGGAAGCATAAAGATACTATCGAGAACGGCGGGAGGCCGTGTGGACAAAATGAAGGTGGGGGATGCAGCGCTTAAGGGCACGGAGGTGCGCTCTGCTATCGGGCTCAGTTCGGCTCTGTTCACCATTAGTTTTAAGGAAGGAACAGGCTGGCGAGGCTCCAGCGATGCCAATACGCAAATAGTTTTCGTATCAAACGGATCGGGCCACGGCGTAGGAATGAGCCAGTACGGTGCCGACGGTATGGCCAGGGAAGGTGCTGATTATAAGGAAATACTGAAACACTACTATTCGGGGACAGAAATTTATTGATTTTAAAGGCAGGGCATTGTAATATATAAGTGCGAGAGCAATTATATAAGGAGAAGAAAAATGTCAGACTTAAAGTATTTAAACAGGCTTTCCAAGGACTATCCCAACATCATGGCGGCGTCGGCGGAAATCATCAACCTTAAGGCCATTTTAGCTCTGCCTAAGGGAACTGAGTATTTCCTCAGCGACCTGCACGGAGAGCATGAGGCCTTTATTCATATGCTTAAGAGCGCGTCGGGCACTATCAAGGCCAAGATAGATGAGCATTACGGTTCAGTGCTCAGCGAGAAGGACAGAGATGACCTGGCTGCGCTGATTTACAATGCAGAGGCCGAAATCGCACGCAGAAAGAAAAGCGAGAAAAACTTCGATGACTGGTGTGCCACAGCTATTTATCGCTTAATTACGATATGCAAATCGGTGTCCACCAAGTACACCCGCTCCAGAGTCCGTAACAGACTTCCCAAGTACATGGACTACAGCATGGATGAGCTTCTCCATGCAGATGACGATGCCAACAGGGCCAATTACTACAGCCAGATTATCAATTCGGTAGTTGAGTGCGGAGTGGCAGAGGAGTACATAATCCAGCTGACTGAGGCTATCAGCCGTCTGGCAGTTGACAAGCTCCACATTATAGGCGACATATTTGACAGAGGTGCTCACCCTGATGAAATCATGGACTACCTGATGGATTATCACGATGTGGACTTCCAGTGGGGAAATCACGATATCGTATGGATGGGAGCCGCAACAGGAAACTGGGCATGTATCACCAATCTGCTGAGAATGAACATCAGCTACAACAATTTCGACATGCTGGAAGTGGGCTACGGTATAAACCTGCGTCCTCTGGCCACCTTTGCCGAAAAAGTCTACGGCGATGACCCATGCGAATACTTTAAGCCGCACATTTTAGACAAGAATAAATACGATCCGGTGGATGAGACCCTGGCTGCCAAGATGCATAAGGCCATAGCCATCTGCCAGTTCAAGGTGGAGGGCCAGAGAATCAAGGCTCACCCGGAATACAAGCTGGAAAAGAGACTGCTTCTGGACAAGATAGATTTAGAGGCGGGAACCGTGGAGGTTGAAGGCACTGTATGGCCGCTACGCGACACCAACTTCCCGACACTGGACCCTGCTGACCCTTACAGACTCAGCCCTGAGGAGGAGGAAATGCTCAACTCTCTTGAGGCATCTTTCCTCAATTCGGAAAAACTTCAGCGCCATATTAAATTCCTCTTCAGCCACGGGGCATTATACACTAAAGTAAATGGAAATCTGCTGTATCACGGATGCATTCCTATGACTGAGGACGGAGAATTCGAGTGGGTTGAGCTCAACGACGTGAGACTTCGCGGAAAGGCCCTCATGGACTATCTGGACGACCAGGTGCGCAAGGCATACTTCGCACCGCGTAAATCCGGAGAGACAGGACGTTCAGGCGATATCATGTGGTATCTGTGGCTGGGCGGAGACTCACCGCTTTTCGGCAAGGAAAAGATGACTACCTTCGAGAGACTTTTCATCGCCGACAAGTCAACCCACAAGGAACCTACCAGACCATATTACAAGCTTATCAAGGAAAGGGCGGCATGCGAAAAAATTCTCAGGGAGTTCGGCCTGGACCCGCGTACTGCAAAAATTCTCAACGGCCATGTGCCGGTTAAGATAAAGGACGGCGAGTCGCCTATCAAGGGCGGCGGACTGCTTTATGTTATCGACGGAGGCATTTCCAAAGCCTATCAGAAGCAGACCGGAATTGCCGGATATACATTCATATTCAACTCACGCTTCATGGCACTGGCGGAGCACAAGCCTTACAGCCCGCTGCAGCCTGACGGAACCCAGGAGTTCCATTCGCCTGTGATGAAGACGGTGGAAACAATGCCGGAGCGACTGCTCATCGTGGATACGGATCAGGGCGCGGTTCTGGTGGAAAAGGTCCGCGACCTGGAAGATCTGATTGAGGCTTTCAAGGAAGGTCTGATTAAAGAGGAATACTAAAGTTCAAAAAATAATGGCTCTTTGACTTCCGTGGTGGTTTTTGAGTTTAAGACAGGTAAAGCATGAATTACGTTCTGGTTTTACCTGTCTTTTTTACCGCCGTTGTACAATTCGCCCTGAAACGAGTTCTTTTACAACATGACACCCACATTGGCCTATAAAACGCAGCTGAAAAGCCGTGAATGTTGTTCTTTTTTTGTTTTCGCAGAATTTATACAACATAAAATAAAATCATGTTGTATAAATACTTCGAGTCCAAGGATTTGTACAACATGACACTCATGTGATGGCCTCCAAAAGCTTTGGGAAAGGTGTGATGTTGTAAAAATAGCGGGTTCTTTGATTATTTACAACATCGGGTATTGCCTTTCAAGGGCTTTTAGTCCTTTCCGGACAAGATGCGGTGCGCCATGAGGGACTTTGCAGCCTTGCTGACGCAAGTCTGCCGTTCGGCGCGAGCCCTGCACGGCTCGCTTGAACCGTGGCTTACTCGCCAGTTCACCGGACTGGCTCGCTTTACAGCCACGCCCTTTCGGGTTCGAGTCACTCCTATACAGTTCAAAAAATAATACAGACACCCGTAAAGGGTGTCTGTATTATTTGGTGCGCCATGAGGGACTCGAACCCCCAACCTTCGCATTCGTAGTGCGCGACTCTATCCAATTGAGCTAATGGCGCTTATTCAATTGGTACCATAACAGTATACAGCAGTTGTGCCTGTTTGTCAACAGGATTGTTTTATAAAAGCACTTGTGATATAATAAAAATACAATGTAGGAGAGGGAGAAAAGAAATGATTTTAGAGACAAACAATCTGATAATAAGACCTTCGGAATGGGATGACCTGGAGGATTTTTACCGCTGGGAGCAGCTGCCGGAAGTAACGGAGTTTTTCAGCATAAGAGACGGACAGACTATGGAAGATGTGGTAAGAAAGTTTGTCGCTGATGAAAAAGATCCTAAGGCACAGCAGTTTACCATTCTGCTTAAGGAAGAAGGAAAAGAACGCAAAATCGGACGAATAGTGCTGGCTGACATCGAGGACGGCTGGAAAGGTGAAATCTGGCGCATATATATCGGAGATAAAACCCTTCGCGGAAAGGGATACGGCAAGCAGGCCATGGAAGCCATGATGGGTTATTGTTTTGATGTGCTGGGTCTTGAAAGGCTTTATCTTGACCATTACACCGGCAATCCGGCAGCAGGTCTGTATTTGTCCCTGGGCTTTAAGTACGAGGGCGTGCTCCGCAAGAACTGCCGCAAAAACGGTATACTCTACGATGTGCACCTCATGTCAATGCTGAGGGAGGAATATGAGGCGCTGTTTGAAGAGGCTGTATAATTCAGCCTTTATACGATTTTTTTACAACGTTATTTTTTCAGAATAGAACAACATTTTCATTATTAGCCGGCAGGTTTCCGCCGGCGGCATGGGGAAATGTTGTTTTTTTATAAGCATTTCAGGATTTCATACAACCTTATATCAGTAGCTGAAACATAAAAGGCAAAAAATCGAAAAAACCTCTTGACAGTTGAGCGCGCATTCAACTATAATAGAAGCATAGAACAGTTGAGCAAATATTCAACTATAAAATTGGTATACAGGAGGCAGACTATGAAGAAGACATATTTATTAGAAGATCTTTGCTGTGCAAACTGCGCAGCTGCTATAGAAAGAGGCGTGGCCAAAATCGAAGGAGTAAACAGCGCTTCAGTTAATTTCCTCACTACAAAAATGGTTCTGGATGTTGAGGAAGAAGGCTTTGATGAAACCTTCAAAAAAATCAAGAAGGTTGTAAAGAAAACAGAGCCAGATGTGACAATAAAAGAAATCTGATGAGAAGGGGTCTGAGATGAGAAAGAGACTGATAAGGCTGGGAGCAGGAGCGGCTGTGTTCGCAGCGGCTGCGGCAGCAGCATATATGCAGGCATTTGAGAGCCCTGTGCTGGAGGCGGCGGCTTTCCTGATTCCATATATTATCGTGGGATACAAGGTAATATTTAAAGCGGTGCGAAACATTCTCAACGGAAAGGTTTTCGACGAGAACTTTCTCATGGCGGTGGCCTCCATGGGAGCCTTTATCGTAGGTGACTACCCTGAGGCGGTGGCAGTAATGTTCTTTTATCAGGTGGGAGAGCTTTTCGAGGATTACGCTGTAGGTAAATCCAGAAAGTCCATAGCCCAGCTGATGAATATCAGGCCGGACTATGCAAATCTGAAGACAGAAAGCGGCGTGGAAAAGGTTTCCCCTGAGCAGGTCAGGGTGGGGGATATAATCGTAATAAGACCGGGAGAAAAAGTTCCGCTAGACGGTATCGTAGTCTCCGGCCATTCAACTGTGGATACGGCAGCTCTGACAGGGGAATCCCTTCCGAGAGATGTAAGTGAGGGCAGCGAAATACTCAGCGGATGCATCAACCTGAGCGGTCTTATCGAAGTCAGGACGGAGAAAGAATTCGGACAGTCCACGGTCAGCAGAATACTGGAACTTGTAGAAAATGCCACCAGCCAGAAGGCAAAGACAGAGAATTTCATAACCAGATTTGCGGCGGTCTATACACCTGCTGTCGTGGGCGCCGCGGTGGTTCTGGCGGTGATTCCGCCCCTTGTAATCGAAGGTGCAGCTTTTTCGGAATGGGCATACAGAGCGCTTAATTTCCTGGTTGTATCATGTCCGTGTGCGCTGGTGATTTCAGTGCCTCTGGGGTTTTTTGGAGGTCTGGGAGCAGCATCCAGAATCGGTGTGCTGGTTAAGGGAAGCAATTACCTGGAGGCTGCGGCTCATGCCGAGTATGTGGTTATGGATAAAACAGGAACTTTGACAAAGGGTGTTTTTGAGGTGGAAAAAGTCCAGCCGGCAGATAGTTTCAAGGCCGGTGAGGATGTAGAAGCACGAAAGAAAGAACTGCTCAGACTGGCAGCGGCTGCCGAAAGCAATTCCAGCCATCCTATTTCGCTTTCACTGAGAAAGGCTGCAGAGGAATCATCTGGCTTCAGGCCCGAAGACGTACAGATTAATGATCTGACAGAGCTTGCAGGTCATGGAGTTTCAGCCGTGATAGATGGTCATAAGGTTCTGGCCGGAAACCACAAGCTTATGGATAAGGAGGGCCTTGCCTTCGAGTCTCCTGATGAGGCGGGAACAGTGGTGTATATTGCAGTTGACGGAGTTTATGCAGGTTATATTCTTATCGCTGACCAGATTAAGGATGATGCGATAGAGGCGGTCAGCGGGCTCAAGAGCCGCGGCATAATTACGGTAATGCTGACGGGGGACAGCAGGGCCGCGGCGGAGTCGGTGGGTAAGAAGCTGGGTCTGGACAGAGTTTATTCACAGCTTCTGCCGGAAGATAAGGTCAACATAGTATGCGAACTTCTTGAAGAGAAGTCGGAAAAGGGCAAGCTCATGTTTGTAGGCGACGGTATCAACGATGCGCCTGTACTGGCCAGAGCTGATGTGGGAGTGGCCATGGGCGGACTGGGTTCCGATGCAGCTATTGAGGCTGCTGACATAGTAATCATGGATGATAAGCCTTCTAAACTCATTGATCTTATGAAGATAAGCAAAAAAACGCTGGCCATAGTAAAGCAGAATATCGTTTTTGCTCTGGGCATTAAACTGCTGGTGCTGGTGCTCAGCGCCGCTGGACTTGCCAGCATGTGGGCTGCAGTATTCGCTGATGTGGGAGTGTCCATGATAGCAATTATCAATTCCATGAGAGCATTAAAAGTAAAATAGAAGAGATATATGAGAAAGAAAGGCCGCCCAACCGGGCGGCCTGATTTTATTAATGGTCTGAATTGTGACTGCCTTCACTGCTATGGCAGTCGTCACAGCAGCAGCCTTCGCCATGAGATTTGTGCTCGATGTGAGTAAAGGCTATGTCGATAATGTCCACAACATGCTGGTCATCCAGAGAGTAAAAAATGTTTTTGCCGTCACGGCGGCTCTTTACCAGACCTTCGTCCTTAAGGAGGCGGAGCTGGTGTGAAACTGCGGATTTGGTCATGTCCAGGGCTGATGCGATGTCATTTACGCATAGCTCGTCCGTAGATATTGCACAGAGTATTTTCATTCTGGTCTCATCGCCGACAACCTTAAAAAAGGCTGCGGCCCTGGTTATGAGTTCCTTTGATTCATGTTTCATATGGCGGGCTGCTCCTTTTTGAGTATGTTCAGGAAAGTTGATGTACTTGTCGCAATGATTTTGCCGGTTGTTTTACTTTTTAAAACCGCCTCAGTATGAAATACTCTTTTGCCTGCCGACACGATTCGTCCGGTAGCAATAATAGTATCATCGAGCTGTCCGGCGCTGATGAATCTCACATCCATATCTACAGTTGGACACCATAGGTTTGAAAATGAAGTTACTGTTATTGCAGCAATGTGATCCAACATAGTGCATATAACCCCGCCATGAAGTATATCCTTGCGGTTGAGTTCCCATGGCAACACCTGGAATTCTGCGGTTACAGTAAGGGATTCAATATCACAATCAACATATGTGGCTGCCATAAGGCCATTTACCCTATCATGATGTTCACCTGTGTTTTCGCTATTTATATTTTTAAGATTTTGCATCACAGCTTCCTTGTCTGTGAGAAGAAATGAGTTTGCCATAAAGTGTTTTTCCTTTCTAGAATCTATCGCTGTAGTTAAGCAGGTCTCTGAGGTGACCTCCGCGGACCTTAGGCTTCTGTTTCGACATGCCGCCCTGTGAGCTGCTGCCGGAAGAGCTGCCTGACGTCATAAAATCTTCGTATCTGTATATTTTTCCCCAGATTGAGTCTTCTCCTGTAACAATAAGACCGAAGGTACCGCCGCTGCCGTCACGAGGTTTAGTCAGACTTCCCGGGTTCATCAGTACGACATCATCCATCTGTGTATAGGATGCTCTGTGAGTGTGACCGTAGAAAGCCCCGACGCATCCGTTTTCCAGAGCTTTGTAGTATATGTTCTGTTTGCTGAAATCCACCTGCTCCATATGGCCGTGGGTGATGAGAAAGTTTCCGGCTTCTGTTTCCAGAATGGACCAGTCGGTGTCGCTGAAACCGCCGTCGCAATTGCCTTTGACCCAGGCCACATGAACTCCCAGCCGTGCCTGAAGTTCTCTTGCGTCAGCCGCATAGTCTCCACAGTGGACAATGACATCCACGGGGGATTCCTTTGATAGTTTCTGATAAATATCTATGACACGGGAACAGTCTCCATGGGTGTCGCTTACCGCTAATATTTTCATAAATTTATATCCTTACTCTCATTTTTGCCTGTTTTCATACAGTATAACATAGAAAAGTGGTGAAATGTATGGTAAACTTTAAAAAAGTGCCGGATTTTGGTTCCGGCGGGGATGAGGTCGGATCATGATAAGAGAAATCAGAAAAAAGCTGGTGGTGCTGTCAAACCGCAGCCCGTTTCCTCCTGCAGTGAAGGAATATATAAATCACCTGGAAGGTTTGGATTGGGTTTATATGAATCTCCGGTTAGACGGAAGTCCGCTTAGCCCTGATGAGGTTGAAAAAATTATGGGTGGCGAGCCGGTAATGAGCGGCAGGATCATGGATCATGTTTTTATTGAAAGGCTGGATGGCCTGAGAAACGAACTCTACGATCTGTCGCAGCGGGGGCTTGATGTGAATGCAGAAATTGTCAGGCTGATTGCTGCACGGGCGGGTGCTGCTTACAACGAATTCAGGAAAACAACACCTCAGCTGGTTGAATACGGATACACACCTGTACTTCCGTCGGAGATACCATCAGCAATGGGTGATTATCTTTCTTTTGCTGCTCACACTTCGGAGTTTGAAAACCCCTTTGAAAAGGCGGCGGAACTGCATAACCGTTTTATCGCTATATATCCCTTTAAAGAAGGGAATCAGGTTACAGCCCGTGCTCTGATGGAATATTATCTGATGCACAGCGGTTTTCCTATGGCATATCTGGATATATCAGAAAGTGAATACAACGGCATGTTCGCAGAATTCTGCAAAACAAAAAACAGCAAACCGTTGGCTGAACTTCTGACAAAATCCGTGCTTGACAGGCTGGAGCTGATGATTCAGCTGACGGGATACTAGCTAACCATAATGATAAATAATAAAGGGGCAGCTCATTGTTAATCAAAGCAGAAACAGCCCCTTTATAAAAATGTAAAATGTAAAAAAGGTTATAGCTATCTTATATGAATTATAAATAAGCTCCACATGAAACATTTATGTCCAATCCTGTAATACTGTTACTTTTTTCTTCATCGCAGAGGAAAAGGACCATTTCAGCAACATCAGACATAGGAACTAGATGCTTTAAGCAGTACTGCTCAAGGGTTTTATTTATTACTTCTTCAACTGTAACACCACGGGCTTCGGCTTGCTTCTGGTACACCATTGCTCCGCGTGCATTGTCTATTCCACCAGGACATACGGCGTTAACTGTAATGTTGTGTACACCAAGCTCTTTAGCAAGGCAACGTGTGAGTCCTATTACAGCCATCTTGGCAGCGCAGTAAGGTGAACGATTCAAGAGCGCATGTTTCCCGGATATTGAGGACATATTTACTATTTTGCCTGCTTTTTTCTTGATCATATAAGGGGCAGCAAGCTTACACATGTAAAACGTACTGTTGACATCTACTGCAAATGTAGTTGTCCATTCGTCCATTGTGATATCTTGTACAGGTTTAGTAGGGCCAGCTATACCTACGTTATTGACCAAACAGTCGATATCGCCATATTTTTCAATTGTAGCATTAAATACTTTCTCAACTTCTTCAGGTTTAGAGGCATTGTATTGAACGCCATATGCTTCGGCACCAAGCTGGCGCATTTCTTCAACTGTTTTTTCCAAAACTTCTCCGTTTACGTCACAAAGCATTAATCGAGCTTTGTTTAATGCGAAGGCTGTTGCAATGGCTTTACCGATACCATCACCTGAGCCGGTAACTAAAACAATTTTGTTTTCTAAAGACATTTGTAAATCCTCCCAAAAATATTTTTGTACGAAATAGGGTACAGATACAAACATACTAAGCAAAAAATATGCCAATATATTATTTAATCGTCTATGGCATGTTTTTTGCTAAACTAAATTGATGAAAGCAAAATGCAGCATAGATATCAAATAAGGGAGAATTAAAATGGAAAAACTATACACGAACGGTGTGATTGGAAATATGAAACTAAAGAATAGATGGATTATGTTGGCAATGCATACGGGATACGCAAATTCAGATGGTACTTTTAGCAGAAGAGATTTTGAATTCTATAAAAGAAGAGCCTGTGGAGGAATGGCTGCAATTACGCTGGTCGGTGCAGTCAGTGAGATTGGGGCCAGACATGGTATGCACAGGTTGGATAAAGAAAAATATGAGGAAGGATTAAGAAAAGTATGTGATATTATTCACGAAGGAGACTGCAAAGTGATAATGCAACTTTATCATGCAGGCAGAAACAACACCGATGCGCTACATTTGGGGCCACCTATGGCTCCATCTCCGATTGCATCTCCTATTTACAAGGTTGCTCCTAAAGAGATGGAGGAAGATGATATAGTTCAAACTATTAGAGATTTCGCTGATGCGGCAGTTAGATGCAAAAAAAACGGAGTTGATTGTGTTGAAGTAAGCGCTAGTGTAGGATATCTCTTGTCAGAGTTTTTATCTCCGAGAACCAATCTTCGTACAGATATTTGGGGAGGAGATGATAAAAAAAGAATGCGCTTCCCTACGGAAGTTTTAAAAGCTATAAGAAATGCTGTTGGTCCAGACTTCCCCGTGATTATTAAAATTTCTGGAGGGGATATGCTTGGGGGTTATGATAACGACTACATGGCAAAATTTTTAAATCAACTTCCTTCCGGAACGGTTAATGGAGTTACGGTTACCGGTGGATGGCATGAGGCTCCTGTACCTCAGATTTCTTATCATGTGTCGCCAGGTGGTTTTTCATATTTATCGGGTGAGATTAAGGAAAAAACAGGATTGACTGTAATTGCGTGCAACAGAATAAACAGCCCTCAAATTGCTGAAGAGCTTCTTCAAAAAGGAGACTGCGATTTTGTAGGTGCAGCAAGACCTTTTTTAGCAGACCCTGATTTTGTTAATAAGAGCAGAAAAGATATTCCTTATAATAGATGTCAAGCGTGCAACCGCGGCTGTATTGAAAATGCTTTAAAGAAAAACGATGTATGTTGTGTTTTTAATCCCGAAGCTGGAAGAGAATATTTCCGAAGAGCTAAGACTCTGCCTCAGAAGCTACTTATAGTAGGAGCCGGTCCGGTTGGACTTCAAGCAGCCAAAACAGCCAGTGAAAGAGGTCATATTGTTACAATAATTACTGATGATAGTCGTTTAGGAGGTAAACTTCACATTGCTGATAAGGCTCCATTCAAGCAAATGTTCAGCACATTTGCGGATTATTTGGAATATGAGATAAGAAAAAATAATGTTACGATACTTACAGGCGTGCCTATCAGTGAAGAAATAATAAAAAGTGAGAAACCGGATTTTATTATCTTTGCATCTGGGGCAAGTCCTATAATGCCTGAGATATGCAAAGAAAGCCAGATGCCGTGCGTATCTGCTGAACAGATATTGACAGGGAGTGTTAAGTGTCCATATCAAGATATTGTTATAATCGGCGGTGGTTCAGTTGGGCTAGAAACAGCCGAATTCCTTGGAGAAAAATATGGGAAAAAAGGAATTACAGTAGTAGAGATGCAACCTAAAGCTGGGAAGGAACTTGGCGGATTGAAATGGATTATGATGAAGCATTTAAAGGAATTAGGCGTTCGGATTGTCACATCGGCTGAGGTTTCTGAAATAAGCCACAATAAGGTAATCCTGACGATACAGGGTGAAAAACCTGAAGAAGAAAAAGAAGAAATATATGCAGATATGATTGTATATGCAGTTGGATATAAACCAAATGGAACTTTAGGTTTGAGAAGCTATTTGGAGAAAGAAAACATACCATATGTAACAATCGGAGACGCAGGAAGAACAAAGGATCTCCTTGAAGGGCTTGCCGATGCTTATATAACAGCAGAAAACATATAATACTCCTTATAGAATAAAGTAAAATGAAGCACGGATGGTTCATAGGGCATACCCATGAACCATCTGTTGCTTTTTGCAAGACATGAAAGATATTACGTATTGCATTCTGCAATATGGAGAACTTGTACGAGGAAGCTAACAATAATAGAACACCCCTGGCATTAGGGAAAAACTGGTCAATATCGTTTTTTTTGCCCTGTTATTTAATTTGGCACGAGCTTTGCAAAATTATTAGTCATCAATGCATTGAACAAAAAAAGAAACAGAAAGGTGGACAGTAAACTAAAATGAGTGATTTAAAGGATTTTTTACTAGGCGACTATAGAGAGACAATGGATTATGTCAGAAAAGTCGAAAGAAATGGATTGACCAAGTTTCCCCCTTTAATCATAACTTGTGCAATAACTGGAGGAATGCACGGTAAGGAATCTACTCCTTATCTTCCTGAAGAACCAGAAGAACAGGCTCAGCAGGCATATGACGCATATAATGCCGGAGCAAGCATGGTTCATATTCACGCGAGAGACCCAATCAATGCATGGGCAACAAGCTCTACACCGGAAGCTTTTAAAAAAGTAAACGCAATGGTAAGAGAAAAATGTCCAGATTTAATAATTAACAATACGTGTGTAGGCGGAAGAAGATATATTGAGGAAACAAATACGATGGCAAACAGAATGCTCTATTCTGTAGAGGCCAAGCCGGAAGTAGCAAGCGTTGACATTACATGCTACTCAATGATCAGAAATATGCATGATCGTAAGGCTCCGCTTAGAAGCCCTAGACCTGCACATAAATGGAATTACAACTATGTATGCTCACAGACCGATGCACTTGATACGGTTAAGCAGCTTAGGGACAATGGAATTAAGCCTGAATTTGAGGTTTTCGGACTGAATGACCTTAAATATGTGGATAACATGATAAAAGAAAATGCGTTGGATCAGCCGTATTGGTTCCAGATGCTATTCGGAGGCTCGGGCGTTTATCCTTGCGCAGAGCAGATGATGCTTGCATCGAAGCTGATGCCTAAAGAATCAATGTTTAGTATTATTGGTGTTGGTGCATGTCAGACAGCGATGATTACACTGGGAATCATTCTTGGACACCATGTAAGAGTAGGTCTGGAGGACAATTTCTTCTATGGTCCGCACGAACTGGCCACAAGCAATGCACAGATGGTTGAGAGAGTTGTAAGAATCGCTAAAGAACTGGGAAGACCAATTGCAACTCCTGCTCAGGCACGTGAGATGATGGGCTTAGGCGCACCGAGAGCATACACATATTAAAGATTTAAACAATTCTTTGAACGATGTGGAAACTGTATTATGCAGATTTCAGGAAAGGAATTATAAAAGATGTATGTTTTAGGAATTGACATCGGTTCCACAGCCAGTAAGGCTGTAGTGATGACAGATGAAAGAAAGATATACGCAAAAGCGTTGATTCCTCATGGCACAGGCTCCATAGGCCCGAGGAAGGTTTATGAAAAAATTCTGCTTGAAAATAACCTTACACAGGAAGACATTTCTAGAACACTTGCAACAGGATATGGCAGATTTGTGTTTCCAAATGCAGACAGCCAGAAAAGTGAAATAAGCTGTCATACAAAAGGAATTTTCTTTATAAATCCCAATATCCGTACAGTAATAGATATCGGAGGGCAGGATGTAAAAGCCATACGACTTAACGACAAAGGCATGATTGTCAACTTCACTATGAATGACAAGTGTGCTGCCGGTACGGGCAGATTTCTGGAGAATATGGCCAAGGTATTGAACGTTGAAACTGAGGATCTTGGAGATATATCGGAAAAATCTGGAGAGGCAGTGGAGATAAGCAATACATGCACAGTATTTGCAGAGTCTGAGGTGATTTCCAAGCTTTCAAGCAATGCAAAGCTTGAAGACCTGGTCGCCGGAATACATAAGTCCGTTGCAAAAAGAGTCGCATCTCTGGCTTTTAGAAACGGTATAGAGGAACAGGTAGCCATGAGCGGAGGCGTTGCTCTCAACAAGGGAATCGTAAAAGCGCTTGCGGAGGAAATAAAAACAGACATTTTTGTTCATGAAGATTGCCAGTTCTTCGGAGCCATAGGCGCAGCCCTGTTTGCACTGGAAGAACTGGAAAAATAAATTCTATACAAAACCGGAAAAGGAGATACGACGTGAGCGAGGTAAAAGAACAAAAACAGAAAAAACCGATGCCTAAGTCAATGGTAATGCTGAAAGCTCAGACTGCAGGTATCTATGACGCAGCGTGGGAAGCGAAGAAGAAAGGTGAACATGTCGGCTGGTCTACAGCGATTTTCCCGCAGGAATTATGTGAGACGTTCGGTATACCGCTGCTTTATCCCGAAAATAATGCGGCAAGCGTTTCAGCAAGACACAAGGGCTCTGAGCTGATCCAGCATGCTGAAGGAGAAATGAGATATCCTATCAACATCTGTTCCTATGCCAGACTTAACATAGCTATGGCTGATTTGGCTCAGAAGGATGAGCTGGATTGGGAAAAAGCAGAACCTTACATGCCTGTTCCGACATTTCTGTGCCTGGCAAACAACAGCTGTACACAGCTTACAAAATGGTATGAAAATTTGTCAAGAAATCTGAACATTCCTATCTTTTTTATGGATTGTTTATACAATTATTATGAAGAAGAACCTACGGATTACAAGATAAAGTACGTAAGAAGTCAGCTGGAGACAAATATCAGGGAAATGGAAGCTTTCTTCGGCAAGAAGTTCGACTGGGACAAATTCCTGGAAGTGCAGAAGAGATCACAGATTAATGTGAAGCTTTTTGACGAGATAGTTGCTCTGAATCAGCACATTCCGGCTCCGCTGAACGGCTTTGACTTATTCAGCTACTTAAGTTGCATGGTTATCGCCAGAGGAAAGGAGTCAACAACAGAGATTCTTAAGCAACTTAAGGCGGAGTGTCTTGAACATATTGCAAACGGGACATCGACTTTTGGATCTACTCCTGAAAAGTACAGAATGCATTGGGAAGGTATTGCATGCTGGCCTTATCTGGGACATAATCTTAAAACCTTGAAAAAGAACGGTGTAAACTGTGTAATCAACGGTTATGTAACAGCTTGGTCTGTTGCCTATGAGCCGGGTGATCTTGATGGAATGGCAAAAGCTTATCAGCTTGCTTCCACAAACAGCTTTAGCACACCGTCCATCATGGAAAAGAGGACTAAAACAATCAAGGACTTTGGCTGTGACGGAATGCTGTGCCATGTCAACAGAAGCTGTAAACTGATGACCTTCCACATCTTTGTCGGACGTGAGCTTATTGAAAAGAACGCGCATGTTCCTGTTACCAACTTTGACGGAGACCAGTCAGATGATCGTGCTTACAGTGAAGCGCAGTTTGAAACCAGACTGCAGGGAGCTGTAGAAGTTATGGAAGCAAACAAGGAGGCAAAGTAAGATGCAGTATTTAAAATTAATATTAGATGAATTTGCTTTTGCTGCAAATAATCCTAAGAAAATTATGGAAAAGTATCTTGCTGAAGGTAAGAAGGTAATAGGATGCTTTCCAATTTACACGCCGCAGCCTCTTGTGACTGCATTGGATATGGTTCCTGTCGGATTGTGGGGAGGACAGGTTACACCTACAGTAGCCGGAAAATATAATCCAATTTACACATGCTCGATCATGAGATCCTGCCTGGAATATGGAATGACAGGTGTATATAACGGTCTGAGTGCTGTAATCATGCCTATGCTGTGCGATACATTCCGTGGAATGAGCTCTGGATGGAGAGCAGGAGTTCCTGATATTCCTATTATTTCTTTTATACATCCACAGCACAGAGAGGATGCTGGAGCACAGGAGTTTATGGCGGCGGAATATGAAAGCGTAAGGAAAAGACTTGAAGAAATTGCAGGAAAGAAAATCTCAGAGGAAAAGCTAAACGAAACTTTGAATTTGTACAATGAGAGAAATGCTTTGATGAGGGAATTCTGTCAGGTGGCCAACGATCATTTGGACATCATTACTCCTGCGGTAAGACACAATGTAATGAAAAGCGCTACCTTTGTTGATATTCATGAGACAATCTCGAAGGTAAGAAAGCTTATAGACGCTCTCAAATCTCAGCCTGTACATAAGTGGACAGGAAAAAGAGTCATACTTACAGGTATTACAGCAGAACCGGTTGAATTTCTTGATATATTTGCGGAGAATAAAATCGCTGTAGTGGCTGATGATCTGGCTCAGGAGATGAGGCAGTATAGGACGGATTATCCAGAAGGTAAAGACGCAATGGAACGTCTAGCCGCTCAGTGGCTCAACGTCAAAGGCTGTTCTACTGCATACAGCCCTGACCACAGAGAAAGAGGCAAGATGCTGGTGGAGATGGCCAAAGAATATGATGCAGACTGCATAGCGGTATGTCTTATGAGATTCTGTGATGTTGAGGAATATGACTATCCGTATATTTCACAGCTGGCTGAAGAGGCTGGTCTGTACTGCTTGTGTCTGGAAATCGATCAGAGTACTCAGGATAATGGACAATCCAAGACAAAGATACAAAGCTACGCAGAAATATAAGTATAAGATAAATTGAACCAAAAAAATGGAGGAAAATGATATGAACATTAAAACTGTGGGTGTTCTTGGCAGCGGCCAGATGGGCAGAGGGACTGCTCACGTTGCGGCCCTGGCAGGATATAAAGTAATTTTCTACAATCACAGACTTGTGACTTTAGAAAAGGCATTAAAATACATCGAATCAGAGCTGGATAAGGGCATCGAAAGAGGCAAGACCACTCAGGAAGATAAGGAAAGAACTTTGACCAACATTACTATCACCGATCAGCTCAGCGATTTGGCAAAGGCGGATTTCCTTATTGAATCCCTGCCAGAGGTACTTGAAATAAAGCAGCAGGCTTTCGCTGAACTTGATAAGCTCTGCGGACCTGAAGTAATTTTTGCTACTAATACTACATCCTTAAGCATTACTGAACTTGCTTCCGTTACAGACAGACCTGACAGGTTTATAGGTATGCACTTCTTCAACCCTGTTCACAAGATGAAGCTCATCGAGATGGTGAATGGTCTTGAAACTTCTCCTGAGACTACTGCAATTACCAAGGAGTTGGGAATCTCATTCGGAAAAGAAGTAGTGACGGTCAAGGAGTCTCCGGGATTTGTAACAAGCCGTATTCAGGCAATTATCGGAAACGAAGCGTTTATCATGTTAAATGAAGGACTTGCTTCTGCAGAAGATATTGACAAGGCATGCAAACTTGGACTTAATCACCCTATGGGACCTTTCGAAATGATAGACTTCGTAGGTCTTGATACCCGTTTAAAGAGTCTGGAATATCTTTCAAAGATGTTTGGTGATAAATATAAGCCAGCTCCGCTGCACGTTCAATATGTAAAGGCCGGTCGTTACGGTAAAAAGGTCGGAAAAGGCGTGTATGAGTACGACGAAAACGGAAAGAAGAAATAGAAAAGCAGAGGTGTAAAATGTCGGATAAAGTACTGGTCAGCATTGAAAACGGAATAGCGGTGGTTACGATAAACCGGCCGGAAGTACGTAATGCAGTGGATAAAGAAACCTGGGGACTGCTCCGTGAAACTTTTGAAAATCTGGATAGCAATAGAGATGTAAGAGTAATTATTGTCACAGGGGCAGGAGAAAAAGCCTTCGTAGCGGGAGCTGATTTGAATTCACTTAAAGTCAGAAGCGTGCTGGAAACATTGGATTCGGAGAACAATGCCGTGGTCAGAGCCATTGAAAAGGTAAGCAAGCCGACTATTGCAGCTATAAACGGATACTGCCTGGGCGGAGGTTGTGAGATAGCTCTAGCCTGTGATATCAGAATAGCCGCCGAAAAGGCGAAGATAGGTCAAACCGAACTGAATGTGGGGATACTTCCGGGAGCTGGAGGAACGCAAAGACTCAGGAATCTGGTGGGACAGGGAAAGGCGATGGAGATGATCCTGACCGGTGAGCCTGTTTCAGCACATGAGGCCTATGAGATAGGTCTCGTGAACAAAGTTGTTCCTTTGGATAAACTTATGGAAGAGGCAATGTCCATGGCGAAGAAAATAGCAGAAAAAAGTCCGGTGGTGACTAAACTGGCTAAAAGAGCAATTCAGAACGGAGCAGATCTTCCTATTGATACTGGACTCTTGATTGAAATTTTATCTCAGTCAGTGGTTTTCAGCACTAAGGATCATCTCGAGGGCATCAATGCCTTCCTGGAAAAAAGGAAGCCGGAATATACAGGCGAATAAAACTAAAAAGGGTGACAGTATGGCATCCATAAAAGAAAGAAGGGATTTTAAATGAGAGAAGTTGTAGTAGTTTCTGCTGTAAGAACTGCACTTGGTTCCATAGGAGGAACTCTTAAAAATGTTCAGCCGGAAGTACTGGCAAACGTAGTCATGGAAGGCGCAATAGAAAAGGCCGGAATTGACAAGTCTATTATAGATGAAGTAATCTTCGGACAGGCAAAACAGAGCACAGATGCACCTAATATTGCAAGATTAGCATCGCTGATGACACGCATACCTGAAGAGATTCCTGCTTACACAATACACAGACAGTGTGCGTCTGGTATGCAGTCAATTTTAAACGGTGTACAGCAGATCCAGACAGGATATTCAGATGTAGTGCTGGTTGGCGGTGTTGAGAGTATGAGTACTGCACCGTTTTATGTAAGAGGCGCACGTTTTGGAGTAGGAAATGGTAACACAGTTTTCGTAGATCCTAACATCGAGTCACAGCCAAAATCCCAGCCAAACGATATTTACGGAACATTTAACATGATTCAGACTGCCGATAATGTGGCAAAGCAGTTCGGCGTTACCAGAGAAGAGCAGGACGAATTTGCACTTGCCAGCCAACAGAAGGCAGTAGCAGCAATTGACGCTGGAAAGTTTAAAGATGAAATCGTGCCCGTAGTGATTCCTCAGAGAAAGGCTGACCCTATAGTATTTGATACTGACGAGTATCCTAAGCGCAATACCAGCATGGAAAAGCTTGCAAAGCTGAAACCTATTTTCCCAGAAGGATATGTTACCGCAGGTAATGCATCAGGAAGAAACGATGGAGCGTCCGCACTGGTAATTATGGCCGCTGAAAAGGCGGAAGAACTGGGAATAAAGCCGATTGCAAAAATTCTGGGAGCTGCTGCAGTTGGTGTTGACCCAAGAATTATGGGAATCGCACCTGTACCTGCAACTCGCAAGTTACTTGGAAAGTTAAATATGACCATCGATGATTTCGGTCTTGTTGAAATCAATGAAGCCTTTGCGGCACAGTCAGTGGCATGTGCTAAGGAGCTTAAAATCAAACCGGAAAGACTTAACGTTAACGGCGGAGCAATTGCACTTGGACATCCTCTCGGCTGCTCAGGAGCAAGAATATCAACAACATTAATCCATGAAATGCAGAAGAGAGGCGAAAAGTACGGTCTCGCTGCAATTTGCGTAGCCGGTGGTCTCGGAATGGCTATGGCATTTGAGAGAATGTAAGGGAGATGACGCCCATGGGCAAGCAGGAAATAAAAAAAATTGCCATAATCGGTGCAGGAACAATGGGACCTGGAATTGCACAGACATACGCATGCGGAGGATACGACATCAGCATCTGGGAACCTAACCTGGAAAACAGAGAAAAGGCTAAGGTAAGAATTTACGATGGTTTAAAGGTTTCTGAAGAACAGGGGCTCATCGAACCGGGTAAAATAGATGAATTTTATGGGCATGTACATTTTGCCCAGTCCATGAAAGAGGCAGTTGTAGGTGCTCAGTTCGTAATGGAAATAGTTGTTGAAAAGGTTGAAGTCAAGAAGTCTGTTTATGCTGAAATGCTGGACTATATAGACGAGGACACGATTGTGGCTTCCAATACATCTGCGCTTAATATTTTCGAGGTCGTACCAAAGGAAATGCTTCCTCATCAGTTGATTGTCCACTGGTACGGACCGGCACAGCTGATTCCTCTGGTTGAGGTAATCAAAAGTGAGGAAGCACCGCAGTGGATGGCAGACGATGTCATGAGCCTTCTCAGAAAATGCGGCAAGGTTCCGGTACAGATGAAAAAATTCATTCAGGGATATATCGTTAACAGACTTCAGCAGTGCCTGAACAGAGAAGTGTTTTATCTTCTTGACAATGATTACTGCACCCCTGAAGACATTGACTTTGCAGCTAAGATGAGCTTTATACCTAGAGCAATGGTTCTTGGATTATGCAAGAAGATAGACTTCGGCGGAGTAGATATGACCATAAACAACTATAAGGCAGGAAGCTATCACATGCCGCCTAAAGGTGATGAACTTCCAGAGACATTAAAAGCTATGGAAGAAGCTGGAGAATATGGCATCAAAACTGGAAAAGGTTTTTATGACTACAGTGACAAAGATGTCGACAAACTTCTTCTTAAAAGAGATGAGCAGTTAGTGGAAGCGTATAATCTTGCTTTAAAATTTATCCATGATCCTGTTTAAGAATAAAATGGAACGTTATAAAAATAAAAAAAAGCATTACGCATGGATAATAACGCTTGGATGCGGACTGGTAACATTTTATACTGTAGGGCTTGCATTTAATTGCATTTCGGTTTTCCTGAATCCACTTATGGAAAGCCTTGGAATTAGTAATACATTGAGGTCTAGTATGACCATGTTTTACCAGTCCGGAAGCGTGCTATCACTATTGGCAATAGGGCCTGTGACTGATAAAATTGGTACAAGAAGGAGCATTCTATATTTCAGTATTTTTATGGCATTGGGATATGTGATGCTTGCAATTGCAGACACCGTATATTTCTGTTATTTGGCCATGTTTATAATAGGCATAGGATACGGCCTTTGTGGTCTTGTGCCAGTCTCAATGTTGCTTACTGAATGGTTTGCACAGAAGAGAGGATTTGCACTTGGGGCAGCAATGTGCGGTTCAGGGGTTGCGACAATAATAGCGCCAACACTTGTAACCAACGTTATAGCTGCATGGGGTGTACATTCTGCGTTCGTGGTTCAAGCGAGCATTATTGCAATCTGCGCAATTATTGCCTTTGCGATATTAAGAGATAAGCCAAGTGATGTTGGCATGTTACCTTATGGAGGACAACCGAATCCGGAAAGAGATATAGAAGAAAAAGAACAGTCGCAGCAGTTAAAGTTCAAAGATGCGATTAAAGATGGACGTTTTGTAATGATGGTAGCGGTAATGTTGCTGTCTGGCGGGATGATATCACCTATGGTACAACATTTGTCGCCGATAATATCTCAAAGTGGATATGGGGAGCATTTGGCTGCGATGGCAGTATCTATATATGGGACGGTTATGCTTGTAGGAAAACCAGTTTTTGGAACTGTAATTGATAAATTTGGAATTTTGAAAGCCAATACTTATGCCTACGCGTTCCTTATGCTTGCGCTTATAGACGGAGTATTTCTATCACGAAATGAAATTCTGATTTATGGAATACCTCTGTTTCTTGGAATGGGAAGTGCTCCTCTGGTGACGGTAGGACTTCCAATATGGGTGTCGGGGTTATTTGGAAAAGTAAATATGGCAAGCATATTTGCTATGTTGAAATTATGCTATACCCTTGGGGGAATGATAGGAGCATCAATACCCGGTATAATAATTGACCATACCGGTTCGTATACGGACTTATTTAAGCTGTATATTGTTGTCGCAATTATAACATACGTGGTTTTGCAGGGTCTATTTATGGGCAACGCAAAAAAAGAATCTGCTTAGAAGAGAGGAGATAACTATGGCGAAGTGGAAGCGGGATGTATTATACGGAATTGTGATTTTGATTTTGGCAGCAGCAGGCGCATTCGAAATTAGAGATATGAAAATAATGGGAAATCCTGCGTGGATTACTAGACCTGATACTTATATGTGGATGTGGCTCGGTATCCTTGCTGTGTTCGCAATACTGTTAATTACAAGAGCCTTGATAAAAAAGGATGAAGAAAAACAGGCCCCTATCTGGACCAAAGAAGGCATATTCACAATTGTGATGATGTTTTTGTATTTGGTGTCTATGGAAATATTGGGATTTACACTTTCGACATTCTTATTTGAAGCAATTCTCATTTTTGTATATAGCTATAAGATGGGAAAATTAAATAGCAAAGGGAAAAAATTATATCTGACAATAGCCTTGTATATTGCGATAGCGCTTATTGCAACATTAGTGACCCAATATCTGTTTACCGAGGCACTGTCAGTAAGACTGCCAAAGGGCAAAATATTCTAACAGTTATGTATTACCAATAAGGGTAATTCATATAACCTTTCACTAAATATTTAGGAGGAGAAAAAATGGTAAAGAAAATTTTAGCAGTAGTACTGTGCTTAGTTTTAGCACTCAGCTGTTTCACTGCATGCGGTGGTGGAAACGAAGCAACATTCCCATCAGAAACAGTAAACTGTATCGTTCCTTATTCAGCTGGTGGCGGGACAGATTTAATGGTTAGAGCCGTTGCAGGAAACATCGATTTAGACGGCCAGACCATGATTGCAACCAATATTGAAGGTGCAAACTCGTTAACAGGTACTTATGAATGTTACAATGCAGAACCAGATGGTTATACTCTGTTATCAATCGCACTTGAAACAATCGTTGCTATGCATATGTCCGGAACAATTGAAGAAGAAATTTACAACGAACTCACACCAATTGCTTCAATTGTTGAAGACGCAAACGTATTAGCTGTTTCAGCTAAGTCAGAGTGGCAGACTTTTGACGACTTCGTGGCTTATGCTAAAGAAGCAGGAGAAAAGTGCACAATCGCTTCAACTTCAAGAGGCGGATCCAACGAATTTTTCGCTTACGGTCTTGCTGACGTAGCAGGATATGACTTCACATATGTTCCTTATGATGGCGGTGCAAAGTCAAGAACTGCAGTATTAAGTGGAGAAAATGATGCAGTTGTTCAGCAGGTATCAGAAATCAAAGCACTGGTTGATTCTGGTGAGCTGAGAGTGCTGGGCGTTGCTTCTGAGGAAAGAACACAATTCTTTGATGCGCCTACATTTAAAGAACAGGGATATGACATCGTTTTCGGCCTTCACAGAGCAATTTGGGGAGCTCCTGGAATCGATTCCGAAATTCAGACTTATCTGACAGAGGCATGCGCTGCCGCATGTGCAAAGGATGAATGTAAAGAGACATTCCTTAACTTAGGTTATGAGCCAATTTACTCAGATGCAGCTACATTAGCTTCACTGGTTGAAGAGACACAGGCAAAATTAGTTGACTGGTCCAAACTTGTCGGATAATTATAAGATGACGTTTTATCAGGAGGCCTTTTAAAGGTCTCCTGATAGGAAACTAGTTTTGAAGGGAGATGTAACATTGAGTACTTTATTTATAGGTTTGCAAGCCTTCTTGGAAGAGCCGATACTATTCGTACTGTTAGCAGCAGGAGTATTCTTCGGAATGGTATTCGGTGCGATTCCTGGATTAACTGCAGCACTGGCCGTATCATTACTTTTACCATTTACATTTGCTATGACCGCATCACAAGGTATTACTACTTTGATCGGTGTGTATGTTGGCGGTATTTCCGGCGGTTTAATTGCAGCCGTTCTCCTAAATATTCCGGGATCTCCGGCATCCTTGGTTACGTGTTTTGACGGAACACCGATGGCGAGAAACGGAAGAGCAAATGACGCATTAACTATAGGTGTATTCTCATCTTTCATGGGTGGTTTAATGAGTGCGCTGCTTCTTATGGCCATTGCGCCTCAGCTCGCTAAGATTGCACTGCTTTTCGGATCATGGGAGTACTTTGCAATGGGGTTAATGGGACTGTCTGTGGTTGTTTCCCTTTGCTCTGATGATAAAATAAAGGGATTTATTGCTGCTATTGTTGGATTGATCCTTGCCATGGTAGGTATGGATGCTGTATCTGGTGTACCTAGACTAACTTTTGGCTTCTGGCAACTTAATGGTGGCCTTGATACTCTTGACGTGTTAATGGGGCTTTTTGCAATGACAGAAGTTCTTCAGCAACTCAAAACAATAGATAGAAAGTTTGAAATATCTGATCCTGGAAAGGTAAAGGCCGTTCCAACACGTGAAATGCTTAAGGGCACGTTGAAAACTCATATAATGGGTGGCCTTATAGGTACTTTTATAGGAATTTTGCCTGGAATAGGTCAGACTACCGCTTCATTGATGTCTTATTCCACATGTATGCAGACATCTGACCATCCGGAGAAGTTCGGAACCGGCATAACAGAGGGTGTAGTTGCATCGGAGGTCGCAAACAATTCATGTTGCGGTGGAGCATTAATTCCTATGATGACTCTGGGCATACCTGGAGATTTAGTAACATCGATATTACTTGGTGGTCTTATCGTTCACGGTCTTCAGCCAGGACCACTGCTGTTTACATCCAGCGCAGATATTGTGGGCATAATATTTGCAGCATATTTATTAGCAAATATTATTATGTATATTATGGAAATGGGACTTATGAAGGTGTTCATTAAACTGTTAAAAGTTCCGATGAATCTCCTCTTCCCTATTATATTGCTAATGTGTGTTGTCGGAACTATAACAGTAAATAATAGAATTTTTGACAGCTGGGTATTACTTGTTGTAGGTATAATTGGATATTATTTGGTGAACAATGGTTTCCCTCTTGCACCTATAGTTTTAGGATATATTCTGGGAAGTATCATTGAATCCAATATGCGTACGGCACTGATTTCTAATCAGGCGAACTTCCTGTCATTGTTCTCGAAACCTATTTCGGTTGGATTGCTGATTTTCGCTGTTATAATGCTTATTCTTCCATCCATACTTAAGAAGCGTTCTGAAAAAAAACAACAGAAAAGAACGAGTGAAGCGTAGAACAACGTGTGAAAAGGAGAGTACTTATGCCTAATATTTTTAGAACAACAGGTCTAGTGCCATTGATAATATGGGCGGCATTTTTCCTGATCGGATTGATAAATGATAGACCGGTTATATGTGTCATCAGTGCTATTTTCTTTGCCATAGGTTTTTATAGAAGAGTTAAGATAATAAAACGGAAAGATCCTATGGACGTGTTGTGGGAAGGTTACGTCACAGAGCATCCGGAAATGAAAGATTACCCGTATGAGATTTGGCGATTTTCATCCAGCGACGATGAGCAGCTTTGCGAAAAGATACAGAATGGGCTTGTTAAATCACAGTCTTTTTTGGTAGATTATTTTGAAGCAAATAACAAGCCGTTGCCATCAGTGGGGCAGATAAATATCCTTTGCTGTGGCGATAAAGTTATTGGAGTGTGTAGAACATCTGAGGTCATCAGAACTAATTTCGGACAGGTTGACAGAGAACTGGCAACTACGGAAGGGTTCACATCTGTGTCAAAGTGGCGTGAAGCTAAAAAAAAGATATTTGGTATTCTGTGTGAGCGAATGGGCATAAACTTTTCAGATAATTTGCAGATACTGTTCGAAGAATTTGAAATCGTGTATACATTGGAAGATGTAACTTAAAGCAGTGGCGACCTGATATAATATCAGGTCGCCATTTAACATATTAGATAATTACCAAGATGGTTTAACCTTGATTTGATTTTATAATAGTATTATAATAATACTAGCGAAATCTTAACAATGGTAGTCGAAAAAGGAGTACTGCTGAAACATGAAAAATGAAAAAACACTTATCAGCGTTATGGCTAAGCCTGTCTTGGTGGTTAAGTCTGATGGATCTATAATACATGTAAACGAACATGGACGTTTGATGATTCAAAAGGCATTTCAAAAAAATAGAGTGGAGAATATTTTTGAAATTGACCCGGACTTCAATGGTGCGATGGATACTTGTCATGTCGAGAAATCCGTTTCATTCAACCATCTTAAAGTAGATGTTGACATTTTTAAAGCATCATATGAGAACTATAAAAACGCTATAATATACATATTTGATAACATACTATTTAATAAGGAAGTTTCAGACATACTTAATAGTATTGAATATGCTGTTAATGTTATAAGCGCCGATGGCGCTATTGAGTTTTTTAATAATGCTGGTTATACTATTATTGGACTTACCCATGACGACACGGGTACGGGTCATAGCCTGATACAGCACTATGATGAAAAAAGTACAGTTGTTACAGAGCCAACATTCTTTAAAGTTATAAGGGAGAAGAAGAGCGTCATCGGAAGAACTACGTATAGGAACGGGATTACGTTGTTTAATAAAGCCACACCAATCTTTTCAAGAAATGGAGAGATAAAAAGAGTTCTCGTTACGGGGCAAGATGTATATGAAAATTCTGCCCTTGACGAGATGCTCATGTTGTCGGGAAAGACGAATAGTGTTCCAGATATATTAAGGTTTAATGAAATCAGCCAGTATTTTAGTAATGAAAATTACCTTGTTACTAGTGATGACATGAAAAAAGTTGTGAATACTGCTTTAAAAGCAGCGACTTCAGACTCTTCTGTATTTATATGGGGTGAGTCTGGTGTAGGAAAGGAAATGATTGCAAAGATTATTCACTACGGCAGCGAAAGAAAGGATAAGCCTTTTGTTGCGATTAACTGTGCGGCCATACCAGATGAATTGATGGAATCAGAGCTATTTGGCTATGAACAGGGTGCTTTTACCGGAGCTAATAAGTTCGGCAAAAAGGGACTTCTTGAAGAAGCAAATGGAGGAACTATTTTTCTTGATGAATTAGGAGAACTGCCTTATACAATGCAGAGCAAGCTACTTAGGGCAATTCAAGAGAACAAAATCAGAAAAGTTGGAGGAAATAAAGACATACCGATAAATGTAAGGTATGTGTCTGCGACAAACTTGACAAAAGAACAATTCCTTGACAATAATATTCTAAGAACGGATTTGTATTATAGGTTAGGAGTTGTTCCAATAAATATACCACCGCTGAGAAAGAGAAAGGAAGACATAATTCCTTTGATAAAACATTTTCTTAATTATTATAATGAACAGCAGGGTAAGACAGTTGTCCTATCTAAAAAAGCCTTGAATAAGTTGATTAATTATGAGTGGCCAGGAAATATCAGAGAGCTGAAGAATACCATGGAGAGAACCGTTCTGCTGGCGGATCAAGACTTGGTTGATGACGTTGAAATAAATATGAATCTTAACTTTGAAAATGTCAACGAATTTGACGATGAAAAAAATCAGGATGTAGTCGTATGCAGCACTATTCCTATGGCAAAGGCGTATGATGAGGTATTCAACAGCTTGGTAAGAAAAGTGTATAAAGAATGTGGCTCGATTGTTAAAACTGCACAGATATTGGAAATTGATCCTTCGACAATTCACCGGAAGATTAAAGCAGGAAAACTTGTGCTATAGAAAGAGGAAATGCATAATGCATGTCAAAAACGTGAGAATCTAAGTCTCACGTTTTTTATTAATATTTTACTTGCATTTTGCAACATGTGCAATTCGTACTGTTGCAAAATGCAATATAGATTTCCGCAAAAAAAAAAATTAAAAATTCAAAACCTTGGAAGGCAAAGAAAACATTTAAAAATGGCCATTCTACCATATTAAAAATAATAAACTAACAAACATTTTTTGGCACACTCTTTGCGTATTGTATTCTTGTTTATAGTTTTAGAATCATTACGTTGGAGGAAAGAAAAGATGCAATTAGTAAAATTCGACATAATCGGACTGATGCTGAACCCCTTCATTCTCATGTTCGTAACCGTCGGCCTGGGTCTTCTGTTCGGAAAGATCAAGTTCGGCAAGTTCAGCTTCGGTTCTTCAGGTGCACTCTTCGTAGGTCTGGCCGTAGGCTGGGCTGTATACGGCTTCGCTCAGAAAATATATAACTCAGGCGATGCTGCTGCAGCAGGCATGAAAGCCGCTACTCAGATTATGGAAGGCAACGGCGGCAAGGTTGTCAACAACTACTTCTTCTCCGCAGCCCTCATTATCTTCGTAGCTACTGTAGGTCTTCTGGCTGCCAAGGACCTGGGTATAGTTCTTAAAAAATACGGCGCCAAATTCGTGGTGCTTGGTATTGTCATCACTATGGTAGGTGCAGGTGCCACATATGCATGTACTGCCTTCGTAAAGGGTACCAACCCTTATGCCGTAATAGGCGTATATACAGGAGCCATGACAAGCTCTCCGGGACTGGCTTCCGCTCTGGAGACATCCGAGAACAGAGCCACTGAGCTTGCGGAAAACTATACAGAGCTTGACGACAAGGAAAAAGAAGTGGTGCTTTCAGTACTTCAGCTTGATGAAAAGTATGACGGCATGACTGTAGAGAACACTGCAGACCTTACAGATGATCAGAAGCAGACTTTCATCAACCAGGCGGCAGGTCAGGTAGGTATCGGTTCTGCTGTTGCCTATCCTTTCGGAGTAATCATAGTAATACTTGCAGTAAACTTCCTCAATGTCATATTCAAATTTGACGTTGAAGAGGAGAAGAAAAAATACAAGCAGGAAATGGATGCTGCCAGAAACATAAGCGGTGTCAGACAGGTTCCGACTACAGACTTTAACCTGATTTCATTCGCTATAGTATGTCTTGTAGGATACCTGCTTGGTTCAATAAAGATATATATGGGACCTCTGGGATATGTAAGCCTTGAGTCCACAGGCGGAGTTCTTATCGGTTCACTGGTTCTTGGATACATAGGCAAAATCGGACCTGTGTCCTTCAGAATGGACCCTAAGGTGCTGTCCATATTAAGGGAGTTCGGACTTTCCTTCTTCCTGGCCATCGTAGGTTTGAACTACGGATACGGAGCAATCGACGCCATAACAAGTTCAGGTCTGGTGCTGGCACTGGAAAGCCTTGCAGTAGGAGCAATCGCAATTATGGTAGGCTTCCTGCTGGGACGTTATGTATTCAAGCTTAACTGGATCATCCTTTCGGGAGCACTTTGCGGAGGAATGACATCCACCCCGGGTCTCGGAGCTGCTACTGACGCTGTGGGAAGCGACGATCCAGGTGCAGGCTATGGAGCTACATATCCCTTTGCACTGTTTGGCATGGTAATATTCACAATCGTTATTCTCAAACTGCCGCTTCTGTAGGAGGGAATATGTTTCAGAACCTTGTTATCGCATTTGAAGCAGTAACTCCCATGTTTATTACGCTTGCCGTAGGTTATGCTTCGAAAAAAACAAAGATGCTAGATGAATATTGTATTAAACATGTAAACAAAATGTTGTTTAATACACTTTTTCCACTCATTGTAGTACAAAATCTATATGGAGCATCTGCAAAAGAAGCATTTGACGTTAAACTGATAGTTTACAGTGTTTCGATGGGATTGATTTTTTGGATATTGACAATTCCTGTGATTATGTCAATAGAAAAAAATAATCCGACACGAGGAGCAATGATACAGGCTATTAATAGAAGCAATTTTCTTGTAATAGGTTTTCCTGTGGTAAAAAGTATATGTGGAAACGAAAGTATTGCATCTGCATCGTTGACTATAGTTGGAATGTTGCTGGTGAATAATATTATGTCAGTTGTAGTACTTGAAGTATTCAGAGGTGGCAAGCCTAATGCAAAACATATTTTAAAAGAAATATTGACTAATCCTATTATAATTGCGACATTTGTGGGAATCGTGCTTATGGTGGGCCAGGTAAAACTACCAGAAGTGATTGAAAAGACGGTAAGTTCTTTAGGTGGAATTGCGACACCTCTTGCTTTAATCATAATGGGGGCGTCTCTTGACATAAAAAACATAGGAAAAAGAAAAAGAAATATATTCATATGTGTTTTCGGAAAGTTAATTATAGTTCCGGGAATTGTGACATCAATCGGTGCTCTTCTGGGTTTCCGGGGAGTACCGTTTGTTACATTACTTGCTTTTTTTGCGGCGTCACCAACAACCACATCATATACTATGGCTGACCAAATGGATAGTGACGGAGATTTGGCAAGAGATAGCTTGGTTTTTTCGACATTACTTGTTTCTTTAACCATGTTTTGTTGGATTTTTATTTATAAGACTATAGGTATGTTTTAAGTTTGAGAAATTTTTCATCATTTTGGAGGGCAAAATGGTATTCGACTCTTCGTTAAGAAAAAGGATTAGAAATCCTAAGGGAGAACAATTAATAGTAAGTGCTGAAGAGGCTGCTAAACTTATAAAAGACGGCATGGTTGTAGGAGTGAGTGGATTTACTCCTTCAGATGATCCTAAGTTGGTACCTCTCGCCTTGGCTGCACAAAGAAATACAGAAGAAGCATTTAAAGTGGACATCTATTCTGGTGCAGCCCTTGGCATAATTGACTCTGAAATGATAAAAGCAGGGATTGTCAGAAAACGTCTGCCATTTTGTCACAATGAAACCATTAGGGGGGCCATTAACAGCGGAAATTTGCAATATATAGACATGCATCTGTCACAATCTCCGCAGTATTTAAATTACGGATTTCTTCCACCTATTGATATTGCGTTGGTGGAGGTGCTGGCAATTACTGAGGAAGGAGATTTGATACCGAGTATTGCAGTAGGCAATACAGCATCATTTATAAATAACTGTAATAGTGTTATTGTTGAGATTGCAATGGAAAAACCGCTTGCTATGGAAGGCATGCACGATATAGCATATGTAGATAACCCACCTCAAAGGAGACCGATACCAATATATTCTCCAAGAGACAGAATAGGTGAAACGGTGGTTAGATGTGGCTGGGACAAAATTAAAGCTATAGTAATATCACATCAGCAAGACAGACCTCATAAAATGGCACCTATAGATGATAATTCGAAGAAAATAGCGGAAAACATTATTGATTTTTTGGAAAAGGAGGTTAAGAAAGGAAGACTTTGCAAAACGCTTCCGCCTATTCAGTCTGGGCTAGGAAATGTGGCTAATGCCATGTTAAAAAGCTTGAAAAATTCAGAACTTAATAATTTGACTGCGTATACTGAGGTGATTCAGGATGGAATGCTTGATCTTATAGAAAGTGGGAAAATGAAATTTGCATCTGCTACATGTTGTACCCTATCCGATGATGGATACAGAAAGCTATTCAGCAATATTGATTTTTTTAAAGATAAAATTATTCTTCGTCCTCAGGAGATTAGCAATAATCCAGAGATAATACGAAGGCTTGGCATCATTTCAATTAATACAGCAATTGAGGCCGACATATATGGAAATATTAATTCCAGCCATATTATGGGTAAGAAGATGGTGAACGGTATCGGAGGTTCCGGAGACTTTTCGAGAAATGCCGGCATAAGTATTTTTACAACGCCGTCCATTACAAAGAACGGGAATATTTCATGCATAGTACCGATGTGTTCACATGTGGACCATACGGAACACGAAGTCATGGTGGTTGTGACTGAGCAGGGGTATGCCGATTTAAGAGGTCTTTCTCCTAAGGAAAGAGCTGTAAAGATCATCGAGAACTGCGCTCACCCTGACTATAGAGACAAACTTATGGACTACTTCAACAGAGCATGTAATGAAATGCCTTGCCAGACACCGCACATTCTGGATGAAGCTCTTTCGTGGCATTCAAAATATGAAAAAACCGGCAGCATGAAATAAAGTATGCATTTTTAGTTTTCATAATATTTATTCAGGAGGAAAAGAAATGGCCATAGAACCAAATTTAAAAGAAAGACTAAGATCTGACCGCGCAGAAGCGCTCATTACCACCGCAGAGGAAGCCGCCACGCTCATTAAGGACGGTATGGCTGTAGGCATCAGCGGTTTCACCAATGCCGGTTATCCCAAGGTGGTTACTCACGCACTTGCAGAGCAGGCAAAAGCCGGAAGAACAGTAAAAATAGATCTTTACTCTGGTGCTTCAGTTGGACCTGAAGTAGATACAGAGTTAGCAGAAGCAGGTGTCATCAGAAAGAGAATCCCATATCAGACAAATGCTTCTCTGAGAAAATCCATCAACGCAGGAAATGTAGATTATATTGACATGCACCTGGGCCGCTCACCTGAGTTCATATCAGGCGGTCATGTTAACAAGCCCGATGTTGCGCTGGTTGAAGCACTGGCTATCACAGAAGACGGCAATCTTATTCCTACAACTTCTGTGGGCAATACACCAACCTACGTAGCGGAGGCTGATACTGTAATAGTTGAGATTGCCATGGCCAAGCCACTTGCACTGGAAGGCATGGCCGATGTTTATATGCAGGAAAAGCCGCCTCTGAGAAAGCCTATTCCTATCACCCATGCAGGCGACCGCATCGGTACACCTTATATAAAGTGCGGCTGGGACAAAATCAAGGCAATCGTCATTTCCGACAAGAGCGACCTTACAAGACCTCTTGCAGCTATATCAGAAGACTCAAAGAAAATAGGCCAGAACATCATCAGGTTCTTTGAGAACGAAGTGGCTTCAGGCCGTATGGGCAAATCCCTGCTTCCTATTCAGTCAGGTGTAGGTTCCGTTGCCAATGCCGTTCTTTACGGACTTCGCGATTCCGATTTTGAGAACCTGACCTGCTACACCGAGGTTATTCAGGATTCCATGCTTGATCTTGTAAAATGCGGTAAAGCCAGCGTTGCATCCTGTACTGCTCTTGCACCTTCTCCGGAAGCTCAGGAGGCATTCTTCAATGACATCGACTTTTATAAGGACCACATCATATTCCGTCCTCAGGAAATTTCCAATTCCATTGAAGTC
Source organism: Anaerovoracaceae bacterium (assembly GCA_051883095.1). GTDB lineage: Bacteria > Bacillota > Clostridia > Peptostreptococcales > Anaerovoracaceae > SUG1106. The sequence goes on from JBJETB010000022.1 coordinate 42,594, forward strand.
GCACACCGTCTCGGTCTGATTGCAATGAATACAGCACTGGAAGTGGATATTTACGGAAACGTAAACTCAACTCATGTACAGGGCAAAAAGATGATGAACGGCATCGGCGGTTCCGGAGATTTCTCACGTTCCGCATCTCTTGTTATCTTTACTACATCATCCATCGCCAAGGACGGAGCTATTTCATCTATAGTTCCTATGTGCCCTCACGTTGACCATACTGAGCACGAGGTAATGGTAATTGTAACAGAGCAGGGCTACGCTGATTTAAGAGGACTTTCTCCAAAGGAAAGAGCCGTTAAGATTATTGAAAACTGCGCTCATCCTGACTATAGAGACAAACTCATGGACTACTTCAACAGAGCCTGCGAGCAGATGCCTTGCCAGACACCACACATTCTGGACGAAGCATTATCATGGCACACTAAGTTCGAAAAAACAGGCAGCATGAAATAAAAAGATTGCATACATTAATAACTTTTTCATAATTAACTTCTCTTACGTTTGAGCCGGGTTTTGCACATTACCCGGCTCAGCTGTTTTCTGCCGACAGACAAAACAACAGGAGGGATTAGTGACAAATATGTGATTAGAAGAGCAATTTGTGGTATAATGGGACAAACAGTAACCAACTGGATAAAGTGAGGTAATAACATGGCAAATATGCTGGTAGACAAGGAAAAGTGCGTAGGATGCGGGTTGTGTGCGAGAGACTGCCTGCGCAACATGATTTTTATGAGAGATGGCAAAGCTGAGATTGATGATTCAGAATGCATCAAGTGCGGTCACTGCATTTCAGTATGTCCGCAGGATGCCGTCACGCTAGGGTCCATTGAAAATACACAGTGGGACTTAGACGGCTCCGGAGCAAGGCGAGGCGGCGCGCCGGAGGCAGAGGATTTCCTGGACTTTCTTAAGTTCAGAAGGAGCATAAGACAATATAAAAAGCAGGAAATTGAGCCGGAAAAGCTTGAGATGATAATTGAAGCCGGAAGGTACTCGCCGACAGCAGGAAACCGCCAGCAGAACCGATTTATAATTCTGAAAGAAAAGGCGGAGCAGGTTCGTGAGGCGTCAATAAAGGTACTTAAAGATGCGGCGGAAAACCATACAATAGACCTGGGAGCGCGTGAGATATATAGAAAAAGCTGGGCCAGAATGTACGATGATTATACGGCAGGGCGGCGAGACAGGATGTTTTTTGATGCTCCTGCAGTGATACTGATAGTAAGCGATGAAAGCAATCATTATGCGGAAATCGATGGGGGTATCGCGGCTTCAAGAATGGAGCTTCAGGCCAATGCACTGGGGCTTGGCGTATGCTATATAGGCTTTCTCAACACTGCTATGGAATTTGACGGCAAGATCAAGGAACTGGCCGGCCTCAAAGAGGGCGAGAAGCTGGCAGTGGCTTTTGTCACCGGATATCCTGATGTAGAGTATCAGAGACCTGCACCGAGAAAACCTGCCAATGTAAGAAAACTATAACATTGTACTTTAAACTTATTAGAGACGACTGGAAGATGGACAAGAAAGAAATAAAAAAAGCTTTTATAGATACAGTGCCCGTGATGACAGGGTATCTGGTTCTGGGCATAGGTTTTGGGATAATACTTAAGACTAAAGGCTTCGGAGTGCTGTGGGCACTGGCAATGAGTACAGTTATATATGCAGGCTCCATGCAGTTTGTGGCTATAGATCTTATGACGGGAGGTGCATCCCTGGCGGTGACTGCCCTGACGACGCTGATGGTCAATGCCAGACATCTGTTTTACGGAATTTCCATGGTGGACAGATATAAAGGTGCGGGCCAAAAGAAGCCTTACATGATCTACGCACTTACTGACGAGACATATTCTCTGGTGTGCGGTGAAGACAGCAAAAAAGCCGATAATCCTTCTTCAACAGGTACGGAGGGGGAAGTTGAGAAGGCTCGCAGACACAGATACTACTTTACGGTGTCGCTTCTGGACCAGATATACTGGGTGACGGGAAGTGTCTGCGGCTCCCTGCTGGGTTCAATCATACCCTTCAACACGGAGGGCATTGATTTCGCATTGACGGCGCTCTTCGTAACGGTTTTTGTGGAGCAATGGCTTTCCACCGACAAACACGGGCCGGCTCTTGCAGGTCTGGGCGCTTCTGTACTGTGCCTTGTCATATTCGGTGCAGATAATTTTCTGATCCCGACCATGATTCTGATTACGGTAGTTCTGACACTGATGAGAAAGCGGCTCGAGTCGGTCGGAGAGTCCGGAAAGGAGGCCCGGTATGAGTAACGTACATGCAATGCTTATCGTAGCAGTGGCCGGAATAGTGACAGCAACGCTGCGCTTCCTGCCTTTCCTTATTTTTGGAGGAGAACGCAAAACACCGGCATACATAACGTACCTGGGCAAAGTGCTGCCCTATGCCATAATGGCCATGCTGGTGGTTTTCTGCCTTAAAAACGTGTCCCTTGTGACCGTACCATACGGTCTGCCGGAGCTTATTTCCTGCGCCCTGGTGGTGCTCCTGCATGTCTGGAAAAGAAATACACTTCTAAGCATAATCGGCGGAACAGCGTGCTATATGGTGCTGGTTCAGCTGGTATTTTAAGAAAACAATTGAAGGCTCGGACAATTCAAGTTATAATATAAGGTAATTAAAAAATAACCCAACGGAGGAAACAGAATGGATAACAATAAACGCCCTGAAACCATGGAAAGAATCACGACACCGGCTCTGGCGGAAGCATTTATCGCAGAACAGGTGGAGGCAATAAAGAAGCAGGTTGGAGATAAAAAGGTGCTGCTGGCACTTTCCGGCGGTGTAGACTCATCGGTAGTTGCCGCATTGCTGATCAAGGCCATCGGCGAGCAGCTTGTCTGCGTGCATGTAAACCACGGCCTTTTGAGAAAAGGCGAGCCGGAGCAGGTTGTCGAGGTTTTTCGCAACCAGATGAAGGCAAATTTAATATATGTTGATGCTGTTGACAGATTCCTGGATAAGCTGGCAGGAGTTGCAGACCCTGAAACCAAGCGTAAAATCATCGGCGCCGAATTCATCCGCGTCTTCGAAGAGGAAGCTCGCAAGCTTTCAGGCATCGAGTTCCTGGCACAGGGTACTATTTATCCTGACATTCTGGAAAGCGACGGCGTAAAGGCTCATCACAATGTAGGTGGCCTTCCTGAGGATCTGCAGTTTGAGCTGGTTGAGCCGGTTAAGCTGCTCTTTAAGGACGAGGTGCGTGTAGTCGGCAAGGCTCCCGGTCTTCCTGACAGCATGGTTTATCGTCAGCCGTTCCCAGGACCGGGACTTGGCGTTCGCTGCCTGGGTGCTATCACCCGCGACAGACTGGAAGCAGTTCGTGAGTCCGATGCGATCCTTCGTGAGGAGTTCGCAAAGAACGGCCTGGAGGGCAAGGTTTGGCAGTACTTCACCGCTGTGCCAGATTTCAAGTCGGTAGGCGTGAAGGACGGAGCCAGAACTTTCGCTTATCCTGTAATCATCCGTGCGGTGAACACTGTGGATGCTATGACTGCAACTGTTGAGGACGTGCCGTTTGCACTGCTTCAGCACATCACCGACAGAATCACCCACGAGGTTGAAGGAGTGAACAGAGTGCTGTTTGACCTGACACCAAAGCCAGTGGGCACGATTGAGTGGGAATAATCACGACAAATACGAAATCCCTTGGAATTCCAAGGGGTTTGATTTCTTTTTTGCGCTGTTGAGTACAGTTTGAGTACAAAAATCAGCAAAGCCATATCCTATAGTATTATTTTGACCTTCTATTTTATGAATATGCCTTTATCATCATTTTCCTCAACAAACTGGAAGTTGTCACATTCTCTTGCAGCTCATTTCCTCGTGAATCAGAGTGAAGTTCAGATCAATTTAGATTCTGTATTTGTTCTTTATACTTTGACCGGTGTTGTTATCTCTTTCAGGTTAATATCACATAGATAATCAGCTTGTTTCTCATCCATTTTTCCGCCAACGTATATATTAGATGATAGTGTTATTTTCTGATAATACGTGTTCATAAACAAATCATGATACTTTATGTGTATTACAATATCAAAATTTTTATATTTTTGCATCACTTCATGCTTTATAGTATATCTGAACATTTCGGATTCGCCTAAATCAAGAAAATCATCTTCTGTGATTTTGTCAAAATTGAAATAAATATGTATAGGGAATGCAGCCTCCTCACCAGGTTGCAACAAATTAACCGATCGATTTGATGTATCGGCATTTCGTTGCATAAGGATGGGGTAATGAGTTCTTCCATCATCAATCTCATCTATATCAAAATCGAATTCAACTGCGGGCCCCAATCCAATATTTTTAATATAAACGATACTCGTGTATTCAGGGCCGTTGTTTTCCTTTGGCTCGCAGCCAATCGGCAATTCCGCAATTATCTTATTTGTTCCTACCAACTTGTTGTCATGGACATAGCGTATTGCACAATAAGGCCTAACTTGTAATTCTCGATCTTTTTTATTCTGTTTGTTCGTATACCGAATCGTAATGATAATGCCAGCAAGAGAAACAATTGCACCAATGAGAGCACCTATATATCCACCGAAAAATCCAACCCAGTCAGAGTTTTCTATATTGCTTGGAAATCCGTTCCCGATTATTAGCCAATCAATAGCAAAAGGTAGTCCAATTATTAGTATCAATGATATTAATATGATGATAAATACCGTTTTCTTTTTCATAGCAAGTACCTTACCCAAAATATTTTTACATCAATTATCACATAATATCTGTGTTCCGTTAAGTATATCCGTACGATAAATTCTAATTTCATGAATAAATACTTTGCTGCATTATTCAATTTCCGATTTATTTATTATAGATGTCTTCTCGTCAGCATGAACTTCCAGACCATTTTCTAGCATTTCCTGGAACGAAAGCATGTCAGATTGCAACCAGTTTTCCTGTGCTTCTTTTAATTTCCTAAAATCTTCATTCTCTGGATTTTCTTTACACTGGGCATTAAGCTGATACCAATGCAGCAAATCACCAAGGGCAGGTTCGAAAGAGGCTTTAAAGGTCAGATCCTCAATTTGAGTGCATTGAGTGCCGTTTTTAAACATGATGAAATCCTGGAAAAACGGTGTGGGAACGATTCTCACAGTACTGTAATCCGGTCGCCCTTTGCATTTTTCTTCCCATGTCAGATCAATAATTCCTGCGTTTATCATGTACATAAGAACTCCCATGACATTTCCAACCGTTTTATATTTTACCTTTGGCACATCTGTACCCGTCAGAGCGAAGGTGTTGATATTTAATGCTTCGGCGATTCGTTCTATCTGAGGTTCTTTCGGCTCCATTTTATCCGTTTCATATTTTCGAATGGACACCGGGTGAATACCGGTAAGTTCGGCAAGTTTGGCCTGTGTCATACCCTGCTTTTCCCGAAAATATTTTATTTTTTCACCAATGGTCATTTTTTCACCGCCTTTGTATCGAGATGGCTACATTATAACATGCCACGAGCAAAAACGCCAGCCAATATAGCGTATATGGCGGGTGAGAAATAAAATACTTGACAGTAGCGATAGCGCTACATATAATTGTATTATGAATGTAGCGATAAAGCTACAAAAATAAAGAGAGGGGAATCATCATGAACAATGAAAACAAAATGTACGTTACTGCAGGTGAAGTTGCATCCATACTTGGAATTTCGGAGGGACATGCATATAAGATTATCAGGATGCTGAACGAGGAACTTAAGACAGCAGGCTATCTGACGATAGCAGGGAAAGTGCCGGTGAAATATTTTGAGAAGCGGTGGTACGGTTTCGGAGCGTAAGGAGGAAAGACAGTGAAAGCAGAAAAAGATCCAAAGACGGGAAAGTGGCTGATTCAGTATCGATATACAGATTGGCAGGGTAATCGAAAAAAGTCTACGAAGCGAGGATTTGATACGAAACGTGAAGCGGAAGAATGGCTTCGAAGATTTATGGATAAGCAGAAAATCAACTTCGATATGAATTTCGAAGAATTCGTGGAAATCTACATGGAAGATATGGCAGCACGGCTGAGAGAACACACTATGGTAAATAAGCGCTACATTATTGAACTGAAGATTTTGCCTTATTTCGGAAAGAAAAAGGTGAACAGCATTACAGCTGCAGATGTGCGAAAATGGCAGAATACATTGATGAAGCAGGGATATTCCAAAACTTATCTGAAGACGATTAACAATCAGCTTTCAGCAATTTTCAACTATGCTTCCCGGTATTATGATTATGACAACAATCCATGCAGAAAAGCCGGCAGCATGGGGAAAAACAAAGCAGATGAAATGAAGATATGGACCAAGGAGGAGTTTGGAGAATTCATTGATGTACTGATGAATAAGCGACAGTCTTATGTAGCGTTCATGATACTCTATTGGACGGGAATCCGTGTGGGAGAATTGCTGGCATTGACTCCCGGTGATTTTGACTTCGAGAACCTGACCTTATCTATTACGAAGTCTTATCAGAGAATCAAAGGCAGGGATGTGATTACAGAGCCGAAGACACCAAAGAGCCGCAGGGTAATCAGCATACCGAAATTCCTTGCTGAAAATGTAAAGGAATATATTGATTACATATATGGCATGGAATCGGATAATCGAATGTTTCCTTTTGCAAAAACATACATTGAGCATGAGATGCAGCGAGGGATTAAGCTGAGCGGAGTAAAGCCAATCCGGGTGCATGATCTTCGGCATAGCCACGCTAGTCTGCTGGTAGAAATGGGTTTTTCCATTCTTGAAATTGCAGAACGGCTTGGCCATGAAAGAGTGGAAACGACGATGGATACCTATGCACATTTATATCCGAATAAGCAGACGGCATTAGCGGATCGGCTTGAAAAGTTGTACAGGGATGAACATAACTATGAAGAAACAACAGCATAGAGAAAAAGAACAGACCGTTTCTTTCCGCATGACCCGAGAAGATCTTCGCCGTCTGAATGCAAAGGTAATAGTCAGCGGACTTCCAAGAACCGAGTATATGACCAGGCTTGCGCTGCAGGAAGGAATTCATATCTTTGTAGGAAGATTCGAGAGTGACAGACTGGGTGTGGAGCTGAAGAAACTGCGGCGTCAGCTCGAATCGCTGGAGGAGATTTCGGAAATCGAGGACACCGTAAAAGACTGCATTGCTCTTCTTGAAATAATGATTGAAACGGAGCGAGGGGAGGATGGCCTATTATGAAGGAGTACTCTTCCGGAAACCCCATCGTGGATCAGATGGCGAAAATACAGATTACGGGTAATGTCACACCTCCAGCCTGGTACAAGACAATTACACTTGAAAATGGAAAACCAAACTCCGTTGCAATCACAATTCTGAGTGATATTGTTTACTGGTACAGACCGACAGAACTGCGAGATGAAGCCTCCGGTGAATACCTTGGGATTCGAAAGAAATTCCGGGAGGATTATTTACAGCGAAGCTACCAGCAGATTTCGGAGCAGTTCGGCTATACCAAGCGGCAGGCTAAGGATGCTGTCGTAGCTCTGGAAAAACTGGGTGTGGTAAAACGGATTTTCCGGACGGTATCGAAGGGCGGCGTTCTTGCGAACAATGTGATGTACCTTGAACTGGTGCCTGACCGACTGATAGAAATTACTTACCCGGGAGAAATGGGGGCCCTGTGCCGTTATAACGACACAGGTATGACAATGAAAAGTGACAGCCTGCCTCGTTCTATGGCTACAGGTGCGTCAGTAAGACGCCAGACAAATACAGAGAATACTGCAAAGAATACATACCAAGATTATCATATCGCATCCGTTGATGAAGTGCGTGCCGAATGTGATCGGTTTCGGAGACAGATAGGATATGATTCGATTCTTTTGGATTTACCTTTTAAGAAGGGGCAGCTGGACGAGATAGTATCGGTGGCAGCAGATGTTTTGAGCAGTAAACGATATTCGATCCGGGTAAACCGGGAAGACAGACCTGCAGCACAGGTGAAAGAACGGTTTCGGGAACTGGATATTAATCATGTGAAGTATGTGCTGGAGAGTATGGCAAACAGCACGTCTGAAGTGAAAAACATGCGGGCAGTCATTATAACCAGCCTGTACAATGCACCGGCAACGGTGGACAACTATTATGCTGCCAAAGTTAATCATGAACTGGCAAAATAGCCACATATAAGCCCTCGGCGTTTGAGAGCGAAATACACCCATCGCACAAATAATAGATTTGTACTCTGTGTTTTTCGCCCTGCGGGGCGCCTCGCAGGGGCGAGCATCGGCTAAAACACGATGCTGGTAGAGATAAAAACAAGGAGGTGAAAGCATGGACAGAAACGTTTTTATCCAGGAAAGCAAGCTCAGAAATGTAACCGGCCGCATAACTTATATCTCATCAACGGCTAAGCAGGAAAACTTGTATGCCGTATATGAGACTACAGAGCGACCGTTCTGGAATAGGCTTGCAGGGCAAAATCAAAAGGATTATTTCAAGAGCGGCAGTGCCGGCGAGTGCATTGAAGCAAGAGAATTAATAATCGCATTGCCGGAAGAGATGCAGCAATATGATCCTAATGAGCTTCTGCGTGACTATGTTGAAAGTTTCAAAAACAGGTACGGAGTAGAGTGTATTGCAGCACTTCATCATAACAAACGAAAGACTAACTACCACATTCATCTGATATTTTCAGAAAGAAAACTGTTGGATAAACCGGTAAGAAAGATTGCAGCACGCAACATGTTCTACGATGAAAATGGTAAGCATGTACGTACAAAGAAAGAGATTTCTACCTCCGGTGGTGAGCTTAAACCAGGATGCAAGATAATAAAAAAGGGTGAACCATATGAAGAAAACTTCTTTGAAAAGAAGAATGCTTTCTTCAAATCTAAAGCCTTCTCTGACGAAGTGAAGGAATTCTATGTTGGAAAGATGAATGAAAACATGAAGGATGCTGGTTACAAAATGAAAATCTTTGATAAAGATGGGCCATATCTTCATCTGAAAAAGATTGGCAAAAACAATCCTAATGAGAAGTTCATCAAAGAGAACAACAAACAGAGGCTGATTTGGAACAAGAATGTGAGGGTTGCATTAAGTGGTGGAATACCGACAGAAATACTTAAGGAAGTTAAACGTGTTGAGATAATCGAGCCGATAAAAGAAGCAATGAAGAATCCAGAAGCAGCAGGAATGGTAGTTCGTATAATATCAAGAGCAATCAGAACACTGATAAGATTTATATCTGATCTGATTAAAGATAACGCAGTTGACAAAACTGTTCCCGGAACTGATAAGTTCTATGAGGCACTTGATTACAGCAGGGCACCGATGAGAACTAGAAACAGTAAGGAAAAAGAGTGGGAGAGATAGAGATAAAAATAAGATATTGACTTTTCCAAAATTTAGGTATAAAATAAAAGTATCAGTTGGATAACTGGTGATTTATTATTGTACCTGGATAGGTTCTGGAAAGTATGGAATTCTTAATTATGAAGAGAGATATTATTTGTATTTCAGAGCCGACTCTATCTTGATGTCGGTTTTTTTATTTTCCAGACAATCCCATTGTAACTTTTAGGAGGAAAAGAAATGGAAAACAGCATCATTATCAGATTCGAACAAGCAAACAAACAGACAGTTGGAGAAATTACTAAAATTGTAGGTCTTGTTAAGGCAAAATCTTTAGTATCAATTATTGACAGCTTAAATCTTGAAGCGAACCCAAGATCTTCGGCAACGGGAAATGTTACGGAGGCCATTCAAGAGACTATCCGTACCGCACCAACACTTATGCCATTTAAGACAAAAGGCATTCTTCTCGCCTCATCGGATTATGAAGAGTTAGAAAGGGATCGAATTAAAATTACTCCTCAGAATGAAGAAATTGAAGGAATTCTAGACGGAGGTCATAACACACTTGCAGTAGGACTGTATATATTAGAAAGAGCTTTAACGAATGAAGGACTAGCTTTACCAAAAGGTAAGAAAACTTGGAATGATTTTAAGGAATTATGGAATGAGTATAGAGAACTAGTAAGCATATACCTTGACACTGTAAGAAATAATGATTCATTCTCAATAAGTGAGCAGCTCAATTTCTATATTCCAGTGGAGTTATTAGTCCCAAGAGATATGAGCGATGAAATATGTATGGCAACATTTAGAAATGAGCTTTTTGATATTTGTGAGGCAAGGAATAATAACGTAGAATTACAGACTTCAGCAAAAGCAAATCAAAAAGGATATTTTGATGACTTTAAGACATTAATGAAAAAAAGAAATAGTTCAATTGCGTCACGTGTAGAATGGAAAACAAATGATGGCGGTGAGATTAAAGCACAAGATCTAGTTGCTTTAGCTTGGATACCGCTCAACCTTGTAGAGAACATTAATGATGCAGATGGAAAAAGCATTGAGCCAATCGCTGCAAACAAACTTTATAGTGGGAAAGGAAGTTGCTTAAAGCATTATGAAAAGTTTATGAGTTCACCTGATGTTACCTTGAACCAGTCAGAAGATTATCGTGCGGAAATTAAAAATTCAGAAGTAATTTCTGCATTAGAAATTGCGGTTCAATTACCTGAACTATATGATGCTATTTATGAAAAATTTCCGGAATACTATAATTCCACTGGGGGAAGTTATGGAAGAATAATTGCGGTAAAGAAATTGAATGATAAGAGAAAAAATTTAAAGTCACCATTTACTGGTAGAAAGATTTCGACAATGAGTCCGGATGGATTTATTATTCCACTTGTTTATGGTCTTCAGGCTCTTCTTGACAGAACTGTTAATGCTGATGGTACAGCAAGAATTCATTGGAAAAACGATCTTGATCCAATGACATTCTTAAACGATAATTTGGAGAAAATCGTAGGCAGATATAAAGATATTCTTCCTCTTTGTGATTATGATCCACAGAAAGTGGGTAAAGCTTCTGCTAGCTACACTCAAGCAATAGATACTTTTAAGATGGCTTATGCAGGCTTATTGGATTAATATAATAACCCTGCTTCTTCTGGAAGGTCATTATAAAGGTGAAGCATTAGTCGCTCAATGATGATTACTGAGCATGTTTTCTTGCGGAAGCAATTGCTCAGAGATCTAAAAAATAAATGGGAAACTATCGTAGATAAGAAAACTGTATATTGTTATTCTTATTGCTATACAATTTCACAGTATATATAAACATGTATGAAATGGGATAGTAGCCGTGAGTGTTTTCAAGTTATAAACTCACTGCTAACAGTGATATGGCGAAATCCACTAATTCAACCATATCCGGTTATCAAAGCGTTAATTTCAATTACCAAAGAGGTAACTGCATTTTCAAATGAAAGTACATTGTACCTGACGCACATTTCACGCATCGAGGCTTAGAAAACGAAATCAAACAGGCGAAACCGTTCAATAACGAACTGCACGGTAACCTGAAATCATTGGCATTGAGCCTGTTCGAAAAAAAGAAAATTGAGTGGTAATAACTGAAAAAAGCTAAATCCCTTGGAATTCCAAGGGATTTATTATGTAATGGGCCAATTTCGGGTAAAGTTTATTATAGATGGAATTGCTTTGCGGAGGATTAGTTGGTATAATAATTTTGGGCATGAAATGGCTGTAACAATGCCTGATAGTGTGTATTATTTTTAACCTCTATTTAAAAGAAGGAGCCTGAATTGAAAGAAAAACTTACGGTAGAACAACAAATTCAACATATGAAATCAAAGGGTGTTCAGTTTAATATTGTTTCTGAAGAAGAAGCGATTTCGTATCTTACAAACAATACCTACTATTTCAAGATAAAAGCGTATGCTAAGAACTACGATAAGTATAGAACTACTGAAAAAGCAGGGCAATATGTAAATCTTGAGTTTGCATACTTAAAGGATTTGGCAATCATCGATATGCTTTTAAGACACTATATACTGAAGACTTCCGTGGATCTGGAGCATACAATGAAAACGAGATTCCTGAGGGATTTTAATAATTCAGAAGATGATGGGTATCATCTGGTTCAGATGTTTTTAGATGAGAATCCATCCATCTTGGATGATATCAAGAGAAAAAAGGAAAACTCCTATACCAAGGATCTTTCGAATAAACTGCTTACGGATGGATTTGCAATTTGGAATATCATCGAGTTATTGTCGTTGAAGGATTTTCTCATGTTATATCAGAGATTTTATATGGAATATCCCAATGCACGAACCGGCCATGATTTGTACTATCCGATGCAGGGCGTACGAAAGCTGAGAAATGCTGCTGCGCACAGCAACTGTCTGATAAATACTTTAAAAAGACCTTACTCCGGACAAGTCCGTTATAACAGCAAGGTTGATGCATTTGTGAAGAACATAGGCAGTATTGATAAAAAGAGCCGAAGCAGCAACATGTCCAATCAGGTAGTTTATGATTTTGTGACGATGCTGTACCTGGTGGATGAGATAACAGAAAGTATGGGGATGAAGGAGCAGACTATCAAAGAACTTTATGATCTAGTTCATGGACGGATGGTTAAGCATGCTGATTACTATAAAAAGGAGAGCGCAATCTGCAGTACCTATAATTTCATCAAAAAAATAGTTGATTTTTTGTATGAGAAAACGTATACTAATAGGGTAATATAAAAACAGTTCATGTTTTAGTCGAGGGGGCATCCGTGCTATCTCGACTTTTTCGTTTTTTGGAAGTAAATTTTGGCTATTTATAATAGGGTTAGATGGAGAAAAAATATGAAGTTACTACATGAGTGGCTTGAAAAAGTAATGTTTCCAATTTCTGATTTATTATTTTATCTGATATTTATATGTATTGGAGCCGTATTAGTGATAATAATGTGTACAATCCTAGGGAAAGTTCTTGATAAAAAGAAGAATGTAGAAATCACAGCCCATGTTTCAGAACGACATCCCAAATTAAATATTATCCAAGGGATGATGTTATTATGTATAATGGTAGCAGTAGGTATCACTGCGATATATTATGGATTAAGTTATTTACTGCAAGGAATAGTCATATTACTTACCAAGCTAGGAGAAGAAGTATCTAAAATGGATGCAGTAGTAATTGTGGCACTAATTACTGGGGCTGTTTCAATTATAGGTGTAATCATTAGTTCTATTGTTGCAAAAGTATATGACTATAGAAAAAATAGGCAAGAATACTTAGCAAAAAAGAGAGAAGAGCCATACGGTGAATTTGTTGAGATAGTTTATAAAGTACAACAAAACTCAAAGAAGGAAGGCAGTTATACAGAAGAAATGATGATTGAAGATTTGCTTCGGTTTTCAAGAAAGATTACTCTTTGGGGGTCACCAAATGTTGTAAAGAAATGGGTAGAGTTTAGAGAAAATGGAGCAAAGCCAGATTCGGGAATGGATAATTTGTTTCTTATGGAAGAAATAATGAATGAGATGAGAAAAGATTTAGGCCTCAAAAAAGTAAAAAAAGGGAATCTGCTAGCATTCTTCGTAAATGACATAAAAGAGGTTATGAAGAAAGTAAAAAAGTGAAATTTGCTCTGACTTTTATTCTGAGTACACTTTGAGTACAAAAATCATGTCAGATAGAATTATCTGAATGAATCTGAATAATTCTGTCACGAGATACCGTGATTTCACAGCATGCTAGAATGCAGCAAAAGTTGCGAAAGTAGAGTGGGAATAAAAAAGAAAATGACGAAACCCCTTGGAATTCCAAGGGATTTTGCGTTTCAATCACATCCACTTGCTATTTTCAGCAATCCAATTATCCATAAACATCTTGCCCTCTACTGCTGCTGCAAACGGTTTTGTTAAAAACGCTTTTATGGTTTTAAGTACGGTGCTGAAATCACCCGTTTTCGTATCTATCTTTCGGACAAAGGCTTTCCACTTTTTCTGCATTGCGGCGTCATCGCCAAAACCCATTACTTGTTCAAACTGTTCAAGGGTAAAGGCGTGTCCGCGGTTTTCAAAAGTCTTCTTAAGCGCTTCGGTCAACACTTTGCCATCAAAATCAAATTTGTTGGCTAGGTAATATATATCGTAATAGTCTTTCATGCGGCTTGAAAACTCCATCAGACTGAGAATAGCATCTATTTTCTCTGCAATAGTTGTTTCAACAGAATATGTATTTACCGTCGGAGAATCAAAACCGGAAAGCTGTGTCGGAATTTTTCGCCTTTCCTGCTTCGGAACGATGACATCACCTACGCCGAAATCGATGCTGAACGGTGTTTTGGTGTTTTTAATGCGTGCAACCACCGATGCGCCTATTCCCGCGTACTTTTTGGCAACAGCAATAGGGGCGATATCTTTAATCTCAAAGGTAATAAAATCGTTGCCGGTAGGTGCTGAAATGATTTCTTCTAACACGGTTTTCAACTGCTCAGGCGTGTTGGGTATTTGACGAAGCAAAAAATCCACATCAACCGTTACTCTACTATCAAAATCAGTAAGTGAATATATGAACAAACCGCCCTTAAGGACAAGATTTTCCGCATACTTGGATTTCTCCAAACGGCGCAAAAATTCCTCTTGGCAAAATAGTTGCAGACAAAGCTGATAGCTTCTGCCGCTTTCAGCAGCCTTGTTTTTAAGTCGTGCAAGCACGGATGCAGCCAGATCAAACATTGAGCAGTACCTCCATCAGTTCGGTAACCTTTTTGTATACGCGCAGTTTTTTTGCATACGAGGAAAGGTTGTTCAGATTTTTCTGTGTATCATTTGCATAAGCGTTAAGAGCCTTATTAAACATTTCGCTATCAAGTCTTGAACGATATTTGAAGCAATCACAGATTGTACGCTCCCGGTCATATATAGGCAGGATAACTCCTCCGAAATCATCTGTGGTTTTACCCAAATCATACAGTTCTGCCTGAATATAATAAGGTTGCAGGGCGAGAACATCCACATTCAGTTTTGTTCTCGACATGGAGCGGGGGATTGCTATCGACCACTTGCGTGGAGCAAAATCGCTGTATCCGTAATGAAAAAGTGCTGATTCAACGCAAATAATTCCTTTCGGAATGAGGGTTGCAAGAAGCTGTTCCTCGGAAACTGAAGTTTTTTCCGCAAGTTCGTAATAGCCGTGACGCACACGTTCAAGAAAACCGGCATTGCACAGATTTACAACTTCGACAGCTCTGATTCCGGCAGCCACAAAATCAGCCGATTTAGCAATACCGCCTTTATTGATAATAACTTCTTTTGCTTGCTCTCGGATGTTCACTCACTCACCTTCTTTTAATTAAAAATATGCGCACATAAAAAGCGTATATGTATTCGAATTTTATTTTAGCACGAAAGAAAAAACATTGCAATAAAATTTACGCACAGTTTTTATAAATTGTGTGTGAAATATTGTGAGAGCAAAGAATAAATGTATAATGCTATAAAAGAATGTTGAAAAGCTGGTTAAAATGAGGGACAAAATGATTTTGCGTAATATTAAAAAGAAATTCGTAGCGGCAGCTCTTATATTTATGCTTACAATAACACTGTATGCCTGTGGTGCATATGAGGAAACACAGCGGAATGCGGGGGGGTTATAACATTTTTGAAATCAAGCATTCTGAAGCGGAAATTGCTGACCTGGCAAGCCAGGACCTCACATTGGAAGAGGCTGCAGCTGCAATCAGCACGGTACAAGATGCGGTAAACTATTTGATTGCAAAAGAATACGAGGTCGCGTATTCATATAACTCTTGTATGTATTATAACGAAATAAACTGGAGCAAAACATTATCGGCGGAGTTTACCTTTAAGGAAAATGCCGGAACTTGCGGCGGCACCACCAATCTGATGAATCGGCTCCTTAAAGGTGACTATGATTCTCAGGGATATGTAAACCTGTGTCAGAGTCAAGGTGGACATATTTTCAATTATTTCGTGAAAGACGGGAAGTATTATTATTGTGATTTCATAGGACCGTCAAAGGCTCCGTTCTATGATGATGCAGAATCCAATAAGTACGGATATTTCGTACGTGAGACGACCAGCCCGGAAGAGTTCGCAAAATATTACGTGGAAAAGCATCCGGAAATGAATGACATTGAATCAGAATTCTATCTGATTGATCTTGTTTCTTATGAGCGCGATGGCAGTGATGCTGTGCCGGGAGGTTTCAGGGATGACGGAAAACTTTCACCATTAGGCAATCCATGCGGAACAATCTATTCTGATGTAATCGAAGATCACCTGAATGTACTATTCCTAAGGGAGGGATATGAAATCAGTTTCGCAAAGGCGGCACCGTTAAAGGACTGGCCACCAGAAACAAATATTCCTAAGGATAAGGTGGATTGAACATTGTTGGAAGACAACGATTGCAAGGAAAGTAATGGATGGGAAGCCTGTATCTACTATTTTAAATAATGGATGAAAAATCAGTTTTACTGTGAAAAATAATGATATAATGCCCATCAGTAGTTTTCCATTGTGGAAGAAAAGAATAAATGGTATAATACTACAAAAGAACGGTGAAAAGCTGGTTAAGATGGGGGATAAAATGGTTTTATATCATGGCAGCAATATGACTGTATCAGAACCAAAGCTGGTTGAGCAGAACAGATTTTTGGACTTTGGGTATGGATTTTATACGACAACCAATAAGGAGCAGGCGGTGGGCTTTGCTGATAAAGTGACAAAGCGCAGAAGAGAAGGCACTAGAACAGTAAGTATCTACGAGTTGGACGAAGAAAGGGCTTTTAGCCAATGTTCTTTGCTAAGATTCGATGCACCGGATGAAGCATGGCTGGATTTTGTGTACGAAAACAGAAGAGGGAATTATAGCGGTGCGGATTACGACTTTATTTACGGACCTGTGGCAAATGATGATGTCTATACTACATTTAATTTATATGCTGCCGGAGTGCTGACAAAGGAACAGACACTCGGGGCTCTGAAAGTGAAAAAGCTTTATAATCAATTAGTCCTTACTTCAGAAAAAGCATTAAGCTTTCTGCACTTCGCAGGCACGATAACGGAGGAAGACTTGTAATGGAAAAGAAAAAATTTGATGCTATGCTGGTGCTGATTGTTCCAAGAGTAATCCAGCTTATTATTGAAAGCTACCATTATGACGAAATCACTGCTGCTAAAGAGTTTTACAAGTCTAAGACGTATTCGCTTCTGGAAGAAGAAGAAACCAAGATGTGGCATCTGAGCCCGCTGACTTTATTCAATATGTTTGACGAGGAAAAGAAGACAGGAAAAATTACATTTCCGGAGGAGGCTTGATTATGAGCAGACAAGGAGATTTTATGATATACTGCACTGAACAGTATAAAGTGGCTAAAAACTTGACCGGCAAACAAGTGTCTGAGCTGTTCAGCGAATATAATGTATGGGAGTATATCTATTCATGCTTTGAAGCCTTGCACACCACCGGTGCGGGTTATATTGTTAATGATATTGACATGTATATTGAGACAAGATGTTAAGCCCAGTCACAACGTTTGCAGGCAAAGCCAAAACCACATTATCGTGTGGGAATAATCACGACAAATACGAAACCCCTTGGAATTCCAGGGGGTTTGATTTATTCATACATCATATTGCATATTCTATCTAACTATTCATCCAACGCTTTTCCAGAGCATTTTACAATCTACAAAATCCACGTCAAGACGTCCATTATTCTTAAGCCATGCTATGTATGAACGGACAGTGCTGCCTATGAGCACATATTGGTCAAAATTCATCTTCATGTTGTATGCCAGAAATAATTTCTGCAGCACCTCTTCAAATGTTTGAGGTTCTTTGCAGATTTCAATGATTTTTTCACCTACTTCTAAAGTTTTGTCAATATTATATTGAGCCAGTGCCGTAATATCCTCTGTTGCTTCAACATGGGACCCTACAAAAATTCTGGCTTTCATTGTCTTTACTTTTTCTAAAGTTTCAAGATGTGAAGCAATATCATAGTTGAACGTAATGCCATACTTTTCAAGAGTAGCCGGACTGCTCACGCAATCAGCTAAAAATACCACATCGTCAGACGTTCTGAATCCAACCATGTCAAATCCATGTCCCTTTAAATCAATAACTTCCATCCCTTTCGGAAGCACATCTTGTGTCAATATCTCAGAAACACTTGGCTGCGCCATCATAAACTTGTGCCTCAGATTTGTCGGTGAAAATCCTCCATAAAGGAATGCAGGTTCCAGAATCGGAACGTTGGTAATGGCCCAGTCCATACCACCGGGAGAATAGATTTTGCATCCGGTACGATCCTGGAGAAATCTGTTTCCGCCAATATGGTCCGCATGAGAATGTGTATTAAAAATAGCCTTCAGTGTCCAGCCATTTGCTTCAAGAATATGCAAAACTTTTTTTCCGCCGTCTTTATCGCTGCCGCTGTCAATTATGCACACTTCATTTTCTGAAATGCGTACAATGCCAACTTTAGCAGGACTGTCAATATAAAAGCTGTTTTTTCCTGCTTGAACTAACTCGTACATTATATCGGTCTCCTTTTGATTTTTGATTAAGCGAAATCATTTTATCAACATTTTAATTGATTCATCAATATAATTCAAGTGTTTTACTGTAAGCATGTAATTGTTTTTCAAAACAAAAAAAATAAAGATTATTTGACTTGCCATAACAAAAATGATATAATATCGCTCGTCTTGTGTTGCAAATAATATTTTTACTATAGGAGAGAACAATGTCGAACAAAATCAATGAAGCAGTTGAAATAAGATGGCATGGAAGAGGCGGACAAGGTGCCAAAACTGCATGTCTGATGCTTGCAGATATAGCTTTTACAGCAGGTAAGTATGTTCAGGGTTTCCCTGAATATGGTCCGGAAAGACAGGGGGCACCTATTACCGCATATAACAGAATTACAGACAAGCCTTGTAAGGTACATTCAAATATATATACACCGGACTATGTTGTTGTTGTTGATGAAACCTTACTGAAGTCTGTTGACGTAGCTAAGGGCATTAAAAAGGACGGAGTTCTGATCATCAACAGCAAGAGAAGTCCTGAAGCCTTAAGGCCGCTGCTTAACGGTTATAAGGGGCGCATCTGTACAGTTGATGCAGAAACCATTTCAATTGAATGCCTGGGCAGGAATTTCCCTAATATGCCCATGCTTGGTGCTATTGTAAAGGTAAGTAAGGTTATAGACGTAAATGACTTTGTGAATAATATGCGTGAATCATTTGAGAACAAATTTGCAGGCAAAGAAAGCGTAATTGAAGGAAATATGAAGGCTGTAGTTAAAGCTATGGAGGAAGTTGAGGTAGGAGAATGATTACTAAGGCCAAAGATTTAAATGAAAAAATAACATGGCAGGAGATAACTACAGGGGCAGAGATTTATGAGCCCGCAACTTCACTGCTTGTTGAAACAGGTGACTGGAGAGTAATGACACCTGTATTTAAGGAAGATGACTGCAAGCAATGCATGCTATGCGTTTTATATTGTCCTGACAGTTCCATCCCGGTAAAAAATCACAAGAGACGTGATTTCGACCTGGTTCACTGCAAGGGCTGCGGCATATGTGCAAAAGTTTGTCCTTTCAAGGCTATAGAAATGGTAAAGGAGGATAAGTAATGTCAAGAAGAGATAGAATGTCAGGAAATGAAGCCGTAGCAGAGGCTATGAGACAGATAAATCCGGATGTAATGGGTGCATTCCCAATTACGCCTTCTACAGAAATTCCTCAGTATTTTTCAAAATTTATCGCTGACGGAAAGGTCGATACAGAGTTTGTTGCTGTAGAATCGGAACACAGTGCAATGTCTGTGTGCATTGGTGCATCAGCTGCCGGCGCAAGAGCTGTAACTGCAACTTCTTCAGCAGGGCTTGCATATATGTGGGAACTTTTGTATGTTGCAGCATCATCGAGATTGCCAATTACCATGGCTGTAGTAAATAGAGCTTTAACAGGTCCTATCAATATAAATAACGACCACTCAGATACCATGGGTGCAAGAGATTCCGGCTGGATTCAGATTTATGCGGAGTCAAATCAGGAAGTATATGACAACTTTATTCAGGCAATGCCGATTTCTGAAGAAATAAGATTGCCTATTATGATATGTCAGGATGGATTCATTACAAGCCATGGTGTATCAAATATTGAATTGCTTGAAGATGAAGAGGTAAAAAACTTTGTCGGAGAATTCAGGCCGGAAAACTATCTTTTGAAGCATGAAAACCCTCTGGCAGTAGGCCCTTATGGAACCTCTCCATATTATATGGAAGTAAAGAGAGCGCAGGCTCAGGCAATGAAGGATTCAATGCCTGTTATTATGGATGTTGCTGAAAGATTCGAAGCACTGACAGGAAGAAAATACGGATTCTTTGAAGAATATATGATGGATGATGCAGAAGTAGCTATTGTAATTATCGGTTCCAGTGCGGGAACGGGCAAAGAAGCTGTAGACAGACTGAGAATGGAAGGCAAGAAGGTCGGACTGATTAAACTCAGAGTTTTCAGACCTTTCCCGAGACAGCCTCTTGCAGAAGCAATGTGCAAGGTCAAGGCAGTGGCAATCATGGACAAGGCTGAATGCTTCTCAAACAGCGGCGGACCGCTTTTCAGTGAAGCCAGGAATTCACTTTATGATCTTCCAAACAGACCATATGCGATAAACTATATCTACGGACTCGGGGGCAGAGATATTACAGTTGAGGATTTCTACGAAATTTACAACGATCTGTTTATTATCTATGATACTAATAAGCCGGGCGATATCTACAGATACGTTGGTGTAAGAGACAGCAGATATGGTGAACATGGATTTGACCACAAGAAATACGACGAGTAAGCTTTGATTTAGATGAGGTGAGAAAACTATGGCATATGATTTAAAAAAGGAATTGGAAAAACCGGAGAGACTGGCTGCCGGTCACAGACTTTGTGCCGGTTGTGGTGCGGGCATTGCCGTAAGAGGTGTGCTGAGAGCGTTAAATCCTGAAGATAAAGCGGTTATCATTAATGCGACAAGCTGTCTTGAGGTTTCCACGTTCATGTATCCTAATACAGCATACTACGACAGCTATATTCACAGTGCCTTTGAAAACAGCGCTGCAACGTGTTCAGGTGTAGAGGCGGCATACAACGTCCTTAAGAAGAAAGGCAAAATAAAAGATAATTTCAAGTTTATAACTTTTGGCGGAGACGGAGGGACTTACGATATCGGACTTCAGTCTCTTTCTGGAGCAATGGAAAGAGGGCATGACATGGTATATGTATGCTATGACAACGAAGCATACATGAACACAGGTGTTCAGAGATCTTCTTCAACTCCCAGATTTGCAGATGCAACAACTTCACCGGTGGGCAGGTTAACATCCGGAAAGGAGCAGAACAAGAAGAATCTTACTGAAATAATTGCGGCACATAATATACCGTATGCAGCACAAACAACATTTATCGGAAACTTTAAAGATTTGCATGAAAAGGCTCATAAGGCCATTTATACAGAGGGACCTTGCTTCCTTAACATACTTTCTCCTTGCCCGAGGGGATGGGGATACGAAACATCAGAGATAGCTGAAATCTGTAAACTGGCCGTTGATACATGTGTATGGCCTATGTACGAAATTGTAGAAGGACAGTGGCACTTGACATATGAGCCGAAGAAAAAACTTCCGGTTGAAGAATTTCTCAGAAAACAAAACAGATTCAAGCACATGTTCAAGGAAGGAAATGAATGGATGATTGAGGAAGCACAAAGCTATGTGGATGAACAGTGGAACAAGCTTCTGCTAAAATGCAAGTAGACCTCACAATCAGGTGGATAATATGTTGAAAAATGTCAATGGCTCCTTCGGCTTTACGGAGGAGTCCTTGACACTCACATTTCATTCATCTACCGCGTCTTTAATCTCGCCATTATCATACTCCAGCAGATCTTCCACACGGCAGCCGAGGACTTTTGACAAAGCAAGGAGCGTAGCACCTGCGGCTTTGTTAATGTCCTTGGCACGAATTTCATACTGCTGCAAAGTACGCAGATTTACGCCAACCTTTATGGCAAGTTCTCTCTGTGAATATCCGCTGATCTTACGCTGTGCCTGCAGGCGGGTCGGCGGGTTATTTTTGCGTATCATGCGATTGACGGTATCTACAAACTTCTTTTCGGATGCTTCATGCAGGGCAGGATAGAGCTTTTCAATCTCCTGCATGGTGATATACTTCTGAATCTCTTTAAAACTCCGGCCTGTGTACCATTGATAGTAGGCAAGAATCCAGCCGCACCAATACTGCGGGGAGTAGTCATAGTCAATCTGTGCCGCAGGAAAGTCCAAGTATGTTCCGGACTTTGTGAGTACATCCATCACAAGCTCTGTACCGGACAAACCCGATACAACTCTTGGAACGCCTGCCGCGAATTGCTGTGCATAGCCTGTGCCTATGAACAGCACAAGAAAACTATCCATATCCATCTGACAGCTGTTAGCGGCGTAGTCCGTGGCTTCCCCCAGGCATTTCATAGCATCATCTAGATATTGATTATCGTAAGCGTGGATCATCTGCTTGCACCTCCTCACGGATAATATCTCTCATATACAGACCGTCTAAATCATCTCTTTCAAGCTCGGCACGAAAAGCAGCTCTTGCTTCGTCATCACGTACTTTTCTTTTTGCATAATACTCGGTATTATCAGCAACCTCATAAGAAACAAATTGAATCTTTTCAAAAGCAACAGGGCTTTTCAAAACAAACTGCTCACCGAGCTCACCCAGCCGCATAGCATAAGAAAGCTGCGTGAGTGAAATTTCGTTATTCACGAACGCTCTTGCAAAGGAGAAGTAGGAATCGTCCGCACGGCAGCCAACAACCGCATCATAGGGTGTCAGATCAATGAGGAAATGTTCTTTCAGCCAATCCGAACCGCGCTTAATAACAGGAGTTGAGATACGAAACTGGCGGTATTTCATAAGGAGTGCCAGCCAATGAAGGATTGTATATCCGTCAGAGTAAAGATTCAGCACGGAAAGCCCGCCTGTATCAATTTCGTATTGATTAACGTAGCCGTCTGTGTTTTCGGTACAGGCCCATTCTTTTGCAAGCTCCAAGTGCTCTGTGCAATAAAAGCCCTTTCCATAGTCGTTATATGATTTACCTTTTTCAAACACGGGTGTTTGAATAATTTCGGAGGAACCGTGATATAGGATTAGTTTGCTCATTTTCGTCACCTCTATACTTCTTTAGAGTTACTATGAACATATTATACTTCTAAAGAAGTACAGAGTCAATAGTTTTGCATTGTGGGAGCAAAGAATAAATGGTATAATACTACAAAAGGAAAAGGAACTTTATAATTGCAGTGGAGGAAACGACATGTTATTAAGAGAGCATTTGGAATAATATACAAGAGAACAGCTTTTAGAACAGGCAAGAAGCTTTGAATTAACAAAATGTTCCGGGCTGCGAAAGGCCGCACTGATAGATAGAATCATTGAATGTTTTTGCACAGAGGAAATGCTTCGAGACAGATTAACTTGTTTGACAAATGAGCAAATGACGCTCTTTCGCAAAGCGTGCCGGATGCCCCAGGATATTTCAATAAATGAGATAATGGACGGGATGCAGTTATGCAGATATTGGCTCGGAGGTTTTGAGGAGCCGACGGACAGATTCTGTGTATATGAAGAGATTGCCGGGATTTTTGGCAATATGGATGATGAGGCATTTAGGACAGAACAAAACAAAAAAGGTTGGATGATGAAATGCGTGCAGTTCTTTATAGAATATTATGGAGCAGCACCTGTAGAAATTATATATGAGATGTACAAATTAAAGGTTAAGGGCAGCATAGATGCAATGATGGATATGCTGCGGGAGATGCCGGTGGATATGGTGGAATCCTGCATTTTTCCAATGGACAAATTGGGCCTGCAAAATATTTCAAAGGATGACCCGCTCTACTCTTCCAGAGGACTGTTTATCCATATTCCAATACTGATGGACGAAGAGCTATTTCCTTTGTTGAAACAGCAGATGGATAAAGAATTCTACATTCCATCAGTACAGCAGATTGAAGAAATGTGCAGAATAGGATATGAAGCAAGCTCGCCGGCATATAAAAAATTAAAAACATTTCTTATGAAAAAAATGGATATGCCGTATGACCATGCTGTTTCCTGGTGCCTTCAGACATGGGCAAACAGTTATGAAGGAGAATCAATCGGCGATATTCTTGACAAAATGTCAGAGGCAAATGTAATATTTGAAAATGAAAAACAGACAAAAGAACTTGTGGGTTTACTTGTGGATGCCCATAATAATACGCGTATGATAGAAAACAGAGGTCATAACCCTAACGAATTGGCGAGCAAGAGAATGACCGTTGATTTGGAAGAAAATGATGATACAGCTGCTACGGCAATGTACACAAAGGGCCCGGGTGGCAATGTGATAAGGATAGGAAAGAAGATTTATCCAAACGACCCTTGCCCTTGTGGTTCTGGGAAAAAGTATAAGAAATGTTGTGGAAGGAATTAATGTAGGTGTAAATAGGGTGGTGAAAAAAGTGGTTAAGATTAAATTTAGGGTGCAGATATGCTAAAAAACGCACAGCGCACCGGCATCTGCTTTTTGATAACACATCCAACTGCTATAAATTCTTCTGGTTCAAGGCCATTCTGACAAAGCTGGAAAGAGGTAAAACGAGGTTCACTTTTAGTGAGTTGGTCAATGAAATGATTGCAGATGCCTGGTATATGGAAAGGATAAATGCAAAATGAACGAACCGAAAAAATTATTCAACCGAATAATAGAACTTTCCGGCTGCGAGGACAAGGTTGCATTGCTTCAGGAAATCGGTAGAATACTCCTGACAGAGTACGTGATAAAGGTCGAGGACGTAATCGTAGAGCCCATATGGATTGAAGCGTATTATTATGATGACAGCAATGGTTTTAAAGATCCTTTTGTTCATCGCAACAGCAGACAGAAGGAAGAGAACGTACTATACTTTCACCATAAAACAGATGATCAGAGAAACGGCGTTGATATTTGCCTTTCCCCTGAAAACAAAGAATTTTACCTTTCATTCCTGCTTAAATACACACTTGTAGATGGTGTGCTCAGATCACAGAGCCGGTTAAGCCCGCTTATAAGAAAAAAATATAAAGAAGGTAATCATGTGTTGGTTCATTGCGACAGACCTGAAGGCATCATCGCCTGTACAAAGAGGATAGGTCTCAAGACAAACGACAGAGACCCTTTAAAGGCGGAAAAAGAAAAGTACCAGAACCTGGAGCTGGCAATCGTAAGAGATTTTGATAAGGATTTTGATGCGAAAATAAAGCTGCCACGAAGGAAAAGCCTCATGAATAATTATCTGCTGCACACGGGATGTCTGGATGATTAATCGGTAATGAGCAGACTCAGCTGCATAAAACATTTGCAAGACAAGCTTTTGTCATATACAGATGTTTTGTGCAGTTTTTTATTGGAAACCATCCATTTGATGTCCTGTTTATGGTACATCGCATAGCGTACAATAAGAAAAAAGATGAAACGGAGGTACTGTTATGGGATACTATACAAATTTGGCGGCTGCATTTCTGGATGAGGACAGTGATTACAGTTATACTTCTCCGGAAAGGGAATTATTCTGGAGGATGGATGATCTTGAGTCGAGGCTTGATGAACTGAGAAGTAAAAATGCATGTTATGAGAGCCATATTACAGTGCCTGACGACATACGATACGCACTACCTGAACATCTCGGCACAATATCTGAAGTGAAAAGAGCTATAGAATATGCAAGGAATGATCTGAGCGATAAGTATGGTATTAATCTTGAGGCATTTATAGATCAGATGGATACGGAATATGAAAAGAACAATTCAGAAGAAGAATACGAACAGATTTCGTTTATCGGGGCACATATGCAGATTATAAATCACTCCGACAGGCATGTAGCATAAATAGTACATTGCTTAAAAGGAAAAAGAACTTGAAAGAAAGGATGATTATACATGACATCGAGAATAGGATTTAATACGGAACCATTTGATAACAAATCTGCAGAAGCCGAGTGCATCACGCCGATGGAACAGTTAATTCCAAGAAGGTCCGTGGTGCAGGTGTATTTTGCAGAACGCAATATGAAGCTAGCTTACTATAACGATCAATTTGATTTGAAGTGCGGAGACCTGGTATATGTAGACGGCAAACTTGAAGGAATGCTGGGCCGTGTTACTGAGGTGAGCTATAATTTTAAAATCAAAGTTTCTGATTATAAACGTGTAATCGCTCTGGTGGACACCAATGTCAAAGGACAGTTTTTTATGGCAGGAAGTCACTTCGTTTCATTCGACCGCAATGCGCTGCCGACGGCCCAAATAATAACCTGGTTCAAAGCGCCATCAGATGAAGAATTCGTAAGCGGAAGCGATGATACGGCTTTTCCTCTGGAAAATCTCAATGAAATGAATGTGAGCAATACCGCAGCAGAACGAGGTCACAAATATTACATGGAAAACAAAGTCAGATACATATGCATCGACGGTACTCATGGATACGCCATAGTGGAAGGTAGCAAAGCGTACGAGGTAGAATTCCAATATACCAATGGCAAGATCAGCGGACTTACTTGTTCCTGCTTCTGCAGCGGCAGCTGTAAACATCAATTCGCCGCCATGCTACAGCTGCGCGAAACCCTGGAAATCATAGAAAAACAGTATGCCGAAGAATACTCGCGCACCGGATATTTTACAGCTGTACACAAGGGGACACTTTTTGCATTCGCTGTTGATGGAAAGGATAGGGGGAGTTTTGTATTATAATATAAGCAGGAGGTTATTATGGACTACGATTATGAATACGGTGTTCTCGGAGAAAAGATGATTGAACTGTTTTCCAAAGGAGCACCGGATTTTGCAGCTGCCGAAGAATTGATAAAGCAGGGAGTAGATCTTAACGCTGAAGGAAATGATGATGAAGAGAATATTCTTTCTGAAATTTTATGGGCTTACTGGATGTCAGCACATGAAAACATCTTAAGCGATGATTGTGAAACAAACCATAATCTGAATCCTTTCCTTGGCCCATCGATGTGTGAAATAATTCGTTTCTTCCTCGCCCACGGGTTTGATGTAACGAAGAACGACGGGCGTTATGGAGCACAATGTCTCTATGCATTAACATTGTCTACCTTCGATAGGTATATGATTGATGCTACAAAGATTCTATTGGATGCCGGTGCAAAGAATCGTACCATTTCACTCACATCAACCGATATCTATGAAACCCCTTGGAGCGCTATTGCCAGTGAAGGAAGCTACCAAAGCACCTGTGAACACAATCATTCTTTGGGTAATATTTATGAAGCGATTTATCAGATTTACCAAGCCGTTGAGGATGGTAAACCATATAGCGGTATCGATTCATATGAAATGGCCGTGGGTAAAAAGATTCTGAAAGTATTGGCAGAAGGCAATGGAGAACAGCATGTTTTTTTCCAAATGGTTTTGCCGGGATTTCAGAAGGATAATTGTTACACCCAAACTCTCTATTTTGTCTATGATGGTGGTGTGTTAATTACTACCAACCGGGGTGATTTCTGGACAGATACCGTTCTGCCAAATATTGAACTAGTAGATGTTTCCGAGTATTTTAAGGGTGTTATTGGCAGCACGATTAAAGATTTTAAATTTGGTCATAAATCGGTTGTTAAGGGAAAGACTGAGTATGGGCAGCCAATAACAACGATTGAGTTTGACTCAGACAAAAAAGTCAGATTTTCCATCAATTTCGGGGAAGTTGAGGAAGAAGATCTGGCGGCATATTTTGAATTAGTGTTATAGATATATTGAGGTATTCGCATTAACGGTAAATAACCGGTAGTGCGATACCTCTTTTTGTTTGGTGGGCGTATAAGAATTACAGTAGTCCGTTTTATGGTACAGCGAGTGCTATAAAATAAAAGAACAAAGGGGAAAAGAGAAGAAAGACACTCGGGAGGACAAAATGGAGTACATCATATTAGACCTGGAATGGAATCAGCCGGTATCAAGAGGCAGAATGGTTAAAAGCCCTATAAGACTAAGCGGCGAGATAATTCAAATCGGCGCAGTAAAGGTAAACGAGAAGTTGGAGATTCTTGACACCTTCAACGTGGATATCAAGCCGGTATACTATAAAAAGATGAATAAAATGGTTTCAGACCTTACCGGGATAAAGACAGATGACCTGCAGGAAGGTATTCCTTTTAGCGACGCCATAGAAAAATTCAGGCTGTGGTGCGATGGCGGAGCTTTTGTCACCTGGGGACCTTGCGACTACGAAATGCTTGAGGATAATATGTATATTCACAATGTGGATTCGTCGTGGCTTCCGGAAATGTACGATGCGCAGGAAATCTTTGACGACCAGGTAACAATGGAGGGAAGGCGGTTCGCCCTAAGCTATGCGATTTTTTATTTTAAAATCAAGCCTTTCGAGGCGCATAATGCCCTCAACGACACCCTTAACACTGTAAAAGTTCTGGAAAAGCTGGACTTCCTTAAGGGCATTGAGGAGCAAAGGGAATACTACTATGCGGATGTGGTGTAAAGTAATATGGAACAATATGTGATCTCATATAGAATTATTTCATTTCACATTGAAGACGGTTTGCAAAGATGGTATACTGTAGTCAAAGATAAAGTCAACTTTAACACAGGAGTACCCACCATGCCAAAATCCTCAAATCAGAAATTGAAACTTATATACCTGGCTAAGCTCATGCAGGAAAAAACCGACGATGAGCACGGTCTTACCATGCCCGAAATCATCCACGAACTGGATCTTTGCGGCATAAAGGCGGAGCGAAAAAGCATCTATGATGATTTTGAAGCCCTCAGCACAATAGGAATGGACATCGAAAAAGAAACCTATGGCGGCAAGACTTACTATTATCTCGCAAGCAGAGATTTTGAGCTGCCGGAACTTAAGCTTCTTGTGGATGCCGTACAAGGCTCTAAATTCATAACCCGCAAGAAGAGCGAGGCACTGATAAGGAAGATTGAAGGTCTTGCCAGCATATATGATGCCAAAAAGCTTGCCCGCAATGTCCATGTTGCAAACCGCATCAAGACCATGAACGAGAGTATCTACTACACTGTGGACGATATACATAGCGCAATAAATGGAGACAGGCAGATTTCTTTCCAGTATTTCAAATGGAACGAGAAATGTGAAAAGCAGCTCAAGCGTGATGGAAAGGTGTATAAAGTGAGCCCGTGGGCGCTGACATGGGACGACGAAAACTACTATCTTGTGGCTTTTGATGCAGAAGCGGGGATCATCAAGCATTACAGGGTTGACAAGATGCTTAAAATGGAGGTGCTGGATGAACGAAGAGAAGGCGCTGAGCATTTTAATAATTTTGACATGGCCCTTTACTCAAAGAAGACCTTTGGTATGTACAGCGGAAAGGACGAACACGTTACTCTTAGATGCAGGAATCAGATGGCAGATCCTATTATCGACCGCTTTGGGCAGGATGTGCTTATGCGCCCTGTTCCCGGGGAGGACTGCTTTGATGTAACCGTAAAGGTGGCGGTAAGCCCCCTTTTCCTGACATGGCTCATGAACTTCGGCGGTGATATTAAGATTTTGGCGCCGGAACATGTAGCTGCTCAGCAGATTGAGCTTGCTAAAAAGATAATCGCCGCCTATGAATAACCGCAAATATTAAGCTGCCTTTATGAGGCGGCTTTTTGTATAGTACTTGAAATGATGAACACGAGTGCACGTCTTATCGGACATTGTATATGTTAATATCTATATAACAAAGATAAAAAAGGAAAGGTGACCGTTATGTTTTCAGCTTTATTATGTGCAGTTATTGCCCTGGGGTTCCCGTTTTTTTATGATGATTTAGCATATGAATTAGGAGACGGGGCAGCTATAATCATCGGATTAATTCTATATGGTGTAGCTATATATCTGGGAATCAGTTCTATGGATACACACCCTTCTGTAGAAAATAAACCGACCAAAACGGCAGATAAAGCGTCCGCTGGAAGAAGTGTATCGCATTTTGATTATGATGACTCGGATAATTTCGGTGGATCATGGGACGACAGCAGGGAAGCCGGTGGCATGCCGAGAGACTTATCGCCTTTCAGCGATATAGATGACCCGTACGACCCCGCTGATATGGAGTGGGGATTATTCGATGATAGAGGTGGCGGAGATTTCTGGGATTGAGAGCATATTTGCTAACTACCGCAGTACACTTTATTGGACAAGATATATGGTAAGATGTATTTACAAAAGAGGAAAGAACAATCATTGGAGGAATAAAAATGAGCGGATTATTTGGAGATATGTTTGATTTTGATCATGACGGCGAGATGGATTCCTTTGAAAGGGCTGCAGAGTTTAACTTTATGGAAGACCTTCTGGACGATGAAAGAAGTGAAAGAAGGAGAGAATTCAGCGATATCTTTGACGATGATGACGAAGACGACGATGATGATTTCTGATTTGTCGTTTACAAAGCGACCTTTTTGCAGGTCGCTTATGTTATTATAAGGGCGTAGGTATCCGAAGCTAATTGAGATTTATGCAAAAATGTCTCACCAAACCTGCAAACGTTGAAATTAAACTCGCCGTGAGACACAGGACTTGCAAGACTGCAGTAATAGATTTAAAATATTTCCACATATGGGCGCTAATTTGATTGCAAAATGCCGTTCTAGTATAATAGACCATATATCTGCGTCTTATATTGATTATTTTATGCGGGCTTCAGCGTTTCGTGGGACAAAAATGTATAAAAAGCAGTGTAGAGCAACCGCAAACAGAAAAAACCTGAAAGGAGAACAGAACTATGCTGGGAGCAATTATAGGAGATATCGTAGGAAGCATCTACGAATTTGACAACATAAAGACCAAGGATTTTGAGCTGTTTGACAAGGGATGTTTCTTCACCGACGACACTGTTATGAGTGTGGCGGTGGCAGAAGCACTTCTTGATACAAAGCCCGTTGATAAGGAAAATGTAATCAAAAACAAGCTGGCAGCATCTATGAAGAAGTGGGGAAGAGAGTATCCATACGCAGGCTATGGCGGACGCTTCGCCGGATGGCTCGCATCGGATAATACAGCACCTTATAACAGCTATGGCAACGGCTCCGCAATGAGAGTGGCCGCAGCGGGATGGCTTTATGACGATATGTTTACAACCAGATATATGGCCAGACTGACTTCCGATGTAACCCATAACCACATAGAAGGCATTAAAGGCGCGGAAGCCGCTGCGGCAGCGATTTTCCTGGCAAGAAACGGGGCATCGAAACAGGAGATAAGGGAATATATCGAAAAGGAATTCGGCTACGACCTTAACTTTACCTGTGATGAAATCAGACCGACATATTATTTCAACGAAACCTGCATGGATACAGTGCCCCAGGCTATAGTGGCTTTCCTGGACGGAGAAAGCTTTGAGGATGTAATCAGGACAGGAGTATCCATAGGTGGAGATACGGATACTTTGTGTGCAATTGCAGGCTCAATTGCCGAAGCGTATTACGGTATTCCGGATGATATAGGTGGAACAGCGAAATCTTTTCTGACGGAAGACCTTCTCGAAGTGGTGGATAAGTTCTATAGAGAATTATAGAATCTGATCTTTTCAAGCGGCCCGGTCGGTCGCTGTGGGCATTATCGAGTGGGAACAACTGAAAACGCTAGAACCCTTGTATCGGCATAAGATTGCATCATCTCCTTGAAAATACTTGCTGCATAACGAGTGTTAGGTATTGGCCATAGCGTCTTGCTATAATGATTATTTACAATGTTATCAATCGCATATACTGATTTTGCTCTCCGTTATACAACCTATGAGAAACGGAAATCACCGTTCTGTTTTGTGAAGCTGCCCGGAGGGCAGATAAGACCATTTCTTCTGTCTGAGAATCCAGGTTCGCGGTGATTTCATCCAGGAGCAGAATCCTGGGGTCCAGAACTATCGCCCGGGCGATGGC